>CAWWAC010000013.1:0-43019 GCA_963934855.1 uncultured Flavobacteriaceae bacterium
GCGCCTTTACTAATTAAGAAATCCTCAAATTTCTTAACTGTTTCCTCTATCTGAGATTCAGACAGAACGGGATTTAGAATGAAAACAGTTTCGTAATGATTCATATGATATAAATTTTAAGTGTGCAAAACTAAGCATATTTTCTCTATTTTCAAAAAAATACAAGCCAGATATGTATATAATGATTTTAAATACAAAAAATCTATCAATCTATATCTTGATACAACAAAATAATATGCCTTCACAACAACATTAAGTCCTTTTACATCATAAATTTTTAAGAGCGCTTAAGGTTCAATATATTTAATACAACAAATTTAAGACTCCCATACCATGTTAAAACTAAAATGTGTTATTGTAGAAGATTCAGCAATTCAGAGAATATTCTTAGAGAAAATTGTGAATAGTCATCCAGATTTAGTGCTAGTTACAAGTTTTAGAAATGCCATAGAAGCTAAAAATGGGATTGACAATAGAATGATAGATCTTATTTTTTTAGATATAGAACTACCTTTAATTTCAGGATTTGAACTATTAGAAACTCTTAATTACAAGCCTCAAGTAATTGTTGTTGCTGGTAAAACAGAATACGCAATAAAAGCTTTTGAATACGATGTCACAGATTTTTTACCAAAGCCAATATTGCTCACTCGTTTTGACTTAGCCGTGAAAAGAGCCATGTTAAAATACGAGCAGATACATCAAAATGACGATACTGAAAATCAAATTTTTATCAAATCTAAGCTTAATAAAAAAAGAGTGAATATCAATGAAATTAAATGGGTAGAAGCCAAAGGTGATTATATACTACTGGTAACACTAGACAGTAATATTCTAATCCTTTCCTCGTTAAAAGCTTTTCATGATCAACTTCCAAAAGAAACTTTTATAAGAATTCACAAATCTTTTTTAATTAATATTGAAAGAATAGATCGCTATAACAGTAAAGAAGTATTTATTAGTGATAGAGTTTTTCCAGTAAGTAGAGCTAAAAAGAAGAGCCTCACAGAGGCGCTAAAATTTATTTAAGCTACAAAGGGTCTACAGAAAAAATTAATCTAACCCCTTTAAATTGACCAATAGCATCAAATGACACCCCTAAGCGCAGCAAGCTGGTTTTAGCAGCTTTCACTTTAATATGAGGCGGGATTTTAAGTAGAATATGCTTTAAGTACAACTTTCTAATTCTAGCAACAGCTGGAAACTCAGGTCCTAAAACTCCTGTATTAAAAATATTTTTTAAACCGGTTGCATACCACTCTGCCGCTTCATTTACTTTGTTGTAATCCTGATGTTTTAATGTAATTTTTACAATCTTATTAAAAGGGGGGTATCTGTAAATTTCACGTTGGTATAATTGTTCTTTACTCATCCCCTCATAATCATGTAAAGCAACTTGTTGTAATATTTCATGATGTGGGTTAAAAGTTTGAATGAGTACATTTCCCTGTTTGGCAGTTCTCCCCGCGCGTCCTGCCACTTGTGTTAATAATTGAAAAGTCTTTTCATGGGCTCTAAAATCAGGGAAATTCAATAATGCGTCTGCAGACATTACCCCCACCAAAGACACATTTCTAAAGTCCAATCCCTTACTGAGCATCTGTGTGCCTACTAAAATATCTATTTCATGAGATTCAAAACTATCAATAATCTTTTGATACCCATCTTTAGACCTTGTTGTATCTAAATCCATTCTACCAACTTTAGCCATTGGGAATAAAATGCCTAAGGAAGCTACCACCTGCTCTGTCCCAAAGCCTTTGGTGTCTATTTCAAGACTCCCACAGCTAGTGCAATGAGCCGTTTTACTCTCCTCATAACCACAATAGTGACAGCGTAACACCCCTTGCCCTGCGTGGAAAGTTAGACTGACATCACAAGATTTACAATGTGGCGTATGTCCGCACGAAAAACATTCAACTACTGGTGCAAACCCTCTTCTATTTTGAAATAAAATAACTTGCTCCTTTGCCAATAGGACAGCTTCTATAGCTAGTCTCAGTGGCTCTGAAAAATGAAGCTTCATCTGCTTCTTTTTATACTGCTCCTTTAAGTCTACTAAATTAATTACGGGCATTTGAATATTTGCATGCCTTGCCTTCAAATATGCCAAACCATATTTACCAGTCTGAACATTGTATATACTCTCCAAACTAGGAGTTGCAGACCCTAAAACTATAGAGGCATTGGTCAGTTTAGCCAACACTATAGCAGAGTCTCTAGCATGGTACCTGGGTGCTGGGTCATATTGTTTAAAAGAAGATTCATGCTCCTCATCTACCACAATTAAACCTAAGTTTTTAAAAGGCAAAAACAAGGATGACCTAGCACCTATAATTAGCTGAGCTTTCTTTGAGCCGCTGAGGACTTGTTGCCATACCTCTACCCTTTCTTGCACATTGTACTTAGAGTGATACACAGCTACTTGGTCACCAAAATAGGACTGTAACCTAGTAATAAGTTGGGTAGTCAAAGCAATTTCTGGAAGGAGATATAACACTTGTTTATGAGCCAAAAACATCTCCTTAATAAGAGATACATAAACCTCTGTCTTCCCAGAAGCGGTAACCCCATGTAAAAGGCAAACCTGGCCTCTTGAGAATGATAAATTAACAGCTTTTAAAGCTGCGGCTTGGTCTTCATTTAAAACTTTTAAAGAGGTTCTATTTGTATTAGGATTATACACTACCCTATCTATTCTAACAGCCTGTCTCAAAACAATACCTTTTTCTTCTAAGGCCTTTAAGGCCGATATTCCTTGCGCTTCTCTTTTTAATAATGAAGCAGTTATAGGAATATCTTTTAAGGTGGCCTGACTTAAAAACCAGTCATAGAGAGCCAATTGCTTGGGTGCTTTTTTCAAAAAAGCCAAAGTCTCTAAAATAGCCTTAGGACTTGTGAAAGCATTTGAAAGCATGTATTCATTTCTAAATTTAGGAACATATTTAGCGGTAAGCTTTTCCTCTACCTTTACCAATTGATGTCTAATTAAAGACTCTATTACAGTAAAGACTTTTGAGCGATCAATTAGATTATTAATAGTTTGAATACTCAAAACATCTTGGGCCTCTAAAGCCTCTAAAACAATATACTCTGAATCTGAAATTTCCACAGAAAGATTTTTAATGGACCTGTCTTTATTCCTACTTATATGGGTTTCTCCCTCCAATAAAAATGCAGATGGAATAGCAGATTTAAATACTTCCCCTAAACTACACATATAGTATTGGGAAATCCATTCCCAATGCTTTATTTGTTCATGTGTAACTATAGGAGCAGCGTCAAGAATAGATAAAATAGGTTTTGCTTGGTAAGTTTGAGGAGGATTTTTGTGTATGCTATATACCAATGCAGTGTAGACCTTCGATTTTCCAAAAGGAACCGCCAACCTCATACCGGGAATTAAAAAAGCAGCTTCTTGCTCAGTAACACTATAAGTAAAAAATTGTTTTACGGGCAACGGCAAGACAACCTCTACAAACAAGCCCATTAAATTTTAAAAAATGATTTTGAAACTGATTTTTTTAAAGAAAACAGACTCATATTTAATTCAAAACCCAAAAGCAATATATTGGCGTTAAGCCATATATAAACCATTAAAATTAGCAAACCACCTAAGGCCCCATAGAGCTGGTTATATGTAGAAAAATTATCTATATAAAGACCAAAGAAATAAGAAGTCAATAAAAACAATAATGTGGTCATAAGAGCCCCAATTGAGAAAAACCTGATTTTTTTAGTTTCTGCTGTCCCAAAATAATATAGTGTTGTAGTAATTAAATAAAATAAGCTAGCAAAAAATGCAGTCTTACTCCAACTCACAATTTGTAAATCTTGTTCTAAAATAGAGGCATATCTGTTATTTTTAGTGAAATCTACCATATAATCTAGAATATAAAACTCAAAATAAACAAAGCCTATAGCTCCTAAAATAAAAAGAAATGAGAGAAGTAAGCCAACCCAAAGTGCAAAAAAATACTGCTTAAAAAAATTTCTATTTAATTGGGTGTGATAGGAGTTCTCAAAGCCAGCAAAAATAGCGTTCACACCATTGGCCATCAGTAAAATTGAAATCAAAAATGAAGTAGAAAGCAATCCGGTTTGCTTCTGCTGTTTAATCTGATTAAATATTTCTGCAAAGTAATCTCCCGTTGCCTGCGGCAAAAAAGACTCCATAAAATAAAAAATTTGCTGTTCAAAATCTCTATCTCCAATGTGAACATAAGGAATGATGTAAGGAACTAAAGTAAGTATAAAAATGAGCAATGGAAATAAGGCCATAAATAAAGAAAAAGCAATAGCACTAGCCCTAGTAGATAGTGCCCCTTTCACAACCCCCATAAAATACATTTCTATTAAATCATATACAGAAAGTCCCTTAAAACCTGGCAAAAGAATTTTTTTAAGAAAAACAACTAGGCTTCTCAAAACAGGGATTTTTAAAATTTTAGATTCAATTTCTTTAGACATATATTCAGTTAATAAAACATAGACTTAAGTACTTGTGCTAAATTAATAAAAACAAATACCTTTGTAGCTTTATCCTTATAAAATGACTATAAAACTTATTGCGGTAGGAAAAACAGATCTAAAAGAACTTCAAAGTCTCATACATGTATATGAATCTAGACTCAAACACTACATAAGCTTTGAAATTATTATTATTCCAGATCTTAAAAACACTAAAAGTTTAAGCGAAACTCTACAAAAAGAAAAGGAAGGACAGCTCATTCTAAAAAAATTATTACCCACAGACATACTCATTTTACTAGATGAGAAAGGTCAAACTTTTAATTCGCTTGCTTTTTCAGATTACCTCCAAAAACATATGCTCAGTGGCTGCAAGCAATTAGTTTTTGTAATAGGAGGCCCCTATGGTTTCAGTGAGGCAGTATACGCGCAAGCTAAAGGTAAAATTAGTCTGTCTAAAATGACTTTTTCTCATCAAATAATAAGACTTTTCATAGTAGAACAACTTTATAGAGGTTTTAGTATTTTAAAAAATGAGCCATATCACCACCAATAAAATGGCTACATTTAATAGAGAAACACGAATACAAAAAACCAAAATACTAGTACAGTACTCTAAATTTAATAGTGTGAGGAATGTTTTTTAAAGCCTTAATTACTTCTTTGTTGTAGTCCTTGTCTAGGTCAGAAATTACATAACCTACTGAGGCGTCTGTGGATAAAAATTGCCCAGAAATATTCATTTCATAAGAAGCCAATACCTCATTAATTTTAGCCATTACACCCGGAACATTCTTATGAATGTGTAAGAATCTGTGTGCATTATGCTGTTTTGGTAACCTAATGTGGGGGAAGTTGACCGCATCTACAGTATTGCCTGAGTTTATGTACTCCATAATTTTATTAGGAACAAACTGCGCTATATCTTTTTGAGCCTCCTCTGTACTTCCACCAATGTGTGGGGTTAATATGACATTTTCCATTCCTTGAAGCGCAGTGACAAAAGGGCCGTTACTAATGGGCTCTTCAGGGTAAACATCTACAGCAGCACCTGCTAAATGTCCAGAATTAAGGGCTTCAACAAGGGCTTTTATATTCACTACAAAGCCTCTTGAAAGGTTGACTAAAAAAGAACCAGGCTTCATAGTTGCAAAACATTTAGCATTAAAGAAGTCCTTATTTGCTTTATTGTCATCTATATGTAAACTCACTACATCTGACAAAGCCAAAAGAGATTCTAAACTATCACATCTGGTAGCATTTCCAATGGAAAGTTGCTCGTTGACATCAAAAAAGAAGACATGCATACCCATAGCCTCAGCTAAGACAGATAACTGTTTGCCAATATTTCCGTAGCCTACAATTCCAAGGTTTTTGCCTCTTACCTCTCTAGAATTTGCAGCTGTTTTATTCCATTGGCCATTGTGAATTTCTGTGCTTCTTGGAAATACACTTCTCATTAGCATAATAATCTCTCCAATAGCCAATTCAACTACAGATCTTGTATTGCTGTAAGGAGCGTTAAAAACAGCTACTCCCTTGTTTTTACAAGCGTCTAAATCTATTTGAGTAGTGCCTATACAAAAAGCTCCAATAGTCATTAATTTATCTGCGGCGGCTAAAACTTTTTCAGTGATTTGTGTCTTGGACCTAATCCCTAAAACATGCACCCCTTTTATTTTATTGATTAGAGCCTCTTCTGTAAGGCTTGTTTTAACGGTTTCTACTGTAAAACCATCCTTAGATAACTTATTAAATGCTTCTGGGTGTACATTTTCAAGTAAAAGCACTTTAATCCTATTTTTTGGATAGGATATATTCCTTGGTAGGTCATTAAGATATAAAAACTCGTCTAAATTAGGAGTTATGTGATCTGCGTGGGCAGTAGCTTTGTCTCTAGAAACGTTCTCTGTATAAGCAAAAAACTTATCTGCAATTCCAGCTTCTCTCATGACATAATCACTATAGCCGTCTCCAATAACTTGAACCTCTCCTTCTAAATTCATTCCTTTTAAACAGGCAATTTTCCCATTGTGAGAAGATAAAACATTAGACTTGTCAAAACCTGTAATATTTCCCGCTGAGTCATAGGTGAAAGTGTTGGCAAAAACCTTGTGTGCAGGAATATTATAATTTGCTACAATGGGCTCAATAAACTCCTTAAAACCGCAAGAAATTACATATATATCATCAGAATACTTTTCAAAAAACTCTTTATTTCTAACAATTGAGGCTGACACTTTTTCTTGTAACGCTGTGACTAGTGTCTGTAAGTCATTTTTATTAGCGTGAATGAGGGCCAATCTTCTTTCAAGTGATTCTGTAAAAGAAATATCTCCATCAATCCCCAAATTTGTAATCTGCTGAATTTTAGATACTACAGCATCTTTTTCTGGTTTATCAGCCAATGTGATTTCTGCTAAGACATCTAAAGCTTCAACGCTTGTTAGGGTACTATCAAAATCAAAAACATATTTCTTACTCGCCATTTTACAAATAAATTTAAAGCCCTAAAATTAATTATAAATCTAAGCGTAGCTCTATTTAATGCTAGTTATTTTTAAAGATATTATACACAAGCTTGCATTTTTGACAAATTATTATTAATAAATAAAAAAAAGAACAATCTAAAAATAATAAGATTCATTTATTGCTATTTACACATCCGTCAAATTATCTTTTTTTCAAATACATATATTTACAAAAAAAATGATGAATTTAATTTTTGCTACTCACAATATAAATAAGTTTAACGAAATTAAAAGTCAAATGCCCCAGCACATTCATTTGCTGTCTCTTTCAGATTTAAACTACAACAAAAATATTCCAGAGCCCTTTGAAAGTCTGGAGGAAAATGCAGCCATAAAAGCAAACACCATACACCGAGAATTCAATAAAAACTGCTTTAGCGATGACACTGGACTATTTGTTTCTGCCTTAGGGGGTGCGCCAGGAGTCTTCTCTGCTAGGTATGCGGGAGAAAAGGCTAGCATATTGGACAATATAAACAAGCTGTTAACCGCACTAGAGCAAAAAGAAGACAGAAGTGCTTATTTTAAAACTGTTATAGTTCTAAAAATAGACTCTAATACTCATTATTTTGAAGGTGTAGTGAAAGGATACATTGCAAAAAAAATAGCAGGTACCAATGGTTTTGGATATGATCCAGTGTTTGTGCCAGAAGGATACAAAACGTCTTTTGCACAACTGCCTTTGATTACAAAACATAAAATTGGACACAGAGGTAAGGCTATAAATGCACTCATTGAGTTTTTGAAAACAAATATTTAAACACTCAGAAAGATAGTATCGGCCGGGAGGCCAATAAAACTAATGAATTTCTATTAATAATAAAATTGACTTAAACATCCTTAAAATCATTAATTTATAGTATTTTTGCAAAATAAATAACGCCGCTAGTATAGCATGTGTTGCGCTGAGTAAGGGTTAGTAAAAAGTTAATCGCTCTATGCAACAGACATATTTTGCGATTAAATACCTAAAAATGACTGCATTTGAATCATTAGGGCTAAAAGAGTCTTTACTCAAAGCCATTACAGATCTTGGTTTTGAAAAACCATCTGAAGTACAAGAAAAAGCAATCCCAATTTTATTAGCTGACCACACAGATTTAGTGGCACTTGCACAAACTGGAACTGGAAAAACAGCCGCTTTTGGCTTTCCTTTAATTCAGAGAATTGACGCTAACAGCAAAACTACGCAAGGTCTTATTTTGTCTCCTACCAGAGAGCTTTGTATGCAAATTACAAATGAAATTCAAGCCTACGCCAAATATGAAAGAGGAGTTAATGTAGTAGCCATATATGGAGGCGCTAGCATTCAAGACCAAGCGAGACAAATACAAAGAGGCGCTCAAATTATTGTGGCTACTCCTGGAAGAATGAAAGACATGATTAATCGCAGAATGGTAGATATTACCAAGATTGATTACTGTATTTTAGATGAGGCTGATGAAATGTTGAATATGGGATTCTTTGAAGACATTCAAGACATTTTATCTAATACACCAAAGGAAAAGGCTACTTGGTTGTTCTCTGCCACCATGCCTCAAGAGGTATCTATTATTGCTAAGAAGTTTATGAATAGCCCGCAAGAAATTACCGTGGGAACTAAAAATTCTGGTTCTTCTACCATTCAACATGAATATTATGTGGCAGGAGGAAGAGACCGTTACCCTGTCCTTAAAAGACTAGCAGACACCCACCCTGACATTTTCTCTGTGATTTTTTGTAGAACCAAAAGAGATACTCAAAAAGTGGCAGAAAGTTTAATTGAAGATGGTTATAATGCTGGAGCGCTTCACGGAGACTTAAGCCAGAACCAAAGAGATTTGGTGATGAACTCATTTAGAAAAAAACAAATTCAAATGTTGGTGGCTACAGATGTTGCTGCAAGGGGGATAGATGTAGATGACATTACACATGTTATAAACTACCAGCTACCTGACGAGATAGAAATTTACAACCACCGTTCTGGTAGAACAGGTAGAGCTGGAAAATCTGGAACCTCTATGGTGATTATTACGCGATCTGAAATGCGTAAAATTAAAGCCATTGAGAACAAAATTCAACAGAAATTCATAGCAAAAAATATTCCAACTGGAATGGAAATCTGTGAAATTCAATTATACCACTTGGTAAACAAAATAAAGGATACTGAGATCAATGCAGATGTAGAAGCTTATTTGCCTGCTATTAACAAAGTTTTAGATGGTATTGACAAAGAAACTCTAGTACAGAAAATTGTTTCTGTTGAGTTTGGACGTTTCTTTAATTACTACAATAAAGCTAGAGATTTAAACTCTGGTGATAAAAGAGAATCTAGAGAAAGAAGTGAAAGAGGAGAAAGAAGTGACCATGGAGATGAAAACAGCGGTGGAAGAAACTACTCTGGAGACGGTTCTGTAAGATATTTTATTAATATTGGAGAGAAAGATGGTTATGACTGGATGTCACTAAAAGACTTCTTAAGAGATACTGTAAATCTTGGAAAAGATGATGTATTTAAAGTAGATGTTAAAGAAAGTTTCTCTTTTTTTAACTCAGAGCCCAATGTTCAGGAAGCTATTTTAGAAACTTTTAAAGATCTTAAGGTAGACGGACGTTTTGTGAACGTAGAAGTTTCTAAAAACCCAATTGGCGGCAATGGAGGTCATAGAGGTGGTGGTTTTAAAGGTAGAAGTGACCGTGGTGGATCTGGAAGTGGCGGAGGCTATAAAGGAAAAGACAAAGGTTTTTCTAAAGGAGGATCTGGAGGCGCAGGCGCTAGGTCAGACAGAGGAGATAGGTCTGAGTCTAAAGGTAGAAGCGGAAGAGACTCTGCTAAGTCATTTGGTGCATCTCCATTTGGTGACAAGAAAAAAAGTAAAAGAAGAAACGGATTTATGTAATCCTTGTGTTTTAGTTTAAAAAAAAAAGACGCCAAAGCGTCTTTTTTTTGTTTTCAGTCATATCTTTAGCATAAGATTATGCTATGAAAAGACCATCCAATAACTCTTTACACCTTATTTTAACGGGTATTTTTCTATTATTATATACTACTATATATGCACAAAAAGATGAGATTACTGCTACCATTATTAATGCACAAACAAAAATAGTCCTAGAAAGCGTTCACATCATAAATTTATCTCAGATTAAAGGAGCCATCACAAATAATGAGGGTTTATTTACTATTGCTGCCAAAGCCAATGACACCCTACTTTTGTCTTATTTAGGTTTTAAAACTATTAAAATTAGAGTTACCAATGATATGTTTACATTCAAAGACACTAAAATTGGACTTACAGAGTTGGCATATGCTTTAGAGGAGGTAGTACTTAAACCATACCAACTAACAGGATATTTAGAAATAGATATTAAAAAATTACCAGTTAACACGGCTTTCCAATACAGTATTTCTGGACTTAATGTAAGTTATGAAGCTGGTAACAAAAGACCCTCTTCTGTTTCTAAAGTGCTAGGAGCCATTTTAAATCCTGCAGACTTATTGAGAAATCTTTTTGGTAAAAAACCTACACAAATGAGAAAGCTCAGGCAAATGAAAGAAGATAACAATATTAAGGATCTTTTAGCTTCTAAGTTTGACAGAGAAACCCTTATGGCCCTATTGCAAATTGAAGAAGTAGACATCCAAGATATTTTGAACAATTGTAATTATTCTAAATCATTTATTAAAACAGCTAATGACCTTCAAATTCTAGACGCTATAAGCGGTTGCTATGAAGAATACAAAGTGCTAAATAGAAATAGATAAAGTGGTTTTTAGTACCTTACCTACTTAATTTATAATTAAATGAAGCCCCTTTATCCTCTTTTATTGGTTCTTATAACAGGAGTTAATTTTCAATCTTGTAAAGATGCTTATTCCTCTAAGACTATTCAGGCTATAGCCCCAGAAAAAGCACCCTTTGTTTGGGAAAATGCCAATCTCTATTTTTTACTTACTGATCGCTTTAATAACGGAGACACCACAAACGACCTAAATTTTAACAGAGATAAAGAAACCGCTGTTTTAAGAGGTTTTAAAGGGGGAGATTTTGCTGGTATAATTCAAAAAATTGAAGAAGGCTATTTTACATCTCTAGGAATAAATGCCCTATGGTTCTCTCCTATTGTAGAGCAAATTCATGGTGCCACAAATGAAGGAACAGGTAATACGTATGGGTTTCACGGGTATTGGACCAAAGATTGGACCGCTATTGAGCCAAATTTTGGAACTGAAGCGGCATTTAAAAAGTTGGTTAATGCCGCTCATAATAAAGGTATTAGAATTGTTATGGATGTAGTGTTAAACCATACAGGTCCAGTCACAGATGTAGACCCTGTGTGGCCAGTTAATTGGGTGAGAACTGAGCCTACCTGTACCTACGACTCCTATAAACACACTACCGCTTGTACTTTGGTGAATAACTTACCAGACATTCTGACAGAAAGTGATATTGAAGTGAATATTCCTAACTTTTTATTAGAAAAATGGACTAAAGAAGGAAGGCTTAAAGAAGAAAGAGCCTCATTAAATACCTTTTTTGCACGGACTGGCTACCCTAGAACACCTGAAGCTTATATTGTAAAATGGCTCACAGATTACGTACAAGATTTTGGAATTGATGGCTTTAGAGTAGACACTGTAAAACACGCCTCTGAAGGTGCTTGGGACATGCTTTACACAGAGGCGTCTTTTGCATTTTCTGCCTGGAAAATAGCACACCCACAATTAGTTCTGGACCAAAATCCTTTTTATATGGTGGGGGAGGTATACAACTACGGAATTTCTGGGGGGCGTAACTATGATTTTGGTGACAAAAAAGTAGATTATTACGCCCATGGCTTTCACAGTCTTATAAATTTTGAGTTAAAATATGATGCAGACAAACCATATGCAGAGACTTTTAAAAAATATGACAGTCTCTTACAAGGACCTTTTAAAGGTAAGAGCGTACTAAACTATTTAACCTCACACGATGACGGACAACCTTATGACAAAGAAAGAAAAAAAGGCTATAGGGCTGCCAATATATTGTTTTTAACCCCCGGGGGTTCACAGGTCTATTACGGAGATGAATCTAATAGAAACTTAAACATTGCAGGTACTCAGGGAGATGCTACCCTTAGAAGCTTTATGAATTGGGAAGACTTAAAGCAACCAGAAACAAAAGATTTACTGGCTCATTGGCAAAAATTAGGAAGTTTTAAAAGAGATCACATAGCAGTAGGTGCTGGTAAACATCAAGTGCTATTAATGACGCCCTATATATTTTCTAGGCAGTACAATGAAAAAAATATTACAGACGCTGTGGTAGTGGTATTAGATGCTGAGCTTGGTTCAAAACAAATTCTAGTGGGTGATATATTTAGAGAGGGAACCCTTGTAAGAGATGCTTATTCTGGTATAAAAGCCACAGTAAGAAACCAGCAGGTCAATATAGATTCTCCATATGGAGTGGTTCTTTTAGAAATAGCTCAGTAGATTCTTAAAAAAAATAAGAAAGAGCTTACTGTCTGAGTAGAGAGAATAAAAACGAATGCCTATCTTTGCCCCTTAATAAAATGATTATGGCTTTAGACGCATTACACGCCATTTCTCCTATAGACGGACGTTACAAAAATAAAGTAGCAAATCTTTCCCCCTACTTTTCAGAGGCAGCCCTTATTAAATACAGGCTGCTAGTAGAAATTGAATATTTTATAGCCCTTTGTGAATGTCCTTTGCCACAGCTTCAAAACTTTGACAAAAGCCTTTACCCCCTTCTTAAAAAAATTTACCAATCTTTCACAGATGATGACGCACTGGCAATTAAAAAAATTGAAGCCGTTACCAATCATGATGTAAAGGCTGTAGAGTATTTTATAAAAGAAAAGTTTGACCTCCTAGGTCTTCAAGCTCATAAGGAATTTATTCACTTTGGGCTTACCTCTCAAGACATTAACAACACCGCCATACCACTTTCTTTAAAAGAAGCCATTGAAGAGGTTTATATCCCAAGTTTAGAAGCCCTTATTTTAAAGTTAAGTGACTTGAGTAATGATTGGAAAGAAATTCCACTCCTGGCCAGAACCCACGGTCAGCCAGCGTCACCTACAAGGTTAGGAAAAGAAATAGAAGTATTTGTAGTGCGCTTAAAACTGCAACTAGCCACATTAAAAGGCTTGTCACATGCAGCTAAATTTGGAGGTGCTACTGGTAATTATAACGCACATCATGTAGCTTATCCCAATATAAATTGGAAAATCTTTGGAAGTCAATTTGTAGAACAGACACTGGGGCTTACCCACTCTTTTCCAACCACTCAGATAGAGCATTATGACGCTATGGCAGCTATTTTTGACTGCTTAAAACGTCTAAACACTATTATAATAGACCTAGATAGAGATTTCTGGACCTATGTGTCTATGGACTATTTTAAACAAAAAATTAAAGCTGGAGAGGTAGGATCTTCTGCCATGCCTCACAAAGTAAACCCTATAGATTTTGAAAATTCAGAGGGAAACCTTGGAATTGCCAATGCTCTTTTTGAACACCTAGCAGCCAAACTTCCAGTTTCTAGACTACAAAGAGACCTCACGGACAGCACAGTACTCAGAAATATTGGAGTGCCATTAGCGCATACTATGATTGCAATAAACGCTACCCAAAAAGGATTAGAAAAACTGCTTATTAACACAGATAAAATTGCGGCAGACTTAGACAATAATTGGGCTGTGGTGGCAGAAGCCATTCAGACTATTCTTAGAAGAGAAGGTTATCCAAATCCTTATGAAGCATTAAAAGGTCTTACAAGAACCAATAGCCATATAGACCAGAAGAGCATGGCTAGTTTTATAGACACTTTAGAGGTTTCTAACGCCATTAAGAAAGAACTAAAAGCAATAAGTCCAAGCAACTATACGGGAATATAGTGTCTTGGACTCAATTAAAATACTTCTTTTTCAAAATCAGTCTTTTACAATCCTAAATTAGACAACAAAGATTTAAAATCTTCTGGTTTTGAATTAGAGCGTTGTAAAGCTGCTACAAAAGGTTTTATATGTTTTGGATTCATTCCTTTACCCATAATTCTAACAAGCACAAATCCTTCCTTGCTGCCTTTGGCGTAAATGACCATTTCATCAATGGCGTCTTCAGTACCTAAATAAGATAAAGACCCTTGGTAGTCAGCTGCTTTTAGTTTCATGAGCTCTGTGTATTGACTCTTAGACAAAATACTCTGAACCATTTGGGTTTCCTTATCTAAAAGGGCTGTATTGTCTATGTTATTTTTAAAAAGTAATACATTTAATTTACTCAAAGTAGCCAGCGCATCCTTTTGGTCTAGTTCTAAAGAATCTACTGCAATATTTAACACAGAAGCTGGAACTGTAACACTAATAAAATGAGCGTCTTCAGATTTTTCTACAAAATAAGATTGTAGGCTGGGCGCAGAAGAACATGAAACACCTAAAATCAATAAACCTAAAAGTCCTAGACATTTAATAAATGTAGTTTTTAACGAAATAATATCTGTCATTTGACTTGTTTTTTCTGGTTTACTTTATTTAATTCTTTTGGAAGATTCATTTTGGTAATAAGTGCATTAATCTTATTTAAATCAATATCACCCGTTAGAGAAAGTAATACAGTCTCTATTTTTTTTCCATTAATGTCTATGTTTTCCATTTCAGAAATACCAGTCACAAACATAAGTAGTTCTTCTACATGAGAGTCATCTCTGCCCTCTTTTACATAGAATTTAATTTGTGTTTTCTGATCTGAAAACCTCATAAGCTCAGAAAGTTCAGAAGATTTTAAGTATTGATTTACATCATAAGTCATGTCTTTTGCTACCATTTTATCAGTGGTAGTAAATACTTTTAAACTTTTAATGCTTTTGGCAATATCTATAAAGTCTTGCGTTTCTTTATCTTCTGCTACCACGTCAAACTTTGCTAATAAAGAAAACATACTTTTATTAATCACCATGGCGCTCACGGAGGTTCTACTTTCATATTTATCAAATACCGATTGGCTAAAGCCTAAACTAGTAGTGATTAAAAATGCGGCTGTAATTATTATTTTTTTCATTTTTCTAGGGTTTTTTAGTAGTGTAAATCTTATTTTTTGCGATTTCAAATTCATTTAAATAGCCTACTGAAGCAGTGGCCTTTTGGTAATTATTTGCCAATATGGCAAAGGCCTTAAGGGTTTCTTTATAGGCAATTTTAGCCTGTTGCTCTTGGTAGTATTGCCTGGCAGGGAAAAAGGTACTTACCATAAGTACCGCAACTGCAGCGGCATGGGTCCAATTTATCTTAGCTTTCTTAACTTTTTTAGTAACAGAGGGGCTGGAAGCTTGGTAGTCCAGCAATTCCTCAGTAGTGAAAAAGGTAAACATGTCCCTGTAAACCAGCAAGTGGCTTGGAATATTTGGCTTAGAAAAGAATGATTTTAATAGCTTCTCCTCTTCAAGGCTAGTCTGAGCTTCCAAGTATTTCTCAATTAATAATTCAATTTTTTGTAAGTCCATAGGCATGATTTTTTAATAATATCTCTCTTAATGTTTTTCTTGCCCTAGAAAGTGCCACCCGCACAGCAGTAGACTTCATTTCTAGTATTTTCTCAATTTGCTCATATTCCATTCCTTCCACATCTCTTAGTTGAACCACCAGCTTCTGAGTTTCTGGAAGCATTTCAATGGCCTTTCCTAACCAAAATAGACTGTCTCTATTGTCTATTTCATCTGCTAAACTGTCAGTGACTTTTTCATAGTTGACATGAACCAATCTCAGCTCATTGCCTTGCTTAGATTTTAATCTATCCAAACAAAAGTGTTTGGTCATAGTCATGGCATAGGCTTCCAAGTTTTTTATTTCACCCATCTGAGACCTTTTGTCCCAAAGCTTAAGTGTCACCTCTCCAACAGCGTCTTGTGCCTCTTCATGAGAGACCAATAATCTTTTTGCCAAGCGGAATAGAGAATCCTGCAAAGGCGTAATAAAAGACATAAAGAAAGATTCGTTCATTCTAATAAGGTGCTTGTCTTAATAACGAGCGTATATTTCTTTTGTTACAAAAAAGTTTTATATTTATTTACTTGTGCGTAAATTTAAAGAATAAATATAATCCCTATGAATATAAAAGCTATTTCAGCTGCTTTAAAAATAAGCTTGTGGAGTCTGTTGTTTTTAACTTTGTTCCTTAGCTGCGCTAAGGACGACGCACCAACACCAGTAATTCCAGTAGAACCCACACCAGTATCTAAAGACGTTACCGCTCATGATTTTATGTGGAAAGCTATGAATTTGTGGTATTTCTGGCAGGCAGATGTAGCAGATCTTGCAGATAATAGATTTGCAACAAAAAAATTATATAGTGCCTATTTACAAGCCCAGGGGGAACCAGATGCTTTTTATAAGGATAAACTGCTTTTCTCTGAAGATAGATTCAGTTTTTTAAAAGCAGACTACAAAGAATTAGTGCAATCATTCCAAGGTATCTCTAAAAGTAATGGTCTAGAATTTGGCTTGAGTTTATTCTCTGGAACTGAAAATGTTTACGGTTATGTGAGATATATAGTGCCAGGGTCTAACGCAGCCACTGTAGATATTTCAAGAGGAGAAATATTTACAGGGGTAGATGGTAAAACTTTAAATTTAGAAAATTATCAAGAATTACTATTTGGTTCTAATGATTCTTATACCCTAAATATGGCTTCTATTGAGAATAATACCATTACCCCCAACGGAAAGTCAGTCAACCTAACCAAAGAAGCCAACCTTTCTGAAAACCCAGTTTTTCTAACAAGAGTTATAGAAACAGGTGGTCAGAAAACAGGATATATCATGTACAACGGCTTTACCAGTAATTATAACGAACAACTTAACCAAGCATTTGGCTCTTTAAAATCTGCCGGAGTTACGGATCTAGTGATGGATATGAGATATAATCCAGGAGGTTCTGTCAATACTTCTAGGTTATTAGCCAGTATGATATATGGAACAGATACAAATAAACTATATATACGCCAAAGATGGAATAGCAAAATTCAACCGCAACTAAGCAGCAGTCAATTAGAAGACTACTTTGCAAATTCTACAGGTCAAACTCCAATCAATTCCTTGGGGCTTTCTAGAGTTTTCGTAATTGCAACAGGGAGCTCTGCTTCGGCATCAGAATTGGTTATGAACGGCTTAGACCCTTATATGGAAGTTATACATATTGGAACCACTACTAGAGGTAAAAATGAATTTTCTATTACTTTGGTAGATATTCCAAGTAATAGTTTCATTTACGACAGCACTAAAGAGTCTGGTATTAATTCTAAAAACTTATGGGGTATACAACCCCTAGTAGGAAGAAATGAAAATGCAAATGGCTTTTTTGATTATACCACTGGTTTTACTCCAGATTATGAATTAAGAGAAGTTTTAAGCAACTATGGTATTCTTGGAAACCCAACAGAGCCTTTATTAGCCAAAGCATTATCTTTAATTACTGGGAACACAAACAAAGCAGTTAATTATGATCTTAAGAGTGAATTTCAATTAAATGAATTTGATAATTCTAAGAGACACAGCCCTTTAAAAGAAAGGATGATTTTAGATAAAAATATTGACCTTATAATAGAATAAAAAAAGTTCTAATATGAATTAAAAAGGATATCTAATGGATATCCTTTTTTTATTGGCTGTTATAATTGGAACTGAACGCCAAAACGAATATTTCTTCCTAAAGTTTGGTAACCTACAGTCTCAACAAAGTCTGAATTAAAAACATTGTTTGCAGATAAAAATGCATTTGCATTCTTGAACCCTAATGGAAAGCTATACTGAAGGTCAACTACAGAAAAAGCTTCTAGTGAAATTTGTTCATAGGTACTAAAATTTGTGTCTTTACGAGATCCTGTAAAAGCGTAAATAGCACTTAATTGCTGTGTGGGCTTTGGACTGTAATTAAGGGACAGGTTTGCCTTGTGTTTGGGAATTCTTATGGCTGTTTCAGAAAGGGCTATCCAGCTGTAGTTTGCGCTCATTTTTAAATCTTTTAAAAGCGTGGTAAAAAACTGTGTTTCAAAACCTCTAGCCCATGTCTGTTCCGGGTTATTTTCATATAAAAAAGCAGGACCATTAAAGATAATAGCTTGATTTTCATTTCTTTGAAAGTAGGTGGTTCCTAATTGTGTTCCTTTCTGATTGTCAAATGCCAGTCCTACTTCTGCGTTTGTATTGGTCTCTGGCTTTAAGTCCTTATTAGCACCGTAGGGTCCAAAAAACATGCCCAAAGTGGGGGTGATATAAGCGGTAGATACTGCTGCATACGCTCTAAAATTCTTTTGAGCGTCCAAAAATACACTTGGATTTATATGATAGACCCACTGTCCATTGTATTGACTGTGATAATTATAACGTCCTCCTATCTGTAATTGTATAGCAGTTCCAATATATCCAAGTGATATGTAAGGGTCTGTGATTAAGTACTCAGAGGCTTCTGTCCCTTGCATTTCATTCTCCGCTATTTGGTCTTTAATTACTTGAAAACCAGAAATTAAATTCCATTTTTTAGAGATAAAAAATCTATAAATTAAATCTGAATGTAAATTTTTGGCTAGTACCTCACTACCATAAGCACTTACATCCTTAGAATCATAGGAAGCCAATGAAAAATTTGCTTTTAAGACCCCTCTATTTTGCTGCCACACCCATTGGGTACCCATACTTTTTTTAACAGTTTCAAAAGTGTTATTAGCGTCTAGGCCCATAAAAGCGTCGTCGTAGGCGGCTTTCATAGACTGCTTGTCTACAAATATTTGGGCTTGTATAGACTCGGATAATTTTCTTCCCACCACCATTCTAAAGGCTTCCTGCTGGTAAGGGTCTTCTTCTCTGTTAGCTGTTTTAAAAGACGAGAGACCTTTAGCGTCCTGACGGCTGTAAGAAAGGGAATAATCCCATTGTTTTTGACTTCCAGAAAGCCTAGTATTGTAGTTGGAATACGCTAATTTATTGTTTCTGTCTTCTGCTCCCTGATGGGTTCCTACAATTGCATTTAATTGCCAAGAAAGAGGCTTTTCTGCATGCTTTTTTGTAGTAATATCTATGACTACAGTCGCAGCACTGCTACCATATAAACTACTATTAGCCCCTTTTATTACTTTAATAGACTGAATTTGTGAAAGGTCTAAAAGTCTTAGGTCAAAACTAAGAGACGCAGAGGCTGGATCTGCCACCCTTATACCGTCAATAAGAATGAGGGCTTGTTTTCCCCTACCGCCCCTTGCATAAATACTCATAACAGTCCCCTGAGCTCCCCTAGAGCCATTCACCTCAATTCCCGCTAGGCTATTTAGGGCAGCTTCTACCCCCCTACTCCTAAAAGGCATTAGGTCTTCTTCTGTAAGAATGGTTTCTGTGGCGCCTTTGTAGGCAAAGCCCAAAGGGGCTTTAAGGTCAGACACCACCACTTCTTTAAGGTTTACTAATTTGAGATTTTCATTCAAAGCGCTTTGACTATTTTGCCCGTAAAGCAAAACAAAACACCCTAGCCCAATAGCCAGTAATTTTAATTTTAATTGCATTTTTTGTACGTTCTTGTACGGGTATAAGAATGCCTTAGCATGCTTAAACTTTTATCCCGAAAGTTTAACATCTGTTTTTGAATCTGGCAGGTCTCCTGGCTTGCGTCTTGGGTGTTACCTTCCCATGGCTTTGGCCACAGTGGTATTGAAGAACACCTAGCGTCTATAAAAGACTAAGCTTACAGTTGCGGGAACAGCACTAGCATTTCACTAGTTTCCCTTTTAATCTTTAAACTGTACCTCCTTTTAGGTATACACAGTTTAAAGCACCAATAATCCCAATAAAAATACTCTTTAAATTGGATAAATCTTTTCATTTAAATTACTTAAATCTGATTTTTAATTTTAAATAGTGACAGATTGAGGTGAGATATGTATTTTTGAATGTCTTATCTTACTCACCTTTTTTTACATAAAAAAATTGAAATTTTTAAAAAATACACTCCTTTTTCTTTTTATCTCTGCTTCTTTACCTCTGTGTTCTCAAGTAAAAAACGCAGGACCAATATCTCAATCTTCCTATATAGAAGGTTTCAGCTTAGAACAAAAAGAAGGATATTGGGTATTAGGTCTAAGCCGTATAGATAATAAAAATAAACACACAGATTCTAAGTTACTAAACAGCTATACACTGGTTCATAGAGACAGTATAGCACTTAAGAATAAACTCTCAAAAACACACAAAAATATAATTTTAATTCCTGTAGAAAGAATAGTGGTGAGTGCTACCACACATTTACCAGCTATTGAGCTTTTGGGATCTCAAGATGTGGTCATTGGCTTTCCTGGAACCAAATATATATCTTCTAGAGTGTTTAGAGAAAAAATAAAAAATGGAACATTAAAGGAATTGGGGAGTGAAGAAGATATAAACATAGAGCTTTTGCTAGAGGCTACTCCAGAGCTATTAGTTGGATATAGCGTAGGAGAGGAACCCAAAGAATATCAGACCATAAGGAATGCTGGAATTCCAGTTCTTATAAATAGTGACTGGTTGTCTAAATACCCATTAGGAAAAGCTTCTTGGATTTATTTTTTTGGGGCTCTTCTAAACAAATTAGACCAAGCTGACATTATTTTTAGTCATATTGTAGCTGAGTATAACAAAGCAAAGCAGCTTGCAAAAAAAGCAAATAACACTCCTACAGTTATGAGTGGAGCTATGTATGAAGATATTTGGTATGCACCTGGAGGAAATAGTTGGGGAGCTCAGTTTATTAAAGACGCCAATGCATCATACGTTTTTAAAAGTAGTAGTATAGGCAGTGATACTTACTCCTTAGAATATGTATTAAGCCACTCTTTAAATGCTACTTATTGGATTGGTCCAGCACAGTTCACTTCTTACTCTGAAATGACTCAAAATAGCGTTCACTACAAACAATTTAAATCATTTAAAAATAATAAAATATATACTTTTGCTGCCAAAAAAGGGAGTACGGGCGGAGTTTTATATTATGAATTGGCCCCACAAAGACCAGATTTGGTTTTAAAAGACCTCATTTCCATATTACATCCAGAGCTACTCCCTCATTATTCATCCTCTTTCTTTACTAAACTAAATGAATAAAAAACCACTACACCATTCATTATTATTTGTAATTCTTGGGCTGGCTTTTTTGGCTGTATTCATAACAAACCTTTCTTTAGGATCTGTTCACATTCCGTTTATGACCGTTGTAAAGACTTTAATAGGTGAAGCAAAAGTTGTAGAACCATGGTCCTATATAGTTCAAGATTATAGATTACCAAAGGCAATAACTGCCATACTTGCAGGTGCAGGGCTTTCATTAAGCGGGCTTTTAATGCAAACACTTTTTAAAAACCCTTTGGCAGGCCCCTATGTACTGGGAATTAGCTCTGGAGCCAGTTTAGGTGCAGCCCTCTATATTATGGGAGGAGCCAGCCTGAGTCTTCTTTTTCCTGTGTTTTTAAGTCCTTCGTTAAGTACTACTATTGCGGCAAGCATAGGAAGTTTTTTAGTTTTATTTATAGTAGCTCTAGTAGCTAGTAGAATAAAAAATTCTATGGCCCTGTTAATAATTGGCCTTATGTTTGGAAGTCTAAGTGCAGCTGTGGTGAGTATTCTAGCTTTTTTTAGTAGCAAAGAAGCCCTTCAGAAATTTATCTTTTGGTCATACGGAAATCTAGGTAATCTGAGTCCTTCTGACCTTAAAATACTAACAGTATTTGTAGGTGCGGGACTATTTTTAAGTCTTATAAACATAAAATCACTCAACGGATTGCTATTGGGAAATGAGTACGCACAGAGCATTGGAGTTTCTTTAAAACGCAGCAGTTATTTAATCATTATAGCTACCGGACTCTTGGCTGGAAGTATTACTGCATTTGCAGGCCCTATTGCTTTTTTAGGTTTAGCAGTCCCTCATGTATGTAGACTTATTTGGAATACCAACAACCACAAAATATTAGTTCCTGCAGTTTTATTAGTGGGAGGGATTTTTATGTTAGTTTCAGACAGTATAGCACAGTTACCGGGAAGTGCAAAAGTTTTACCTATCAATGCTATTACGGCCCTTTTTGGTTCTCCTATTGTCATTTGGTTACTTTTAAGAAAAAAAGAAATACATTTATAATGGCTATTATTCTAGACGCGCTGCAAATTGGTTACAAAGAAAAAGGGCATTATAAAACCATTGCGGCACCCATTTACTTAGAAGCACCAACGGCTAGTCTCACTTCTATTGTCGGTCTTAATGGAGCTGGTAAAACAACCCTAATTAAAAGTATAGGAAGGTATGTACCCCTTATAAAAGGATCTATTTTTATTCAGGGGCAATCTCTTAAAAACTTAAGTAATCAAGAACTCTCTAGGCTTTTAAGTGTGGTGCTCACTAGCCCACTGGCCAGTGAAAATATGACGGTCTATGAATTGGTTTCTTTAGGCAGGTATCCTTATTTAAATTGGTTTGGGCGCCTAGGAAAGAGTGATCTTCAGAGTATTCAAGAGGCTATTGAATTTAGTGCTTTAGAAGACTTAGTTGAAAAAAAAATTTACCAACTCTCAGATGGTCAAAAACAAAAAGCACATATTGCTAGGGCCTTAGCTCAGGACACACCCTATATGATTTTAGACGAGCCGATGGCGCATTTGGACCTTCACCATAAAGCACAGCTATTATCATTGATACAAAAACTTATTAAAAAGAAAAAGAAAACCGTTTTGATTACCTCTCACGATATTGAAACAGCTCTAAATTACTCAGATCAGATATTGGTGATAGGAGCAGAAAAAACAATCTCTGGAAGCCCAGAAATGCTTTTAAAAAAAAGGATATTTGAAGATTTGTTTCCTAAAGAATTCATCGGCTTTAACGCTCAGACTAGGCAATTTTCATATAAAGGTGTAGAGACAAAATAGTACCTTTAGGAAACTAAAATTTATTTATGGAATTTTTTGTAAAGCTAATACTCCCCATTGTATTTGCCTGTATAGGTTTTTTCTTAGGTGCTTATGTGAAGTCTCTTAAAGGAGCTGCATCTAGTGGTGGTCACTTTGAAAAAATATCAGGCTTAGAGCTCAGACTTCAACAAAGTACACAGGCTCTAGAAAAAGAAGAAACTGCAAATAAAGAGTTGCAAGTTCAAAAAGAGCAACAAGGAAATAATTTGGCCAGGTTAGAAGCTAATATGAGACACCTTGAAACTAAAAACACAGAACAAAAACAAGAGGTGTTAAAGCTCCAAGAAAAATTTAGCAAAGAATTTGAAAATTTAGCCAATAAAATACTGGAAGAAAAGAGTCAGAAATTCACTGCTCAAAACAAAGAAAACATCTCCACTATTTTGCAGCCACTACAGGAAAAAATTCAACTATTTGAAAAGAAAGTAGAAGACTCACAAAAAGAAAATATTAGTATTCATGCGTCACTAAAAGAGCAACTCATAACCCTACAGAGTCAAAATCTTAAAATTACTCAAGAAGCAAAAAACCTAACCAAGGCACTTAAGGGTGATAGTAAAATGCAGGGGAATTGGGGTGAATTAGTTTTAGAGCGGGTGCTGGAAAAGTCAGGATTAGAAAAAGATAGGGAATATTTTGTGCAAAAAAGTTTTGACACTGAACAGGGCAGTAGACTCATGCCAGATGTGGTAATAGCACTTCCTGACGGCAATAAAATGATTGTAGACTCCAAGGTATCTCTCACTCATTATGAGCGCTACGTAAATGCAGACAATGACACAGAAAGGGTGATACATTTAAAAGAACACTTAAACTCTTTAAAAAGGCATATAGACCAGCTTTCTGCAAAAAAATACGAAGACTTATACCAAATAGAAAGTCCAGATTTTGTGCTCTTATTTGTCCCTATTGAACCTGCTTTTGCCGTAGCTATTAATGAAGATCCCTCTATTTACACAAAAGCTTTTGAACAAAATATTGTGATTGTAACACCTAGCACTCTACTCGCTACTTTAAGGACTATTGTGACTATGTGGACCAATGAAAAGCAGCAAAAAAATGCATTGGAAATAGCCAGACAAGCAGGTGCTCTTTATGACAAATTTGAAGGGTTTTCACAAGATCTTATACTGCTAGGTAAAAAAATGGATGAGGCTAAGGGCTCTTATTCTGCTGCAATGAACAAACTAGTCACTGGTAAAGGCAACCTGATTACAAGTGTTGAAAAACTTAAAAAAATGGGCGCTAAATCTAAAAAATCTCTTCCAGAAACCCTTATTAAAAGAAGTAGTAACAATGGCCTTTTAGATGAATAAAAAACGGCGCATAAGCGCCGTTTTTTATATTACCTATAATATGTAAATACTATTTACTCAAATACATTTTCCTTCTCGTATACAGCTCATAAAAAGCATCGTCTTTCAAACTATCTATAAAAAGAATACTCTCTCCAGTACTCTTCATTTCTGGTCCTAGATTCTTATTCACATTTGGGAATTTATCAAAAGAAAATACAGGCTGCTTAATGGCGTATCCTTCTAACTGGGGGTTAAAGTTAAAGTCCTTCACTTTATTGTGGCCTAACATCACCTTGGTAGCATAGTTTACATAAGGCTCTTTATAAGCCTTAGCAATAAAAGGAACGGTTCTAGAAGCCCTTGGATTGGCCTCAATAATGTAAACTATATCATCCTTTACCGCAAACTGAACATTGATTAGACCAATCGTATTAAGCGCAAGCGCTATTTTTTTTGTGTGGTCTTTGATTTGTTGCATAACAAACTCACCTAAATTAAAAGGAGGTAAAGTGGCATTAGAGTCTCCAGAATGAATTCCACAGGGCTCTATATGCTCCATAATACCAATAATATAAACATCTTCACCGTCACAAATAGCATCTGCTTCTGCTTCTATAGCACCGTCTAAATAATGGTCTAGTAAGAGTTTATTATTTGGAATTTTACGCAGTAAATCTACTACGTGTTCCTCTAATTCTTGCTTGTTAATCACTATTTTCATTCCCTGCCCGCCCAGAACGTAAGAGGGCCTCACTAAAAGTGGGAAATCTAAATGATCTGAGAGCATTAATGCTTCTTCTGCCGTTTCTGCAACACCAAACTCTGGAAATGGAATATTATTTTCTTTTAATAAGTTAGAAAAACTACCCCTGTCCTCTGCTAAATCCAAAGATTTAAAGCTAGTTCCTAAGATTTTAATACCGTGTTTTTCAAGTTTTTCTGCTAATTTAAGAGCGGTCTGCCCTCCCAATTGAACTATAACACCCTCTGGTTTTTCATGCCTAATTATGTCATAAATATGCTCCCAGAAAACAGGTTCAAAATACAATTTATCTGCGGTGTCAAAGTCTGTAGAAACCGTCTCTGGATTACAGTTAATCATAATGGTTTCATAACCACATTCTGCAGCTGCTAATACGCCGTGCACACAACAGTAATCAAATTCTATTCCCTGTCCAATTCTATTGGGCCCAGAACCTAAAACAACTACTTTTTTACGATCTGTTACTATAGAATCATTGGCTACAAATCTTTTGCCTTGAGGAGTCTCTTGCTCTGCCTCAAAAGTAGAGTAGTAATAAGGTGTCTTGGCTTTAAACTCTGCCGCACAGGTATCTACTAATTTAAAAACTCTATTTACATTCATGTCTGAACGTTTCTGGTATACCTGGCTTTCTAAACAAGAGAGCATATGTGCTATTTGTCTGTCTGCAAAGCCTTTTTGCTTGGCTTCTAACAATAAAGCTTTTGGCAGGTTTTCTAGAGTATAATTACTTATTTCTTTCTCCAGTAGGTGTAATTCTTCATACTGTTTTAAAAACCACATATCAATTCTAGTGATTTCATGAATTCTAGAGAGCGGAATTCCCAATTGTATGGCGTCATAGATCACAAATACCCTGTCCCAACTTGGAGTGGTGAGCTTGCTAATAATCTGGTCATAATTGGTGTAGCCTTTTCCATCAGCACCTAAGCCGTTCCTCTTAATCTCTAGGGACTGAGTAGCTTTGTGTAATGCTTCTTGGAAAGAACGCCCAATGCCCATCACTTCTCCAACAGATTTCATTTGTAAGCCTAAAGTCCTGTCTGAACCCTCAAATTTGTCAAAATTCCATCTAGGTATTTTAACAATTACGTAATCTAAAGTAGGTTCAAACAACGCCGACGTTGACTTGGTAATCTGATTGCTTAACTCGTCTAAAGTATAACCAATGGCTAATTTTGATGCTATTTTTGCAATAGGGTATCCAGTTGCTTTAGAAGCCAAAGCCGATGATCTAGAGACTCTTGGATTAATCTCAATGGCTATAATATCTTCTCTTTGGTCTGGTGAAACAGCAAACTGAACATTACAACCTCCCGCAAAATCTCCAATTGAACGCATCATTTTAATAGCCATATCACGCATACGCTGGTAGGTCTTGTCAGATAAGGTCATAGCTGGAGCTACGGTTATAGAATCTCCTGTGTGAATACCCATGGGGTCCATGTTTTCAATGGCACAGATAATAACCACATTGTCATTTTTATCTCTGAGTAGCTCTAATTCATACTCTTTCCACCCCATTACGGCCTTGTCTATCATAACCTCGTGAATGGGTGAAATTTCTAAACCTCTGCTCAATAGGGAATCAAAATCTTTTGGATCATACACAATAGCTGCTCCTGCGCCACCCAAGGTATAAGAGGCTCTAATCACTAATGGAAACCCAAACTCTTGTGCAATTTCTTTGCCTTTAAGAAAAGAAGTAGCAGTAAGCTGAGGAGCCATTGGAATGCCAATTTTTTGCATCAGATTTCTAAACTTCTCTCTGTCTTCTGTTATGTTTATGGCGTCAATATCTACTCCTATTAACGCTACACCGTGATCTTCCCAAATCCCTTTTTCATCACATTCTATACATAAATTAAGAGCTGTTTGGCCTCCCATAGTGGGCAAAACAGCATCTATATTTGGGTGCGCTTTCAATATTTCAACGATAGATTTAGACGTCAATGGTTTTAAGTAAACATGATCTGCCATAGTTGGATCCGTCATAATGGTTGCGGGATTACTATTGATCAATACCGTTTCTATTCCGTCTTCTCTCAGTGATCTTAAAGACTGTGAGCCAGCGTAATCAAACTCACAAGCTTGACCAATAACTATGGGTCCAGACCCAATAATTAAAATACATTTCAGTTCATCTCTTTTAGGCATAGCAGGTATTTTTTTTGTATTCTTAAATTAATTTCATAAAAAAAGGTGTTACTTAATAAAAAGTAACACCTATATATTTTAAAAAATCAATCATTATTTTTTATGTCTCAATTCAGAAGATACAGATAATTTTTTTCTTCCTTTAGCTCTTCTTCTTGCAAGCACTTTTCTACCGTTAGCAGAAGCCATTCGTTCTCTAAAACCGTGTTTGTTCTTTCTTTTCCTTTTTGATGGCTGGTATGTTCTTTTCATCGAGCGTGTTTTAAACTGAGTCCTTAGGGTTAAAAGCTTTTGATAAACTGTTCCCAAAAGCTGGGCGCAAATATACAAAGAGTTTTTGCTTTTACAAGCCTATTTTTAAAAATATTTTAGATTGTTTTTTGTACTTTTGTAGGAGTTAGTCTAAAGCAAAATAGCTTATTTTTTGGGCCGCTTGGCTCTAAAGTTTAAATTTAATTTATAATTATTTAAAAGTCCATATGTTTCATAAAATTATTAAACTCATCCTGGCTGCAGCTATTAATGCTTATGCTATATTCCAATTCGTTGAAGGAAATATTGGAAATGGAATTTTCTTGGTATTGTCCTCTACTATTTTCATATTCTTATACTACAGGAATGAATTTATATTAATTGCCTTTCTTAAAATGAGAAAGCAAGATCTAGTAGGGACTGCTAATTGGCTAGGTAAAATTAAAAACCCAGAAGCTGCACTCACAACCAAACAGCAAGGCTATTACAACTATCTTCACGGAATTATTTACTCTCAAACTAATTTGTCCCAAGCTGAAAAATTCTTTAAAAAAGCCTTGAAACTTGGGTTGAGTATGGATTATGACTTAGCTATGGCTAAACTAAGTTTGGCTGGTATTGCTATGCAAAAAAGGCGTAAAAGAGAAGCCACCACATTACTACAGGAGGCTAAGAAGTTAGACAAGCAAAATATGTTGGGAGAGCAGATTAAAATGATGTCACAACAGCTTAAAAAAATCTAACAAATCCTAAATAACAGATATAAATAAATACTAAGTATTTAAAATATCAGATAAGTTTTCACTAAACCATTTGTACTTGTATATAATCATAGAGTGGGTTCCTCCTTCTACTGGTATAAAATCTTTTATGTGAAGGGTTGGGAATACAGCGTCTGACGTTCCGTGAATGTGAATGGTATTTGGTAATGGATTTTCTTGTTCCCAACCTACTATACAATTTATAGACCAACTTATATAATAAGAATCTCTAACACTTAAATACTTCTCATACAGATGAAGTCTCTTGTGCATAAAATCACCAAAAGTAAATTTAGCTACCAACTCTAAATTAGTAACTAATTGAGTAGTAATAAGCTTATGAAGCTTAGTGTATTTAGCAAAAAGCATTTTCTTAGGCAACTCACTAGAACGCTTTACACTAGAAATAATAACTATTTTTTTTACTGCTATAATCTTAGCCATTTCTTGCACAAGAATTCCTCCAAAAGAAACCCCCAACAAAATAGGATTGGGGTGCAGTACCCTCTCACACATTTTTATGGCATATTCTTTAAGAGAATCCCCTTTATTTGGCAAGTCCCAAGATAGATAGTGAATTTTATATAGATGCTCATCTAATGTAATATATTCAAAAATTTTAGGGTTTGCTGACATGCCAGGCATACAGTAAACGTGTGTGATTTCCGTATTCATAGTAGCTACAATGCCTCAAATTTAGGTAATTAGCTTTTTTTTCGCTATTTTTGCAAAGTTAATTTTATGCTAAAAGAAATTGCCTACACTATAATCCCTAAGTAAAAGCAAAAACCATCCAAAATCATGAGCGAAATTTCTATTACCAACAATAGCTTTCTTAGACAATATGAAACTACTGTAGATAACGTCCTGGCTAAAATTGAATACGCTGCACAAGAGAAAAAAATATTTCTTACTAAATTAATCATACCTATAGAGGTCACTCAAGAAGGTTTTAAAGAAGGTTTTATTGTGGCTGTATTAGAAGACATTAAGGAAAAAGAACTCAGAGTGGTTCCCACAAGCCCAGAGATTGCTAGTTTTGTCAGAAAAAATAGACAGTACAAAGAGATGTTGCCGGTTGGAATTAGAATATAATTTTAACCTATAAGCTAATTACTTTTATCAAAAATATTTCTAAATTTCTGAGAAGACTTAAAAATTACTCTTATATAGATTTTATTCTTTTCTCCACTTACTTGACTGTTCAAAAACAGCATCTAGGATAGCTTTATCTAAATCATCTAAAGTCTGATCTTTTCTCTTCATCACAATTTTTGCAGTTTCAATAGCCTTTTCTAATTTAAAAGTACTGCTGTTCTGCACCCCTCCCCAAGAAAAACTGGGCACAAAATTTTTTACAAAACCAGCCCCAAAAATAGTAGCTGCAACCCCCACCACAGTGCCTGTATTAAACATAGTATTAATAGCACACTTGCTGTGGTCTCCCATCATAAGACCACAAAATTGCAATCCTGTTTTTGAAAATTTCTCTTCTGAATAGTCCCATAAACGCACCATTTCATAGCTGTTTTTAAGATTAGAAGTATTGGTGTCTGCACCAATATTACACCATGAGCCAATGACAGAATTGCCTAAAAAACCCTCATGGGCTTTATTTGAGTAGGAGAAAACTATAGTGTTATTTACTTCTCCTCCAATCTTGGCATGTGCCCCTATAGAAGTAGCTCCATATATTTTAGCTCCCATTTTTAGTACAGCACCCTCCCCAAGTGAAAAAGGCCCTCTCACAAGACTGCCCTCCATTATCTCAGCGTTTTTACCTATATAAATAGGCCCAGTAGTCGCATTTAAAGTACAAAATTGCAACTGTGCTCCAGCTTCTATAAATATATTAGAAGCGCCAAGCACCTGAACGGTCTCTGGAATGTCTTCACTTTGTCTGTCTGCTGTAATAGCTACAAAATCTAAACAAAGTGCCGCTTCATTTTTAGAAAATAAATCCCAAGTGTTTTTTATAGACATTAATGAGCCCAGTATAGATATGGATTTAAAAAGATCAAAATTTATATCTTCCATCTCTTCAGAGGCACAAAAAGCCACCAATACATCTCCGTCATAAATCACTTCTCCCTCAGATAAATTCTCAATAGCAGCGACTAAATTTGATGTTGGAAAATAAGCAGCATGAATAAAAACATTGAGCTCGAAAAATACTACTGGGTACTTTTCACTTAAATAGGTCTCTGTAATAGTAGTAAGAGCACACCCAAGTGCCTGCTGCCAACTATCGCGAATAGAGCCAATTCCCCACTCAATATCGGCCACAGGCCTGGTGTATGTAAAAGGCAATAAAGAATCCCTAAATGGGCCGTCAAATAAGATATAATTCATACTTGGGCATTTTAAATTAAATAAAAAGTCACGTTCTGAAAAATACAGAACGTGACTTTATGACCTTCAGAAAAAAAGCTTATTTCTTAAACTTGTCGTATTTATTTTTGAACTTGTCAATACGTCCTGCAGTATCTACTAGCTTAGCTTTACCTGTATAGAACGGATGAGAGGTTCTAGAAATTTCCATTTTAATTACAGGATATTCAACTCCGTCAACTTCCAAAGTTTCTCTAGTATCTGCAGCAGATTTGGCTAAAAAAACGTCCTCATTAGACATGTCTTTAAACGCTATTAATCTGTATTTCTCTGGATGTATGCCTTTTCTCATGATGTATAAAACTTAATTCAGTGTCTATTTTTGAAGTGCAAATTTAATGTATTTTCACAAACCTACAATGATTAATAGTTAAAAATCTAAAATAAATCATCTTATTTGACCTGTAACAAAAAAGGGCTTACTTTTACTAATACATTATAAACCAAAATAAACAAATAAACATGGAAACAAACGCTCCAAAAATTGGAAAATTTTCATTCACCTATGGATCTATCGCAGGGCTAGTTGGAATTTTATTCACCTTTATGCTTATGTCCTTAGATATGTTATATGACCAAGGTGCAGGGAAATCTATAGTGAGCATTGCTGTTCTAGCGGGTGCCCTTTTAATAGGAATTTTTAATTTCAGAAAAGAAAACGGAACTCTTACTTTAAAACAAGCACTTAAAATTGGAACTGGTGGAGCATTAGTAGCAGGCCTTTACGCTGTGGCTTTCACTGTATTACTAGTGAATTTTATTGAACCAGAATTTATAGCCAAAACTGTAGAAATGAGCAGGACTGCTATGATTGAATCTAATCCAACTATTTCTAATGAACAATTAGACATGATAGCTGAGCAAACAGTCAATTTTTTCTGGGTTGGATATCCTGTAATGCTAATATTTAATACATTTATGGGCTTAATTATTGGCTTATTAGGTGGATTGATCTTAAAGAAAGATGCACAGGCATAAATATAAATTGCACTTTTAACACTTAATTATTTAGTACAATTATGCAGATTTCTGTTGTTATTCCGCTTTTAGACGAGGAAGACTCCATAAAAGAATTATATGATTGGATTGCAAATGTCATGCAATCCAATTATTTTTTGTATGAAGTACTATTTATAGACGACGGTAGCACAGACAGCTCATGGAAAATTATTGCTGCACTTTCTAAAGCCCACCCAGAAGTGAAGGGCATACGTTTTGCTAGTAATTACGGTAAATCTCAAGCTTTACATGCGGGCTTTAAAGCGGCAAAAGGTGATGTGGTTATTACTTTGGATTCAGACCTCCAAGACTCTCCAGAAGAAATACCAGCTTTGTATAAGCGCATACAAGCAGGAGAAGATTTAGTCTCTGGTTGGAAAAAAAAACGCTATGACCACCTACTTGCAAAAAACATTCCCTCTAAATTATTTAATTGGGCAGCTAGGAAAACCTCCGGCCTTTCTTTACACGACTTTAATTGTGGCTTAAAGGCCTATAAGTTAGAAGTAGTAAAGGCCATTGAGGTCTCTGGAGAAATGCACCGCTACATTCCTGTATTAGTTAAAAATGCAGGTTTTAAAAAAATTGGAGAACAGATAGTACAACACAAAGCAAGAAAATACGGTAAAACAAAATTTGGTATGAGTAGGTTTATAAATGGATTTTTAGATTTAATCACTATCTGGTTTCTCTCTACCTTTGGCAAGAGACCCATGCATTTATTTGGAGCCTGGGGAGTGGTCATGTTTATTATTGGTTTTGGCTTTGCTATTTATTTAGGTATGGACAAACTATTTATTCACACTAGCGGCAGGCTTATTGCCAATAGACCAGAATTTTATATAGCCCTCACAGCTATGATACTTGGAACACAGCTTTTTTTAGCGGGATTTCTGGGAGAAATTATCATTAGACAAAGAAAAGACCAAACCCATTACAAGATTAAGGAAACCTCATCTAATATAGCGCAATAGTTTGCTACATCCTATGAAACACGCTACTAACATAAATAATGAAATAGCCAAATGGAAGACAGAAGTCTTTGACATAGAGACAAGAGAAGCCCTTCATAAATTAGAACAGCAAGACCCTGCCGCTCTTGAAGACGCTTTTTATAAAGACTTGGAATTTGGAACCGGTGGTATGAGAGGTTTAATGGGAGTTGGCCCCAATAGAATTAATAAATATACCCTAGGGAGAAACACCCAAGGAATTAGTAATTACCTTAAAAGGAAATACCCCACTAAGTCACTTTCAGTAGCCATTGCCTATGACTGCCGGCACCAAAGTGATCATTTAGCGCAAATAGTAGCAGCTGTTTTTTCTGCCAATAGCATTACAGCCCATTTATTCCCAGCCCTACGCACTACTCCTGCCCTATCTTTTAGCTTAAAGTACTTAAACTGTCAGGCAGGAATTGTACTCACAGCCTCACACAACCCACCAGAATACAATGGGTACAAGGTGTATTGGACAGATGGCGGGCAGATAGTACCACCAGAAGACCAAGAAATTATTAACGAAATTAATGCCATAGATTTTAATGACATTTCATTTACCCCCAACGAAAGCTTTATAAAAATCATTCCAGAGACCGTAGATCAGGCATTTATTGCAGAGAGCTTAAAGGCAGGAAGTTTTAATGCGCCAAATAAAGGAAACTTAAAAATAGTTTTCACTCCCTTGCACGGAACTTCTATCACAGCCATTCCTGCAGTATTAGAAAAAGCAGGCTACACCCAATTACATATTGTAGCAGAACAAGCCACTCCAGACGGAAATTTCCCTACGGTGGCCTCTCCAAATCCAGAAGAACCTGCAGCTCTATCTATGGCCTTAGAGCAGGGGGAAGCTATGGGTTCAGATATTGTAATTGGCACAGATCCAGACAGTGACCGCTTGGGTGTTGCTGTAAGGAACCTAGAGGGCCGCTTGGCGCTACTTAACGGCAACCAATGCATGGTACTCATGACTGCTTTTTTATTAGAAAAAAGGAAAGTGCAGGGTATATTTAATACAGATTTTATTGCCTCTACTATAGTCTCTACCCCCATGATGGAAGTAATGGCAGCAGATTACGGTATTGAGTGCAAAACAACCCTCACTGGCTTTAAATGGATTGCCCATGCCATAAAAAAACACCCTCAACAACACTTTATTGGTGGCGGAGAAGAGAGTTTTGGTTTTATGGTAGGAGATTTTGTAAGAGACAAAGACGCTGTAACGGCCTGTTTACTAGCCTGTGAAATGGCTGCATTTGCCAAAGCAAAAGGAGTAACGCTCTTTCAAACACTCATTGGGCTCTACCAAAAATACGGCTGTTACCAAGAGCATTTAGTAGCTATTACCAAAAAAGGGAAAGAAGGAGGGCTTCAAATTCAAAATATAATGAAATCTCTAAGAGAAAATCCCCCTAAAGAGCTGGCTGGAGAAAAGGTGGTTTGGGCTCATGACTATGAAAAAGGAGTTGCGCTTAACTTTATAAACGGAGAAAGGCTGCCCATAGATTTGCCTCTTTCTAACGTACTTATATTCACCACAGAAAATGGTTCTAAAATGGCAGCTCGGCCCTCTGGCACAGAACCTAAAATTAAGTTTTATATAAGCGTAAACGCAGGGCTTACAAAAGCAGAGGATTACCCAGAAACCAAGGTGTTATTAGACCAAAAAATAAATGCTATTTTAAAAGAGATAGAATTATAAGTATGGAGTATTTCAAGAAAATATTAGTCTTTGCCAAACCTTATAAATTATATGCAATACTAAATATTATTGCCAATATATTTTATGCCCTCTTTGGTACCCTGGCTATGATTTCTCTTTTCCCTATGCTGTCAGTTTTATTTAAGCAAACAGCACCACTTTACACCGCTCCCAGCTGGACAGGCTTTTCTGGTATTAAAAACTATGTAGAACAGTACCTTAATTACTTTGTCACTGAAAAAGCTGTTGATGGTGAAGGCACTGCCCTTATGTTTATGGTAGGCCTTGTTATTGGCATGTTCTTTCTTAAAAACTTATTTGGCTACTTAGCCATGTACTTCATTACCTTTTTAAGAAATGGCGTATTAAAAGACCTTAGAAATGCCCTTTATGAAAAAAGCATATCCCTTCCGCTTAGTTTCTACTCAGAAAAAAGAAAGGGAGACACCATAGCCAGAATTACTTCAGACGTTTTAGAAATCCAACACTCTTTCCTATCCGTATTAGAATTGGTAGTGAGAGAACCACTTACCATTCTTTTTACCATTACAGCCATGCTTATAATGAGCCCCAAGCTCACCTTATTTGTCTTTATTTTTTTGCCTGTAGCGGGCTTTCTAATTTCGCTGCTGGGGAAATCACTCAAAAGTCAATCAGACGCAGTTCAAGAAGAACAGGGACAGTTTTTATCTATTTTAGAAGAGAGCCTTGGTGGACTTAAAATTATTAAGGGTTTTAATGCAGAAGTTCTGTTTGGAAATAAATTTAAAACCTCTACACAGCGTTTTTTTGATTTCTCAAACAAATTACTCAACAGACAAAATTTAGCATCGCCCACTAGTGAATTCTTAGGCATTACAGTGATTGGGATTTTGCTCTGGTACGGCGGGCAAATGGTACTGGTAGAACAAAGCTTAAAACCAGAATTATTTATAACCTATATGTCACTGGCCTACCAAATTCTCACTCCTGCCAAGGCCATGAGTAAGGCTTCTTATGGAGTTAAAAAAGGAAATGCAGCAGCAGAGCGGGTCTTGGAAATACTGGAGACAGAAAATAACATTCCAGAAGACCCTAATGCCATAGACAAAACTACTTTTACAACTGCTATAGCATTTAAAAAGGTGTCTTTTAAATATCAGGACCAGTATGTGATAAAAGACTTAGACCTCCTTATAGAAAAGGGGAAAACCATAGCTTTAGTAGGACAATCTGGTAGTGGAAAAAGCACCCTTGCCAACCTAATAAGTAGGTTCTATGAAGTTTCTAATGGGGCCATTACCATAGACCAGACGGATATTAGAACCGTCAAACAAAAATCACTCAGACATTTAATGGGATTAGTGTCTCAAGATCCTATACTCTTTAATGATAGTATTTATAACAATATTGCACTAGGAAACCCAAAAGCCACAGAATTAGACATTATTGCTGCCGCAAAAATTGCCAATGCCCACGAATTTATTTGCCAGCAAGCCAATGGCTACCAAACTAACATTGGTGACGGCGGCAACAAACTCTCTGGAGGGCAAAAGCAAAGACTCGCCATTGCTAGAGCTATTCTTAAAAACCCACCCATCATGATTTTAGATGAGGCTACGTCTTCCCTAGACACAGAGAGTGAAAAATTGGTGCAAGACGCCTTAGAAAAGCTCATGCAAAATAGAACCTCTGTGATTATTGCACATAGGCTTTCTACTGTTCAGCATGCAGACCTCATTGTAGTAATGAAGGATGGAAGTATAGTAGAACAAGGAACCCACCAAGAATTACTAGCCGCAAAAGGGAATTACCACAAGCTTGTTCACATGCAAAACCTATCTTAGCCAAAAGCATTAAACTTTTAACTACTTTTAGTGTCTAAGTAAAAAACTATTGCTGGCAGAACTTCAACTCATTAAGGACCTACAACTAGCCCACACTCGGGAAAAAGCCTTTACACTCTTAGTAGAAACCTATAAGGAGCGCTTGTACTGGCACATTAGACACATAGTACTACAGCATGATTTAGCAGACGATGTTTTACAAAACACCTTTATTAAAGTATACACAAATATTGGTAGTTTTAAAGGAGAAAGTAAGCTGTATTCATGGATGTATAGGATTGCCACCAATGAAGCCATCACCTACTTAAAAACTGAAGCTAAAAAAGGAGGCTACAACTTAGGAGAATTTAAAGTAAAACAAATAGAAGGCCTCCAGGCCGATGTTTATTTTGAGGGAGACCAAATTGCCCTTGCCCTTCAAAGAGCAATTGCCAGCCTTCCAGAAAAACAGAGAATGGTCTTTAATATGCGCTACTACCAGGAATTGCCCTATGAGCAACTTTCAGAAATTTTAAAAACCAGCGTTGGCGGTTTAAAAGCCTCTTATCACTTAGCTATAAAGAAATTAAAAAAACATCTAGAAAGTCATTAAACCTTTTTGTATAAAACACATCTAATAAGTATGAAAGCAAGAAAGTTACCAATACAGCCTTTTAAAATTCCTACAGGATATCTGGAAGGTTTTAAGGTATCCTTGCCTATAAAAGAAAAATTATCTGCCCGTTCAAATAAACCCTTTGCTACTCCAGAAACCTATTTTAAAGATTTTAAAGTAGCCATGCCCCAAACCATTAGCCATACTGAGAAAGTAGTCTCACTTTATAAAAAATACAGCTGGATGGCAGCAGCGGCAGTGTTGTTTATAATCATGGCCACTAGATTTTTTACCATCCGCAACTTCCCCAACACAAATAAGGACACCATAGCCGCTGCAGCTATAGATGAATATTGGGAATATGCCACAGACGCTCTCACTACCTATGATATGGCTGCCTTTATTATAGAAAATACAACTGCCTTAGACAACAACAACATAGCTGGTGAAGGATTAGAAGGTTATTTAGAATCTAGCCTTCACCCGGTAGAAGTCATAAATTTATACAGAGATGGAAATGAATAAAAATACTGTTTTTTGCCTTATTGCCTTTTTTAGTTTTGCCATTTGTATGGGACAGTCAAAAGAAGATTTTGAAAAAATAAAGACTTTAAAAGTAGCTTATTTTACTGAGCATTTAGATTTGAGTAGCCAAGAAGCAGAAAAGTTCTGGCCTATATACAACGCTCATGAGTCTGTACAATTAGATATGTACAACTATATGAAAAAAAATATGAATCCCCGCATTTTAAAGGGAGCCAATTTAAGTGAAACAGAAGCAGCCAAAAAGCTAGCAGAATACCTGGAAAAGAAAGACAAGGAAGAAAGCTCTCTACAGAAAATGTTTAAAGCCCTTAAAGGGGTACTCCCCGCTAACAAAGCATTGGCATTGGCACATGTAGAAGAAGGCTTTAGAAGACACCTCATGAGCCTTTATAGAGAGAACAGGTCTAAGCAAAAGAACAAAGAAAAAGAAGAAGAAAAGCTTCCTAAAATATAACTACTATTCACTATAATTTACTTTTTAATAAAAATCTAATTTAGCCAATCTTCCTCTTCCTGCTGCAAAAGCGGTTTTAGAATCTTTAAATCTAATGGTATAAAAGGGCTCTTCTGATAGGGTAATCCAATTCAGACCACCATCACTAGAATAAGAAATACCAGTAAAACCTATAGCAACAATTCCTAGACCTAAGGTTCCAGGCACATATTGTACACAGCTTTTATAACCTGGGTTATCATTGGAGGCCACTAAATTCCAGTTTTTTCCTCCATCTTTAGTAAGAGCTATATTGGCAAAAGTGTCCAGAGGAGTCAAATAGCTACCACCGTATGCAATACCCAGCTTTTCATTATAAAAATCTATGCTGTATATACCATAAGCCTCTATGCTGTCATGAGTAATAGGTGTTTTAAAACGCGTCCATTTTGCTCCAAAATCTTGTGAATAATAAATATTACCCGCAGTTGTAGCTACCCATGCTTTACTTCCTATTGTTTTTATATTGGTGTTGGAGGCTGCATATGCACCTTCATCTGAAATTCCGGCTGGAAGTGAATTACATGGAGACTTCTTCCATGTTTTGCCCCCATCTTGAGTTCTAATGATAGAGAGGCATCCACCCACTGCGTCTCCCACTGCCAAACCATTTTTATCATCAAAAAATGTCATGGCGTCATAAAAAACCCCTATTTCATTTTCTGTATAAACCAGTTCCATCTGGCCACTATCTCCTGTTTTATAAAGCATGGCTGGGTTTTCTACAGAGAGCATAAAAAAATTAGTATTTGTATGGGCAACTGACCTAAATTCAAGCGGCTTTTCTAAGCCTTTTAAGCTGTTGGCTTTAAAGGTCATACTCTGGGTATCTAACATACCAAAAGTACTTTTATTAGCTGCAAAAGCAAGATTACCCTCCATAAGCTCAATGGCCCTAATAGAAAGGGAGTCTATAGTAATTGGCGCTACTTTTACTCCTGTAAAGGGAACTATTAGAGATCTATTAGGTTGACAGCTACAAATGAATAGTCCTATAAAAGTGGTTAATAGTAATCTCATTTTAAATATTTTAAATCAAATATACCAATTATAAACCTCCAAATATGGCAAACAATATATAAAGCAATACATTTGCAGCCAAAACAGGAATACCCATGAAACTGCACAGAAATTTAGTTTTTGCCGTTGTAGACGCTTTAGGATATATTTTTAATGAAGGAGAATATGCAGACAAAGTAGTAGAAAAAGTCTTAAAATATGATAAAAGATGGGGCGCTAGAGACAGAGGTTTTATTGCTGAGACTACCTATGACATGGTACGCTGGAAAAGACTTTATAGTGAAATTGGAGATATAAAAGCTCCTTATACTAGACCAAAATTATTTAGAATGTTCGCAGTTTGGGCGGTATTAAAAGGAATACAAATTCCAGATTGGAAGCAAATAGAACCTACTCCTGAAAGGAGAATTAAAGGCCGTTTTGACGAACTTTCTAAAATTAGAAAATACAGAGAGTCTGTGCCGGACTGGTTAGACGAACTAGGAGAAAAAGCTTTAGGAGAAGATCTTTGGACTAAAGAATTAGCTGCTTTAAATGAGCAGGCTAGCGTAATACTTAGGACCAACACTTTAAAAACAACTAGAGAAATATTAAAAGCTGCCTTAGAAGAATCTGGAATTATTACAGAGGTTATAAAGGGACACCCAGATGCATTAAAATTAGAACAAAGGGCTAACGTTTTTGTGACAGACGCCTTTCAGAAGGGTTGGTTTGAGGTGCAAGATGCCTCTTCTCAGTTGGTGGCAGCAGCCTTAGATGTTAAACCAGGCCAAAGGGTAGTAGATTGCTGTGCTGGCGCTGGAGGAAAAACACTTCATCTTGCCGCAAAAATGGAAAACAAAGGGCAACTCATTGCCATGGATATATATGCCAACAAGCTTAACGAATTAAGAAGAAGGGCAAAAAGAGCCGGTGCTTTTAATATTGAACCTAGGCATATTGACAGTACAAAAGTCATTAAAAAACTTCACAATAGTGCAGACAGAGTTCTTATAGACGCTCCATGTACAGGTTTAGGTGTGTTGAGAAGAAACCCAGACGCCAAATGGAAACTGGAAGAGAGTTTTATTGAAAAGATTACTGCTACTCAAAGACAAATCCTTCAAGACTATAGTAAAATGGTGAAAGCTGGAGGGAAACTGGTCTATGCTACCTGCTCTATTTTACCACAAGAGAACAGCCAACAAATAGCCCATTTTTTAAAATCAGAAGCTGGAGCAGATTTCTCGTTAACAAAAGAACAAAAGGTGTACGCTTCTAAAAGCGGCTTTGACGGATTTTACATTGCACTGTTAGAGAAAAAACTAGAAGAAAAGCCTATTGTTAAAAAAGTAAGGGGGAAAATAAAAGAGGAATCTGAAAAGTCTGAAGATAAAACAGCTGTTAAAAAAGAAGGGAAGAATTCAGTTAAAATGAATGTAGAAAAAGAGGTTGATAAAACTGAAAAAATTGTCGTTAAAACAGCAAAAAAGAAAATAGAAAAGAAAGCATAAGTATTTAAATATATAGAATGAGTCATAGTGACCTGATAGCAGAAGTTTTTAAAAAAGTTTTAAAAATAGATAATGAAGGTGAATTAGCCTCTTATATTCCTGAATTAGCCCTTGTAAAATCTAATAAATTTGGTGTTCATATTTCTACTACTTCTAATTTTAATTTTGGATTGGGAGACTTTAGAGAAAATTTTTCTATTCAGAGTATTGCCAAAGTGTTTTCACTTTGTTTGGCATATAAATTACTTGGAGAGGATATTTGGGAGCGTGTGGGTGTAGAGCCGTCTGGAACTGGTTTTAACTCTCTTATTCAACTTGAAAATGACAATGGAATACCAAGAAATCCATTCATAAATTCAGGAGCCCTAGTCATTTCAGATATTTTAGTAAGCCATTTAAATAATCCAAAAGATGATTTATTAAGATTTATGAAAAGCCTTTCTACAAATCAAGATATTAATTATTCACCTAAAATTTCAGCATCTGAAAAATCTATAGGGTACCGCAATATTGCCCTGTGTAATTTCATTAAATCTCTAGGTAATATTAAAAATGAACCTGAGGTGGTATTAGATTTCTATTTTGATTTATGTTCTCTAGAGTTGGATTGTAAGAGTCTTTCAGAATTGTTTTTATTCTTGGCAAATAAAGGAAAAACAAAGCATGACAATAATCAAATTCTAACAAAAAGCCAAACCAAAAGAATCAATGCACTCATGCAAACCTGTGGGTTTTATGACCAATCTGGAGATTTTGCATTTAAAGTGGGATTGCCTGGAAAAAGCGGTGTTGGTGGAGGAATAATAGCCATACACCCCAATAAATATGCCATTGCAGTATGGAGTCCTAAATTAAATGAAAAAGGAAATTCATATAGAGGAATGAAATTTTTAGAGGCCTTTACCACATTGACAGAATTATCTATATTTTAAAAAAACACTCTGTCACTAAGTGTGCCATTTATATTGTCCTCTCTGTCCCTTGACTCTTATATCTAAAAATCTCTTTTAAAATTCTATTTCACATACTTTTTCATCCATGCTAAGTACCTTTCAAAACGGTCTTTTTGAAAAGAAGGTCTCCGAATACCGTGATGTTCACCAGGATACACAATTAACTGGGTTTCTCTTCCTAATCTTTTCATGGCCATATACATTTGCTCTGAATTTAATATAGGGACATTCCAGTCGTCGCTTCCGCCCATCCATAAGGTCGGAGTCACTATTTTAGCCACATCATTGTAAGGAGAAATTTGCTCCCAAGCTTCTTTATTTTCCCAAGGCAATCCTAATTCTTGCTCCCATGTTAGTTGGTAGTGATCATGTCCATAATTTGCTCGGTATAAAGCTTCACTAGCCCCTGACAAAGCTGCTTTAAATCTATTAGTTTTTGTTATGACGTAGTTAGTCAAAATACCACCATAAGACCATCCACCAACACTCAATTGATTTAAATCTGCATAGCCTTGCGCAATGGCATAATCAACGCCTGACATCACATCTTGGAAGTCTAATTGGCCCCAGTCGGCAAATATTGCTTTACAAAAATCTTCTCCATAGCCTGTTGACCCTCGTGGATTAATAAGTAGCACCACATAGCCATTTGCAGCGAATAATTGTGATTCCGGATCAAATGAAAAATCATATTGTGCCGTAGGACCCCCATGTATCCATAAAATAGTTGGGTATTTTTTGGAGGTGTCAAAATCTATTGGTTTTACTACAAAGCCCTCAATAGGAGTACCATCTGTGCTTTTGAAATTAATTTTTTCAATAATAGGTTTTTTAATGCCTGCTAAAAGCAGATCATTAACAAATGTCAATTCTTTTAATTTATTCTTTTCAAAAGTATAAAGATTATTCGGTCTGTTCTCAGTGCCTAAAATAGGAACTATAGTTTCTGCTTGAATGTCATAACCAGAAATGCTAATATTTCCTGCAATAATTCTTTTAAAATTCTTGCCTTTAGTGTCTATTGAAGCCAATACACTGGTGCCGTTTTCTTCAAGTAGAAATAAAATAGTTTTACCGTCTGTTGAAAATTTTGGAGCACTAATATTACGATCTAAAGTTTCAGTTAATATACTTGCTTGCCCCCCAGAGGATGCTGAAATGGCTAATTTTTCTCCAGCGTACCAAAGTAGCTTTCCATCGAGTACTGTTTTATATGCAATATGCTTTCCGTTGGGACTCCAAGTGGGAGAGTCGTCTTGATTTTGATTGGTAGTTACCTGAACTAAAGTAGTATCAGTTTTTTTACTATCTACTGAAACTACCCAAATATTAGTATCTGCATTACTATCAGGATCTTCAGTCCTATTACTGACAAATGCAATTTTTTTCCCATCAGGACTCCAAGCAGGATCGCTATCATCAAAATCTCCAAAAGTAAATTGTGTAGCCATACTATCTCCAGGAGTGAAGGTATAAATATGGTTTCGGTACCGATCTAAATAGCCAACATAGTCTTGTTTAAATTGCCTGCGATCAATAACATAAGGTTTGGCTTTTTTATCATCTTCCTTGGTCAAGGTTAATTCTTCTGGTTTTGGATCTGTAAGCACAAGTAAAAGTTTGTTTTCAGTAGGTGACCATATATGTTCATTTACACCTTGTGGAATTTTTGTAAGCACTTCTGCATCACCACCTAATCTATTTGAAATCCAAACTTGTGTTTTTTCATCTTCTCCTTTGCTAGCTAAAAAAGAAAGATATTTATTGTCTGAACTCCATTGTGGCTGACTTGCAGAAAACTCTCT
>CAWWAC010000014.1:0-41740 GCA_963934855.1 uncultured Flavobacteriaceae bacterium
TAAATTTGTGGTGTAATAGATAGGCACAAAAAAACCCTCACATTGCTGTGAAGGTTTTATTTTAAAAGGCTTTTAGGCTTGTTTCTTGAAGTGGAGAATAGCGGATTCGAACCGCTGACCTCTTGCCTGCCAGGCAAGCGCTCTAGCCAACTGAGCTAATCCCCCTAAAGCGTGGCAAAGAAACTACTTTTTTTTATAATGGCAAATGAAAAAGTAACCCCCAAGCTACTAATCTTTTTTAACACTCAAAACCAGAACAGGAATTGAGACGTGAAACTCAGATTTAAGAATGGTGCTTTTTTCTAATAATGTCATGAAAAAGCCTCTTTTTCTTCTAAAAACACACAAAAGATCTGGTTTTTGAGCTCTAAAATGTTCTAAAACGCCTAAATATGTAGTGGCGTTGTCTGTCATATTTACCTGACTACTAATGTCCATTAGGGCCGTATTAATTTTTAAATCTGCGTCAGTATAACCCGGTGTTTTTACTAAAAGGAGTGAGATCTTAGCTTTGAATTTATTTTGAATTTGAATAAGAGGGTTTAAAATACGGTTGCGCTTAAGCATTCCAGACTTAAAAGCAGTTAAAATATTTTTTAGAGGAGCATAGGCAGTATTCCTAGGAACAATTAAGGTAGGAATATTGGTGCGTTTAATAATACTTCCAGAAGTAGGGCCTAAATAATACATGTCTTGAATGTCATTGGTCCTGGGCGCCATAATAATTAAATCTATACCTAATTCCTTGTCAATAGCTTTTACCCCCTCTTCTACCTTACCGTTATAAGTAGCTATTTTAATAGAAATTCCTTTAGAGTCTACCTTTCCTATCACCTCTTGTAAATGAGCTTTGCTCTGTGCGGCTACTTTCTCAGACAAATTAGCTAAAGACCCTCTAGCAGACGGTGCATTAAAAACCTCCATCACAAAAATTTGAGACTGAAAATCTAACGCAAAATCTACCGCATATTGGAGCGTTTCGTGAATATCTGGACTAGTGCCAATGGGAACAAGGATGTGCTTCATAATCTATTTATATAGGGGTTTTCTTAGATTTGTAATTATACAATGAATATACTATAAATTTGTGATTTATTAGCACACATATGATTAGACCTGCCAAGCAAAAAGACCTCTCATCTATCTTAGACATTACAAAAGCATGTACTGTAGATATGATTTACAATGAAATCTTTCAGTGGAATGAACACTACCCCAATGAAACGGTTTTTCAAAAAGACCTCAACAGAAAGGAACTCTATGTGTTGGAAGTTGGAAAGAAGCTTAAAGGGGCCATTGTAATTAGTGATTTTATGGATGCCGTATACGAACCTATTAAATGGATAGCCCCCACTAATAAAAATATTTATATACATAGACTTTGTGTACACCCAAAAGAACAAGGGAAAGGCTACGCCCAAGCACTCATGAATTTTGCAGAGCAAAAAGCAATAGCAGAAGGCTTTAATTCTGTGCGCTTAGACACCTTTAGTCTAAATAAAAGAAACCTTGTTTTTTATGTAAAAAGAGGGTATAGCCAATTAGCAGACATCTATTTCCCCATGAAAAGCAGCGCGCCATTCCATTGTTTTGAACTCCCTACCAAGCCTTTCTAAATGACCCTGCCAGAAAATCCATTAAAACGTCTTCACAAACTAGCCATTCCCGCCACCATAGCAGGTGTGGCAGAGCCTTTCTTGTCATTGACAGACACCGCTATTGTGGGGAATATTCCAATAGAAGGTGCCCAGGCTTTAGCGGCCGCAGGGATTGTAGGCTCCTTTTTGTCAATGTTGGTTTGGGTTTTGGGCCAAACACAGAGTGCTATTTCTGCCTTGGTATCTCAATATTTAGGAAAAGGAAAATTAGAAGAGATCAAGGCACTTCCCATACAAGCCATGTATGTAAATGTCACTGTTAGTATAGTAGTACTCATAATTAGCCTGCTTTTTAAAACAGAAATCTTCAGCCTAATGAATGCATCAGGAGGCTTATTAAGAATGTGTGAAGCCTATTTTAGCATTAGAATATGGGGGTTCCCGCTTACTCTTTTTACATTTGGAGTATTTGGCGTTTTCAAAGGCTTGCAAAACACGCTTTGGCCAATGGCTGTAGCGCTAACAGGAGCTTTTTTAAATTTAGGGCTGGACCTCATTTTTGTTTATGGAATAGAGGGATCCTTAGCACCCATGGGTTTAGAAGGAGCCGCTTGGGCCAGTCTTATTTCTCAGGCTGTGATGGCTGTAATGGCCTTAGTTTTACTTTTTTTAAAAACAGATTTTCCCCTATTAGTAACAGGACCTTTTCATCCAGAATTAAAGAATATTATAGGAATGAGTCTCAACTTATTTGTGCGTTCTCTGGCCTTAAATACCGCCCTTATTTTATCTGTGAGAGAGGCTACCTCTATGGGAACAATATATATTGGAGCCCATACCGTACTTTTAAACCTCTGGTTGTTTTCTGCCTTTTTTATTGAGGGTTACGGCACTGCAGGCAATAGTTTAGGAGGAAAGCTTCTGGGTGCAAAAGCGTATGATGACCTTTGGGAGTTAGCAAAAAAAGTAGCTAGCTTTGGCTTTATAATGGGATGTATTCTCACCCTATTTGGAAGCTTATTTTATTCAAAAATTGGAAGCTTATTTTCAGAAAATCCAGCTACATTAGAAGCCTTTGGACAGGTATTTTTTATACTGCTTATCTTTTTGCCAACCAACGGAATCGCCTTTGTTCTAGACGGAATGTTTAAAGGTTTAGGGGAGATGAAGTTTCTTAGAAATGTATTGTTGTTCACATCCTTTGGTGTTTTTGTGCCACTGGTATTCCTCAGTAAATACCTGGGGATGGGGCTTAGCGGAATTTGGATTACTTTTGGTGTCTGGATGTTGGCTAGAGGAATAGCCCTCATTGTAAAATTTAGAAGAAAATTTTTGCCGCTTAGGCAAAACGCCTACATTTAAAAAAAATTTCATGCAGCCCACGGTTCACACTCAGATAGAAAATAGTATAGCAAAAATTCAGTTTTACAACCCTGCCAGCAATGCCTGTGACCCAAGTATGCTGGCGCAAATGGTCCAGGCTTTTAACACGCTAAGCGCAAACTCCCAAGTAAAGGTTATTTTGTTGTCCTCAAAAGGGAATAAAGCCTTTTGTGCTGGCGCTTCCATAACACATTTATCTGAATTAAAAGACATGAAAGCCGCCACAGATTTTTTTAGTGGTTTTGGACGTCTTATTTTGTCTATGAAAAACTGTAACAAAATAATAGTCACCTCCGTACAAGGAAAAGCAGTAGGTGGGGGTGTTGGAATTATTGCAGCCAGTGACTATGTAATAGCTACAGAAAATAGCGGGCTCAGGTTGTCTGAACTCATGATAGGTATTGGGCCCTTAGTCATTGCACCAGCTGTAATTAGAAAAGTTGGGGTAGCGCATTTTAGCCAGCTAAGTTTAAAACCAAATACATGGAAAGACGCTAAATGGGGAGCGGCGCACGGCTTATTTAACGAACTAGTAACTGATGGGGACTCTTTAGAAAATGTCACAGTAGACTACTGTAACTCTTTAGCGTCTTACTCAGCAGAGGCTCTTTCAGCTTTGAAAAGCGTACTTTGGCAGGGAACTGAACATTGGGAAGAGTTGTTATATGAAAATGCAGCTAAAACCGCAACTCTCTCTTTAAGTGAGGGGGCACAAGAATCTTTTAAACAATTTAATTCCTAAGCCATGTTTAATCAAAATTTCCTATTTGCCCTTCTTGCCCTTGTAGTGGGTGTTATTTATTTCTTTAATAAGTTTAGAAACAAGAAAAAATTTAAGAAAAAATAGCTAGTTGGTTTTAAGCCAGCCCGTAATACTCAATCTATTTCTCTGTGCTAAAAGCACTTCATGAGGTATTTTTTGGCTCTCAAAAATAACCATTCTTCCTGCCTCTGGAAGTATCGCAATCACTTCTTCCAACCCATTTTTTTTATTTATATACATAGCCAAGGCTCCGCCGTCTGATGCTTTCCAATCTGGTTCATTTAGATAAAAGACAATAGAGAGTTTTCTCTTATCGTCATTTTGAAAAGTATCTAAATGTCTCTTATAACCCGTCCCAGGCGGATACAAAGCGTAATGAAATTCATAATGAAGAATACCTAAAAAACAGGTGCTGTTAAGGTACTCTATGAACTGATGTATCTGTCTAAAGAAGACTAATTCAATCTGAGTCTGAATGCGCTCGTCAATCCATAAAATATAATCTCCTCTAATTCCTGCAGCCACCAACTGATTAGTTTTATTTCCTATACCCGCCTTTTTAAAACGATCTTCTTCAAAATGGTTTAATAACGAATCTCTTAGGAGTGTGACTGTTTGTGTGTCAAAGAAGTGATCAATTACGCTGTAATCTTTACGCATGAGGTCTGCAATGATAGACTCATATAAAGGGTGGGGCTCAAAGTCTAATTGGCTGTATATTTTAGACACAAATAATAGTTAAGATGGGGATAAATGTAATTCAATTATACATTGGTTTTCCAAAAAGAATACCTTTGTAACAAGATTGAACCGTATGAGCAAAATTAGAATTACCAAACTCTTTAGCTTTGAAACCGGCCATGCCCTATTTGGTTATGACGGTAAATGTAGAAATGTACACGGCCACAGCTATAAATTGTCTGTTACCGTCATTGGAAAGCCCATTAAAGAAGCTGGAGCAGTAAAACTGGGAATGGTGATAGATTTTAGTGATCTCAAAAAAATAGTTAAGGAAGAAGTGGTAGATGTCTTTGACCATGCTACAGTCTTTAATAAAAACACCCCACATATAGAACTTGCAAAAGAGCTCATGGACAGAGGGCACTGTGTTATTTTGGCAGACTACCAGCCTACCAGTGAAAATATGGTCATAGATTTTGCCGCTAAAATAAAAGTGCGTTTACCGGAAAACATAAGACTTTTCTCCTTGCGTCTTCAAGAAACAGAAAGCTCTTTTGCAGAGTGGTTTGCGGAAGACAACTAAAGCTTTGTTATCTTTAACCTCCATGACACAAGAAATTGAAATCCCAAAAGGCAAAAAAATCTACTTTGCCAGTGACAATCATTTAGGAGCACCTACGCAAGTAGAAAGCCGACCAAGGGAACGTCAATTTGTTGCTTGGCTAGAAGAGATTAGAAAAGACGCTGCTGCCATTTTTTTATTAGGAGATCTATTTGATTTTTGGTTTGAATACAAAAAAGTGGTCCCAAAAGGTTTTACCAGAACTTTGGGGAAACTGTCAGAAATAGCAGACTCTGGTGTTCCTATCTACTATTTTGTAGGCAATCACGACCTTTGGATGCATGGATATTTTCAAGAAGAACTAGGCATTGCGGTACTACATAAGCCTACCGAATTTAATTTAGGAGGCAAAAGCTTTTTAATAGGACATGGGGACGGTTTGGGCCCAGGAGATACGAGCTATAAAAGGATGAAAAAAATCTTTACAAATGGGGTTTCTAAGTGGTTTTTCAGATGGCTACATCCAGATTTAGGTGTTGCATTGGCGCAGTATTTTTCTGTTAAAAACAAGCTTATTTCTGGTGATGAGGACGTAGTATTTCTAGGAGAAGAACACGAGTGGTTGGTGCAGTATGCAAAACGAAAATTAGAAACGCAGCACTTTAATTTTTTTGTGTTTGGTCACAGACATTTACCTTTAGACATCACATTAGAAAATGGCTCTAAGTATCTAAATACAGGAGATTGGATTGGGTATAATAGCTATGGTGTTTTTGACGGACAAAGCCTAAGTCTTCACTATTTTAAGACCCGAGAGGCTTAATATCTAGCAGCTGTAATTGCAGTGTAGTTTTTCCCTGCCAAATATTCTCAGAAAGGTTAAACACTATATCTACTAGGGTATGATTTCTCAGCAAAGATTCTTTGTCTGCAAGCTTAAAAGCTATAAATGGAATTTTTTCTTCCCCATTCTGGCTCATAGCTCCTTTTAAGTGGGTTTTATCTTTTCCTACAGGGGCTGCGTAACCACTGTCAAATACCCCACAGGCTTTAAATACAGGTGCTGGATTGTCTGGCCCAAAGGGTGCCATCTGTTTTAAAATCCTCATGAATTTAGGGGTCATTTGCGAAAGGGTAACCACTGCGTCTACTAAAATTTCTGGGGTTTTAAGTGAGGGATCTAAGGTCTTGGAAACATAAGCCTCAAAGGCTTTTTTAAAAGTAGGGTATTGGCTATTTTTAAGGGTAAGGCCCGCTGCATACATATGCCCCCCAAACTGCAAAAGGTGCTCGCTACAAGCCTCAATGGCGTTGTACACATCATATCCTTTTATAGACCTAGCAGAACCCGCCATGACATCGCCACTTTGGGTAAAAACCAAAGTGGGCCTATAATGCGTTTCTATAAGCCTAGAAGCTACGATCCCAATAACGCCTTTGTGCCAATTGGGATGGTAAACCACAGTAGTGGCGTTTGTAGTTTCGTGCTCCCTGACAATTTGCAATAAGGCAGTCTCCGTAATTACGCTGTCTAATTCTCTCCTATCTACATTGTTTTGTTCTATAGCTGCAGCCATAGACCTGGCTTGATCTATGTCTTTAGTTTGAAGTAAAGCCACTGCGTGAGCACCGTGTACTATTCTCCCTGCCGCATTGATTCTTGGAGCAATGGTAAAATTTAAATCAGTAAGGGTGAGAGTCCCTCTGTTTAGCTGTTCTATAAAAGCCTTAAAGCCTGGTCTTGGTTGTTTGTTTATCTGTTGCATACCCAAAAAAGCTAAGGTTCTGTTTTCTCCCGTGAGCGGAACAATATCAGCCCCAATGGCTGTGGCTACTAAGTCTAAATATGGAAATAATGCCTCTGGATCCTCCTTTAAAGCAAAGCCTAGGGCTTGAATAAGCTTAAAACCTACTCCACAGCCACACAGTTCCTTGTAGGGATAAGAGCAGTCTTCTCTTTTGGGGTCTAAAACTGCAATAGCGTCAGGTAGAACAATTCCTGGTCTGTGGTGGTCGCAGATAATAAAATCTACTCCTTTTTCTTTTGCATAAGCTACTTTATCTACTGCCTTTACACCGCAGTCTAGTGCAATAATAAGCCCTATTTCATTGGCTACAGCAAAGTCTATGCCTTGGTAAGAAACTCCGTAGCCCTCTGCGTACCTGTCCGGAATGTAAGTGGCTACTTTATGGTAGTATTGCTGCAGATAATCTGCTACCAAGGCTACTGCCGTAGTTCCGTCCACATCGTAATCGCCATAAACTAAAATAGGTTCTTCCCGCTCCATCGCTAAAATAATTCTAGCCACAGCCAAATCCATATCTTTCATGAGATAGGGGTCGTGAAGCTGAGAAAATTCAGGTCTAAAAAAACTTTTAGCATCCTGAAAATTATGTACCCCTCGCTGTATGAGTAATGACACCAGTACCCCTTCTATTCCTAGATCTGTTGCTAAAGTGTTTATTTGTTCACTTGTGGGTTGGGGCTTTTGAATCCAATTCATCTAGGAATCCCTTATAATAGGGAGGCTTTATTGTTACTCGTGGTGAAAGGTTGTTTTTATTGTCATACTAGCAAACTGCCTAAACATTTCCATGACGCCACAATAGCGCTCTACTGAAAGATCTACTGTTTTTTGTAATTTTTCTTCAATGAGGTTGTTGCCGTAAAAATGGTAGGTAACCGTCACTGCGTCATAAAATTTAGGGTGTTCTTCTGTGAGATTCGCTTCTGTTTGTATTTCAAATGCCCTTACCTCTAGCTTCATCTTTTTCATCAGTGAAGCTACGTCCAAACCCGAACATCCTGCTAATGATGCCAACATTAAGGCCTTTGGTCTAAGACCAGAATTCTCGCCTCCGTTTTCTGCGTCTACATCTATTTTTAAAGTGTGCCCAGAGGGGTTGTCGCTCTCAAAAGACATGCCTCCTAACCATTTTGTTACTACTGTATTTTTCATAATTGTATTTTAAAAATAATCACATTAATAGCTTCAAATTAATCGTCAGCTGATGTTTTATGTGTTTTTTCTGGTGGTTTTCCCCCTACTACAATGACTATCTCACCTTTTGGGGGGTGATTCTCGTAATATGTAAGCAACTCCTTGGCGGTCCCTCTTATGGTTTGCTCAAACATCTTGGTGATCTCTCTAGAAACACTCAAAGCTCTGTCTGCTCCAAAATACTCGCAAAAATCTGTAAGGGTTCTAATTAGCTTATGGGGAGACTCATAAAAAATAATTGTTCTAGTTTCTTCTTGTAAAAAAACAAGGCGAGTCATACGTCCTTTTTTAACGGGTAAAAATCCTTCAAAAATAAATTTATCATTGGGTAAGCCGCTATTTACCAGTGCGGGCACAAAAGCCGTTGCACCTGGCAAACAATCTACAGGAACACCTGCCTCTATACAAGCCCTAGTTAATAAAAATCCTGGGTCTGATATGGCTGGTGTGCCAGCGTCAGAAATAAGCGCCATACTCTCTCCTGCTTTCATTCTAAGGACCAACCTAGTCACTGTTTTATGCTCATTGTGCATATGGTGACTAAACATAGGAGTGTCTATGTCATAATGCTTTAATAATTTACCGCTAGTTCTGGTGTCTTCTGCCAAAATTAAGGACACTTCTTTTAATATTCTGATTCCCCTAAGGGTCATGTCTTCTAAATTCCCGATGGGCGTGGGGACTAAATAAAGTTTGGACATATAATATGAGTGAAAAACTAAATACTTACTTATACTTTTGACAAATAATAGCTACAAACCTATCTTCATAAGCCTCTTTTCCTTGCCAGTTTCCGTATTCTGGTTTTACTAAATTTTTAATAAAAGATAATGCTCTCTCCTCAGTTTCAATAGTGCTGAGCTGTGAAATAACCCTTTTAAAGGCTTCCTCTTCTCCGTTAAATAACTGATTTAAAAAAGCAATTCTGTCATTGAGTCCAAACAACAATTCTTTACCGTAATACCCATTAACGGTATTTGATTGAATGGTTTGCGTATTTTTTGACAGGCTCTCTAATGCGGTTGGTTCTTTGTGAGGCACTTCTTTAAAAGGCATTTCTAAAACCATATCTATAATGGTGTCTATGCCAGGCGTTATAATATCTGACAAATGAGGATTGCTTTCAGACACTAGTTCATTCCCCGCTAAGACCTCATTGGCCATTTGTTTAAACTTATCTGCCATCCTATTTTTTTCTACGTCTAAGGTAGGATCTTCTAATTCTCTTTCTATAAACTTTAAAACAGCTAGTTTTTCATAAAGACTTTTAGAGGCTTCGTACAAACTGCTTATTTCACTACTGTCATTTGCTGCGAGAATGTGCTTGGCAAGTCTGTTTAGTTCTTTGTGGAGCTTTTCTTTCATAGTATAGCTAATATCGTGATTTTTAAATAAAAAAACGGCTCGCTTTGCGGCTAATTTTATATTTTTATAGCACAACTAAGTCTGACTCATTTATCCCCAAAATTATAATATGTTTTTAGAAAATACCGTAAATCATGAAGAACCTTTTGGATGGATAGAAGTGATTTGTGGCTCTATGTTTTCAGGGAAAACAGAAGAACTTATTAGAAGGCTTAAAAGAGCTCAATTTGCCAAACAACGCATTGAAATTTTTAAACCACAAATAGATATCCGCTACCACAATGAAATGGTGGTCTCGCATGACGAAAACCAGATTAGGTCTACTCCCGTCCCTGCAGCTGCCAATATAAGACTTTTAGCAGACCAATGCGACGTGGTGGGAATTGATGAGGCTCAATTTTTTGACTCAGAAATTGTACACGTATGCAATGACCTAGCTAATAAGGGAAAAAGGGTGATAGTAGCAGGCTTAGACATGGATTTTAAAGGAAACCCTTTTGGGCCAATGCCAGCCCTTATGGCCACTGCAGAATATGTGACTAAGGTACACGCAGTATGCACCAGAACAGGAAATTTAGCCCACTATAGTTTTAGAAAATCTTTAAATGAAAACCTGGTTTTATTAGGGGAGACTTTAGAATATGAACCCCTTAGCAGGGCGGCATATTACAAAGCCATGTTAAAGAATAAAATTAAAGACATGCCCGTAACAGCTCCAGTTGTGGTAAAAGTAGAAGACGCTACAAATGAATAAGGACACTTCTTCTGTGCTAGAAATAAATCTTTCAGCATTGGCGCACAATTACCGTTATATAAGAAGTAAATTAAACCCTAATACTAAGTTATTGGGGGTGGTAAAAGCAAATGGCTACGGATCTGAGTCTATAGCCATTGCCAAAAAACTAGAGTCTTTAGGCATAGATTATCTTGCGGTAGCATACATACAAGAGGGAATTATATTGAGAGAAGAGGGCGTAAAAGTGCCCATTTTGGTGTTACACCCCCAGGTAGAGCAATTCAATGCGCTTATATTTAACTGTCTAGAGCCTAGCCTCTATTCAATTAGAACTTTAGAGGCCTTTATACGGGCCGCCAAAGGCAACGAAAATTACCCTATACACCTCAAAATTAATACTGGCTTAAACAGATTGGGGTTTTCAGCAAAAGACTTTAAAGAAGTGTTTAAGCTCTTAGACTCAGAAAAGTCTTTGCATGTAAAAGGATTGCTCTCTCATTTGGCCGCCTCAGATGACCCATTAGAAAGAGCCTTTACCCAGCGGCAAATAAACCTATTTAAAGACTGTATTCAAATCTTTGAATCTACATTAGGCCCTATAGAAATTAAGCATTTGTTAAACACCTCAGGAATTCTTCACTACCCAGAGGCCCAATTCCAAATGGCTAGATCTGGTATTGGTCTCTACGGCTATAGCAATGATGCAAAAACTGATGCTGAACTACGGCCAGTTGCCACCTTAAAATGTAAGATTTCTCAAATACATGAGCTTGCGCCCGGTGACTGGGTGGGATACAACAAGGGGTTTGTAGCCAAAGAGAAGATGAAAATAGCTACCTTAACCATTGGCCACGCAGACGGAATTGGCAGGCAATACGGTCACGGTAAAGGGGTGGTCACCATACATGGTGCTGCTGCGCCCATTATTGGAAATGTCTGTATGGACATGATTATGGTGAATCTTGGAAGCATTGTAGCAAAAGAAGGAGACGTCGTTGTAGTTTTTGGTGGTGAAAGTAGTGAAAGTCTAACTGCAGAGCTTTTTGCAAAAGGAGCTAAAACCATTTCTTACGAGCTATTAACAGGTATTGGGGCCAGGGTTAAAAGGCATATTATAGTGTAAGACATTTTTAATATTGAAAACCCAAAAGCGACAACCCACAAATAAAAAATTTATTCGCGGGTTTTGTTGTTACAAATATAACTTTTTGTTATATTTTTTAATATTAAGGCGTATTTTTTTAAGCCCTCAAAGATAATATGTTTACTTTTGACTTCTTTAAATGTATTTAAAATGAAAATAGCTGTTGTAGGTGCTACCGGAATGGTAGGAGAAGTCTTGCTAAAGATATTGGCAGAGCGCCAATTCCCTGTTGACGAATTATTGTTAGTGGCCTCTGAAAGGTCTGTTGGCAAACAAATGGACTATAACGGACAAACCTATACCGTGATTGGTTTAGAGGCTGCTGTAGCTGCAAAACCAGACATGGCTATTTTTTCTGCAGGAGGAGATACCTCTTTGGAATGGGCGCCAAAATTTGCAGCAGTTGGTACTACTGTTATTGACAACTCCTCTGCTTGGCGCATGCACCCGGACCACAAACTTATTGTCCCGGAAATTAATGCACAGCTGCTTACCAAAGCAGATAAAATTATAGCCAATCCAAACTGTTCTACCATTCAATTGGTGATGGTTTTGGCCCCATTACACGCAAAATATAAATTGAAACGCGTGGTGATTTCTACCTATCAATCTGTTTCTGGGACGGGTATAAAAGCAGTAAAACAAATGGAAAATGAAGCCCTAGGCATTCAAGGAGATATGGCCTATCACTATCCCATTCACAGGAATGCTATTCCACATTGCGATGTATTTTTAGATAACGGATACACCAAAGAGGAAATGAAATTAACCAATGAGCCCAAGAAAATCTTGGCCGATGAATCTTTTCATATCACCGCCACAGCTGTGAGAATCCCAACTGCTGGTGGACATTCGGAATCTGTGAATATCTCTTTTAAAAATGATTTTGATTTGGCAGAGGTCCGCAGGCTCTTAAATGACACCCCTGGAGTGGTGGTTCAAGACAATACAGATACCAATACTTACCCTATGCCCATATATGCCCATAATAAAGATGAGGTATTTGTAGGGCGTATTAGAAGAGATGAGAGCCAGGCAAACACTATAAATCTTTGGATTGTAGCAGATAATCTCAGAAAAGGAGCTGCTACCAATGCCATTCAAATTGGAGAATACCTAATAGATAATGGCTTGGTGTAAAGAATGCTAGAGATTAAAGACCTTTCTTTTTCCTACGGGACTCAATCTGTACTTACGGACTTAAACCTAAGGGTAAAGGCGGGCCAGTTAGTAGCCTTAACCGGGTTAAGTGGGAGTGGGAAAAGTACGCTGCTTAAACTTATTTATGGCAGTTTAGCGCCCAATAAAGGAACCATAATCTGGAAACAAGAGTCCTTATTAGGCCCAGATTTTAACCTGCTGCCTGGCACTTCTTTTTTAAGGTACCTAGCGCAAGACTTTGAGCTAATGCCTTTTACTTCTGTAGCAGAAAACATTAGTCAACACCTCTCTGTTTTTGAACCTGAAGCCCTTTTACATAGAACTCAGGAGCTCTTAAAGCTTATTGATATGGAGGCCTTTGCAAATACTCGGGTTAAAAACCTTTCTGGTGGCCAACAACAAAGAGTAGCTATAGCCAAGGTACTGGCTAAGGCGCCAGAATTACTGCTCTTAGACGAGCCCTTTAGCCACATAGACTTGCCTTTAAAGCTCAAGCTCAAAACACAGCTTTTTAATTATTTAAAAAAACATCACATAGCTTGTTTACTGGCCTCACACCACCCAGAAGATTATTTAGGACATGCAGATGAAATGGTTTGCTTAGAACAAGGCCGGGTAAGCGCACAAGACAGACCTATGGCCCTATACCAAAACCCTCCAAGTTTGGCTGTGGCCCAACTATTTGGACTGGTAAATGTCATTCCCCCTTCACTTATAAAAACACTACACCCAGACCTAAAAAATCCAGCTAAAAATCCCTTGTTAGTTTGGCCGCATGAATGGGAAACAGGAAGTAAAGAGGGTATAAAAGCAGAAGTATCGGCTTGCTTCTTTAAAGGAGATGGCTATATGGTAGCCCTCACTTCTATTGGAATTGAGGAAAAAATCTATATGTACAGCAAAAAAGCATGGCCCGCAAAAACAGAAATCTGTTTAGGCCTACCGCTCTGGCTTTGTAAAAGTAGGTTGAAGTCCTTCCAATAAAAATTTTACTATTCTGACAGGCATAATTCTGCCAACTCCAAACCTACCTGAGCACCTAAAGCTACTCCCATCCCTCCTAGTCTTACGCCACAATACATAGCGTTATCTAGTTTTTTAACAATGGGGTGCTTGCCTTTTCCTACTCCCATAATTCCAGACCAGCTGAGGTCTATTTCAAACGGAGTGTCTGGTAAAATACACTCTTTAAGCAATCGTTTTAATGCATCTTGAATAAGTGGCGTCTGCTCAAAACTAGTGGTCTCTTCTGTTTTAAAATCAAGGTTTCTAGCACCTCCAAGTAATATTCTATCCTCTACATTTCTAAAGTAATAATAGCCCATATCCATATGAAAAGCTCCCTTAATAGAGAGTCCTTTTATGGGTTTGGTAATAAGCACTTGGGCCCTGGCAGGGGCTACGTCTTCCAAACCAAAAGACTTAGAAAAACCGTTGGTTGCCAAGCATACCTTCTGTGCGTTGCACTCAAAAGAAGGAGTCTTTATAAGCACCCCCTTCCCTGAGGGGTGTAGCTCAGACACTGGAAGTCCATAAAAAATATGAACCCCTGCTTTTTGAACCTTTTTTGTGAGGTTTTGCATACAAAGACCCGTGTCTATTTGGCCTTCAAAGGCACTGCTGATATACTGGGGTTGTACCCCTTTAAATTTAAAACGATTAGGGGCTTTATAAAAAGAAGCCCCCTTAAATACAGGTTCTAAAAAATCATTTACAAGCTCTAAGCGGTCTAAACAATTGTGGTACAGGGCTTCATGCTGGTTTAAAAAGACCTCATGCCCCCCGTGATTTTGATAATCCAAAGCAGCGTCTCCAAGGGTTTCTCTCAAGAGTTGAACCCCTTTAAAGCGCTTTGCTACCAAATCTAAAACGGCTGCTTCTCCTTGAGCTTCTATGTCAGACACTATTTCTGAAATACTTCCAAAACAAGTAAAACCTGCATTTTTAGTGCTAGCACCATGAGGGAGTACCCCTTTTTCAAATATGACAATTTTAGCCTTTGGGGCTTTTTTTCTGAGTGCTAATGCACAATGCAGGCCTACAATTCCGCTTCCAACAATGGCGTAATCTATTTGAGAGAGCCAGTGTTTGTGCTCCCAATAACTCAATGCGTCCATAAAAAAAGTTTAGCTCATAAAGATATGTAAAGATCTAGAACTCATAAAAAAACCCCTAAAAAAAGGGGTTTTTTTATTGCTTTTATTGTAATGACTAGACTTCCGCAATAGGAGCCATCGTAAAGTCTTCCATGAATTTAGTGGTGTAATTTCCCGCTAAGTAGTCTGGGTGATCCATAAGCTGTCTGTGAAATGGAATGGTGGTTTTTATACCCTCAATCACAAATTCATCTAAGGCTCTTTTCATTTTATTAATAGCCTCTTCTCTAGTTTGTGCTGTAGTAATAAGCTTGGCAATCATAGAGTCGTAATTAGGAGGAATGACATAGCCACTGTACACATGAGTATCTAATCTTATTCCGTGTCCACCTGGCGTATGCAGCGTAGTAATTCTTCCCGGACTTGGCCTAAAGTCATTGTAAGGATCTTCTGCATTAATTCTGCACTCAATGGCGTGTAGTTTTGGATAGTAGTTTTTGCCAGAGATAGGCACTCCTGCAGCTACTAAAATTTGCTCTCTTATAAGGTCGTGATCTACCACCTGCTCTGTAATGGGGTGCTCTACCTGAATTCTAGTGTTCATTTCCATAAAGTAGAACTTTCTGTGCTTGTCTACTAGGAATTCTATTGTGCCTGCACCCTCGTAATTAATAAATTCTGCTGCTTTAACTGCGGCAGCACCCATTTGCTCACGCAGCTTATCTGTCATAAAAGGAGAAGGGGTTTCTTCTGTAAGTTTTTGGTGCCTGCGCTGTATAGAGCAATCTCTTTCAGACAAGTGACAAGCTTTTCCAAATTGATCTCCCACTACTTGAATTTCAATATGTCGGGGTTCCTCTATAAGTTTTTCCATGTACATACCTCCATTACCAAAAGCAGCAGTGGCTTCTTGTACAGCACTATCGTATAGCTTGATCATGTCTTCTTCTTTCCATACGGCGCGCATTCCCTTACCTCCACCACCGGCAGTAGCTTTGATCATCACTGGGTAGCCCACTTTTTTAGCGGTAACAATGGCGTCCTTAGCATCTTTTAAAATTCCTGCAGATCCAGGAACACAGGGTACTCCTGCTTTTTTCATGGTCTCTTTAGCAGTAGCTTTGTCTCCCATTTTATCTATCTGATCACCAGAAGCACCAATAAACTTAATGCCGTGCTCTACACAGATTCTAGAAAATTTAGCATTTTCAGAAAGAAATCCATAACCAGGGTGAATGGCGTCTGCATTGGTGATTTCTGCAGCTGCAATAATGTTTGAAATCTTTAGATAAGACTCACTGCTGGGAGGGGGTCCAATACAAACCGCTTCATCGGCAAACCTTACGTGAAGGCTTTCCTCGTCTGCTTTGGAATATACGGCAACCGTTTTAATTCCCATTTCTTTACAGGTTCTAATAATCCTTAAGGCTATTTCTCCTCTATTTGCAATTAATATCTTCTTAAACATAGTAGCTTAATTTTAGTAAAATGATCACTGTTTAGAAATATAAAACAACTAAGAGGGGTCTACTACAAAAAGAGGTTGGTCAAATTCTACAGGAGAAGAATCATCTACTAAAACTTTCACGATTTTTCCAGAAATCTCTGCCTCAATATCATTAAATAACTTCATGGCTTCAATCACACAAAGCACATCGCCTTTGTTAATTTTAGTGCCTACCTCAACAAAGTTTAATTTGTCTGGTGAAGGTCTTCTGTAAAAGGTTCCAATAATAGGAGACTTAATAGTGATCAGGTGGTCTTCAGAGGCCACAGCTGGAGCTGCTTCTGCTGGCAAAGCGGCCATAGGGGCTGCTGCTTGTGCCATAGAGGGCATTTGCTGAACATAAGTTGGTTCTGAATATGCAGCGCCTAAAGGCCCTGTTCTGATGGTTATTTTTACATCATCTGTCTCTAATTTAACTTCACTAGCGCCAGATTTGGCAACAAATTTAATGAGGTTCTGAATTTCTTTAATATCCATTTTAATAAAGTTTAGTTTAGCAAAAGTAATTATTAATTATTGTAAGCCCAGGTTAAATAAATAGACCCCCAGGTAAAGCCTCCGCCAAAAGCTGCAAAGACTAATTTATCTCCTTTTTTAAGTTTGTGTTCATAATCTGCCAATAACAAAGGCAAAGTAGCGGAGGTTGTATTCCCGTATTTTGCAATATTATTCATCACCTTAGACTTGTCTAAATCCATGCGGTTTGCAGTAGCATATATAATTCTACTATTGGCCTGGTGAGGGACCAACCAATCTATATCGTCATTGGAAAGCTTATTGCGCTCCATGATTTTTGCTGCAGAATCTGCCATATTAGACACGGCAAATTTAAAAACTGTTTTCCCGTCTTGATAAACGTGGTGCTGCTTGTTTTTTACAGTTTCTATAGTAGCTGGGAGCAAAGAGCCTCCAGCTTCCATTTTTAGAAAGTTTCTTCCAATACCGTCAGACCTTAGAAACTCATCTTGGAGTCCAAAACCTTCCTTATTAGGCTCAAATAAAGCAGCTCCAGCACCATCTCCAAAAATAATACAAGTGGCACGGTCTTCATAGTCTATAATAGAAGACATTTTATCCGCCCCTATTAGCAATACCTTTTTATATCTGCCTGCTTCTATATATGCCGCGGCAGTAGACATGCCGTATAAAAAACTAGAACAAGCGGCTTGTAGGTCATAAGAAAAAGCGTTGGTAGCTCCAATCTCAGAGGCTACATAAGCTGCAGTAGACGCTACTAAGAGGTCTGGGGTTGCCGTAGCTACTAATACTAAGTCTATGGTCTGGGGGTCTAATTGTTGTTTTTCAATGAGGTCTTTAGCTGCATTTATGGCTAAAAAAGAGGTTCCTTTATCTTTGTCTTTTAAAATTCTTCTCTCTTTAATTCCTGTTCTACTGATAATCCACTCGTCATTTGTGTCTACCATGGTTTCTAAGAGTGCATTGGTCAGTACAAAGTCTGGGACGTATGATCCAACAGCTGTAATGGCTGCAAATAATTTTGTCATTCAAATAGATTTGATTTTTAACTAAAAATGATTGAAAATTCATCAAAATTGATGAAAATTAATCATTTAATACTACTTTTTGGCTTTTTTATAGGATTTTTACTGGTTTTTACAAAAAACGAAAGATCAAATAAAAGCTTCATATTAAGTTTATGTCATAAAAAAACTCCCACTTTTAAAAAGTGAGAGTTAATATGACATAAAAGAGCTTGCCTATGCAGTAGCTACTTCTGTTTTGTCTATAAGCACTTGGCCTCTGTAGTATAATTTACCTTCATGCCAGTGTGCTCTGTGATATAAGTGCATTTCACCTGTAGTAGGATCTTTTGCAATAGTAGGGGCTACTGCCTTATAATGTGTTCTTCTTTTGTCTCTCCTTGTTTTGGAAATTTTTCTCTTTGGATGTGCCATAACAATTCCTATTTATCCGTTAATAACTTTTTTAGAGCGTCCCACCTAGGATCTGTCTCTTCTAATTCTTCTTTTTGTTCTTTCAATTCTTTTACGCTTAGGCGTTCTAAGGTATCTAATACTTCAGATTGCAAGCTGCCGTCTAATACGCCTGGATGAACTCTTTTGGCAGGTACCGATAAGGCTACCATTTCATACATATACTGAGCTACATCTACCTGGTGTTCCCCGTGAGGAATCACTAAAAGTGCGTCATTCTCATTGTTGAAATCTTCTCCAAAATTAACTACTAAAGCAAGTAAAGCTTTTATTGGAAGGTCAAAAGGCTCATCTGTGGTGTCACAATTAATATTAACTGTACCACTTGCTTTAAAGCCCAGCTCCATAAAACTGCTTAACTTGTTTAACTCTACCACCACTTTTATATTAGCAGCGTTAAAATCATGGTAATCATAAGAAGCAAAGAACGTGTTTTCTAAGGCAAAATTGAATTGATGCTTTCCTTCTTTTAGTCCTGAAAAAGGAATGTAATACTCCTTGTTTTTCATTTAAAATTAGATTAAATGCATATCTCTCATAAGCCAAAAGACGGCTGCAAAGATACTATTATTATACTAACTACCAAGTAATAAGGAAATTAAAATTACTCTTGGCTCTTTGGTTTGTAGTTTGATTTTTTGGGGGTCCTTTTCTCTACTATTTTAGCCTTTTTTAAAGGGTTTTCAGTGAGTTCCTGATACAAGGTTCGTTGTTTAAAAATAGCAATAGCCGCAAAAACTGCAGCAGAAAAAGACCCGTGATCTGCTTCACCTTTTCCTGCAATATCATAAGCAGTGCCATGGTCTGGAGAGGTTCTGACCTTAGAGAGGCCTGCTGTGAAATTTACTCCATTTCCAAAGGAAAGGGTTTTAAAAGGAATAAGCCCTTGATCGTGATAGGCCGCTAAAACAGCGTCAAATTGAGTGTAATTTTTAGACCCAAAAAAACTATCTCCTGCATAAGGTCCAAACACTAAATGACCCTCATTGGAAAGCGCCTCAATAGTTGGTTTTAAAACTAAGTCATCTTCCTTGCCAATGAGGCCCTTGTCCCCATTGTGAGGGTTAATACCCAAAAGGGCAATCTTTGGCATGCGAACACCAAAGTCTTGTTGTAATGATTTTATAACGGTCTTGACCTTTGTTTTAATAAGCTCTGGAGTAATATGATCAGAAACGTCTTTTACTGGCACATGATCTGTTAAGAGACCTATTCTAAGTGAATTAGACACCATAAACATGAGGCTTTCTCCTCCTAGTTCTTTGGCTAAATAATCTGTATGACCAGGAAATTTAAAGGTATCACTCTGTATATTGCTCTTGTTAATAGGCGCAGTTACCAACACATCTATTTCTCCAGCTTTTAGGGCACTAGTGGCGGCTTCTAAAGATTTTAAAGCATACTCTCCTGCTATTTTTGTCTCTTTCCCAAATTCCATTTCAGGCACTTCTTTCCATAGGTTCACAACGTTAAACTTCCCGGGGATGGCATCGGCGGCTTGGGCCACGCCATGGTACACCAATTCTGTACCTAATTGCTGTTGCTGTTGTGCCAAGGTTTTGCTAGACGCAAATAGCACTGGCGTACAAAGTTCTAGGGTTCTAGCATCTTCAAAGGTCTTTAAAATAACTTCACAACCTATACCGTTTAGATCCCCTACTGAAATACCCACTTTAATTTTTACGCTATCCTGCATGCTATTTCTGGCTTTATCTGTAAATTTACTTTGTAAAATTAGACAATAAAAACGAACCATGTTTACGGGAATAATTGAAACTTTAGGAAAAGTAGTAGGAATAAAACGAGAAGCAGGTAATTTGCACCTCAGTATAGAAACCCCTTTGGCTGAGCATCTAAAAATAGACCAAAGCATAGCACACAACGGAGTCTGTTTAACAGTGGTGTCTAGAACAGATAGCCAATACACTGTAACTGCCATTGCAGAGACGCTAAACAAAACAGCTATTGGTCATTTGGCTTTAGCCGATACCGTGAACCTAGAGCGCGCCATGATTCTCGGTAGCCGCTTAGACGGGCACATTGTACAAGGACATGTTGACCAAACAGGCGTTTGTAAAAGGGTCATTGAAGATCACGGGAGTTGGGTTTTCACCTTTACTTATGAACCAACAATGAGCAATGTCACTATAGAGAAGGGGTCTATTACCATAGATGGCACTAGTTTAACAGTAGTAAATTCTGGCCCTAATGAATTTAGCGTAGCCATAATTCCTTATACGTATAAGCATACGCGTTTTAACCAATATAAAACCGGAACTGTGGTAAATTTAGAGTTTGATGTGATAGGTAAATATGTAAAAAGATTGCTGGAATTAAGAGGCTAAATGAACTAAGAGTTCTGTAATTGGTCTCTAAAGTCTGCTATGAGTGCTAAAGCGTCTTCTTGAAACTCTTCTATTACAAAAACCTTTATAGAAGTTCCTGTTCCTCCAGAAAAACCTGCTAACACGCCAGAAAGCTGTTCGTTTTTTTCAATAAAAGGAATGCCGTGATCTCCAAAAATACCTTTTAGCAGTAGAACTGCCATAGCATTTCCCACAAATACTTCCTTATATGCCTCTTCCATAATTATCTCATTTTAAACTAAAATAGGTCATTTCTAACAAATCCACAACCTAGATCTTGATGAATATTTTCTTTTTGTATAAAGCGCTAGCCAAGAATAAATAAAAAATACAGACACTTAAGGCGTATAAAAAAGAAGACAGCTCTAAGGCTATTGTGTCTTGCACATAAAACTCTGAAAAGAAAAAGTCATGAATACTACTGCCGTTAAAAGAAATAAGGTAAAATAATTTAGATATAAAACTTGAGAGAAAATAGATAATAATGGCGTTGCTTCCTACTTTTTTAAAAATGCCCCCTACAGATATTTTTTTAAGCTCAGTGAGGTAAAATAAAACGGCCAAAGTAAGGTTAGCCCAGCCAGCACTTACCAGTACAAAAGAACTACTCCAAAGGGCTTTATTTATTGGGAATGCTAAATCCCAAAAGCCCCCTACAATCAACATAAACACGCCAATGGCTAACATTAAAGAAACTTTTTGGTAGGTATTAGATCTAATAAGGTCTCCAGTTAAGGTGCCTAAAAGAGCGGTAGCAATAGCTGGCAGCGTACTTAAAATTCCCTCAGGATCGTAGTCTGATTTCCACATATGGCTTCCAAGTAATTGTACATCTATATAATTGGCCCAATTATTTATAGCCCTGTCAAAAGTAGGAGCAGCACCTCCAAGTGGTATGAAACCCATCCAAAGCCAATAGCCAACTAGTATAATTGCTATGAGTAAAAAAGTGCTGCGTTTGCTTCCCCATAAATAAAAAAGACTGCTAAAGAAAAAAACTACCCCTATCCGTTGTAATACTCCTGGAAATCTAATGGCCTCTAATTCTTTAAAAAAAGGATAATAAATAGTGAATGCACCTAAAAAAAGGCCCAACCCAATTAGTTTTAAGCTCCTACGGCTCAGCTTATAAAAAATATGCCACTTCAGATTCATGTCCTTGTAAGACAAGGAAATAGAAACACCTACTATAAAAATAAAAAAGGGAAATACTAAATCTGTAAGCGTATAGCCATGCCATGGTGCATGTAATAAAGGGGCGTAAACCGCAGACCAAGTACCAGGCGTATTCACTAAAATCATTAAGATAATGGTGAGTCCTCTAAATATATCTACAGATATATATCTTGTTCCCATCCTCACAAAACAGATTTTTTAAGCGTTTTCCAAACCCTAGATAATAAATATCCAGCTACCGCTACAGCAATCGTAAGCCCTGTGGCCAATTCATAATTTCCATAAATCCAATTCCCCGTAGCGAACATGCAGCCGTAAACCAGCACAGCCCCCAAAATCATAGCCAATATACCTGAAGGAACAGACCATTCTTGAGGGCGAATACTTTTTTTAGTGTTGGCCTGTTGTTGTTTCCATCCCGGGCCACCGGGTTGGGTTTGTATATAAAACTTATCTAAGGTGGCTTCTTTTTCTGGGGCTGTTAAAAAGGTGACCGCAACCCAAATTACAGTAGTAATTAACACGACAACAGGAAACTTAGCCCATGCAGGCATAAGCCCTTCTAAGGTGTTGTCTCCAAAAAGGGTGGCGCCTAAGCTTCCAAAATTAAAAAGGACGGAAATACCACCAGAAACTACCATGGCAGAAATTTCACTCCAAGCGTTTATACGCCACCAGAACCATCTCAGAATAAAAATAAGACCCGTCCCTGCGCCAAACATCAAAATAATATCAAACAATTGCAAGGCATTGGTGAGGGTTAGGGCTAGTAAACCACTGGCAATCATAAGTAGTACTGTAGATAGCCTCCCCACCATCACCAATTGCTTTTCACTAGCCTTTGGATTAATGGTTAATTTGTATACATCATTGACAATATAAGAAGAGCCCCAATTTAAGTGGGTAGAAATAGTAGACATATAAGCAGCTCCTAAAGAGGCCATTACAAGGCCTAAAAGACCGCTGGGTAATTTGGTAAGCATGGCAGAATAGGCCAAATCTTGTCCTAATTTACTTGGGTCTACATTTGGAAAAGCAGTTTGTATAGACACTAAATCTGGATAGACCACTAGGGAAGCCAAGGCTACTAAAATCCAAGGCCAAGGCCTTAAGGCATAATGCATAATATTAAAAAAGAAGGTAGCGCCAATGGCGTGATTCTCATTTTTTGCTGCCAACATGCGCTGGGCTATATAACCCCCACCTCCAGGTTCTGCTCCAGGGTACCAAGCAGACCACCACTGCACCGCCAAAGGAATAATCAAAATTCCTATAAGGGCCTCTGTGTCTGAAAAATCTGGTAATATAGAAAGTTTATCGGAAACATTTTCATGAGCAAGTAGGGCATCTAAACCCCCTATTTCAGGTATATTTACTAAATAATAGGCCGCTCCTACTGCGCCCGCAATAGCCACAAAAAAAAGCACAAAATCTGTGTAAATTACACCTCTAAAACCGCCTATTGCACTAAAAATTACGGTAATACTTCCGGCTATTACTACCGTTTCTATGGGGTCTAAACCTAACATGACCTGACCAATTTTAATAGCTGCCAAACTCACTGCCGCCATGGCCATCATATTAAAAACTACCCCTAAGTAAAAAGCCCTAAACCATCTTAAAAAATGAGCGGGCTTGCCCCCATACCTCAGCTCATAAAACTCCATATCAGTAGTTACATTAGAGCGGCGCCAAAGTTTGGCATATACAAAAACAGTAAGAAGACCCGTAAGCAAAAAAGCCCACCAAACCCAGTTTCCAGAGACGCCGTTGGTTCTTACTATATCTGTTACTAAATTGGGAGTATCTGTAGAAAATGTGGTGGCCACCATAGAAAATCCTAATAGCCACCAAGGCATGCTGCGTCCAGATAAAAAATACTCTGCACTGCTTTTTCCAGATTGTTTAGAAACAACAACGCCTATAATAAGTACAATAGCAAAAAAGCCAAAAATAATGGTGTAGTCAAGATTAGATAAGCTCATGGTTGGTGAAAGGTGTGGTTGGTTTAAAAATTGATTGGTTGGTGAAAGGTGCTGCTAAAGAAGCCCTTGACTCTTTTAAGTGTATTGGGCAAAGAGAACAACACTTCACTATAAAGATATTAATTTTTGTTACAAATAGAACTTTTTTGAATTTAAAGGGCGCAAAAACATATTGTACCTTCGTTATATGGATTGGTATTTACATGGGCTTCTCACTTTAGAAAGTTTTTTATTGGCCTTTTTAGCCACTTTTATTTTAGGTGTTTCCAAGGCAGGCGTAAAGGGAATAGCGGTCTTAATAGTCACCTTAATGGCTCTGGCTTTTGGGGGGAAATCTTCTACAGGTATGCTCATGCCTCTACTTATAGTTGGAGACGTTTTTGCTATATTTTACTACCACAGAGACACCCAATGGAAATACCTAAGAGCTTTTTTGCCATGGATGATGCTAGGAGTGGTCATTGGAGCACTCATTGGAAAGGATCTTCCAGAAAAAACTTTTCAGTTAACCATGGGGATAACCATTCTGGGCACCTTGTTTATGCTTGTTTGGTGGGAGAGAAAAAAAATAAAAAAAATACCTACCCATTGGGCATTTGGAAGTTTTATGGGAATAATGGCGGGTATTACCACTATGATAGGCAATTTAGCAGGTGCCTTTTCTAATGTTTATTTTCTAGCCATGCGCCTTCCAAAAAACCATTTTATAGGCACCGCTGCCTGGTTGTTCTTCTTTATAAACCTTTTTAAACTCCCCTTCCATGTTTTTGTTTGGAAAACTATTAGTCTAGAGAGTTTAAAAATATTTTTACTCCTGCTACCAGGCCTTGTCTTAGGCCTGGTAGCAGGAGTCTTTTTAGTAAAAAAAATCTCAGAAAGTTTCTTTAGAAAAATGATTATCATACTTACTGCACTTGGGGCCGTAGTTTTGTTTTTTAAATAGCGCCACGGGAAATATAAGTGCTACTGCAAAAGAAAATTAAGTTGTTTTAAACTATTAAAAACCATTGTGGTAAGCTTAAAATTATTGTATATTTCAATGATTGTATCTTTTAGTTATTGCCAATAAAAAAGCTGATGAAAAGAATAGCCTTAATAAAAAACTATATGAATAAAAGACTTGTTATTCTGTTGTTTTTGTTTTCATTTTTGGGGCAGGCACAAGAAATTATTTTTAAAAATACTGTCATAGAAATTAGTGCCTTAGATCAAGAAAAAGGGCTGCTTCTTCAATTTTCTGGAGACAGCCTTTCTGTTATAGATTTAAAGGAATTTAAACTCTCAGAAAGAAAGCGTATTGTCAAGCCAGAAGGAATTTCTTTTGTTTCTCTGAAACCTATTTGGAAAAATGGGCGGTTATTATTTACACAGAAAAATGGTGGGGCTGTCTATGAAGTTTTAAATGACAGTTTGGTAAGGTTAGACAAATCTAATGTTGTTGGATGGCAAAAACTTAACAGCCTTTTTGTGAAAAATGACACCCTTTATAAATATGGTGGCTATGGTTATTGGACTGCCTCTAATGCCCTTTCTTATTTAGATCCCATTTCTAAAGGCTGGGAACTATTTCCCTACAATGAAGAAAGTCCTATTCCTATTAGTTCTCATTCTCAAAAACATTTTATTGATAAAGATCAGCTTTATATTTTTGGAGGTGTTCACATAAATGAAGCCAACCGTTTAAAAGTTATTTTATCAAAAGACGTTTGGGTATTTGACTTTAAGCCCAAAAAATGGCGGTTTTTAGGAACTGCGGATTTTCCTGAAGGAGACCCTTTTGTGATGATTCAAAATAGCAATCCAGATGAATTAGAATTTTTTAACCCCCAATTTGGATTGCTAAGGGTCTCTTTAAAAAATAACAAAATCACAGAATACAAAAAAAATCCTGTCTACTTTAATGTAATAATAGAAAAAGGCTTAACGGTTTTTAAACACCAAAATGCTTATTTTTATTATACCTCAAAAAACTTAGATGTTGTATTAAACAAAATTTCTCAGCAAAATTTCATACTCCAAAGCACTGCAGAAAGAGTTTTTTACAAAAATAAGGCTGATGAAATTATTTATTTTTCTGTTGCAGCTACCCTTGTTCTTTTGACAATGATACTTTGGTGGCTTTTTAAAAAAAAGAGGAAAAGAAAACATACCCTCTATGTGTATCCTCATAAAATAAACTACAACAAAAAAGAGTCTTCTATAACGCCCATAGAGTTTGATCTTATTAGAGCATTTGTAAAAGAAGGTTCTTTAGAGTCTGCTCAATTACTCTCTATGGTTTATAATGATCAATTGACCAAATCACATAATGAAAAAATAAAAAGTAATATTATAGATACTTTAAATCTAAAGCTCTCCTATGTGTTGGGGATACAAGAAACTTATATAGCCAGTGAAAAATCTTTAGAAGACAAAAGAATTAGGGTGTATGGTCTCAATCTTCCAGACGTTTTGTTAAAAATCATTGACTAATATTGATGTCATTTTAATATATTTGGATTTATTCTTCACACTAGATTTTCTATGTTATTTCTCTTTTTTAAAAAACGTCTATCAGTCATATGGGGACTGTTTTTTATTCTTCCACTAAGCTTAGCTGCTCAAAAAGACACCACATTACTAAATGAGGTGGTGGTAGCTGCTCCTCTTATACCCTCTAGCTTATTAATGGCTCCTACTGCTATTTCTGTGGTCAATGCAGTCAGTATTCAGCCAGCCACCACCCAGCTGTCTCTTAAGGAATACCTGGGTCAAATACCTGGACTTTTTGCGCAAAACCAATTTAATTACAACCAAGATTTACGCATTGCCATAAGAGGCTTTGGCGCCAGAGCTGCTTTTGGAATAAGAGGGGTTCAAATAATAATAGACGGTATTCCAGAAACCACCCCAGACGGCCAAGGCCAATTAGACAACCTGCCTCTGGGACTTATTAACAAAATAGAGGTCCTTAGAGGTCCTAGTGGGGCGCTCTATGGCAATGCTGCAGGAGGCGTGCTACTAATAAACACCATTGATTCTTTAGTGGGGCAAAAAGTCATCCTGCGGGCTACAGGAGGTTCATTTGGGCTGGCATCGCACCAGGCCATCCTTGGGCTCCAAAAGGAAAAATTCTCTTCTGTCATTTTTTATAACCACACCCAATCTAGAGGCTACAGAGACCAAAGCAGCTTTAAACAAGAACAGTTCAATGCCAAATTAGCCTACAGGCTTTCAAAAAATCAACAACTTAGGTGGCAGTTTAATCTTACTGATAGTCCTTATGCACAGGACCCTGGAAGCCTTACTTTAGAGGCCGCACAAAAAAATCCTAAGGCAGCCAGAGACGCCAATATTCAATATGAAACTTCTGAAAAAATTAACCATCTAAAAACAGGATTGAGCCACTCTTTCACAAAAGAGCTTCTGCCTGGAAAAGAATGGCAGTTAAATTCCTATGTTTTTGGAGCTAAAAGAGACTTTAAAGGCTCCCTGCCCTTTAGAGACGGTGGAGTTTCTGCTTTTGCTAGAACCTATTACGGGTTTGGAAGCCAGGCGCAAATAGACAACCACTCCAAAACAGTTTTTGGATTGGGGCATGCAGCACAATTGGACCTCAGAAGCCGCTATGAAAATTTACAAGGACAACTAGGTCCTTTAACAGAGCGCCAAAAAGAATCTTATGAAAATACACATGGTTTCTTGAGCAATAAAACCCCCTTTGGAAAATTCTCTCTCGCCAGTTCTCTAAGGTATGACCATATAAAAATGGGCCTAAAGGATTTGGGTCTTTTTAAAAATTATAATGCTTGGAGTCCTAGTGTTTCACTAGGCTATTCGCTTAAAGCCAATCAGTTTATAAACTTCCAATACGCCCAAAGCTTTGAAACGCCCACCCTTAGTGAGGCTGCTAACGCCCCAGACGGCTCCCTAGGTTTTAACACAGAACTAAAACCTACTATTGCGCAAAGCTATGAGGTAATTTACAGGGGAAAGAAAAACCTACAACAAGGTTTTTTACGCTGGGAACTGTCTGGTTTTATAAGCCAAAGCAGTCAGGAGCTCTTGCCTTATGAATTGGCCATTTACCCTCAAAGACAATTTTATAAAAATATGGGGAGAACCCTTAGAAAAGGAGTAGAAACACAGCTTTCTTTTGTAAGCAGTAGTTTTGAACTTAGCAGTGCTTACACTTTCGCTCATTACACCTTCCAAAAAGGAGGAGACTTAGACGCTGCCTTATCTGGAAATAAAATTCCTGGCATTCCAGACCATCATTGGAATTCTAATGTGAGCTTAGGGCTTGGGGAAAACAGCCGCATAAGCCTACAATACGCCTATATAGGACGCATGTTGGCCAATAACTCCAACAGCGTTGCCGTGGCCTCATATGGGTTGGCCCATATGAACGCGTATAAAAATTTTGTTAATGCTTGGGGCAATATTAGACTCTTTGGAGGCATTCAAAATTTAGGCAACACCTCTTACTTTGACAACATCAGAATTAATGCTTTTGGAGGGCGTTTTTATGAAGCCGCTCCAACAAGAAACTTTTATATAGGGTTAGAAGTTTCCATGTAGGGGTTTAGGCTCTTGTGTATTAAATCTAAAACGCCACAAAAAACACTATTAATAAAGGCAAAACAGTCTTTTTAAAGTATCATTAAATTTTTATCTTTTAGTTAAAACGTTCAAGAAAGACTTTTTTTCTTTACTTTAATGGCTTGAAATTTTTAAGCTTATCTAAAAAAATAACCGCCAAACACTTTTATTTAGAATGAAAGAACAAAACAACAGAAGAGATTTTATTAAAAAAAGTGCCCTAATTGGCACAGGTTTTTACATTGTACCTAGGCATGTCCTAGGAGGAACAGGTTTCACTTCTCCAAGTGACCAATTAGTGCTTGGTGCTATTGGCGCAGGAGGAAAAGGAGACTCAGACATTAACAACGCCTTTAATGGTGGCGTTAATAGAATAGCGGCTCTTTGCGACGTAGACCCTGCCCAGGCTAAAAATGCTATAGAAAGGCATGTAGGTGCAACTTTCTATAAGGACTTCAGAAAAATGTTAGACCAGCAAAAAGACCTAGATGCTGTCACTATTTCTACTCCAGACCACACTCATGCGCTTATTGCTCATGAAGCTATGATACGTGGCCTTCACGTGTACGTACAAAAACCCCTCACCCACACCATAGCAGAGGCCAGACACCTCACGCATTTGGCTAGAAAACAACAAGTAGTCACCCAAATGGGAAACCAAGGGGGGTCTAGTTTAGGAGTGCCAAAAATAAAAGAGTGGATAGATGGCAATGCCATTGGAGAAGTAAAAAAAGTCTTTATCTGGACCAACAGACCTGTTTGGCCTCAAGGAAAATCTCCTGCAGCTGCCAATGCTGCTAAAAAGCCAGAAAGCTTAGATTGGGATCTTTGGTTGGGTCCAGCCTCTAAAAAAGAATACACCCCAAATCTTCACCCCTTTGATTGGAGAGGCTATTGGGAATATGGAACAGGAGCCCTTGGAGACATGGGTTGTCACCTTTTAGACGTGCCTTATAAGGTGCTTAATTTAGGTTACCCAACAGGAGTGCAATGTAGTGTAGCCAACATATATTCAAAAATGTGGACTCCCGATTACACTCCAGACGGTTGTCCGGTAGCCTCTAAAGTTACCATAGACTTTCCAAGTAAGATATCAGGACAGTCTGGCGTAGAATTAGAATGGACAGACGGAGGTATTACCCCTGCCATTCCAGATGAAATTAGCGATTATTACAGTGCAGCTTCTAGTGGGGTCATGATGATGGGCTCAGAGGGAATTATTACTTGTACAGACTACGGAAACAGCCCTATCTTATTTAAGAAAGGGATGGAGCCAGAGGCCTTTGATACTAGCGTACAAGGAAACTTAGACGCCCTTCACAATGCCGCTTGGACTGAGGCTTGTAAAACAGGTTTTAACTCAGACAAACACAAGGCACTTACCTCTTCCTTTGACTACGCAGGACCTTTTACAGAAACGGTTCTTATGGGTAATATTGCCATTAGAAGCCATATGCTCAGACGTGAAAATGAAGCAGGAAATATGGAGTTTTACGGAAGAAAAAAACTGCGTTGGGACGGAGAAGACATGCGCATTACAAACTTTGAAGACGCCAACCAATTTGTAACTAAAACATACAGAGCGGGCTGGGAACTTCCTTTGAGTTAATCCAACCAAATTTTAATATAGAAAACCCCCAATGCCACAAATGCATTGGGGGTTTTTATTTAAAGACTCTTATTCGCTAGGGACCTCTATCAGATCTCCTAAAAATAAGGCATTTAAAAACAACCTGTTCATTCCGTAATTAATCCCTCTAAAATTAGGGTTGTCTGCAAAAAGAATAACGCGGCCGCTGCCCTTAGCACTCACAATTAAAGAAGCACTCTTTGGCAAAAAAACGTCTCTATTTTTCTTGGAAACATAGCCATCTAAATAAGGCGTGTCTAGGTAATCTATTACCGTACTATAATTATTTTTACTAGGGAGTAGCCACACTTCATTGTTTTTATAAAGAGCGATGTCTGAGCGCCTGTACCCAAAAGCAAGTGGGTGTGTTAGGTCTATATTTCCCTTTAAAAAAACCCCTCCTAGCGCCTCTTTACCTATATTTTCAGGAGCATCTATATAAGGTTTTCTAACTGCTAGAGCAGTAGAATCTTTTTCTTTAGGCGCTTTTACAAGCGCTTCCTTTACAAAACCAGAACTAATAGCCCAAGAAGAACCGCTGCCTATAGTAATTAAGGTATTCCCCTTACTTACCCAGAGAGAGAGTTTTTCCTGAAAAGTTTTTGAAAAATTATAACGCCCAGAGACCATTACTAGAGTGTTGTAACTGTCTATTGAAATTTTATCTAAATTCCTTACAGGTAGCTTAGTAATAGGCATGCCTACTCTTGTGTCTAACAAATGCCATACTTCTCCCGCTTCACTAGAAGAAACACCTTCTCCAATAATCATTGCTACTTTAGGCGCTCTTAAAGGGGCTACATTTCTTGAGCCTAAATCTACCCCTGAAAGGCTAAGACCAGAAGAAACAGCTACCACCCTCACAGACAACTCAGAGGGCAATGTAGCTAAAACACTTTCTAAACTGTCCTTAGAAATTTTCTGAAGGGCCACAGGAATCATAAGAGATCCATAAGAAAAAGACTCAGAACCAGTGGCTGTTTTAGCTGTAAAAGGTTTAAAAGCTGCAGCCAATTGCACGCCTTTTTTTTGTAAAAAAGCCAAAGCAGCTGGCACTTTGTAATCCTGAGCATCTACAGCATAGGCGTAATCAGAGGCTACAAAAGCAGGAGTCCCTTCCATATCTGCCACTATTAACGGCGTCCCTAGTGCAGGTAATTTAGAAAGGGGCTTATAAGAGATGTTAAAGAAGTTTGCTACAGACCAAGCACTGGCGTCATAATACACAGAGTCTCTGTATTGTTGGTAGGTTTCAAAGAAACTCTGCACCATTCTATATTGGTCTTGAGCAGCAGGCACTATATAAGAATCGGATGCTGTTTTATAAACAGATACCTTATGGGTGTTTAGTTTTTCTACAAAAGCCTTGGCTAGGTTTTTATCTGTTTCTGTAAATCCATATCCTTTTACCTTATTTTTAACCGCATTGGTATAAGCGCTCTTAAAGAAATCACGCTGATACTTTTTAAGTAGGTCGGCATTTTCAACAGCCGCCTTTACCGTAGTCATACTAGACACGTATTGGTTTCTGATGGTAAAGGGAAAAGTAATTTCCCCGTAGGCAGTGGTTTGCTTTAAACCCCTAGAACTAGCCTGCTCAAAAAGCAGCGCCAAACCGCCTTGTAAATCTGGGTAAGAAGAGCCATAGCCAGGGTAAGTGCCGTCAAAAGCTTCTTTAGTAAAATATAAAGATCCTATGCTGTCTAAGGCCTTAGAAAAATAAGTAGCAAAAAGATCATTTAAGGTGGTGTAATTATCCTTAGGCATAATTGGCTCCCAAGAGGCGTTTGCTTTCATTGGTTCAAAAAAGTAAGTGCTCTGGCTGCCCATTTCATGAAAATCAGTTACCACATTAGGGTACCATTCATGAGACCAAGCCACCTTTCCTTGGCTCTCCGGATTCACTGTTAAAAGCCAATCCCTGTTGAGATCAAACCAATAATGATTCGTTCTACCACCTGGCCAGTACTCATTGTGCTCTGCGTCTTGTGGATCTGCCACCAAAGGACTTCCCTTATACGTGTTGGCCCATTGTGTGTGACGGTCACGGCCATCTGGATTAATAGTTGGGTCTATAAAAATAACAGCCTTGTCTAAATACGCCTTAATCTCAGGCTTGTTAGAGGCTGCAAGGGTATAAGCCGCTAATAAAGCAGCCTCAGAGCTAGAGGGTTCATTTCCGTGTACGTTATAAGCCAAATTAATAATAAGGGGGAGTTCTAGGCCTGCGGCCGATGCGCCCCCTTTTATAGCTGCTAAATGTGCGGCTTTAATTTCTGGTAAACGGGCTAAGTTCTCTGGACTACTAAGCACTAAAAACACTAATTTTCTGCCTTCGTGTGTTTTTCCATAAGGCATAATTTGCGCCCTGTCAGAGCCATTAGCTAGGGCTTCTAAGTAACCTACAATCATATCATGTCGGGTGTGCTGACTACCAATTCCATACCCTAAAAAAGATTCTGGTGTAGCTATAGCCTCATTAAAAGGGGCGTAGTTTTTAAAAAAGTAATCTTGGCCAAAAGCCATACTGCTACACAAAAAAAGCAGCATTGAAAGTCTCTGTAACATGCTTGGTGATTTAAGGTTTTATCCTTTAAAGATACCAAAGAATTTTAAGTACAGACGTATTATTTTTTAATTACAAACGCTTTGCTACCTCTTTGATTACCTCTTAAAAAAGCGGTATTAAAAAAAAGAGCGGGTGTCTGTCACTAAGTTACTCTTTACAAAATGACCCTTATCAAAATGAAGCCTGTTTGCTTTTACTGCAATAGGAAAAAGCACATGACCCTCAGAAACCATTTTTAAGGATCTGTCGTTTTTCTTAAAAGTATTTAATTTCCCATTCGTTTTTTTGTCAATTTTAGAAATAAGTTCAGGACTTACCAAAAAATCTGTATCTATAGTTATGACCAAATTTTTAGCCAATAACACCCCAGATATAAGCATTACACGGTCTTTGTTCGCGTGATAAAATAAACTGGGATTGGGATGTAAATAGTCTGCTGTGTGCATATAGTCTTCCACATTTCCAATAGATACTTCTTTAGACTCTGAACCCTCATAAGCCATACTAATTTTAGTGCCAGAAGTAATTAAGGTCTCTAATTCTAAATTATTAAGTCCAAAGGTGCTCAATAAAGGCTCTAAAAGGGACATGCCCATATTAAATTTATACTCGTTTTTTGATCTTGAGGTCACTTTTAACGCACTGTTTGATTGAATATCTATCACTACATCAGACACAAAAGCATGTGCTAAAGAGTCGTAATAAAGCTCTGCAGGATTCCCTGCTTTTTTGAGCCACAACTGTAATATTTTATAATTTCTAACAGGACCGTTAATAAGATCATATCCTTGGTCTCTAAGGTTTTTACTCAAATTAGATTGTAGCGGTCTCACTTCCATCTGTCCATTTTAAAAGGATTCTTTTAAAGATAAAACTTATTTGGCCTAGCTGTATTTTTATGTTAATCATAGATTTTATGATGCTGTTAACAGATATTTTTTCTATAAACTCTAATTGTGTATCTTTAATTAACTAACAAAATGCCCCTTTGGGCTGCCAACAAAATACCTCTCATGAAAAAACTATTCCTTTCCCTTTTAAGCTTTGCTATGTTCCTAGGAACAGCCAACGCTCTGGCACAAAGTAGAAAAAAAACATCGACCGTTAAGGCTAAAGAAATGTCTTTAGACGCCTTTAAGTTTAGAAATATTGGACCTGCGTTCCTCTCTGGCCGTATTTCAGATATAGCAGTACACCCAGATAATGACAATCTGTGGTATGTGGCCGTGGCCTCTGGCGGGGTTTGGAAAACAGAAAATGCAGGAACCACCTGGGCGCCTATTTTTGATAGTCAAAGCACCTATGCTGCTGGCTGTGTCACTATAGACCCAAACAACCCTAGCACTATATGGGTAGGAACTGGCGAGAATGTAGGAGGCCGACACATTGCTTTTGGTAATGGGGTTTATAAAAGTGAAGACAGTGGCAAAACATGGGTAAATATGGGGCTGCCCAATTCAGAGCACCTCTCTAAAATTATTGTACACCCAGAAAATTCAGACATTGTTTGGGTGGCCTCACAAGGACCGCTTTGGAGTGAAGGTGGAGACAGAGGCATTTTTAAAACTACAGACGGAGGAGCCTCTTGGAAAAAGGTATTGGGAGAAGGCCCTTGGACAGGCGCTACTGATTTAATGATAGACCCCAGAAATCCTTCTGTTTTATACGCTGCTACCTGGGACAGGCAAAGAACAGTAGCCGCCTATATGGGTGGTGGTCCTGGTTCTGGTATTCACCGCTCTACAGATGGAGGTAATAGTTGGATAAAATTGACCTCTGGCATTCCAGAATCTAATTTAGGGAAAATTGGTTTGGCCATTTCTCCTCAAAAACCAGATGTGATATATGCCGCTATTGAACTAGATAGAACCACTGGTGGTGTCTTTAAGTCTGAAGACCGCGGAAGCTCATGGAAAAAAATGTCTAATACCGTTTCTGGTGGAACTGGCCCACACTACTACCAAGAATTATATGCCAGCCCTCACAAATTTGACAGGCTATACCTCATGAATGTAAGGGTGCTCACTTCTGAAGACGGTGGCGCTCACTTTGCCACTCTTAAAGAAGAAAACAAGCATTCAGACAACCATGCCTTGGTGTTTAAAAAAGACGATCCTAACTACCTTATGCTAGGAACAGATGCTGGTATCTATGAGAGTTTTGACCTAGCTGATACTTGGAAATACCACAAAAACCTCCCCCTTACTCAATACTACAAGGTAGCGGTAAACAATGCCAAGCCTTTTTATCATGTATTTGGGGGCACCCAGGATAATGGATCTTCCGGAGGGCCGTCGGCCACAGATGAAACAGAGGGAATAGCAAACAAACACTGGTATAAAACCTTATTTGCAGACGGCCATCAGTCTGCTACAGATCCTGAAAACCCAAACATCATTTATGCTGAAACCCAGCAGGGAGGTCTACACCGCGTAGACCTCAGCTCTGGAGAACCTCTTCTAATTCAGCCTCAAGCTAGAGAAGGAGAGCCACATGAGCGTTTTAATTGGGACGCTCCTATTTTAGTGAGCCCACATAAAGCCTCTAGACTGTACTTTGCCTCTTATAGGGTTTGGAAGTCTGAAGACCGAGGAGACTCTTGGCTGCCTATTTCTGGTGACCTCACCCGTAATGAAGAGCGTATTGAAATGCCTATTTTAGGCAAACAGCAATCTTGGGACAATGCCTGGGACATGCGCGCCATGTCTAATTACAACACCATTACGTCCCTCTCTGAGTCTGAGGTACAAGAAGGCCTTATTTGGGCGGGAACAGATGACGGAATTATACAATACACCACAGATGGTGGCAGCAATTGGACCAAAATTTCAGTGACTAAATTAGGGCTGCCTTCTAGGGCTTTTGTCAATGATATTAAAGCAGATATATTTGACCCCAATACTGTTTATGTCTCCTTAGACAACCACAAAGAGGGTGATTATAAACCATATTTGTTTATGTCTAAAGACATGGGTAAAACCTGGAGCTCTATAGGATCTAGCCTAGGAGAGAAAAACTTGGTGTGGAGATTGGTTCAAGACTACATAAAGAAAGACCTCTTATTTGCCGCAACTGAAAACGGAATTTATACCTCTATGAATGCTGGTGACAGTTGGCAAAAAATGCCAGGAACCCCTACTATTTCTTTTAGAGATATTACCATCCAAAGAGAAGAAAATGACCTAGTGGCAGCCTCTTTTGGCCGTGGCTTTTTTGTTTTAGATGACTTTTCTGCACTTAGAAACTTTAATGACCAGCGCCTGAGTAAAGAAGCTACCTTATTTACACCCAGACCAGCCAAATGGTATGTGCCAAGAAGTAATGTTGGTAATACTGGAGCAGACTACTACTTTGCAGAAAACCCCACCTTTGGTGCCGTATTTACCGTACATATGAGTAAGGAATACCTCAGTGCGCAAGCCCAAAGAAAAGCAGCTGAAAAGAAATTAAGCGCCACAGCCAATGTGCCTTTCCCTGGTTGGGATACCCTAGATGCAGAGGCCATTGAAACCCCTGCTAAGTTATTGCTCATGATTAAGGATGTAGAAGGAAACCTGATTAGAACCGTCTCCACGGCTCCTAAAAAAGGAAGCCAGAGAGTGGCTTGGGATCTTAGACACGCCAATCCTTATCCAGTAAGTGTAAATGGCAGAGAATTAGATGCTGAAGGTCCTATGGCTACACCAGGCAGATATATGGCTAGTATTTCATTGGAAAAAGAGGGCCAAATTACCCTGTTAGACGGACCGGTAGCCTTTGAAGTAAACCCTATTAGAAAAGGGGTGCTAGAGGGGGTTTCTTACGAAGAATTTAATACTTATTTTGAAAGCGTTAAAACGCTGGTAAATGAATCTGCTGCTTATGAAGATGCCCTTTCTATGAGTGCCAAAAAACTAAAGGGCTTTGAAGAAGCTCTGTATAGAACCAGCACTGATCCTCAGGCTATCTTAACACTCATTACAGAAGCCAAAGCCACCATAACAGCCCTTGAAAAACAAATTGAAGGAAGCCCGTCTAAAAGCATTGTTGGAGAGCGCAACCCTGCTTCTTGGGGAGACCACCTTGGCGTTGCTTTAAGAGGAATAAGGACCACTTATGGCCCAACTCCTTTACACAAACAGAGCTTGTCTATTGCCGCTTCTATGCTAGGCAAGATGAAGGCAGATATTCAAGCCTTAAGTGACCACATTATTCCAACAATAGAAACAGCCCTTAAAAAAGCGGGCGCTCCTTATATAGAGGGGCAAGGACTGAAATAAAATTATTACTTAATCCAAAGATTCAAAAACCCCGCATATAAGCGGGGTTTTTATATATTAAAATAATGCTAGAATGAAAGTCCAAAACCAATATTTCCAACTAAAATACCAGAGTTGCTAATGCCTGGAATATTGGGAACCTCTTCAACTATTGTTTCTTTATATCCGTCTGAAGTACTGGCATTAATCATCAACTCAGAAGGGACTTCTCCTAAACCGTAACCCACTTCAACTCTAAAATAAAAGGTACCCCCCGTTTTTAAATCTAGCTTAAGATTGGTGGTATTGATAAGCAAGTCTTCGCTGCCTTGTCCTGTTCTGTCTCCTTCCATTTCAATATTTGAAACAACAAGAGTAGAGTCAAATTTTCCAAAACCAGCACCAAGATATAAGCCTTTCCCTTTGGTATTAAAATAATAATTAAATCCAACCTCCGAATAAGACAGGTCCGCAGAAGTGTCATCTAATTCTAAATTAAATTTACTTAAATCTCCATAGATAGAAAAGTGGTGGTCAAAAAAAGGAAGGACTATTTCTAAGCCTCCTCCAATGATATTTGGCGCGCCAGCTTTTAATCCTATTGAGAAAGATTTCACTTTTTGGTTAGAATTCAATGAAAGCTGATTCTCCTTAGTGGACTGTGCAAATGTGACGCAAATACCTAAAAAAAGGGCTGCAAATGAAAGTTTAAAAATTTTACTGATTTTAATAAAACTCATTTTAATTTGGTTTTACATAAACCCACTTAAAATAATTTACCAAAGACCTCTACTGCATAAAAACTTAGGAAGAAATCTTAATTTTAGGAGCTTCTATTAGGTTATAAATAGAAAGGATTAAGAGTCCAAAGATAACACTAGATATTATTAACAAGACATTAGTAAGCGCTGTAGCTCCAAAAGAAAGCCTAATTAATATCGTGCAAATCACAAAACCGGTATTTCTTATAAGCTGGCTGTACTGCTCTGTGTACTGGAAAGAAAGCAAGAGAATAAATACATCTGCTAAAATTAAAATTGAAAAGAATTCATTAAAAAATACATTGTTAATGTCTACAGCCACTTGGTCAAAGAAAAGGTTGTTTAGCCAGCCAAAAAGACTCACAAAAGAAATGACAATAAGCACCGCTAAAAGAATAATACTAACCGCTTTTTTTGACGATACAAATCTTTTAATGTTGGCATCTACTGGCTTTTTAGGCAGCTTTAGCCTACCTTTATTAAAGAGGTGAATTAAATAGTACAAAGCCAACACTCCTAAAACATCATAAATTAATTGAAGGTTAGCTACATTGGTAAACCAATCTGTGTTTAAATTTAATTTAGGAATGTCTGCAAATATTCTCCTGATTAATATGAGAGAAATAATTTCAAATTGCTTAGAAACAGAGGTGGTAAATGACCTAGGTAAATTGAGTACTAATAAATATATTTCAAATACTAATATAATGGAGAATGGTGTGTAAATTGCAGAAATAGGATCATTTAATAAACTGTCCTCAAAAGGAAAATCAAATAATTGCGCTCTTTTTAAATAAATAAGGGACAAATGAATGATAAAGCCAATAATAGATAACCAGAGCGTTGCTTTTTCAAATCTTTTTTTAATAGAATCAGAAAAAACATATTTGTAAGCAGTATTTACTTGTATTTGCCAGCTTTTCATTTAATAATTCTGAAAATTTAATAAATAACAAGTTATAAATTTAAAATGATTTTAATATCATAGCCATAAACATTTTAATGTGTCATTTCAAAAGTTATATCCTGAATTGTCCCTTTGAATAAATAAATTACCAACCCATGAAAAAACAAATTTTTTTAAGCCTTTTCATCCTACTCTTTTTCACAAATTTATTACAAGCCCAAAACCTAATAAACCCAGTCATTAAGGGTTTTGGAACCATTGGAGACGCCCCAGAAGCTACAGAAAAGCCAGATCCTAATATGGATTATAAAATAATAGTAGATTTAATGACTGGTGAAGAAGAAAAAAGCGAGCTGTCTTTCTCGTTAAACAATGTAGCCCGCCTTATAAACCTTCACGTTATGGGAGGGGTTCCAAAAGAAAAAATAACTGTAGTAGTGGCCATTCACGCTAGTGCCATTTGGTCTGCCATGAACAATGAAGCTCACAAAAAAGCTTTTAGCGTAGAGAACCCAAACATCCCTCTTTTAAAAGAATTAATAAATAATGGCGTAAAAATAGTGGTCTGCTCTCAATCTATGTTTAAAAGAAAAATAGCTCCCTCAGAACTAGCGCCAGGATTAGAAATAGCCACCTCTGCCCTTACCGTTTTAAGTACCTACCAACTTAAAGGATACGCCTTAATAAGGTTTTAAGTACCCGAGAAAATTTAGTCTGTTAAACTTCTTATCTAAGATAGTGTTGATAAAGCGCTATATTGCCTTTTCAAAACAGCGGCTATTAATTACACCTTTGTATTGACCATAGTTTTCAATAATCTGATATCCACATTTTTCATATAGCCTTATGGCAGCTATTTGTCTAGTCCCTGTTTCAAGAACACAAGACTTAAATCCTTCCTTAGAGGCCCATTCTTCTAAATTTTTCAAAACAAGTGCTGCCAAACCTTTTCCTCTGTAACTTGGGACGGTGTACATACGCTTTATCTCTACTACTTTAGAGTCCATTATTTTAAATGCACCGCAGCTAAGGGCTATTGAATTTTCATAAGCTACCAGCACATGATTTATATTATCAGTCCCATTAAATTGATTGTAAAAGCCGTGTTCTTCGCCATCTGTAATGGCTAAATCTTGGTCTAGAGATTTAATTAAAGTTTTAAAATCTAAATCTTGGGCATTGGTTTTCTTAAATAATAGCTTTGACATTGCAATTCGTTTTGCTTTATATTACTTATTAATACAAACATAAAGATTTTAAAGCGACCCTTTTATGTCAAATTGAATTGCTTTTTTTACTTCGCCCACATCAATAAAGTCTTAAGTTGTTTTTATTTGTTGAGGCATACGGAATTTGATTACAAGTGATGATATTATAGTTAGTCCACCAATAAGAAAGACAGCATATTGGATACCGAATAAATCTGCAGTTACCCCTGAAATTAAAGCCCCAAAAGCATACCCTAAATCTCTCCAAAATCTAAAAATTCCTATACTTTCGGCTCTTTGTTTTGGACTTGTCGCCTGTGCAATAGTAGATAAGAAAGTTGGATAAACCAATGCCGTTCCAAAACCTAAAATTGCAGAAATGAAAGCCAAAACATAAAAGTCGCTACTGAATGGTATCAGTAAAATGGCTAAACCTTGTATAAGCATACCCCAAAACAACATCGCTTTTTTTGAATAATGGTCAGACATTTTCCCTGTAAAAAGTTGTCCTATACCCCAAACCATTGGGTAAATAGCTGTAATAATTCCAATATTTTTGTTGTCAAAGTTTAACGAAAAAAGAACTATTGGAAGTAAGCCCCAAATCATTCCATCATTTAAATTGTTTATTAGTCCTGCCTGTGTTACTGAACTTAACGTTTTGTTTTTATATGTTGTTTCTAAAAACACATTGTTAAGTTGTAAGGTATTGTCGGTGGCACTCTCTTTATTAACAAAAATTAGGGTGTCTTTTACCCATAATAATGTCAATAAAAAACCAACGATAGAAATGAAAATTCCAATATAAAATGGATAAGGAGTAATGCCATAGGTGTTGGCAATATAACCTGTTAGAAATGCAACCACCCCTACGGCAAAATAACCTGCGAATTCGTTTAAGCCCATTGCAAAACCACGGTCTTTTTCTCCAACAAGGTCTATTTTCATTACAACTGTACTACTCCAAGTAAGACCTTGACTAATCCCTAATAACACATTGGCAATAATCACCCAAGTCCAACTAGAGGCATACATAAGCATAAAAGGAATTGGTATAGCGAGAATCCAACCAAATAGAAGTAAATTTCTCCGTCCAAATTTGTTGGAAAGTCTCCCTGTATAGTAATTGGCTATTGCTTTTGAAATTCCAAAAGCGGTGATAAAAGATAGTATAGCCGTTTTTGAAGCCACACCAAATTGTAATTCTGCAAATTGAGGAAAAATAGTGCGTTCCATTCCTATCATTCCTCCTACAAAAGCATTTACGATAACTAAAAGAGTAAACTGCTTCCAATTTTCTTTAAGTCCAAGTTTTATATTTTCTGTCATTTAATTAAGTAGTCTCGAGGTTAGTAAGTTAGAGGAAAAGGATATGCCTATGGTTTAGTCGGTACATTCCCCATCTACCCAGCTTGAAACTCTACTCATTAATTAGAGATTGAAATTATTTCACTCAACAACCATAAACCGTTTATATTTTTATAAGTATATAGTCCCCTTCCCGAAATGATTAATTCATACTTATCATTGTATCTTGAATAATAAGCGTCAAGTATAATTAAGTTATCTGAAATGTTCAATAACTTCCAATCTTCTAATAAAGAATATTTATAGTCATCTTGTAAATTTTCTCTAACCGATTTGTATAATTCAATCATTGAATTTTTATTTTCAACTATTAAAGGGGTTGCAAGATTAATTACCGCAGGATATGTAAAATGATTGGCAATTCTATCATAATCTTTATATTCAAAAGCCTTAGAATAGTCCATCCATTTTTTTACCATCATACTCTCTAATCCTTTGTCATTTTGAGCATAAATGTGAAGACTTATAAATAGTGTAAAGATAAATAATATTGATTTTTTCATAATGCTAGTATAAGGTATTGATATACAATATAACAACTTTTTAAATTAAATAAGATACAAAAGGCTATGGGACACTCTTCTCTAACAGTTAGTTTAACTTACCCTCGTGGTTTAGAAAACCTATACCTAAGCATCCTTTCGCTCGTATTGGCTCTTAGGGCTGTTGCCGATGTTCTTTGCCCTATCTCATAGCCAAAGCCCAGATCCATCTGTTTCATATTAAATTGAAGTATTATGCTTAAAACTTGTGTTAGGAGGAAAAGACCTCTAATGGACACCAAGCTGTTAGTCATATAGGTGTCCAAAAGCACTTAAATAGTTGACAGTAAACTGACAGTTGGAAAATAAATGACTTTTTAGGAGTGTAATTTTAATGCATAAAAAAACCCTCACTAGGTGTGAAGGTTTAATTTTAAAGCCATTTGAGTGACTTTCTTGGGTGTGGTCCCACCTGGGCTCGAACCAGGGACCACCTGATTATGAGTCAGGTGCTCT
>CAWWAC010000015.1:0-40086 GCA_963934855.1 uncultured Flavobacteriaceae bacterium
GTACTCGAGGTGGGAATCGAACCCACACATCCGAAAATACTGGATTTTGAATCCAGCGCGTCTACCAATTCCGCCACTCGAGCAAATGTTGCAGAAACTTTAAATAGCGTTCCTACAAATTAGGAAGGCAAAAGTAGAAAATAAATTGAGATTCTTCTTAAAAAAATTAAACATTTCACTGTGGCAACTGAAATAAATGTATAAATTTGCAGCTCCTTAATTGTAAGGAAGTTAGTACAAAACCAACAAGTATTTAAGAATGTCTTATACACCACCAGAACCTAAAATCTTTGCTTGTACCCAAAGCCAAGTATTGGCAGAGAAGATTGCAAAATCTTTTGGTAGCTCCTTAGGTAATGTGATTACTTCAAAATACAGCGATGGAGAATTCCAACCTTCTTTTGAGGAGTCTGTTCGTGGTTCTAGGGTTTTTTTAGTAGGTTCTACCAACCCAAGCTCTGAAAATTTAATGGAAATGCTTTTAATGTTAGACGCAGCCAAAAGAGCATCGGCCAGACATATTACGGCAGTGATGCCGTATTTTGGATGGGCCAGACAAGACAGAAAAGACAAACCTAGAGTGCCTATTGCTGCAAAATTAGTGGCTAAAATGTTAGAAGTAGCTGGAGCCACTAGAATTATTACTATGGATTTGCACGCAGACCAAATTCAAGGATTCTTCGAAAAACCAGTAGATCATTTATTTGCCTCTACCCTGTTTCTGCCTTATTTAAAAAGTTTGAATTTAGACAACTTAACCATTGCCTCTCCAGATATGGGGGGGTCTAAAAGAGCTTACGCCTATTCTAAAGCCTTAGAAAGTGATGTAGTGGTCTGTTATAAGCAAAGAGAAAAAGCAAATGTAATTTCTCATATGGAACTAATTGGTGAAGTAACTGGTAAGAATGTGGTCTTGGTAGATGACATGGTAGATACGGCAGGCACCCTTACAAAAGCAGCAGATTTAATGATAGACCGGGGGGCACTTAGCGTAAGAGCTATCACTACCCATGCTATTCTTTCTGGAGATGCTTACGAAAAAATTGAAAAATCAAAGCTAACAGAATTGATCGTTACAGATTCAATTCCGTTAAAACAACATAGCAATAAAATAAAAGTCATTGGCTGTGCTGATCTTTTTGCAGATGTCATGCAAAGGGTTCACACCAACACTTCTATTAGCTCAAAATTCTTAATGTAAGAACGTTCCGAGGGGAACTATTTATTAATAATTAAAACAAGAAAATGAAATCTATTACAATTAAAGGATCAAAAAGAGAAAGCGTGGGCAAAAAATCAACTAAGGCCTTACGTAATGCTGGATTGGTTCCTTGCGTTATTTACGGAGGGGATAAGCCTGTGCATTTTTCATCAGAAGAATTTGCATTTAAACCATTAGTTTACACTCCAAACGCTCACACAGTGAGCATAGATTTAGGAGACGGAAAAACTATCGATGCCGTACTACAAGACATTCAATTTCACCCTGTAACAGATAAAATTCTTCATATAGATTTCTATGAATTATTTAGTGACAAGCCTGTAACTATGAATATTCCTGTTCAATTAGAAGGAATGTCTCCAGGGGTTAGAAACGGTGGGCGTCTGTTGTTTAGAAAGCGCAAGTTAACAATTAAGGCATTGCCTGCAGATTTGCCAGATTTCTTTACTGTAGATATTTCTAAGTTAAAAATTGGTGGTAATATTACGGTAGCTACTTTATTAAGTGACAAATTTACTTTCTTACACCCAGATTCTACTGCTATTGTTCAAGTAAAAGCATCTAGAAACGTTCTTACTGGAGATGAAGAAGAAGAAGAAGGAGGAGAAGAAGGCGCTACTGAGGCTGCTACTGATGATGCTACTGCAGCTGAATAATTTCATAAACAATATATTTAAAGCATTCCAAGCCTTAGGTTTGGGATGCTTTTTTTTTATTTTTACAAGCTAAGAACTACCATCCAAAAAGGGTATGAAAAAATTTTTAATTGTTGGTTTAGGAAATATTGGATCTGAGTATGCAGAGACCAGGCATAATATTGGTTTTAAAATAGTAGAGGCCATGGCGCAAAAACACGAGTGCGCCTTTGAAACTGTAAAATTGGGAGATCTGTGTACTATTAAAATAAAAGGAAGAAGCCTGCTATTATTAAAACCAAGCACTTATATGAACCTCAGCGGAAAAGCGGTATTGTATTGGATAGAGAAGGAAAACATTGCTTTAGAAAATGTCCTTATTATTACAGATGACATACACCTGTCTTTTGGAAGCATCCGGCTAAAGGCTAAAGGGTCTGACGGAGGACACAATGGGCTTAAAGACATTCAGGAAAAACTAAACACAATACAATACAATAGATATAGATTTGGGGTGGGTGCAAATTTTGGCACAGGTAGACAGGTAGATTATGTGTTAGGTGAATGGTCAGAAGAAGAGCGCAACGGACTTAAAGAACGTTTTGAGAAATCTACTGCCCTAGTAGAATCTTTTGCTTTGGCTGGATTGTCTATCACTATGAACCTATATAACAATAGCTAGCACAGAATAAATATCTATAGATGACTTATTGAATTTTAAAATCAAAGACTTGAGAGGGTGTTTCGTTACCAGATTGGTCTTTGGTATTTACTTGCCAATAATAGGTCACTCCCTTACTTACATTTATGCTAAATTCTGTAGAGGTAGGCGCACTCAATACTATAAGAGTGCTTGGTGGGTTTTCATTGCCTAACAGCAAACTGTAACTCACTATATCATTGTCTATATCTGCCCCAGACCACCTTATATTTACCAAAGCATTTAATGGCATAAAAAGTAAACTGCCCGGCAATGGTGAAAGGGCAGTGGCTGGGAATGGCGCATGTGTGGTTTGTGCTCCTGCATTAAAAAAATACCAGAGGTCGCTAGAAGTAGTTTCCAAGACTTTTGTGTTGGACGCCACTACTTTCCAAGAATAAGCCTCTCCCATTTTTAAAGGCACTTCTAAGGTATTTAATAAGGTACCTAGATTTGTTTTTTCTCCGGTGCTGAGCTGTGTAATTTGGAGCTCATAAGATTCTGCCCCTTTAAAAATTTTCCATTCAAAAGGGATTCTTCTGGTGACTGCATTTACTAGAGTCCCCTGAGCACAATCTAAATTTTGAGTGGGGAAAACTAACGTACTCACCTCTGGGGGACCAGGTGGCGTGTCTTTTCCACAACTTAAAAAGCTCATTAAAATGAGCGATAAAATATATTTTTTCATTCCTTAATTACTTTATATGAGCTGCGGGCTCCGTCCAACCAAATACTAATCACATATATGCCTGTTTTCCAAGATCTTGTATCTATGGGGAGTGGCTCATAGGTAGCTTTTGTGTTTATTTCTCTTAGTAACACTCCAGACAAAAAGTGTATTTGAACTTTCATATTTGAATCCTGAAAAACGGGGGTTTGCAGATATAAAAAGTCAGAAACCGGATTTGGATATACAGACGGTTTGGGTGTAAAGTAAATAGATTCTTTGTAAACACCCTGGCAAGAGGATCCCGTAGACACTTCTAAACTATTTAAACCCTGCTTAAGACTCAGTTTTATCTTGTCCTGGGTATGGGTAGTCACTTGGCCGTTTAAAGAAACAAAATACAACTCACTCCCCGCTAGTCCAATGATTAATTCTGCCTTAGAAAAACCAACAGCTGTAAGAACTGTTAAAGGTTTTGGGGCTGTAATTTGAACCTCATAACACTGTGTCTCATAAACAATGTCACCCTCTATCCCAGTAATGCAAACCTGATAAGATCCTGCCGCTAAGTTTTTAGCTTGAAAGGTATTGGTGAAATTATCTTGGTTTATCAAAGAACCTCCAGCATTTTTAATCTCTACCTTGTACAACATTGTTTTTAAAGCAGACACTTCTATAGCACCATCAAAACTGCTAACACAAGATTGGCTTTTTAAAGTGAGCGTAAAATTATTGTCATTCAACCTATACACGCTGCATCCTTTTGTGTCTACCAAAGCACCTAGAGGGGTATTGAGACATTGATCATCTCCGTCATCAAAGACACCATCCTGATCTTCATCTGGCCTAAAAGAGCCAGATACACATACTTTCATGCCAAAAGAATTCAAGCTCCCTCCATCTGCCTCTGCTACATCTTCTACCTCCAAACGCCAAACGCCTTTAATGCTTTCTCCTCTAAAAATTTCAAAGTTCCCAAATGGCTTTACCTGGCCAGAAATAGCTGGTTTAGACCCACAAACAAAACTATTTGCACTTTCTAAAAAAACAGCTTGAATGTCTTCTGAACTACTACAAGAATTAGCTACTAAAACAACTGATTTTCCTGAGGGAGCATAAAGCTTTATAACCAAATCTGAAACGTAGCTGTGGTCTATATCTAAAGTCACTTCTAAAGCAGTTAAGGGCAGATCCTCTTTAAACTCAATAAAAGCACTTACCGTATTAGGCGTATTTCTATCTATTAAAGTAGGAAGTAAGGTAGCTGACTGTGACATACAGTTTAGCGCTGCAGTAGTAAATGAAAAAGGATCAGAAAAGGGACCTGAACTACAACTATTTAAAGGCTTTACTCTCCAGTAATAAGTAGTCCCTTCAGACAATTCGTCTAAATAAATTCTATTAAAAGAAGTGGTCTGTGAGTAAAAAAGGCTGCTGAAATTAGCGTCAAAAGCTACTTGAACCTCATAGGAGCTAGCCCCAGAGACCTGAGACCATTCTAGAATTTGGTCTGGAAAAACTGCTGTACTTTGGTTTAGTGGGGCTTGCAATACACTTAAAGCCAAATCTTCCCCCCAAACACTGAGTTTAAAATTAACCGCATGTGTTTGACCCTCTGCCTGCACCCGGGCTGTAACGCTATAAGTAGCTGCAGTGGCTTGAGTAGTGGCTAAAACAGAAATGTTTATTTGCTGAGTAGTGCCAGATAGCGTTCCTAATACAGGACTCATGCTAATTCCAGATGGAAGTCCTTCAAATACTATTTGCGGGGCGGTCAAAGGAGTTTTATATTGAATTTCCCCAAGTATGTCTAGAGTTGCGCCCTTACAAAGTCCTACCTCTGTATGACTAAAAAATAAAGTCAATGGCATAGACTCTGTACTAAAATGAGCTTGGTTTACAGCAAAAAAAGGATTGTTCTCTGCTTTGAGCATAATTCTAGCCTTTTCAATTTGGACATTTGGCAAAATTAATTCTGTAGCCCCGTCATTTAAAATGCCCCTAGCTAAGGTTTTAGTAAAGCTAAGCCCTCCATCTAGTGAGAGTAAGGCAGTAAGTGTTTTAGTGTTTAACTCAGGTCCGTTGGTTCTGGCTACTTCCCATGAAATAGGAATTTGATCTCCCCCCTTATAGACCCCTCCGTTTTTCTGAGAATCTATGAGAAAAGGCCCTACCCGTGGCAAAACCTTTAAGGTAGTTTTAGCCACAGCTACTCCAGCACCCACCAGTTCATTATCTCTTACAGTAAAATAAAAATCATAATTTCTTGGCGTGTTAGCTAAAGTCTCCCAATCAGACAAAGCAGTTTGATTGGTAGTGAGTCTATTTGCGCTCACATTGGCTAGTGAAGGAAAGTACCTGTAGGGTTCCGAAGTAGGTGGCAATGACCTAAAAGAAGCCCCAACAGGGTTTTGAGGGCCAAATACAGCTGCAGGCACTACTCCACTGTCTCCTTGTTCCCAATTATATGTAAGCGTATTTGGAGAGTCAATATCCGTAGCTTCCCCATTTAATAAAAAAGGAGTAGCCAAAGGTAAATTATAGGCTAATAAAGGGGTAACTACAGGTGACTCATTTGAGGTGAAGACTACATTTCCACATGCAAATTCAGATAAATAAGTGGCCATTTGAATGATGCTCACTGCATGAAAATAATCTGAAGCATTGGCGGCTACATTTTCACCTGTCACTATTCCAGCATAAGACATAATAGTACTACCACTCCCTGGCTCTACTTGAACATTTGTACCCTCAGACTCGTAAGACCAGCTGTGGTTAGCACCAAATTGGTGGCCTAATTCATGAATAACAAAATCTATATCAAAGGTGTCTCCCTCTGGAAATTGCCCAGAAGAAAAAGCGCTTCCTTTTTTTCCGTCTTTACATACAGACCCAACAAAACCAGCATTCCCATTATTACTGGCTTTATGAAAAAGGTGGCCTACATCATAATTTGCCTCTCCAATGTTAGTGGTCAGGATTGTTTGAATTTCAGAATTTAAACTATCTCCGTAGGGATCTGTCAATGGATCTGTAAAAATAACATTAGTTGTGTTTTCTATAAGCTGTAATTGCACCCCTAAATCACGTCCAAAAATAGCATTCACTCTAGTCACTGTTGCATTCACAGCAGCTAAAGCGTCTGCCACTTCACCGCCGTGATACTGGGTGTATTCCCCAGTAGTAGAAATAGCCAATCTGTAGGTTTTAAGGGTAGTTTTAGCGGCCAAACCAATCTGCTGTACTCCTGCCTTTTCTATAAAACCGTCTGCCAAAGTTTTACAAACAAAATCCTGATCAGCGCGGTCAGATGTTCTTGTATGCAAACGGTAATACACCTCACCTATTCTTTTTTCAATAAAGTAATATCCTTGCTCATTTAATGAAGGGTTTTGGGCTATTACTGAAATTCCTTTAGAAGACACAGCAAAAAAAACAGTAGCTCCTTTATTTGAACTTGATGTCCCTTTATAAGATAGAATACTAGGATATTTAGCCGCTAAAGCTGGAGCAAAAATAGCCTGTTTTTCTATGGTATAAGGCTCCAAAACACCCTCAAGATTGGGAAAATAAATAGGTGTTTTATACTCCTCAGAGGCTGTAACAGCCTTTAAAAAAGCATCTAAATCTAGTGAATACTGGGGGTCTGCCGCTTTTTGCAGCATTAAAGAAGCCCTGGCAGTCTTACTAGTAGTGGTGATAGAAGTTGTTCTACCAGCTGTGTGAGAAGACATTGACCAATAAGTTTCTTGAGCTCTCATAGAAAAGAACAAAAAAAGTAGGCATAATGAAAAAACAAGCCGTAATTTTGAAAACATATAGGGGTATATCCTATAAAAATACAGTATTTATTAGAAAAAACATTGATTACCACTCATTCCTTACCCCAATTTAACTCAGACACTAAAACCGCAGTCACCATTGGTACTTTTGACGGGGTTCATTTAGGGCACCAGCGCATTATTAAACAATTAATAAGCAAAGCAAAAGCTCTTAATATTCCCTCTGTAGTGCTCACATTTTACCCTCACCCAAGGGTAGTGTTACAAAAGGACAGTAGTATTAAAATGCTACAGTCTCTAGAAGAAAGAGCAAAAAAACTGGAAGCGCTTGGAGTAGATTATCTAGTCATTTACCCTTTTACTAAAGCTTTTTCAAGAATGCATGCGCAGGAATTTGTATTAAATGTTTTAGTTCAAGGGCTTCATGCTAAAACAGTCTTAATTGGCTATGACCACCGCTTTGGAAGAAATAGAAAAGCCAATATAGAAGACCTTAAAAGCTATGGGTTACACTATGATTTTGAAGTAGTAGAAATTTCTGCCAAAGAAATAGGTGCCATAAAGGTAAGCTCTACCAAAATCAGAAATGCCATAGAACTGGGCCATATTGAAAAAGCAAATAAATATCTGGGGCACCCTTTCTCAATTTCAGGAACAGTTGGATCTGGAAAAAAAATAGGTAGAGAAATTGGTTTTCCTACCGCTAATATCACCCCAGAATTTGCTCAAAAAATAATTCCTAAAACAGGGGTGTATGTCATTCAAACCACTATAGATCACAAAAAGATCTACGGCATGCTCAATATTGGAGAAAACCCAACTGTAAACCAGCATTTAGAAGGTACTCTAAAAGCAGCTTCGGACAGCAGCCTACTTAAAATTGAGGCCCACTTTTTTAAATTTTCAGAAGACCTGTATTACCAGCGTTTATCCATATCCTTTTTACACCACTTACGTGCAGAGCAAAAGTTCCCATCCCTAGAGGCCTTAAAAAACCAACTGACAGTAGATAAAGAAAACGCGCTAGCCTATATAGAGGCGCTATAAAAAGGTTTCAAATACCCATTATTAGCCCACATTCGATTACCTTTGACATTTTAAAACTAAAATTTTATGTTGCAAATTCAAGCCATAAGAGCCCACGAAAAAGCCATTGTTACGGCCCTTAAAAAGCGTCACATAGACGCAGCCCCTATTGTATCAGAAATTCTAGAAGCAGACCAAAAAAGAAGGACTACTCAAACAGCCTTAGATGAAAATTTAGCAAGAGCTAATAGTCTAGCTAAGGAAATTGGAGGACTTTTTAAGTCAGGGAAAACGTCAGAAGCCAACCTCTTAAAAGAAGAAAGCGCCCAATTAAAAATAGAGAGCAAAGAACTTCAAGACCTCTTAAACACTAGTTCAGACACATTACAAGAGCTTCTATATACACTCCCTAATATACCCCATCACTCTGTTGTGAGTGGTCATAGTGAAGCAGACAATGAAGAGATTTTTAAAGCTGGAACCATTCCAACCTTACATAAAGGGGCTATGCCTCACTGGGAGTTAGCTAAAAAATATGACCTTATAGATTTTGAATTAGGTGTTAAAATAACAGGTGCAGGTTTCCCCGTTTACAAAGGAAAAGGAGCCAAATTACAAAGAGCCCTCATTGCTTACTTTTTAGATACTAATACCGCCGCAGGCTATACAGAAATTCAGCCACCCCTTTTAGTGAATGAAGCTTCAGCCTACGGAACTGGGCAGTTGCCAGACAAAGAAGGCCAAATGTATTTCATGCCAGAAGACAATCTATATCTCATTCCTACAGCAGAGGTACCCGTAACTAACATATTTAGAGATGTGGTGCTGGCAGAAAAAGATTTTCCTATCAAATACACGGCCTATACCCCTTGTTTTAGAAGAGAAGCAGGAAGTTATGGCGCTCATGTAAGGGGTCTAAATAGACTTCACCAATTTGACAAAGTAGAAATTGTTCAAGTCTCACACCCAGACCAATCGTACGCTGCTTTAGACGGAATGGTCACGCATATAAAAAGCATTTTAAAAGCCTTAGAATTACCTTATAGAATTTTGAGATTGTGTGGGGGGGATTTAGGATTTACAGCTGCTCTTACCTATGATTTTGAACTGTTTTCTACAGGCCAAGACCGCTGGCTAGAAATTTCGTCCGTCTCCAATTTTGAAACCTTTCAGGCCAATCGTTTAAAACTGCGTTTTAAAGATGAGACCGGCAAAAACGTCCTAGCGCATACTTTAAACGGTAGCGCCTTAGCCTTGCCAAGAGTGCTGGCAGGTATTTTAGAAAACTACCAAACGCCAGAGGGAATTGTCATTCCAAAAGTTTTACAACCTTATACTGGCTTTACAATCATATCATAGTATGTATTTATTTAATGTTACCACGCACATAGATTCAGAACAAGAGACAGCATGGCTGGCTTGGATGCAAGAAGTACATATTCCAACCCTTTTAAAAGGAGATTATTTTACTAGCGCCATGCTTACCAAAATTATGGTAGAAGAACCTATGGGAGGTGTGACCTACAGCGTTCAATACAGTTCAGATCACAAAGCTATTATAAATGGGCTTTATGACAGACAAGCTGCTGAATTAGAAGCGCAGCTACTCAAAAAGTTTGGTTCAGAAGTCTTGAGCTTTAAAACCCCTCTAAAAATTATTAGCCAACACACTTAATATTCAATATTCGCATGGCAAAGCAAAAAAAAGTGGGAAAGTACCAGACCTGGGAAAAAAGAGAAGACCCTAGTGCCGTAAGAGCAAAAAAGCACCTTGGACAGCATTTTCTTAAAGACCAAACCGTAGCGAGAAAAATAGCAGAAACACTAGATTTGGAAGGCTATGACAATGTCATAGAAATTGGACCAGGTACTGGAGTGCTAACCCAATACCTTCTAGAACAGGAGATCAATTTAATTGCTCTAGATTTAGACAGGGAGTCTATAGCTTACCTAGAGTCAGATTTTAAGATCGATCATATGAAACTCCTACAACGTAAAAAAACCTTTGAAGTGCGCTGTGCAGATTTTCTCAAAGAAGACCTCAACAGCTTTTTCGAAGGGGCTCCTTTTGGAATTACTGGAAATTTCCCCTATAATATTTCAACCCAAATTGTTTTTAAAATGCTAGACTACAAGGATCAGGTTCCAGAATTTACTGGTATGTTCCAAAAAGAAGTAGCCCAGAGAATTTGCGAAAAAGAAGGCAGCAAAACCTATGGTATTCTCTCTGTTCTGGTGCAGGCTTATTACAATGCAGAATACTTATTTACAGTACATCCAGAAGTATTTAACCCACCTCCAAAAGTGCAGTCTGGGGTTATAAGACTTAAAAGAAAACCACAGCAAGAGTTAGGCTGTAGCTATGGAATGCTACGTCAGGTAGTAAAAGCTGCCTTTAACCAACGCAGAAAGACCCTAAGAAATAGCTTAAAAACACTTCAGCTTTCAGAAAATTTAACCAAAGATGTTATCTTTGACAAAAGGCCAGAACAATTAAGCGTTTCTGACTTCATAGCACTTACAAAGCACATAGCGCATGACACCCTTTAAAGTTACTGAAGAAATACTAGACACCATATCACAGCTTATAGCAAATGTGGAAAACAAGGAACTAAAAGCCCTGCTCTTTGACATTCACTTTGCAGATGTAGCAGAGATTCTCAATGAACTTACCACTGAAGACGCTACCTACCTTATAAAACTTTTAGATTCAGAAAAAACCTCAGATATTCTCACTGAATTAGATGAGGACATGCGTGAAAGTATTCTGGCCAACCTATCTGCCAAAGAAATTGCAGGAGAACTCTCTGAATTAGATACAGATGACGCTGCGGACATTGTAGCAGAGCTTCCAATAGACATGATAGATGAGGTCATTTCTGCTATAGAAGACCGGGAACACGCCAAAGATATTGTAGACCTTTTGCGCTATGATGAAAATACTGCAGGAGGACTTATGGCCAAAGAATTGGTCAAAGTAAATGAAAATTGGAATGTACTTACCTGTGTTAAAGAAATGCGCGCTCAGGCAGAAAATGTGACCCGGGTACACTCTATCTATGTAGTAGACGCAGAAGACAGACTTGTAGGGCGGCTCTCGTTAAAAGACCTACTAACAACTGCCACAAAACAACACATAAAAGATATTTATATTCCTAAAGTAGACGCAGTATCTGTCAACGAAAAAACAGAAGAAGTGGCTAAAATTATGTCTAAATATGACTTAGAAGCCATACCAGTAATAGATGAACTAGGCCGTTTGGTAGGACGTATTACCATAGACGACATTGTAGATGTCATGAGAGAAGAAGCAGAAAAAGACTACCAATTGGCTGCAGGTATTTCTACAGATGTAGAAGCTGACGACAGCATTTGGGACCTCACAAAAGCTAGAATCCCATGGTTGTTTTTGGGACTTATAGGAGGCGTAGGCGCCGCAGCCATTATGGGTGGCTATGAAACCCTTATTCAAGAACACGCCATACTGTTCTTTTTTACGCCACTTATTGCCGCAATGGCAGGAAATGTTGGAGTACAATCTAGTGCCATAGTAGTCCAAGGAATTGCCAATGACGACGTAAAAGGTAGCATTGGGAAACGCGTACTTAAAGAAATGCTTTTGGCGCTGTTAAACGGAGCCATTCTAGCTACTATTTTATTGCTCTTTACCTGGTTTTGGAAAGGAGATTTACGCACCTCTATAGCCATTGCAATCTCACTGGTTACCGTCACTGTAGCCGCAGGAGTGATAGGTACTTTTACGCCTTTATTTTTGCACAAGAGGGGGATTGATCCGGCAATAGCTACCGGTCCCTTTATTACCACAAGTAATGATATTTTTGGAATTCTCATTTATTTTAGCATAGCTAAAGCCATTTTAGGCTTTTAAATATAGGCCTCCGCTTTGCTCCAGCCGATGCTTTTTACATTTTAATCCATGAAAGTACTCCATATAGACGCCAATCACCCCGCTCTCATAGCTGGTTTAAAAGCCTTAGGTTACGAAAACCACGAGGACTATTCCAGTACAAAACAAGAAATCATGAATAAGATAGGTCTATATGAGGGGCTTATCTTACGTTCTAGATTTCCCATAGACGCTGATTTTTTAAAAGCGGCAGCTCATTTAAAGTTTATAGGCAGGCTAGGCGCTGGGCTTGAAAACATAGACCTTGCTGCCGCCAAAAAATACGACATTTTCTTAGCCGCCGCTCCAGAAGGAAATAGAAATGCCGTGGGAGAGCACAGCCTAAGCTTATTGTTAGCTCTTTTAAATAAAATACACACCGCAGACAGGGATGTAAAAAAAGGTATTTGGGACAGAGAAGCCAATAGAGGTGTAGAATTAGACGGACAAACGGTAGGTATTATTGGTTTTGGAAATATGGGACAAGCCTTTGCTAAAAAACTCAAAGGATTTAATTTAGAAATTATATACCATGACTTACTAACTACAGTAGCCATAGAAGGTGCCACACAAGTTCCTTTAAAAGACCTTCAAGAGCGCGCCACAGTTCTAAGCCTTCACCTGCCTCAAACTTCAGACACCATAGGACTTGTAAATAGCGCTTTTTTAAATGGCTTTAAAAATCCTATTTGGCTGCTCAATACAGGTAGAGGAAGTTCAGTTGTGACAGAAGATTTAGTAACTGCTATTAAAAATGGAAAGGTATTAGGGGCTGGCTTGGATGTGCTGGAATACGAAAAAAGCTCCTTTGAAGGGTTTTTAAACAGCCCGCAAAGACCAAAAGCTCTAGATTTTATTTGCCAGAGTGACCAGGTGGTCTTGAGCCCTCACGTAGGAGGCTGGACTCGTGAAAGTCATGAGAAATTAGCCCTGACCATTGTAGATAAAATAGCTCTGAAGTTTGGGTAGTCAGTGGCTTATAGAATAGTTAAGGAATATCTAAATTTATCTGATCTGGAGGAATTCCCTGAGCCAATTTTCGTTCTAAATCTGCTTGAAACTCCTCCATTACTGGCTTTACAGTGCTTTCTGGAAGGTCTGAAATCTTAATATACATAAGTCCATCTACCGCATTGTTAAACAAAGGGTCTACGTTAAAAGCCACCACCCTAGCATTTTGCTTAATATATTTTTTAATCAGTACCGGAAGCCTCAAATTCCCGGGCTCTATCTCTTCTATAAGTTTGTCAAACTTAATAAGATCTGCCTGAGTTTCATCAAAGACAAACTCTTTATCTGCGTCTTTTAGTTTTACCTTAAACTCCTTTTTAGGTCTTACATACTGAGCCACATAAGGATCCCAATAGTGAGATTTCATAAACTCAATCATTAGCGATTTTGAAAAATTAGAAAACTGATTGCTAATGCTCACCCCCCCTATTAAATACTTGTGTTCTGGGAATCTCAAAGTGGTGTGCACAATTCCCTTCCACAGTAAGAAAAGTGGCATTGGTTTTTGCTGGTAATCTTTCACTATATAAGCCCTTCCCATTTCAATAGACTGAGACATCATTTCATAGAGCTCTGGCTCAAACCTAAATAAATCCTGAAGGTAAAAACCGTTAATTCCCTTTTCTTTAAAAATAGTAGCACCAAAGCCCATTCTATAAGCCCCTACTATTTTTTGATCAGAACTATCCCATAAAAATAAGTGGTGGTAATAGCTATCAAAAACATCTAGGTCTATGGCTTTATTAGTCCCCTCACCTATAGCCCTAAAAGTCTCTTCTCTCTGCCGTCCAATTTCTTGCAAAATATAGGGGATTTCTTTTGCATGAGCCAGGTATACTTCATAGTTTTTGCTAGAAAGTAAGAGTGCATTTCCTTCTTTAAGGTCTTCTATTTCTTCTGCCAGTAGTGTGGCTGAAACTGCATTTACTATAGCTTTAGGGGCCTTAGGAATTTTTAAATGGGTAGCACTTTTAAAGCTATTTGGAATTTGATCTATCAGCCTTTCTTTTTCATAAGCATTGGACAACATATAGGTTTTACGGCGCAATAAATCTGTAAATGAAACCAAGGTTTCCTGTTCCTTTTGCAAGTCCACTGAAATGGGATGTCCAATTCTCACTTTTATAGCTCTATACTTTTGGGTAGTTAACTCTGAAGGTAATTTAGCCGTTCTAAAAAGGTCTTTCCATGAAGCCAACCTATAAAAAAGAGCAGAATTTTTGGCGTGAAAATAAATTGGAACTACTGGCACTTCTGCCCTTTGTATGAGTTTCATGACGGGAACGGCCCATTCTTTATCTACAATATTACGGCCTTCTCTAGTTGTTGAAACCTCACCAGCTGGAAAAATACCTAAAGAATGTCCATTTCTTATATGCTGCAAGGCCTGCTTAAACCCGCTGCTACTATTGCTAGCGCTCTTATGATCTTCAAAGGGGTTGACAGGAAAAATATAGGGAGTCATAGGAGCTACTCTCTGCAGTAAAAAATTAGCCATAATTTTATAATCGGCTCTATACATGAGCATGAGCTTCATAAGAAGCACCCCGTCTATAGCACCAAGGGGATGGTTAGAGATGGTAATAAATGGCCCAGATTTTGGAAGTCTTTTAAAATCCTCCTCAGGTATTTGAAAGTTTATTTTAAAATGGTCTAATACTGCGTGTAGAAAGTCTTGTGGGGGGAGTGATTTGTTTTGGTCATAAAAGCGATTAATAGCCTGAAGTTTAGTGAGTCTTAACAACACCCAGCCTATAGAAATCCCTATAAATCCAAGCTTGTGTAAGCCCAATACTTTTGACACTTCATTAGAAGAAACTAAACTCATTTTACCCCTATTTTAAAAAGGGGATTAGGCCCTCTTAAGTATTGGTAAATATAGGAAAGATTCTTTATTTCACTACCAATTGCAAGGTCTCTTTGGCTCTTTGCTCCAGTAGCACTTCATAACCGCTGTGAAATTTAGCTTCTGCAGCGGCATTAAAATGACGGATGGTGTACAGAGAAACTCCTTTGTAGCAAACCATTTTAAACTGTTTTTTTAAAATAGGCAAAAGCTCTTCTAATCTGTTAAACCTATTGTCTAGACACACAGAAAAGCTAATGGCAGAGTTTTGAATAAGGTCTACTTTAAGGCTGTACTGGTGCAATAGTTTAAAGAGCGCTCCAATACTGTCTTCTACTATAAATGAAAAATCTAAAGAGGAAAGTTCCAATAAAACTTGATTTTTTTTCACTATAAAGCATGGAACCAGCGGGCTAATCCCTACTCCTCTTCCTACGGTGGTCCCTGGCGCAAGAGGATCTAGGAAAGATTTCACTAAGAGTGGGATTTCTTTTCTTTGAAGGGGTTGCAATGTTTTTGGGTGTATTACAGAAGCGCCGTAGAAAGCTAATTCTATAGCCTCTGTATAGGAGATGTTTTCTAGCAGGGTGGTCTCATTAAAATATCTTGGATCTGCATTTAACACCCCAGGAACGTCTTTCCAAATGGTCACGGAAGTTGCGTCTAAACAATACGCTAAGATTGCAGCGGTATAATCAGATCCCTCCCTGCCTAAGGTGGTAGTGAAATTATTATTATCTGCCCCCAGAAAACCTTGAGTAATATAAAGGGTGTTGTCATTTACGGCTGCTCTTGTTTGCTGAGCTGTGATCTCCCAATCTACTTGAGCGTCTCTGTATTGATCATTTGTTTTAATACAGCTGCGCACATCTAACCAAGTGTTTTTAATACCTTCTTTAGATAAATACGCACTTAAAATAGTGCTAGAGCAGAGTTCTCCATAGCCCACCAACTGGTCATATACAAAATTGTAATTAGGGGACTTATTCCAAGCCAAAAAGCCTTTTATCTCTTCAAATAGCAGCTGTAAATCATTAAAAATAGCGGCACTTTTATTCTCAAATAATACCTCAGATATTTCAATATGAAAGGTGATAAAAGCCTCTAAAGCCTCGCTTAACTCTTTGGTAGCTCCTGTTTTTATCTTTTCAAAATAAGCGTCAACCAAAGTTTCCATAGCGTTGGTAGTTTTCCCCATAGCAGAAACTACTACAAGGGTTTTTTCATGACCCATGGTTTCTAAGACAGACACTACATTCCTTATACCCTCAGCATCTTTTACAGACGCACCTCCAAATTTAAAAACCCTCATCTTTATATCTCAAAGGCATCTATGCCTTTTTTATCTAGTTGAACTACATTCCAATCTCTCATAATATGAGCGCCCTTAGACTCATAAAAAGCAATGGCTGGTTCATTCCAATCCAACACTTCCCATGAAACCCTTTTCACTTTTCTGTCTCTAGCAAAGCCCACCACTTTTTTAAGTAAGTCATTGCCAATGCCCAGTCCTCTATATTCTTCAGAAACCACTAAATCTTCTAAATGAATAACGGGTCCTTTCCAAGTAGAGTACCTAGGGTAAAAAAGAGCTATACCCACAATTTGATGGCGGTCATTTTCTGCCACGTAACAATTAAAAAGGCTTGGATTTTGAAAACCATCTCGCCTTAAGTCTTCTATAGTCACTTCTACAGCATCTGGTACTTTTTCAAATACAGCCAATTCTTGAATAAGAGACCAAACTCCTTCCATGTCCTCTGACTTAGCCTCTCTAATTTGATAGCTCATAATAATTGTTATAAATGAAACACAAAGTTATAAATTTAAAATTTCATTAAAAGAACTTCTAAAATTCTTTCACAAAAATGAATTGAGATGTGAGAAAATGTTCATTAAAATTTCATAGTATTTGGTATGAAAAAAGGGCCGTAAAGGGCCCTTTAATAAATGTCTTAATACCAGCTGAGACAAATGATTTACAAGAGTGATTGGTACTCTTCAAAACTGATACGTCCACCAAATATATCCGTTGATCTTTTAATAAGTGCTAAGGCATCTTTAGAGGTATATCCCAACCCAATGGCATATTTATGAACCAAAGTGACTTCTTCCTCGTCTATACTGTGGTCTGAAAAAATTATTCTAAACAAATCATATAAACGCTCTAGTCTAATCTGAGCATTTGACGGAGGATCTATAGGATATTTATTCTCTTTTTTCATCACCTCTACATATTCCTCTTTAGAAACACCAAGTTTGCTGGCAAATCTGTTGATGATGATTAATTCTGCTTCATTAATGGCTCCGTCTATGGCTGCTAAGGAAGCTATTGCAGCAAAGTGGGCTAGGTTTGTTCTGTGTTCGCTATTGCTGTATAAATCTACAAAAGACATAAAATATTCACTTTATATTAGATGGTAAAGATATGCCTTTTACCCTATATTTGCTAAAAATTTACCCTTGAGTAAATCATTGATTAGCACTGCATTTTCTGACTATTTAAAAAAAGAATTCGTTGGAAACACCCTAGAGAATGACCTTGAGCTGCCTACTGAAAACAAACTTGTTTTCATGAATGGGTTGTCTGGTTCTGCCCTATCTTTTGCTATAGCGGCCCTTTTTCAAGACTCAAAAAACCCTTTTCTACTGCTTTTAGAAGACAAAGAAGCAGCCGCTTATATTTTAAATGATCTAGAGCAATTAATAGCAGAAGAGCAGGTTTTATTTTACCCAGCTAGCTATAAAAAACCCTACCAACACGGACAGACAGACAATGCTAACATTTTATTGAGAGCAGAGGTATTACAGCGCATCGGCAAAAAAGGAAAACCCCTGTGTATTGTGAGTTATCCGGAGGCTGTATTTGAAAAGGTGATACAAAAAGAAACCTTAGAAAAAAACACCATTAATCTAAGTCAGGGAGATCAAATTTCGTTAGATTTTTTAAATGAAGTGCTATTTGAATTCTCCTTTAAAAGGGTAGACTTTGTGACGAGTCCTGGAGAATTTTCTGTAAGAGGAGGGATTGTAGATGTTTTTTCTTACTCCTATGACCATCCATATAGAATAGAATTTTTTGGAGAAGAAATAGAGAGTATTAGAACTTTTGATATTGTGAACCAACGCTCCATAGCCAACCAAAAGGAAATTAGCATTGTACCCAATGTAACCCAAACAGACACCCACACAAAACGCCATGATTTCTTTACTTTTATAGAGAAGCATACCACCGTTTTTTTAAAGAAACCTACCGTTTTTAAGCATAAAATAAACAGCCTTTACCTAGAGGCGGAAAAGACTTTTAAAACCTTAGATTCTGGTATTAGTCAACTAGCCCCTAGGGACTTATACTCAGAGGCAAAAGACCTATTTAAATCTCTAGAGCAAAACAAATGTGTTTTTTTAGACAGCAATGCTGCAGAAGTAGCTGCCCTTGGAGGTGCTTTTGGTAGCGCAGAGAACACAGCCCAGAAAAACATAGATTTTAAAGGAACAGAGCAGCCTGCTTTTAATAAGAAATTTCCCATTTTAATAGACCGCCTAAAGAGTAACCACCTAAACGGAATTGTAAATTATCTTTTTTGTGCTAGTAGTCAACAAGCCAAAAGGTTTGAAGATATTTTTTCAGACTCTGGACAAGAAGTGCCATATAAAATTGTGGTGATGTCTATTTTTAAGGGTTTTGAGTTAGCCAATCTTAAAATAGCCTGCTATACAGACCATGAGATTTTTGAACGATACCATAAGTTTCACATTAAAAATGGATTTGATAAAAAAGAAGCCATTAGCCTCTCAGATCTTAATAAATTAGAAATTGGAGACTATGTCACACACATAGACCACGGGATTGGAAAGTTTGGAGGCCTTCAAAAAATAGAGGTAGACGGCAAAAAACAAGAAGCCATTAAACTGGCTTACGGAGAGAGAGATGTGCTATATGTGAGCATTCATTCCCTTCACAAAATAGCCAAGTTTAATGGAAAAGACGGCAGCCCTCCCAAAATATACAAACTAGGCTCAGGAGCTTGGAAAAAAATTAAAGAAAAAACAAAGTCTAGAGTTAAAAAACTAGCCTTTGACCTCATACAAATTTACGCTAAAAGAAAGCTAGAGAAAGGTTTTCAATACGCAGCAGATTCTAGTTTACAACATGAATTAGAAGCTTCTTTTATATATGAAGACACCCCAGACCAGCTCACTGCTACTGAAGATATTAAAAAAGACATGGAAAGTGAAAGACCCATGGACCGTCTTATTTGTGGTGATGTAGGCTTTGGAAAGACAGAAGTAGCTATAAGAGCTGCATTTAAAGCTGTAGACAATGGCAAACAGGTAGCTATTTTAGTTCCCACCACCATCTTGGCCTACCAGCATTTTAATACCCTCAGTGCCCGGCTAGAGGAAATGCCTGTGACTGTAGACTACCTCAACAGATTTAGAACTAGCAAAGAGAAAAAAGAAACCCTAGAAAAATTAGCGCTTGGCAAGGTAGACATCATTATTGGCACCCACCAATTAGTCAATAAAAATGTGCAGTTTAAAGATCTAGGACTGCTAATAGTAGATGAAGAGCAGAAATTTGGAGTAGGTGTAAAAGACAAACTCAAAGCTCTTAAAGAAAATGTAGACGTCCTTACCCTTACCGCCACCCCCATTCCAAGAACCCTACAGTTTAGTCTTATGGCTGCAAGAGATTTGTCTGTCATTAACACGCCGCCGCCCAACAGATACCCCATAGAAAGCTCTGTCATACGCTTTAGTGAAAGCATTATTAGAGACGCCATATCTTATGAAATTCAAAGGGACGGACAGGTGTTTTTTGTTCATAATAGAATTGAAAATATTAAGGAAGTAGCCGGACTTATTCAAAGGTTGGTGCCAGACGCCAGGGTAGGAATAGGACACGGACAAATGGAAGGCAAGAGACTTGAAATACTCATGAAAGCTTTTATGAATAAGGAATTTGACGTACTTATAGCAACCACCATTATAGAAAGTGGCTTAGATGTGTCTAACGCCAATACTATTTTTATTAATAACGCTAATAACTTTGGCCTTTCAGACCTTCACCAAATGCGCGGGAGGGTAGGAAGAAGCAATAAAAAAGCTTTTTGCTACTTTATTACTCCCCCCTATGAGGTCATGACGGCCGATGCCAGAAAGCGCATACAAGCAGTAGAACAATTTACCGCTCTAGGGAGCGGCTTTAATATAGCCATGAAGGATCTAGAAATAAGAGGTGCTGGAGATATTTTAGGTGGAGAGCAAAGTGGGTTTATTAATGAGATTGGTTTTGAAACCTATCAGAAAATTATGGCAGAGGCCATTGAAGAGCTCAAAAATTCTGAATTTAAAGATTTATACGAGTCTACCACTGAAGATATAGACAAGAATTATGTTTCAGAAACTCAGATGGACGCAGATATAGAAATGCTGTTTCCAGACCATTATATTAACAACACCTCAGAGCGTCTCACGCTATACACACAGCTAAACAGCCTCACAGAATCCAATCAACTCTTAGATTTTGAGAAGGAGCTTCAAGACCGCTTTGGACCCCTGCCTTCAGAAGCAGAAGACCTACTGACGGCAGTACGTATAAAATGGTTGGCCAAGCATATGGGAATAGATAAAGTGGTGATGAAGAAAGGAAAGTTCTTAGGTTATTTTATTGCCAACCAGCAGTCAGATTTTTATCAAAGTGACCGTTTTAGAAAAGTGCTATCCTTTGTTCAACAGCATTCCAGGCAATGCAGCCTTAAAGAAAAGCAGACCAGAAATGGACTTAGATTACTCTTAGTCATGGAGGGAATACACCAAGTGGATACTGCCTTTAAAATTTTGAATTCATTTGAACACTAGCTTTACACAAATATCCTTGGAGGTTCATTTTGTAGCTTAGAAATGGCAAGTCTACCCTTTATTTTAGAGTGTTTTTAGATCTTTAATAGTTCTAAAGGCTACGTCTACCTGAGCGTCATTGACTATAATGGTAAACTCATTGGTGGTAGAAATCACCTCGTACAAGACGATCCCTTCCCAGGCCAATCTTTGAAATATAAAGTAATAAATACCAGGCACAGATACGTTTTCTGCTGGGAGTTTAACGGTAATTGAAGATAAGTTTTCTGCTTTTTGTGTGCATTTTTCCGTGACAAAAAGCTGCTCTACTGTTTTATCTAAAGCGCCACTCACTACAATATTAAGTTCGTTTACCCCCCTAGAAGAAGTGTAGAATACATCTTTATTTTTATTAATTTCCTTGAGTAATAGCGTTTGATTTTCAAGAATTGAATCTGATATTAAAAAAGTGAAATCTGTAAGGGAAGACCTCACCGTTATTTCACCAATATTTTTTAACACTTTAATAATTTTATGAGTGGCCCTAAACTCCATTTCGTCTGAGAGTCTTTTTAAGGCCATCACAATAGCGCCGTTTCTAATATCCTTTCCTAATGCCTCTTCAATCTCAGGCATAATAATTCTAGACAAAGAGGTCAGGTTTATAATTCCCTGTGACAAAGCACTTTGCAAAAAAGGCTTCTTTTTAATATAGTTTTCTACTACAGATGAAATGGTTTTCATGAATGGCTCTTAAAAATAAAACAATGCAACTGGATAAATATTTGGTATTATCACTATTTAATACACAAATATAACACTTTGTTATAAATTAAACAAATTGTAGAATTAAATAATATAGTGGCTTCATACATCCAGACCATCCTCTAAATTGTTTGTGCTAACCTAAGTTTATAAATTTCTAAAAATGATAAAATGCATCAATAAGGTGTTCTATCTCTGGTCCTGAATTTAAAATAGAAACTGTAACAATATCAAAACGAACCTCCTTTTGAATTTGGTAGCGCTGCACATAGTAATTAGCAGCTCGTATCAATAAATGAATTTTTAAATCACTAACGGTTTGTGCAATTGGAATAAGATAGCCTTCAGACCTGGTCTTTACCTCTACCACAACCAAATATAGGTGGTCTATTGCAATAATGTCAATTTCCGCTCTTTTTACTCTAAAATTAGTCTCCACTATTTTATATCCCTTAGCAACTAAATACTCTTTTGCTAAAAGCTCACCCGCTTTACCCAAATCATTGTGAATGGCCATTTCTATAATTTTTAACTACTAGATTATAGGCTACTTAGAGGGGGCTTGTCCTTAAAAAAGGGTTGTAAATACTCATTTAAGTTACTAAAAATCTTTACAAAATGACTTATAATCTCTTGACAAAAAGTGTATTTTTGTTAAAATTTTTCTATTCTCATATGTTACAAGATTCTTATCCATCTAGATACACCATTACTGCTGCACTTCCTTACACCAATGGTCCCATTCATATAGGACATTTGGCAGGGGTCTATGTGCCTGCAGATATTTATAGTCGGTATTTAAAAGGAATAGATAAAGATGTTGTATTTGTATGCGGGAGTGATGAACACGGAGTGGCCATTTCTATGAAAGCCAAAAAAGAAGGAGTTAGCCCAAAAGAAGTCATAGACAAATACCACCAAATCATAAGTCAATCCTTTCAAGATTTTGGAATTTTGTTTGACCACTACTCAAGAACTTCTGGAGACATGCACCATAAAACTGCTTCAGATTTTTTTAAAAAATTATACCAAGAGAAAGCCTTTATAGAGGAAACTACTCCTCAATTATATGACTCAGAAGCTCAGCAGTTTTTAGCAGACCGCTTTGTTACAGGTACTTGCCCTAAATGTGGACATGAAGAAGCTTATGGAGACCAATGTGAAAAATGCGGTAGTTCACTAAACGCTACTGAACTTATTGAACCTAAATCTACCCTTAGCGGTGCCACTCCCATTTTAAAAGAAACCAAACATTGGTTTTTGCCTTTAGATAGGTATGAACCTTTTTTAAAAGAATGGATTTTGGATGGCCATAAAAAAGACTGGAAACCCAATGTATACGGACAATGTAAGTCCTGGATTGACGACGGTCTAAAACCTAGAGCAGTAACCAGAGACTTAGACTGGGGAATTCCTGTTCCCATAAAAGGAGGGGATGGAAAAGTACTTTACGTTTGGTTTGACGCTCCAATAGGATACATTTCTGCCACAAAAGAATGGGGAGAAAAAACAGGAAAAGATTGGGAGCCTTATTGGAAAGACAAAGGCTCAAAACTGGTTCACTTTATTGGAAAAGACAATATTGTTTTTCATTGTATTATATTCCCTGCCATGCTCAAAGCACATGGAGACTATATTTTACCAGATAATGTACCTGCTAATGAGTTTTTAAATTTAGAAGGTCAAAAATTATCTACATCAAAAAACTGGGCTGTTTGGTTACATGAATACCTCATAGATTTTCCAGAACAGCAAGACGTATTGAGGTATACTCTTACAGCCAACGCACCAGAGTCTAAAGACAATGATTTTACTTGGAAAGATTTCCAAGCAAGAAATAACAATGAGCTTGTTGCCATACTGGGGAATTTTATAAATAGAGCTGTAGTGCTTACTCATAAATATTATCAAGGGGTCGTTCCTACCCCTCAAGAATTTAATACAGAAGATTTAAATACACTAACAAGCTTAAAAGAATTCCCTCAAATTATTTCTAGTTCTATTGAAAAATACAGATTTAGAGAGGCTTGTGCAGAGCTTATGAATATTGCTAGATTAGGAAATAAATACTTAGCAGATCAGGAGCCTTGGAAACTTATTAAAACAGATCCACAGCGTGTACAAACCATCATGTATGTGGGGCTGCAAATTGCAACGGCACTCAGCGTTTTAAGCAAGCCTTTCTTACCTTTCACCTCAGTAAAGCTTTCAGACATGCTCTGTACTGAGTCCTTAAAATTAAAGTGGAATTCTGTTGAAGAAAAAGATGTTTTACTAGCAGCAGGACATATGATTTCTGAAGCTCAGCTACTGTTTAGAAAAATTGAAGATTCAGAGATTAAAGCTCAAATTGAAAAACTAAATCAAACCAAAAAAGACAACGAACAAATGAATGCTAAGGTGACCCCACAAAAGGAAACATCAAACTTTGAAGATTTTAGCAAATTAGACCTTAGAACTGGAACCATTATAGCGGCAGAAAAAATGCCAAAGGCAAAAAAATTATTGGTCCTACAAGTACAGACTGGCATAGACTCTAGAACTATAGTTTCTGGAATTGCAGAACACTTTAGTCCAGATGATATTATAGGTAAAAAAGTAACTGTACTTATTAACTTGGCCCCAAGAGCATTAAGAGGTGTGGAGAGTGAGGGAATGATTTTAATGACAGAAAATAGCCAAGGAAAACTAGTCTTCGTAAACCCAGATGAAGAGGGAGTGGCAGACGGTGCAATTATAAGCTAATTTAAAGTTTGTCCTTAGTCTCTGTCACATTAAGCATACAAATAAGTACTCTATAGGTTCTTATTTTAGAATTATATGGATATCACAAAAAGCCCGCTATTTTAAAAGCGGGCTTTTTCTTTAATACTCCTAAACATTTGGCTGATATTTGTTATTCAGTTTGCGCCACATTTGGCTTTCCCTGAAGTAATAATACCTCATTGCACAAGACCTCTGTCATGTATCTCTTTTCACCCTGACCGCCCTCATAAGAGCGGTGTGTAAGTTTTCCTTCTACGGCTATCTCTTGCCCTTTTTTTACGTATTGTGCAATAATTTCTGCCGTCTTACCCCAAGCTACTACATAGTGCCACTGGGTGTCTGTCACAACTTCTCCTTCTTGGTTTTTAAACTTCTCATTAGTAGCCATAGAAAAATTAACGACTGTTTTTCCACTCTCTAAGGTTTTTAATTCAGGGTCTGCGCCTAGGTTTCCAATTAACTGTACTTTGTTTCTAATTGCTTTCATAATAAATTATTTTAAGTGTTTGTTTTGGGCCGCCTTTCAAGCTTTAACCTTTCAACAACACAAACCTATAGAAGCTTATAAACTGTAATTGGTGATAAAACGCTTGTAGTCACTTAGTGTCATTTATAAGCGTTTATAAGCGCTTATCCTAAGCTTTAGATAGTGATAATTAAAAAAGACTCCCTTTATATTTAATTCAAGGACATCAATAGCTTGTTATATATTAGATTACTTAACTTGTAACACTTTCTCTAAATAATCCCCATTTTCTTTCCTCTGTATGGTACCCTAGTACTTTATATATAATAAATGGAAAAGTTATGCCTTTCTTGTCAAGAAAAAATTTTTGGGAGGAGTGATAAAAAATACTGTGGAGACGCCTGTAGAAATTCTTACCACAATTCAATAAATCAGCAAAATATTTCTCTCCTTAGAAAGACTAATAGTAGGCTTAAAAAAAACTATAGAATACTAAATGAAATACCTCTTAAAGAAGGGAAAGGAAAAATAAGTAAAGCCCTGCTTTTAAATAGAGGCTTTGTATTTGAACTTTTTACATCAATATACTACACACAAAAAGGGACCCAATACTACTTTGTATATGATCTTGGATATCTAAAAGTGAGTGATCAATTGTTTGTCGTAGTAAAAAAATACTAATTATTGTTTTTTCCAGCGCTGTCCACTTAGCTTTAGAGCTGCCACCACAATATCCTTGCGGCTAATTTGCCCCACTAACTTTCCGTCTTTTAATACAGGTAAACGCCTTCTATTATTTTTAAGAAAAATAGAGGCTGCGTCAAAAATAGAAGCTCCTGCGTCTATAGTTTCTACATCTGAGGTCATAAATGAAGCCACGCTTTTTTCTAAAATAGGGAGATTAAAATAGCGGCTTTCAGAAATCTGTTTCATACAATCTGCTTCAGAAACAATACCCACTAAAGCTCCATTGGCATCTATGACTGGACCACCAGAAATATGATGGGTAGCAAAGCACTCCATCACCTCTAGAATAGATTGATCTGGTGAAAAGTTGATCAGTTTACTACACATATAATCCGAAACTAAAATAGCTGCCTTTGCTGTTTCTTTTGGCTCAGCTCTGGCCCCTTGAAAACTTTTTATGCCCATAATTTAGCTATTTATAAATCACTATAATATAATAAAAAATAGGCAGCTTTTATATTCATAAAATAAAATACTCAGCACTAAACTCTATTGAAGAGGGAAATAGTCTTTGAAATATAAAAAGCAAAGAGGTCATTAAAACAAATAATCACTATTTTTAAACTCTAATTAATCGTTTATGGAAAGCCATTTAAACCCTATAAACAAACCACTCAAAACACTGGGAATTCTAGGTTGTGGTTGGCTGGGAATATCTGCCGCTGAACTCTTTATAAAAAACGGATGGTCAGTAAAAGGAAGTGTAAGAGATCCCTTAAATATAAAAAAATTAAAGTCTAAGGGTATTATCCCATTTGTATACAATCTAGGAGACAAAGGGACTCTTATTTCCTCTTTTTCTATAGGCTTAGACCTTCTTATAATTTCTATCCCTCCAGCAATTAGAAATGACCCTGCCACAAATTATTTAAATACCTTACTCATTTTATCTGAGCAATTAAACCAATACCTACCTCTGAACTGCCGCATTCTTTTTGTCTCAACTTCCGGAGTATATCCAGCTAAGGGAGGCCCTTTTAGTGAAAAGAGCGAATGGAACCCAGACACCGAGAAATCATTGGCTTTGCTAAGCGCAGAAAGAATAATAAAAAAGCTACCTCAAGAAACTTCAGTTATTAGATTTGCTGGACTTATTGGACCAGACAGACATCCTGTGAGATCGCTATCTGGAAAGTCTGAAATAAATGGTGGTAATTTAGCTGCAAATCTCATAGAAAAACAAGACGCTGTTAGACTTCTTTGGCATTTGAAAACCGCAGTAAAGCTTCCAGAGATTATAAATGGGGTATATCCTCAAAAAATTAAAAAAGCCACTTATTACTATCAAAAAGCTAAGGCATTAGGTATTCCTGCACCTCTTTTTCTAGATTCAGAGCTGCCTATAGACAGGCTCATTACGTCTGAGGTATCAATTGGGTTTTCATATGAATTAACTGTCTAATCTAGATAAGCCTTTGGGTTTATTTTAACGTAAAAGAGAAAAAAAATAGTTAGTTTTAATTGTTTAAATTTATTCTATTAAAATATTTTAATTACAACATGAAAAAACTACTCTTAGCAGCTTTATTATTCTCTGCATTAGGATTAAAAGCGCAGCAATCCTCTGATTTACAAAAACACTATGAGGCTTTTTATAAGCAAATGAGAGTACAGGCAGACGTAAATGGGGTGGTTCAGGCCCTTACTCATTTAAACGTTTTAGAACCCACTATTGCTAGAAGAGATACTTTGGCTTACGTTTACAGCAGTAACAATCAGTATATCCAGGCCCTTAATCTTTTAGGAATAGAAAAACTAGATACAGATTCTGACTTGGCCGTTCAAGTAAAGGCAATATCTCTTAAAGCACTAGAGCAACCCAAAAGAGCTTTAGAGCATTTTGAGATATTAGCAAAAAGAAATCCAACTGCTTATTTGTTTTATGAAGTATCTGATCTTAAAATTGTAACAGGTGACAATGCAGGAGCAATCGTTTCTATTAAAGCTGGGCAGGCCCTCACTAAAGCAGATATGAAATACGCTTTTTATGAGCGCCAACAGCCTTATGAAGTGAGTTTAAAATCTGCCTTCTTTCACCTAGAAGCTTTGGTTATTTACAATACAGATAAAGAGAAAATTAAAGAAGCTATAGCGCTTATTGACCGGGCTTTGGTCTTATCTCCAAACTTTAACTTAGCCAGTATGAGTAGGCAAGCTTTAGAAAGTAGAGTCAAAGCAGAGGAGGCTCCAAAGGAATAATCTTATTAAGAAGTCTTTTATAGATTTATAAAAACCTTTTTACTTTAAATTTAGACCTTTAAGGCCCTTTATTGAAATACTGTCCTGAACTTTTTTCATTTCTAAAAGGGAAGAAACTTTGTCATTAGGAACCGCTATGGAGAGCACATAATGAGCAATTTTCCATTCATTTCCTTCTAATTCTAAAACACCAGATCCCCTACATATTCCCATCTGAGTCTCTAACAATTCATCAAACCAAACTAGAGTGCCATTTGTGTATAAATGGCGATCTAAAGAGGTAAAAGACCAAGCCTTACCCGCATTAAAATAGGGTTTTGAAAAATCTCTAAAGGCCTTGTTTTCCCAGTGCTCAGAAGCATCTGTTCCTACAAAAACACCTCTTGGGGTCATGAGTGAAAAATAAGTGTCGAAATCTGCCTCAAAAGCAGCTTTATGCCAAGCGTCTATTGTGTTAGCAGCCATTTGTAATGTTGTATTTTGAGCAGCTAGTGGCAGACTAAAAACAAAAATAATACAAATAAAAAAGGACTTTTTAATAATCATCTTCAAAGGTGTTTAAATTTAACTTTGGTGCCGTGAGCAAATTTATTTGGTCTCTAAGTGCATTGAAAGATTGGACCAGTTCTTGGGTAGCCAGTTTTGGATCTTGACTCAGCAAAATTTCTGCACGTGTCTTTAATAAAAAGGTGGTTAAAACTCTTTGCCTGCTCTTTATTTCTGGAAAATTTAATGCCTCTGGGTATACTTCATTGAGTATGATTTGGTTTTTCTCTATTAATTCCTGCACCAACATTTTTAAATCTGGGACAGAAACCACTAAAGGGAGCGCTTTCATTCTTTCTTCAAAAGCTTTAAAATTAGGCCAAGCCAATAAAACGCTGTCTGCAGAAGCCGTTAAAGGTATAAAAGAAGGTAGATCTGTATAATTCACAATACTTACAGCCGATTTATTGACTGTGTCAATTTCTTGTTTTTTACCACAAGCGAAAAATAGCAGAAGACTACTTAAAAACAATAAATTTTTCATACTTGAAAGATACACATTTTAATAAAAGGGTATCTTTACTGCACAAAAAAAAAGGAAAGCTCATGCATAGTAAGATACTTATTTTAGGGGCCTGCGGGCAAATAGGCACTGAACTTACTATGGCGCTCCGTGCTGAGTATGGAGCTGATCAGGTGGTGGCTAGTGACATACGCCCAGGTGATGAATCTCTTATGTCTTCGGGTCCTTTTGAAATTTTAGACGCCACAGATTACAATGCACTAGAAGACGTTGTTTTACATTATGAAATAGAAACCGTATACCTCATGGCAGCTATGCTGAGTGCTACATCGGAAAAATTTCCAATGAAAGCTTGGTCGCTCAATATGAACACTCTTTTTCATGTTTTAAATCTAGCCAAGGACAGGAAAATTTCTAGAATATTTTGGCCCTCTAGTATTGCAGTATTTGGCCCTCACACACCCAAAGAAAACACCCCACAGCAATGTATAATGGAGCCTAGTACCGTCTACGGAATGAGTAAATTAGCCGGAGAAGGCTGGTGCCAATACTACCAAAAACAATACGGTGTAGACGTGCGTTCGCTCCGTTACCCAGGCCTTATTAGTTGGAAAACACTTCCTGGAGGAGGCACTACTGATTACGCTGTAGATATTTTTCACAAAGCCCTAGAAAAAGGAATATTTGAGAGCTTTTTAGCAAAAGATACTATGCTGCCCATGATGTATATGGATGACGCTATTAGAGCTACTATAGAAATCATGCAGCATGAGTCTACGGCTTTAAAAAAAGGAATGGCCTACAACTTAAGTGCTATGAGCTTTACCCCTGCAACTTTAACGAAAAGTATTCAAAAACAGCTTCCAGATTTTAGCATTTCATATTCGCCAGACTTTAGACAAGCTATTGCAGATAGCTGGCCCAACAGCATCTCTGACACAATGGCTAGAACTGACTGGAATTGGTCTCCCGCTTTTAATCTAGATAGAATGGTATTAGAAATGCTCACTCAATTAAAGAAATAAAAAAGACGTCTCTTTTTTTTAGCCTGTCATAAACCTAAATAGGATAGGCAGATTTAAATTTAAGCTTCCTCTCAATGGCCGCAATTAAGGTATTGGCTATGTCCTTTCCTGTAGCATTTTCAATGCCCTCCAAACCCGGCGATGAATTAACCTCTAAAAGTAAGGGACCTTTATTTGAACGAATAATGTCTACCCCTGCCACCGCTAGGTTTAACACCTTAGTGGCCTTTAGTGCTAGTTTGCGTTCCTCTGCTGTAATTTTAACAATAGAAGCCTTTCCTCCTTGATGAATATTGGCCCTAAACTCTCCTTTCTCTGCCTGTCTTTGAATAGAAGCTACTACTTTTCCATCAACCACAAAACAACGAATGTCTTGACCATTGGCTTCTTTAATAAATTCTTGAACCAAAATATTGGTCTGAACACTCTTAAAAGCGTTAATAACACTTTCTGCAGCCTTATTGGTTTCTGCCAACACCACTCCTTTTCCTTGGGTACTTTCCAAAAGTTTAATAATTAGAGGAGCTCCATTCACCATGCGTATAAGATCTTTGGTGTCTAAAGGAGATTTAGCAAAACCTGTGATAGGTATGTGAATGTCGAATTTAGCAAACAACTGAGAGGCAAATAATTTATCTCTAGACTGCGTAATAGCCTCTGCACTGTTTAGACAAAATACCCCCAAGTTGTCAAACTGTCTAATGAGGGCGCAACCATAAAAGGTAACGGCTGGCTTAATACGAGGTATGATTGCGTCAAATTCATTTAAAATATTCCCCCCTCTGTATCTAATTTCAGGAGAATTAGCATCTAATTTCATATAGGAGTGTTCCACGTTCAAAAATACCATTTCATGACCCCTAGCCTCACCAGCTTCCATAATCCTTTTATTAGAATACAAATTTGGGTTACTGGCCAATAGGGCAATTTTAAGACCAGATTTATCTTTTAAGTAACTAGAATATTTTTCAGATACGGATGCTTCTGAAAACTCATTTAACTCAAAAGAAGTAGCTGGGTTTACCACATAGCGGTTGTTGAGTGCCTCTCTTCCCAAGAGCATTCTAAATTCCATGGTATCTCTATTAGCCAAGGTTAACTCAATGTCAAAAGTGTCTTCTCCAATGGTTACAGGAGTCTTAATAACAAAGCGCTCTTCAGAAATTCCTGAAGAGCTCTTTACAATTCTTCTGTCTACTAACTTGGCTTCACATTCAATATTAATGCTGCGGTTGTCTTGTAGTGGGTTTACCTCAAATGTCACAAACTCCTGTCCCCCTCGGCCAATTACCTTTGCATTGGTAGCCTGAATAGAAGAGGTTTTAGCTCCAGAATCTACCCTGGCCTTAATGGCAGGAATGCCTAGGTTCACAAAAACACACCACTCTTCACAACCGATAACTTTTAAATCTAGCATGCTCTATTTTTTTACCCTCCCAGGCCTTTATTAAAATAATTTCAAAATTCTAATTACAAATAAATCAAGAACCTCTACCAAAATAAGTATAATAATAATCCATTCCAAACGACTGCTTTCACGGTGCTCCATAATGTCTTTAAAGAGCTCTAAATCTTCTTTAATAATGGCTGTGCGCTCGTTAATATATCTATAGCGGTCTTTAATGTCAAAGGTCTGCTTTAAGGCAATATTTAGTTTGTTTAAAGATTCGTTTTCCCAAGTAATATCTGGAGAATCAAAGATATAAAGGTTTTCAGAAATTTGATTTTTTATATTTAAAACCTTGCCAATAAACTTCTTTAACTTCACTCCAGAAATATTGAGTTTCCCCTTTAACTCAAGTGTTTTAGTATAGCCATTGGTCTCTTCTAGCAACTGGTCAGTAATGTCTAAATACCTATCTAATGCCACCGATTGAGAGGTATTTAGCATGACCAATCTAATGGCTTCAGGTTCAAAATTTTGCAGCACCACCTTGTCAAAAGATACCTGCTGAGCACCTGGCTCAATAAAAACTCTCATAGTTTCACTGAGTTCCTGCTCTTGCCAAGCATAAGCAGTAGGATTGAGCTGCTTCACTAGCTCGTTAATTTCTTGAGCGCTGTGATTAAAAAAAGAAACCACCCCATATTGAAATACATATACAAATTTTTCTACTCCGTTGGAAAGGAAAAGCTCGTCAGAATCTGAAAATAATATAGGCAGTGCTAACTTTAGTTTGCACTGCCTAATATTAAAACTGTTGGCCAATTGTAGGGCTATAACGCTATACATGGCTTGTTATTCTGTCTCTTCTTCTAGTTCAATATCTGGTATGGCATCTGGATCATCGTCATCAAAATCTTCATAGTCTTCTTCATCGTAATTGGCCATAGTTTTTTCTAGCTTAGCACTTATTTTAACCAAATACTTAGTTTCTTTTGTTGAAACCTCTACGGCCTCTATAGTTTCTCCAGAGGCATTTTTAAAACTAATGACATTAAGGTCATCATAACCTTCAGGATATCGCTCTACCAAAAGTTTTAATACTTCTGGTGTGAGTTTTTTAAAATCTACAATAACACGTTTCAATGGCTGTTGCATAATTACATTTCTAAAAGGTAAGCAAAAATTAGAGGTGCTACTATGGTAGCATCACTTTCTATAATAAACTTTGGAGTGTCAATATTTAATTTACCCCAGGTAATCTTTTCATTGGGTACCGCACCAGAGTATGACCCATAGCTGGTTGTAGAATCACTTATTTGGCAAAAATAGCTCCAAAAAGGGGTGTCTGTACGCTCCATATCTTGGTATAGCATAGGCACTACACAGATAGGAAAATCACCTGCAATACCTCCTCCTATTTGAAAAAAGCCAATTCCATTTTTAGAATTGTCTGTGTACCAATCTGCTAAAAATGTCATGTACTCAATACCAGACTTCATAGTACTCGCTTTTAACTCGCCTTTGAGCACATAAGAAGCAAAAATATTACCCATTGTGCTGTCTTCCCATCCTGGACAAACAATAGGAAGGTTTTTTTCAGCTGCAGCATACATCCAAGAATCCTTTAAATCAATTTCATAATGTGCTTCTAAAACACCAGACAAAAGCATTTTATACATAAATTCATGAGGAAAATATCTCTCCCCAGCAATTTCTGCGTCTTTCCAAATCTTGTGAATATGCTTTTGTAAACGTCTAAATGCCTCATGTTCTGGAATACAGGTATCTGTAACTCTATTAAGGCCTTTTTCTAATAAATCCCACTCATCTTGCGGCGTAAGGTCTCTGTAATTAGGGAGTCGCTTATAATGAGAGTGAGCCACTAAGTTCATGATATCTTCCTCTAGATTGGCTCCTGTACAAGAAACAATTTGCACCTTATCTTTTCTTATGATCTCTGCAAAAATCTTTCCAATTTCTGCAGTACTCATAGCTCCTGCTAAAGATACTAGCATTTTAGAGCCTCCCGCTAATTGAGCTTCATACCCTTTGGCAGCGTCTACCAATGCAGCTGCATTAAAGTGTAAATAATACTTTTCTATAAAATTTGAAATGGCACCCTTATTCATCCTTATCTTGAAATTTTATGAGATTATTTTTTTGAGCTTTTTCTACGTCATAGGTGTTGTCATATGGATCTGTAGCCGCTGCATTCATGAATTTATAACTTAACATTTTATAATACAACTTCGCTGCCAAAAATTCTGAAGATTTACTATGGGTATTAGGACAGAGCTCTACTATGTCAAAACCCACTACATTTTTCTCTTCAAAAACCTGTTTTAAAAAAGCCAGTGTTTCATACCACATCAGCCCACCTGGCTCAGGAGTTCCTGTAGCTGGCATAATAGAGGGATCAAGTGCGTCTAGATCTAAAGTAATAAAAACATTGTCTGTCATAAGCTCTAGTGCTTTATCTGTCCAATATTCATCCTGAACCATGTCATGGGCAAAAAATGTTTTCTCAGGGTCTAGAAAACTCCTTTCTATCTGGTCCATAGACCTTATCCCTACCTGAATAAGATTAGTAGTTTGGCTAGCCTCGTGAACAGCACAAGCGTGGTTACAAGAAGTTCCTTCATAAGAAGATCTCAGATCTGCATGGGCGTCTAAATGTAACACAGTTAAGTTTTCAAAGCTTTCATTAAAAGCCCTAATGGTTCCAATAGAAATAGAGTGTTCCCCACCAAATAAGGTTACAAACTTATTTTTCTTTATATAAGATTTGGTAGTGGCATGAACCGCCTTCACCATAGCTTCTGGACTACTTTTTTCCAATATAGGGTCTGCTGTGTAAACCCCTTGTAGGTAAACCTCTGTAGCTGTTTCTATATCATAGAGTTCCATGTTTTCGGATGCATTTAAAAAGGCTTCTGGCCCTTTGTCTGCTCCTTTACCCCAAGTACTTGTACCGTCATATGGCACTGGGATAAGAACTATTTTTGCCGTTTCTAATTGGGCAAATTGATCTGGAATTCCTGCATAATTACTCTTGCTCATACCCTAAAATTTTAAGCATTTCAGATGCTTCTTGTTGATGTGAAAATAATGAAGTGGTGATATTGCCTAAGGCGTCTTTATTTATAAGAATGTGTTTTGGTGTTGGAATTAAACAGTGTTGTAAACCTCCAAACCCTCCTATAGATTCCTGGTAAGCTCCTGTATTAAAGAAACCAATATACAGTGGTTTTTCTTTTTTAAATTTAGGCAAATAAATGGCGTTCATATGCTGTTCTGAATTGTAATAATCATCGCTGTCACAAGTAAGACCTCCCAACAAAACGCGCTCATACTCGTCTTCCCATCTGTTTATTGGCAGCATAATAAATCTTTTATTAATAGCCCAAGTATCTGGAAGCGTAGTAATAAAAGAAGAGTCTATCATGTTCCACTTTTCTTTGTCATTTTGTTGTTTCTGATAAAGTACCTGATAAATAGCTCCGCCACTTTCCCCTACAGTGAAACTTCCAAACTCTGTAAAAATATGAGGTACAGGAACCTCTGCCTCTGCACAAATAGTATTTATTTGGTTTAAAATCTCGTCTATCATATAAACGTAGTCATAGTCAAAAGCTAATGAGTTTTTAATAGGGAAACCCCCACCAATATTTAAACTATCTAAGCTTGGACAAATCTTTTTAAGACGCACATACACCTTTAGACACTTACTTAACTCATTCCAATAATACGCATTGTCAATAATGCCAGTATTGATGAAAAAATGAAGCATTTTAAGCTCCACATTCTCTTGTCCTTTAATCTGGTCTTCATAAAAAGGAACAATATTTCTGTATCCAATCCCTAATCTGGAGGTATAAAACTCAAATTTAGGCTCTTCCTCAGAAGCAATCCTAATTCCAATTTTATAGTCTCCCTTAATTTTTTCAGACAAAAGAGAAATCTCTTCGTAGTTGTCTATAATAGGAATACAATTTTCATGACCCCCATTAATTAAACGAGCAATATTCTCTACGTACTGAGCCCTTTTAAAACCATTACAAATAACAAAAGTGTCGGGCTTAATTTTACCTGACTCTTTTAAAGCTTCTACAATATTAATATCAAATGCAGAAGAAGTTTCAATATGAATATCATTACTGAGCGCCTCATCTAGCACATGCTTAAAGTGCGAGCTTTTTGTGCAGTAACAATAGTAGTATTTCCCTTTGTACTGGTGTTTTTCGATGGCTTTTTCAAACCATCCTTTAGCCCTATTAATATTTTCGGAAATCTTTGGTAGATAGGTAAATTTTAAGGGGGTGCCGTATTGTGCTACTAACTTTTCAAGCTCAATTCCATGAAAACGCAAGTGATCTTCTTCTAGGGTAAATTCTTCTTGGGGAAAATAGTAACTCTGGTTTATTAAATCTATGTACTTAATATTCATTTATGCAAAATAAAAAATTATAAATGGTTAGAAGCTATAGAGCGCTAACTGTTTTTAAAAATAAGGTGCAAAAATGCCTACTAGATCATAATTTGACGAGCAGTGGTGGGTATAAAAAAATACTCGTGCTGGCTTTGCACAATTGGAGTAGTAGAAGTTCGCTTTAAATTATGGTAGCCTATCTGATAAGCTGCATTTAGAAAACACTTCGGATTTTCTAAACACTCCCATATAGAAACACTTTTCATTATGTTCAGCTAAATGCCAGGACAAATGAAAACAAAAAAATTCAAAAAATACTGCCTTTTAAAAAAAATTCAAAAAAAATATAACTAATTTAATTACAGTTAGTTAATAGGTTTTTTGAGCCTTAAAAAAGCTAAATAACACAAACTTAATCCAGATAAATGAGAAGAAGATGTCAAATAAAGTTTGTATCGCGTTCATATAATTAACAAACTTGACTTTCATAAGTGAATTTTGAGAATTATCTTTAAAATAAAAAGCTTATGAAAAACAGAAGAGACTTTCTAAAAACCACTTGTCCTAAAGTAGCCTTTGCTATTTTTGGTGTCACACTCCTCCAAGCCTGTTCTGCGTCTGAAGACCCTATGTATGAAATTTCTACAGGAAATAACAATACTCCAGTAAACAACAATACTGCTGGTCTCACTGTAAATGGAAATAATTTCTCTATAGATTTAGCCAATAGTAATTTTACAAAATTAGCCTCTGTGGGCGGTTGGTTAAACTTAACATCGGCAGGGCTTCTATTACTCAGGGTAAATGAAAACACTATTAGAGCCTTTGACAACTGCTGCCCTCACCAAGGCACTAAAACGCAATGGAGCTATAACAGCAATGTTTTTAACTGTGCCAATCACGGGAATAATTTTGGAATTGATAACAACACTAAAAATTGTGATTCTGGAGCTACAAGTGGAGACCTAAAATCTTTTTCTGCCAGCATTTCTGGAGAGACTCTAACGGTGATCAAGGACTAGTTTTAGACTTTATTAATCTACTACAAACAAAAAGCCCAAAGAACTAATATTAGCCACCAAACCATTGGAGCGTCTGTAATGACTGTACCTTAAATCTACAGCCTTTAAACCTATTCTCCATAGCTTAGCGCTAGCAAAGATATCCTTGTATCTAAGTCCCATACCATACTGGTGACTAGTAAAAGCAGAAAGATCATAATCTGAGGTATAGAATGTCTCTTGAGAAGTAGCAACCTCTTTTTCAAAGAAATAATCTGCTGCAGTTTGCTTATAAAATCTATAATTTGGATAGAGACTAAAAGAAGGGGAAATAGTAATGGGAAGCTCAAGTTCTGCAGTAAGTCCTTGCATGCCCCAAGAATCCATATAGTAACGGGCATAGCTCCTCACCATTAGCCAATCATTGAAATAATAATTTAATCGGCCCCCAATAGGATATTTATACCTGTAAAAAGGAAGGGTCTCTACCTGATCTGCCAATTGAAAATCTCCTACAAAAAAGTCTTGTCTATCAGCAAAATAAACCCGCTGTAAGGGCGAAGACAAAAGACCTTCTTGCATAACAGCATCAATGAAAATTGCACCCTGCAATCTACTGCTTATAATTTGAGAGAAAGAAAGAGAAAGTGCATACGTATTTCTTTTTAGTTGGCTAAAACCATTAAAAAGAGGTGCGTAAGTTCCGGATCCTCGTATATTATTGTCAAAAAAACCACCTCTTAATTCAATAGGGTATTGTGGTTTGTGGGCGTCAAAATAGACCTTAGACTGCACGCTTATCTCTGTATTTTTTTCGTTGTATAGCTTTGCTAATCCCAAACCAAAACCAAAAGATTGATAATCGTATTCCTGAGACGCCGCCAAAGAGGCTGTATAAACGGTATTTCTATCTTCTGAGCTATGTGTATAAGAAGGATTAAAATACGCAAGTACATCTGCTCTAGACGCCCCCGAAGATGCTACCCATGGACTGGCCACACCGTTTTGTTGGTCAAAAGGATTTACATTACTAGAAGAAGCAGAGGTATAGGCAGATAATCCGGTGTCTATACTAAGCACATCATTTTCATTTATTGGAATTCTAATCACCAAAGTAGAAGAGGTATCTGTTAAAAATTCAGTTCCCTCTCCTCCAGTTACAGCTGCATTTTGACCATCCTGAATATAATAACTAAAGAGGGTTTCTACCTCTATCTGGTCTAATACTTTTTTTACATACCCCTTGTCTTTTCCATTTTTCAAGGGAGTTTCTGCCTTTGTTTGACCCAAAAGGGTGGCGCTTACTAAGAATACTAAACAACAAAACAGCCTTTTGTAGTGCGTATTATTACATTTAATTACAACCACAACCACCTCCCATTTTACCGCCATTAGCGCCAGCAGCGCCTTCTCTATAAATATGCATATTGGTCTCAAACCTACAAATAGACTTAGCAGACAACACCATATCCTCTGAATTGAGCTGGGCTTTCTCATATTCTTTTACAGCCACACAAGAAGTGGCAAAAAAACCAGCAAATATCATTAAAAGTAATTTTCTCATCTATCTGTTTTTAACCGGTTCTACCTTTAAATCTTTTGAATAATAAATATTATTTTGAGCGTCTACTACAATACAAGAAATTCCAGGCAATTGAGCTAAAGTAGCCATACCAGCGTCTACACCCATAATAAACGTAGCAGTAGCTAGTGCGTCTGCTAGTTCTGCTTTGGGGGCAAAAACTGTCACAGACTTTACCCCTTCTACAGGCAATCCTGTGCGCGGGTCTATAATATGACTGTACCGCTTGGCATTTAAAGTTACATATTTTTCATAGTTCCCAGAAGTAGCTACTGCCGCATTAATGACCGGAAACCAAGAAAAAACTTTAGAAGGATTTTCTGGATTACTAATTCCTACCTGCCAATGGGTGCCATCTGGTTTTTCACCCCAAGTGGTGAGGTCTCCAGAGGCATTAATAATTCCTGCTTGTACGCCTTTAGAAATTAAAAGCAACTTAGTGGCATCGGCTGCAAAGCCTTTTCCAATAGCTCCAAAACCAATTTTCATTCCTTTATTTTTAAGAAACACAGTTTGTGCTTGCGCATCTAAAATAATTTTTTCATAGCCAATATTCTCTATGGAAGCAGCCAAAGCTTCAGAAGTGGGAAAGGAGGTCATACTTCCGTCAAAAACCCAAATAGGATCTATGGCTGCATAAGAAATGTCAAAAGCCCCAAAAGTGATTTTGGAAATACGTTGACATCTTTGAATGAGATCATACAGCATTTTAGAAACCTTCACGGGAGCTATTCCTGCATTTCTATTTATAGCGCTAGTTTCCGATGCTGGATCCCATGAAGAAATTATTTTTTCAATACGGCTAATTTCTTCAGTGGCCATAGCCAAGTAATCGGAAGACTGCTGCGGCTCACAGACCAAAGTAATTTCAAAGCGGCTGCCCATAAGCTTAGTGGTTTTTGTAAAAATTACACCCTGCCCATAAACAGCTGTCTTTAAAAAAACCATTATTAAAAAAAACATGGCCACTAATAATCTATTCTTCATACATGCTTTTAAGCAAAGTGATATAGTCTTGTGCTTTTATGTTTTTATAGCCTGTCTCTCCTAATATTTCTGACGTATGGTTGGTGAGCACTACCAAAGGAAAATATCCTTGGGCATTAAATGTAGCGGCCAAGGACTTATTTTGAGTAGCCAAAGCTGCTGTTAATTGGTTTGTTTTTTTACGCGGAAAATCTGCTTTATACAAAATGAGCTGTTCTTTTGCAAAGGCTTTAAAAGCATCCGATGTCCAAATATCTCTTTCCAGCTTTATACAGGGAGCACACCAATCTGAACCTGAAAAAATCAATAAAATAGGTTTCTTTTCTAGCGCAGATTTTTTTTGAGCCTGGGTCCATGTACTTTCCCAGTCTTGTGATTGTAGCTGTTGGTAAAAACTGAGAAATACTAAAATTATAATGATTCTTTTCATGAGACTGGAGCTAAAATAGAGAGTGTATTTCCCTCTAATTTGGTAGGGTATACTCTAAGTCCCTTAGACGCGTCTGAATTCAAACCCAATCCTTGCTGTGTAAAACGAGCACCGTGCTCAGGACAATAAAATTCACTATTTCTAAAAATAACTTTCTTTAAAGACTTATGACTGCATATTTGAGTGGCTGCCACAAACTTATTATTAGTATTTAGGGCAATTACCACTGTATTTTTTACCAAAAAATCTCCAGGATTTTTAAGATTTAGTCCCTCTTTCTGGCTTAAATCTATACTAAACAATACCCCATTACTATCTGGAATTAACGCTAACGTATCTATCCCGGTCTCCTCTTCTAAGCAGCTACTTAAACAACTAAAAGTGAGGGTAAATGCAGCACCTTTACCAATTGATTTCATAAACTGCTTTCTTTCCATAGCATTAAATAATACCCTAAAGTTATTCATTTGAAATGATTCTAACATATTAATTTTTAACATAAAGAAGAATCTTTAATCTCCTGTCTTTTTTTCATTTTTAATAGAGAATTTTCGTTATTTTGGCAGTCCCGTCAAGGGACCATTAGCCTCATAGTTCAACGGATAGAATAGAAGTTTCCTAAACTTTAGATCCAGGTTCGATTCCTGGTGAGG
>CAWWAC010000016.1:0-37620 GCA_963934855.1 uncultured Flavobacteriaceae bacterium
TTGTTGGTCTACTAGGACTCGAACCTAGAATGTCTGTACCAAAAACAGAAGTGTTGCCATTACACCATAGACCACTAATGTGTAAGAGGCTGCAAATTTAATACAAACTTTCACTTCTACAAATCTTTTTTGAATATTTCTCTTACTAAAGCTTTAACAATTTAAGACCGCATATGTATATTAATTAGTAATTTCGCTTTTGTTACTAAAAAAATTACGAATGTTTGCAAGAGATCTTGACCTTTGGGACCGCCGTTTAGGGTGGATATGCTTTTTTATAGCACTTATTACATACGCTTTAACAGTAGAACCTACCGGTAGTTTTTGGGACGCTGGAGAATATATTGCCACTTCTGCCAAGCTGCAAATAGGGCATCCACCAGGAGCACCATTGTTGCAAATGATTGGAGCATTCTTTGCTATGTTTGCGCCAAATCCTGAACAAGTGGCCAGAATGGTGAACTACGTATCTGGTGTTTCTTCTGCATTTACCATTCTTTTTATGTTTTGGACCATCACAAATTTAGTGAGAAAGCTCATTGGTAAAACCGTTCAGTATAACAACGCCCAGTCTATTGCTATTCTTGGAAGTGGCCTGGTAGGTTCTTTGGCTTTTGCATATTCAGATAGTTTTTGGTTTAACGCAGTAGAGACTGAAGTATATGCCATGGCTAGTTTTATTATGGCATTGTTACTCTGGATGGGACTTAAATGGACAGATCAGTTAGAGGAAGATAGAGGAGATAAATGGTTGGTGGTGATCTCATTTGTGGTAGGACTCACTTTTGGAATTCAATTTATGGGCTTTTTAGCCATACCTACTATTGGACTCCTTTACTACTTTAAAAAATATAAAACAACCACTGTTAAAAACTTTTTAGCTGCTAATATACTAGTAGTGGGCTTATTAATGCTAGTTTATAAATTCTCACTTACCTATGTACTAAAAGTATTTGGATGGTCTGAGGTATTTTTTGTAAATACATTTGGTTTGCCTTTTAATTCCGGGTCTATACTTATGGGTCTTGTTTTTATTGGTTTATTTTATTCCGCCCTCAACTATACCAAATCTAAAAACTTGGTGGGTGCTAATACAGTTGTACTCTCTGTAATGTTTATGATTTTAGGGTTTTCTAGCTGGCTTATGCTCCCCATTCGTGCCAACGCTGGAGTGATCATTAATGAAAATGACCCTTCAGACGCTAGGTCTCTTTTGGCCTACTACAACAGAGAACAATACCCTGGGGTAGACAGCCCTGTTTACGGCGCATATTATTCAAACTCTTTTAGCAGCTCCAGTATTGAAAAAGATGACAAGCCTAAATACGAGAAAAATTACAAAACAGGTAAGTACGTTATTGTAAACTATTTTGAAGGAGCGCTACAGGGATCAGACCCTAAACATATGGGACTTTTACCTAGAATGTGGAGTGAGCAGCATGCAGAAAACTATATGCGTTATTACGGGCCTTTAGAGTTTAGAATTAAAAACGAATACCTAGACAGTGAGGAACTAAAAACCACTGTTGGACAATTCAAAAATGGCTTGGCAAAAGGAGAAATAGATGAGGCGGCCTACATTTCTTTTCTCAGAGAATTTAGAGACTATATAGAAGTATTACCCCCTTCAATTATGGACAATCTACGCTATATGTTTGACTTTCAGTTTAACTATATGTACTGGCGTTATTTTATGTGGAATTTCACAGGAAAACAAGACGACATTCAAGGACGCTATGACAAACACGGAAATTGGCTAAGCGGGCTGTCATTTTTAGACAGTCCTAGGTTGGGCACTCAAGAAAATCTTCCTGCAGACATCTTAGATAACAAAGGAAGAAATACCTACTTTTTTCTCCCTTTACTCTTAGGAGTAATTGGAATTTTATTTCAGTTTAAAAAAGACAAAAAACAATTTTGGGCCCTGTTTGTGTTTTTTATGTTTACGGGACTAGCCATTCAATTTTATACCAACCCTTATATATTTCAGCCCAGAGAAAGAGATTATTCTTTAGTAGGCTCCTTTTATATATTCGCCCTTTGGATTGGAATAGGAGTGTACGGGCTCTATGAAGAGTTGGGTGCGCTTGTTAAAAAATCATGGGTGGCTCCTGTAGTAGTTGCGATGTGCTTTTTAGCAGTGCCTGCACTTATGGGTTTTCAAAACTGGGATGACCATGATAGGTCCAATAAAAAAACAGCCCAAAGTAGTGCTAAAGCCTATTTAAATTCTACTCAAAAAAACGCCGGGGCTATTTTATTTACCATTGGAGACAATGACACCTTCCCCCTTTGGTACGCCCAAGAAATTGAGGGCTATAGAACAGACGTAAGGGTAGTAAACACAAGCCTTTTTGCCACAGACTGGTATATTGACCAAATGAAGAGAAAAGCCTATAGCAGTGATCCTATTCCGTCTCAACTCACGCATGATCTTTATCATTACGGCAATAGAGACGCTATTTATTTTCAAGAAGCCACAGAGAGCAGGTGGGACATAAAGGATTTTATTAATTGGGTAGGAAGTAATAAGCCTCAGACTAAATTCAAACATTTACTTGGAACCCAAGGCGCAGACCTAAGCCAGTATTCAGAAAGCAACTTAGACATTGTCTATTATCCTACTAATAAAATAAGAGTGCCCGTAAACAAGGAAAATGTGCTGGCCAGTGGCCTAGTCAAAGCTAAAGACAGTGCCCTTATTGTAGATTATATAGATATAGACCTTCCCCGCTCTGCCCTTCCAAAAAATAGGCTTCTGATGTTAGATATTTTGGCCAACAATGACTGGAAACGCCCTATTTACTTTTCTGGCGGAAGCTTTGATGCTGGTGAATACATATGGATGAAAGATTACTTGCAATTAGACGGATTGGTATACAAATTAGTTCCCATTAAAACCAAATACGAAAATGTTTTTGAAATGGGGCGAATAGATACAGACCTTATGACAGAAATTGTGAAGAGCTGGGAATGGGGTAATTCTGGAGATCCAGACCTGTATTTAGACCCTCAAACTAGGGTGCAGGGACTCTCTTTTAGAAGCAATATGGCTAGATTGGTAGAGACTCTTATTGCAGAAAATAAACTGTCTTCTGCCAAAGAAATCATAGACCTCGCCATGAAAAATATCCCTGTAAAAGGTTTTGACTACTATAATTTTGTGGTTCCCTTTTTAGAAGGCTATTACGCTGTTGGAGATAAAAAAAAGGCTAGAAAAATCTATTATGAGCTCAAAACTATTTACCAGCAACACCTCTCCTATTATGTAGCCATGGACTTAGGGGAGCAATTCAATGACATACAAAACATTATTGAAAATCTAGAAGGATACAGACGTATTTTAGATGTCTTAAAAGCGGGGGATCTCTCAGATTTGGGAGAAATAGAAAGTGCAGAATTTGATTTGTATATGGCTAAATTCTCTCATTTTTATGAAGGCATGGAAGAGCGCGTTCAAAAAGATAATGCCAATCCAGATCTTCCAGCAGAAGGATTAGAAATAGTACCTCTGGAGAATTAAAGGATTTGTTTTGCAGCGCTTACTTAAAAATGAATTATAAATTTTGGCATTAATATTAAGAAGTGTATTCGCCAATAATCCCCATTAAGGTATTGGCGTCTTGAGCCCCGCTCTGGCGCCATACCATTTCTCCATCCTTATAAATCATAAGGGTAGGAAGGGTAGTTACCCGGAGTGCTTGAGCAAGGTCTGGGTTCTTTTCAGCGTCTATCCTAATGACTTTTGCCCTGTCTCCAATAGCAGCCGCAACATCTCTGAGCACCTCATGCATAGAAATGGAAAGCTCGTCCCAATCTGCATAGAAGTCTATAAGCACTGGAACATTTAAATCTATTAATTCGCCAAATTTAGACATATCATAGCATCATAAGTAAAACCAAATGTAGTAAAAAAACCTAAAAAACAATTTATAGAGACTTTTTTAAGGTAATGACTGTGATTTCAGGCCAAATTCCTACCCTGCCCGGGTAGCCTAAGAAGCCAAAGCCTCTATTCACATTTATATACTGACCAGCAGATTCATAAATTCCAGCCCAGTATTTATAACGCCAAGCTATAGGGCTCCACTTTATCCAACCAGGAATTTCAATGCCAAACTGCATACCATGGGTGTGGCCACTAAGAGTGAGGTGAAAATGCAGGGGATGATCTACCACTTCGTACTCCCAGTGAGAAGGGTCATGAGATAGTAAAATTTTAAAATCTTCATCTAAAACTTGAGACACTGCCTTATTGAGGTCTCCAGCTTTCTTAAAACCTCCTTTTCCCCAATTCTCCACTCCCACTAAGGCTATTTTTTGGCCATCTTTCTCCAAATATCTGTGCTCATTTAATAGCAAGTCAAAACCCATTTCTTTTTGAATGATCTTTAACCTATCTAAATTAGCCTCTTTGGCTGCTTCAGACTCCCAAGACGTATAGTCTCCGTAGTCATGATTTCCCAAGATAGAAAACTTGCCATCTACAGCCTTTAAGCTACCAAAGAGATCTTTCCAAGGTTCCATCTCACTGGCTTTATTGTTTACTAAATCTCCAGTAAAAAGAAGTACATCTGACCCTTGTTGGTTAATAAGGTCTATTCCGTAAGAAATTTTTTTAGCATTGTCAAAACTGCCTGAATGGATATCAGATATCTGGGTTATTTTGTAGCCGTCAAAAGCGGCAGGTAAATCTTTATAAGCCAACTCATATGAAAGTACCTTGTAACGGTATTTGCCTCTAAACATACCGTACAACAAAGCTCCAAAAGGAATGGCTGCAAGCCCCAATGCCAGCGTGCTAATAAACTTTCTTCTAGAGGGAAAAACAGCGGGATTCTCCCAATTTAACAGCTTCATTATCCCAGCCCAAAGCAATCTAAACACATCTTCAAACAACAAGAAAAAAACCACCCCAATACTAAACAAAAACCAGCTACCCATAAACCCCATAGAATAGGATTTATAGGGAGTTAATATTTTAGAATCTTCTGGAGTAAGTGTGAATTGAAAAATAAAAAAACCCAAAATAAAAATAGCAGAAACCAAATATAAATTTGCAAAAAGTGGATTTCGAAAAGAAGTTTTAAAGGCCTGAAAACAGTACCAGGCAAAACCTAGGTATAGGGCAGTGAAAATAATCCAGCGCATTGACATTTTTTTTACAAATATAAGATAAGTAAATACAGTATAAAGGCTTCTATATAAGAGATTAATTATAAGGCAGCTTGTCTTTCGAATTTAACCCTTTGCAATCTCTAATAAGTCTTCAATAGTTTTTTGTTGCGTGGTAAACCTATGGGTGTCTGAGAGTAAAGCTACACTTGAAAAAGAAACAGGAGGGGTTGTTTTTAAAATGGGAATTGCAGCCACCCCAGACAAATGAACTGCCTTAAAGCCTGCCTCTTTAAAAACACGCACATTCTGAACATTTACACCGCTGCCTGGCATAAGGGTTATTCCAGTATTTAAAGCCATTAATTCCTTTAGAAGCGGTAGGCCATCTATAGCTTTAGGAACGCCCCCAGAAGATAGTAGGGTATGCACACCCATAGAGGCTAATTTTTCAATAGTTGCTAAGGGGTTTTGGATCCAATCAAAGGCCCTGTGAAAAGTGAAGGAATCTTTTGTAGCAGCACACACCAATTCCTTCGTCCGTACTTCGTCCAATTCATTTTGTGCAGTGAGCACACCGCTCACCACACCTTCAAAACCCAAATTCTTACAGTGTTCTATGTCTTTAAGAAGGCTACTAAACTCAGACGCGCTATAAGTAAAATCTCCTTCTCTGGGTCTAATAAGCACCCTAGTAGGCGTGTGAATAAGTGCCATGTATTCTTCCAAAACACCCCACGAAGGAGTAAGCCCCCCCAGCGCAAGTCCAGTACAAAATTCAATCCTTTGAGCACCAGCTGCTTGGGCTGCCTCCGCAGATGCTATGGAATTACAGCAAACTTCTACTATCATATTCACAAATATAAGGGAAAGGTTTCCATTTAAATCTGTATTTTTATCAATCTAATACACACCCATGAGATACTTCTTTATCATACTAGGTTGCGCAGCCTTTATAGGTCTTATTAAATATTGGATCCCCATGATAGACGCAATTATTGCTGGTATTGAAAAAGTAGGACGGGCCCTTATTAAGAAAAAAAAATAAACCAACCACCTCATTCACCCAACAAATGCAAAGAAGAAAATTCATTCAAAAAGCTGGGCTTAGTGTCACCGCCCTAGCTGCTGTTCCTTTATTGGCACAAGAAATAAAAACTGCCCACCAAAACACCCACAAGCCATTCCATTTAACCGCTAAAAACACAATAGCTCCTCTGACTATTTGCACTTGGAATTTTCACAATGCAACTTCCAAATCTTGGGAAATACTAAAAGCCGGAGGTAGCGCCTTAGACGCCGTAGAGCAAGGGGTTATGATAGAAGAATCTGATCTGAGTAACCAAACTGTAGGAAAAGGAGGCCGTCCAGATAGAGATGGCCATGTCACCTTAGATGCCTGTATCATGGACCCAAAAGGGAATTGCGGCGCGGTTATTTATCTAAAAAATATTGCCCACCCCATTCAAGTGGCCAGAAAGGTCATGGAAGAAACCCCACATGTCATGCTAGCAGGAGAGGGCGCAGAGCAATTTGCTTATGAAATGGGTTTTAAAAAAGACATTCTACTCACCCCGCAATCCAAATCAGAATGGGAAGCTTGGAAGGTCACTTCAAAATACAGCCCTATCATAAATATAGAAAATCACGACACCATTGGCATGCTAGCCATAGATAAAAACGGAGATATCTCTGGTGCCTGCACCACCTCTGGAATGGCCTATAAAATGGCTGGCCGTGTGGGAGACTCCCCACTCATTGGCGCAGGCTTATTTGTAGACAATGAAATTGGAGCAGCCACAGCTACAGGAGTGGGAGAAGAAGTGGTAAAAACTGTGGGGAGTTTTCTAATTGTAGAACTCATGCGCCAAGGAATGAGCCCACAAGAGGCCTGTGAAGAAGCCGTTATGCGCATAGTTAAAAAGAACCCCTCTTACTCAGATTTTCAAGTAGGCTTTATTGCCTTAAACAAAAAAGGAGATACAGGTGCCTATTGTATTCAACCTGGCTTCTCCTATAGTTATTATGCCAGCAGCGGCCAAGAAAATAGACCAGCTACCTCTTATATTTAAATCTTACTACCTATTACAATGTCCAAAAAAAGACTCTTTCTCTTAGACGCCTATGCCCTTATTTTTAGAGGCTATTACGCACTTATAAAAAACCCAAGAATTAATTCTAAAGGGGAGGACACCTCTGCCATTATGGGATTTATGAATTCTCTATTCGATGTGATTAAGAGAGAGAAACCAGACCATTTAGCGGTTTGTTTTGACAAAGGGGGCAGCAAAGAGCGCACAGAATTATTTCCAGAATACAAGGCCAACAGATTAGAAACACCAGACGCTATAAAACTGGCTGTCCCCTATATTCAAGAGATTTTAAAGGCCATGCACATTCCTGTAGTAGTCCTAGAAGGCCTAGAGGCCGATGACATTATTGGCACATTAGCCAAGCAGGCAGAAAAAGAGGACTACCAGGTTTTTATGGTCACTCCAGACAAGGATTTTGGGCAATTGGTGTCTGAAAATATTTTTATGTACCGCCCAGCCAGAATGGGTAATGGCATTGAAATCTGGGGCATTCCTGAAATTCAAAAACGTTTTGGAGTAGAAAGACCGGAACAAGTCATAGACTATTTAGGTATGATGGGTGACGCCAGTGACAATATTCCAGGCCTACCAGGGGTAGGAGAAAAAACTGCTAAAAAGTTTTTAAAAGAGTTTGGAAGTATGGAAAATCTATTAGCCAACACTGAGAAGCTCAATGGAAAAATGAAAGAGAAGGTAGCAGAAAATGCAGCCCTTGGAATGCTCTCCAAGCAATTGGCTACCATTAACATTCACTGTGATGTAACCTTTAACGCAGCCGCCTATGAACTCTCATCTCCAGACAGTGAAAAGGTACAAGCCATATTTGAAACCTTAGAATTTAGAAGGCTTACAGAACAGTTTCTAAAAATCTTTTTCAACCCAATAGAATTAGAAGACCAAACTTTTACTACAACTCAGGCTGGAGAAGCTCTGAAAAATAGAACACCAATAGAAATGCCCAGCGCTGGAAGTGGTCAATTTGGTCTTTTTGACTTAGACGCCTCTGGCGCAGAAGGTGGTACTATTTTTACTAACAGAAAAGATATTTCTAGCTTGTCTCATCATTATCAATTGGTGGTGCCAGGTCTTGGAATGAAGCTTTTTTTAGACAAGCTCTCCAAACAAACGCAGGTATGTTTTGACACAGAAACCACCAGCTTAAACCCTTTAGAAGCACAGCTGGTTGGAATAGCCTTTAGCTGGGAAGCGCATAAAGGCTTTTATATATCTATTCCAGAAGACAGGACTGAAGCGCTAGAAATCCTAAAAGAATTAAAATCATTTTTTGAGTCTGAGACCATAGAAAAAATTGGTCAAAATTTAAAATATGATATCAAAGTATTGCACCAATATCAAATGGCGGTAAAAGGTCCATGTTTTGATACCATGCTGGCCCATTACCTCATAAATCCTGACATGCGCCACAATATGGAAGTGCTCTCGGAGACTTATCTAAACTACACTCCCATTCCCATTGAGCAGCTCATTGGCAAAAAAGGGAAAAATCAGATAAGTATGAGAGCGGTATCATTAGAACAGCAAACGCAATACGCGGCAGAAGACGCAGACATCACCTTCCAACTGGCACAGCTCTTTAGGCCAGAATTAGAAGCTGCAGGGAACGAATCTCTTTTTCAAGACATAGAAGTGCCTTTATTAAAAGTGTTAGCGTCTATGGAATTACAAGGCATACGCTTAGATGTTCCCTTTCTAAAAAGCCTATCCAAAGATTTAGATAGTGATATTTTAGTCCTTGAAAAAAGTATTTATGAGGCCGCGGGAGAAACTTTTAATATTGCTTCTCCCAAGCAGTTAGGGGACATTTTATTTGAGAAACTTAAATTAATAGAAAAACCAAAGAAAACAAAGACTGGCCAATTTTCTACCGCGGAAGAGGTGCTCTCTTATTTGGCTAAAGACCACCCCATTATTAAGGATATATTAGAGTACAGGGGGCTGGCCAAACTAAAGAGTACTTATGTAGACGCATTGCCCTTGCAAGTGTCTGAAGTGACAGGAAGGGTGCACACAGACTATATGCAAACGGTGGCAGCCACAGGAAGGCTCAGCAGCAATAACCCCAACCTTCAAAACATTCCTATTAGAACTGAAAGGGGCAGACAAATTAGAAAAGCCTTTATCCCCAGAGACTCAGACCATCTATTACTGGCAGCAGATTACTCTCAAATAGAACTCAGAATTATTGCGGCCCTAAGCGAAGAAGACAATATGTTAGCCGCCTTTAGGCAAGGGGCAGACATTCATGCAGCCACAGCCTCAAAGGTATTTGGAGTGCCTTTAGATGCCGTAACTAGAGAACAGAGAAGTCATGCAAAAACCGTGAATTTTGGAATTATATACGGTGTCTCTGCCTTTGGACTTAGCAACCAAACAAACCTGAGCCGCTCAGAGGCCAAGGCCCTTATAGACACTTATTACGAAAGCTACCCTAAGCTAAAAGCATATATGAACCACCAGGTTAACTTTGCTAGAGAAAACGGCTATGTAGAAACAGTAATGGGCCGTAGGAGGTACCTAAAAGATATTAATGCTAACAATGCCATAGTAAGAGGCGCTGCAGAGAGAAATGCGGTAAACGCACCCATACAAGGAAGTGCCGCAGACATTATTAAATTGGCTATGATTGATATTCAAAAACGTTTAGAAACACAGGGGTTCCAAACTAAAATGCTTTTACAAGTTCACGATGAACTAGTCTTTGATGTCTACAAGCCTGAACTTGAACAAATAAGAGAATTGGTGACTAAAGCCATGGAGAGTGCCTACAGCTTAAGCGTCCCTTTATCTGTAGAAATTGGTACGGGAGAAAACTGGCTACAAGCGCATTAATTATCTTGCAAACCTATAGGTGGCCTTAATTAAAAAGGTGTTATCTAATTTTTGTCTCAATATTTGATCTTTAAGACTGTAACCCAACATATCTATTGGGTCTGCATTCCCTGTAGCGCCCTGAGACCAGACTAAGAACAACTCAGAGCCTGGAATATACTCCCACCTCAAAACTAAATTAGAGCGAAACTGTACAAAAGAAAAGTCAGGATCTGCAAAAGAATAATCTGTTTGTCCGTCTAAATCTTGGTCAATTAAATAGTCCCCAGAGACTATTTTAATTTGGTCAGATGTAAACAAGCGCACCCTATCGGCCAATTTTTTGGCCCCAGCGTCTGTCACATAATTAAAATCACCGTAAACCCCTCTAGCAATAAAAGGCTGGCCGTAATACTGAATGGTCAAATTTGGATTTAAAGTATAATTGAAACGCATAGAGGCTACAAAAGAAGTCTGGTCTATAGCCGCTGTAATATAATAAGGGGTACTCTGCGCATACTTCTGAGTAACGTATTGGGTCCTAGCTGGATTTACCTCATACTCAAGCTCCAATGACGTGCTGAGAGCGTCTAAAGGCTGGTACCTTAGACTGAACTGATACTTATCCAAAGAAAAATTGTTTTCTTTGGCCTGGCTTTTCACATAACCTCCTCTAACACTGAGCTTTTTTCTATCATCTGTTTCCAAAAATAAAAACATAAAATTTTCTTCAGAAAAACGCCACCTTGGACCACCTCTTAAATAAGCATTTATATAAATAAGAGGTTTGTGAGTCATACCCATATCAAAATTCCAATTATTAGTAAAATTAACCTCACTTCTAAAATCGTATTGCATGCGGTTCATATTTCCTTGAAAGTCATAAGTGCTATTTTGACTAAAGCGCAAACCAGCACTCCTATACCAGCTGCTTGGCTTTAGAAATTGTCCATTTAGATTTACAAATTGTCTTATAAGGTCTGTTTCCCTTAAAAAACCAACATCGTTAAGCTCTAGTTCAGGAGATCGCCAATTCCCCCCCATGCTGTATTGCCAAATACCGGCACCCTTACCGTATACTAATTTCCCTCCAGTCCCGCTTAAAGAGGTTCTAGTTGGATCTACTGACACATGGCTGGCGTCTGAGCGCTGGAATAAACGGGTAATACTTTGCTGGGTGGCTGTAATGGCCCTAGAATCTCCAATTACCCTACTTCCAATGACATTCCCTTCAATATAATAAGTCCTGTCTTGCCATTGGTGTATAAAGTCTATTCCTGCTGTATAAGCGGCTTTGTGCAATAAAATAGAGTGAGTATCTATTTTTCTATTGGTAGCAGTAAAGATTCCTCCCACATAAGACATTCTCTCATTAAAATCCTTTTGTGCACGCCCCACTACATAGTTTGTCATGGGCTCTACAAGGGTTTCTGTTAGATTACCATTTTGATTTATCTGTGCGTTCATGCCATTAGTTACCGTTTCTAAAAGCCCCAGAGACCAACCGTTTTTGGTCTTTCCAGAAAATTTAGCAGCGCCCAAAATAGTGGTGTTATTTGGCTTGTCTACATAGGCGCCCTGCGGCGCCAATACTCCTAATTGTGGACTTCTACCAATCCTTCTGGAATAAAAAAGATTGTCATTTCCATTGGCAAATTCAAAGTCAAAAATATTTTTGTTTTCTATAAAAAATGGTCGTTGCTCCTTAAAAAAGATCTGAAAACCGTCTAGTGCAATAGCGCCAGGATCTGCCTCTACCTGCCCAAAATCTGGGTTCACTGTGAGGTCTAAAGTGAGGTCATTGGTAATACCAATTTTAGCGTCTAAACCTACGTTTAATTTTGCATCATTACCATCTCTATAAGGGTTACCTGGCTGCTTTTTATAAGTGTCATATTGAGTCACGGTAAAGGGCTGTATTTCTAACTGTCTTTGTGGAGCAATATCTATGAGGCCTCTTAAAGCACCAAATTCACTGACCATTCCGGCAGCATTCTGAGGAATTCTATCCCAAGCAGAACGTTGTTGTTCTCTAAACAACAACCTAGAGAGCTGTAGACCCCAAAACTGTTCTTTAGCGTTTCCAAATTTTAATTGACTAAAGGGAATTTTCATTTCTGCAGTCCAACCCAAGTCATCAATCTGGGTGGCTACATACCAAATAGGATTCCAGCTGTCATCCCAATTTTTTCCGTTTTCAGAAACAAACTCATCCCCTTTTACGCCTGCTGCAGTCACTGAAAAAGCAAAAGCAGTTCTCTTGTCTAAGTAACTGTCCAGTATAAAAGCAATTCTATCCCCCTGAAAGCCATCTCTTCTAGAAAGCCTTTTTTCTATTTTTTTGGGTTCCGTATCAAAACAGCGAACAGCTACATACAAATAAGAATCATCATAGGTAATTTTAAATTGTGTTTCTTGACTGGGAGGTGTATTCTCATCTGGCTCTTGTTCAATAAAATCACCAGCCCAAGGAACTATATTCCACAAAGCCTCTGTAATTTTACCGTCTATGTCTGGTTTTAAGGAGCCCTCTAACCTTTGGGTAGTGTAGGTTTTTTGATCGTACTTTGGATTGTATTTTGTGCTAGGTGTCTGCTGCGCAACAGCCTTTGATATAAACAATGAAAAAAGTAAGGTGTAAAAAGTGCGAAGCATAAAGAGTAGTAGTAAAAAGCTGTAAATTTAAGTTCCTTATACAGAATATATGCGCAATTTAATTCTTTTAACAAATGATTAAGAAAAGTGAAAGTGAAAAAAAATGAAACTTTAGAAAAATAAACAAAAAACAGCGTTTGGAATTAAACTAATTAGTTGTACATTTGCAGCCCGATTATCGGGATTATAGTGTTTAATAAATAAAAATATTAGTGTGGACACATTAAGTTATAAGACTGTCTCAGCCAACAAAGCAACAGTTAACAAACAGTGGGTAATGGTAGATGCAGAAGGACAAACTTTAGGACGTTTGGCCTCTAAAATAGCTATTATGCTTAGAGGAAAAAACAAGCCTAATTTTACTCCTCACGTAGATTGTGGAGATAACGTGATAGTCATAAATGCAGAGAAAGTTACCATGACTGGTAATAAGATGCAGACTAAAACTTATATTAGACACACGGGCTACCCAGGTGGTCAGCGGTCAATGACAGCTTCTGAGTTGTTATCTAAGAAGCCAATTGGACTAGTTGAAAAAGCTGTAAAAGGGATGTTACCTAAAAATAAATTGGGTGCAGAACTTTATAGAAACCTTAAAGTATATGAAGGTGCTGTGCACAATCAAGAGGCTCAAAAACCAGTAGCAATAAACTTAGAATCATTTAAGTAATGGAAGTAATTCACAAAATAGGAAGAAGAAAAACAGCGGTTGCTCGTATATACCTTTCAGAAGGAAGCGGTAAAGTGACTATTAATAAGAGAGATCTTGAAAACTACTTTCCAACAGCTACCCTGCAGTACAAAGTAAACCAGCCTTTCTCTTTGACGGGAACTGAAGATACATATGACGTAAAGGTTAATGTATTTGGAGGTGGTATCACTGGCCAAGCAGAAGCAATTCGCTTAGCTATCTCTAGAGCTTTGTGTGAAATAGATGCTGAAAACAGAATTACTTTAAAGCCAGAAGGATTATTGACAAGAGATCCAAGAATGGTAGAGCGTAAGAAATTTGGACAGAAAAAAGCACGTAAGAAATTCCAATTCTCTAAACGTTAATTATTTTAAAAATATTAGGGCCTTATTTTTAAGGCCTTTATACGTTCTTAAAAGCATCCTCCCATCCATGGGAGGTTTTTATATTAACAGGTTGTTATCTGGAAAAACCAGAAACTAGTTTAGCATCTAAATGCGGCTTAGGCTTCATTGCTAATCAAACAGAAAGTAAACTAAGTAAAAAAATGGCAAACAAAATTGAAGTAAAAGACCTCTTAGAGGCTGGGGTGCATTTTGGTCACCTTACAAGAAAATGGAATCCAAGCATGGCTCCCTACATTTACATGGAGCGCAATGGTATTCACGTAATTAACCTTTACAAAACTGCTGCTAAGTTAGAAGAAGCTAACGAGGCTTTAAAGAAAATTGCTGCCTCTGGTAGAAAAATTCTTTTTGTAGCTACTAAGAAACAAGCAAAAGACATTGTAGCTGAAAAAGCAGCTAAAGTTAACATGCCCTATATCACTGAAAGATGGCCAGGAGGTATGCTAACCAACTTTATTACCATAAGAAAAGCTGTTAAGAAAATGGCTACTATTGACCGTATGAAAAAAGACGGTACTTTTAACACCCTTTCTAAAAAAGAACGTTTACAAGTAGAACGTCTGAGAGCTAAATTAGAGAAGAACTTAGGTTCTATTACTGATATGACTCGTTTACCTGGTGCTTTATTTATAGTAGACACTATGAGAGAGCATATTGCAGTCAAAGAGGCTTTAAAGCTAAACATTCCAATCTTTGCAATGGTAGATACCAATTCAGATCCAAAACTAATTGACTTTGTTATCCCTTCTAATGACGATGCTTCTAAATCTATCGAGGCTATTTTAGCACATGTTACAGATGCTGTTGCAGAGGGATTGTCTGAGAGAAAGTCTGAAAAAACTGCAGAAAATGAAGGTGACTCTGAAACAGAGAGTCCAAAAAGAGAAGCAGCACCAAAATCAGAGAAGGTGGCAGCTGCTCCAGTAGCAGAAACGCCAACAGTAGAAGCTCCAGTATCAGAAACACCAACAGTAGAAGCTCCAGCAGTAGAAGCTCCAGCAGTAGAAATAGTATCTGAAGATTTAAACAACAAAACTGTTGTTGAATTAAAAGAAATGGCTGTCGCTAAGGGTATTGAAGGATTATCTTCTATGAAAAAAGCAGATTTAATAGCTGCATTAAGTTAATTAAAGTAAAATAAAATAGCATGGCAAATATTACTGCTGCAGAAGTAAACAAATTAAGACAAACTACCGGAGCTGGTATGATGGACTGTAAAAAAGCCTTAGTAGAAGCGGAAGGAGATTTTGAAAAGTCTATTGAAATATTACGTAAAAAAGGTCAGAAAGTAGCTGCCAACAGAGCAGACAGAGACTCTAGTGAAGGTGCTGCCATAGCAGTTTTAAACGGAGACAATACTTCTGGTGTGGCTATTTCCTTAAACTGTGAAACAGATTTCGTTGCTAAAAATGATTCTTTTATAGCCTTAGCTACTGAATTAGCATCATTAGCCTTAAATTTTGATAACAAAGAAGCTTTCTTAGCATCAGATTTTAAAGGAATGACTGTTCAAGATAAATTAACTGAACAGACTGGTGTCATTGGCGAAAAAATTGAAGTAGGTGGTTTTGAAAAACTAAACGCTGCATTTGTAGGAAGCTACATTCACGCTGGCAATAAAATTGCTACCCTTGTAGGATTGTCTGCTGCCCCAGCTGGTGCAGGTGTAATTGCCAAGGATGTAGCCATGCAAGCAGCTGCCATGAACCCCGTAGCCCTGAATGAAGCAGGTGTAGACCAATCTGTTATTGACAAAGAAATTGAGATTGCAAAAGATCAATTGCGTCAAGAAGGAAAACCAGAAGCAATGTTAGAAAATATTGCCAAAGGAAAAATAGTTAGATTCATGAAAGACAATACTTTAGTGAATCAGGAATTCATTAAAGATTCTAAAATGAGTGTAGCTGAGTATGTGAAAACGGCGGATGCTGCTTTAGAAGTAGTTTCTTTTGCACGCGTTGCATTGGGGTAATCACTCCTGATTGTGTTCTTAAAAACCCGTGTTCAATGAACACGGGTTTTTTTTTGAATCTAGACAGTCACATAGGCGCTATGGCTAAATAAATTTGATTATTTTTGTGGAAAGCAATACCCAGGAAAATGCCATATAAAAGAATATTACTCAAATTAAGTGGAGAAGCCCTTATGGGTGAAAAACAATACGGAATAGATCCAAAGCGTATTGCAGACTATGCAGATGAAATTAAAACCGTTGTAGACAAGGGAGTTGAAGTAGCTATAGTAATTGGGGGTGGTAATATATTTAGAGGCGTTGCAGGAGCTAGTAATGGAATGGACCGGGTACAGGCAGATCACATGGGTATGCTAGCCACAGTAATAAACGGACTAGCGCTACAAAGTGCCTTAGAAGAAAAATCCATTCAAACACGTCTTCAATCCGCTATTGAAATTAATGAAGTAGCAGAGCCATTTATACGAAGACGTGCCATGAGACACTTAGAAAAAGGCAGAGTGGTGATTTTTGGAGGAGGTACAGGAAACCCATACTTTACTACAGATTCTGCAGCTGTATTAAGAGCTATTGAAATTGAGGCAGATGTAATTATTAAAGGCACTAGGGTAGACGGTATTTACAGCTCAGACCCTGAAATAGATAAAAATGCCATTAAATTTGAAAAAATATCCTTTAATGAGGTTCTCGCAAAAGGACTAAAAGTAATGGACACTACCGCCTTTACCTTGAGTCAAGAAAATAAATTGCCCATCATTGTTTTTGATATGAATAAAAAAGGCAATCTATTAAAAATTGTTTCAGGTGAAGCTATTGGAACTGTTGTAAACTTATAAATTATAGATCTTTAAAAAGATGAATGAAGAAGTAGATTTTATACTAGACAGCGCTAAAGAAAACATGAATAAGGCCATGGCGCACTTAGAAAAAGCATTTGCTAAAATTAGAGCAGGAAAAGCAAGCCCTATCATGCTATCTTCCGTCATGGTAGATTATTACGGATCACCTACACCGCTTTCTCAAGTGGCTAACGTGAACACAACAGATGCAAGAACAATTTCTGTTCAGCCCTGGGAAAAAAAAATGCTACATGAAATTGAAAAGGCAATAACAAACGCAAACTTAGGGTTTAATCCAATGAACAATGGAGACCTCATTATTATTAATGTGCCACCACTTACAGAGGAGAGAAGAAGAGACTTAGCAAAACAAGCCAAAGCAGAGGCAGAAGACGCTAAAATTGGTGTCCGAAACTCAAGACAAGAAGCTAATAAAGATATAAAAGCAATAGAATTACCAGAAGATACTGCTAAAGATGCAGAAGCCTCTATTCAGGAACTCACCAATCTATACAGTAAAAAAATAGAGGAGTTGCTAGCTGTAAAAGAAATAGAAATCATGAAGGTATAAGCCTTTTTAAAAAAACCTCATGGCAGCATATAGTACCCAAAATTTTTGGGCCATCACAGCGAGAATCATTCTAAGAAATAGAATTTTAATTCTTTTTGCTGTTTTACTCTTTACCGTTTTCATGTCTATGCAATGGAAAAACATGCGTTTTTCCAACACAGAAGCAAATCTACTACCAGACCACCATCCGGTAAATATTGCATATCAGAAATTTGTTTCTCAATTTGGTGAAGAAGGAAATATCATTGCTATTGCGGTTAAAGACAGTGCCCTATTTAAATTAGAAAATTTTAGGCGTTGGAATAAACTAAGCAAACAATTTGCCGCATTTCCAGAAGTCTCCTCTGTGCTGTCTACAGACAATCTAAAGCTATTAGAAAAATCTAATACAGAAGACAAGTTTGTAATGGCCCCCTTTATAGGGAGTGGTGCTTTAAACCAGCGAACTTTAGACAAAGCATTGCTAAGCCTTTACAACAATCAGCCTTTTTATGACCAGCTCCTTTTTAACAAAGAAACCGGAACTTTAAGAATGCTGGTTTATATGGACAAAGAGCTCCTAAATACCTCTGTAAGAAAAGACTTTGTTCTTAAAGACCTCAGAAAACTCATAGATGATTTTGAGAGAGATACTGGATTAACAGCTCATGTTTCTGGAATGCCTTACATCAGAACCATGAATGCCCAAAGTATTATTGACGAGATAGGCATTTTTATTTTAGGCGCGTTGGGGGTCACCTCCCTTATTTTCTTTTTCTTTTTTAGAAGTCTTAGGGCCACCCTTATTTCAATGTTGGTGGTTATTATTGGGGTTATGTGGTCTTTTGGTGTATTGGGCCTACTAGAGTATGAAATCACGGTCCTTACCGCACTCATCCCACCACTAATTATTGTGATAGGAATTCCCAATTGTATATTCCTCATTAATAAATACCAACAAGAGGTTCAAAAACACGGCAACAAAGCTTTGTCTTTAAAGAGAGTGATATCAAAAATTGGGAATGCCACCCTAATGACTAATATTACAACTGCCTCTGGATTTGCTACTTTTATTATTACAGAAAGCACCTTGCTTAAAGAGTTCGGAATTGTAGCCTCTATTAATATTATAGGAATCTTTATTTTATCATTACTCATCATTCCTATTAGCTACTCCTTTATGCCCCTACCAAAGGACAAACACCTTAGGCATTTAAACAAAAAATGGATAGATCGTTTTGTTGGGAGTATGGTGCGTATAGTTAGAGAACAAAGAATAGCAGTGTATATAGTCTCTGTGCTCTTATTAGCCACAAGTATTATTGGCATTTACCGGATAAAAACATCTGGAAGCCCAATAGAAGATATGCCTAAGGACAAGCCTTTTTTTAAAGACATTCGCTTCTTTGAACAGGAATTTAATGCCATTATGCCTATTGAAATAATCATAGATACAAAAAGACCTAATGGCGTTTTAAAACCTTCCAACTTAAAACAGATGGAAGCCCTAAGCCAATATATAGAAGAAACACCAGAGCTATCAAAGCCTATTTCTGTTGTAAACTTAGTGAAGTATTCTAAACAAGCTTACTACAACAACATTCCTAAATATTACCAACTCCCAACCAACCAAGAAAGGGGGTTTATTTTGTCTACCGCTCAAAACTCAGGAAGCGATGAAAATCTCTTAAAAAACTTCACAGACAGCACAGGACAAATAGCCAGAATGTCTACAGCCATTAAAGATGTGAAAACAGACCAAATGGAAGCGGTAGAGGCCAATCTTTTAGAGCAGGTTCAAAAACTGTTCCCTGCAGACCGATATGAGGTAGTGGTAACGGGAAAAGCATTGCTGTTTTTAAAAGGTACCAAATACCTGATTAAAAACCTAATCATGTCATTGGCTTTGGCTATCTTCTTAATAGCCCTATTTATGGCCTATTTGTTTAGGTCTTTTAGAATGATTGTCATTTCACTAATTCCAAACCTACTCCCTCTGCTTGTGACTGCCGGGATGATGGGTTTTATAGGGGTACCCATAAAGCCATCTACTATTTTAGTATTCAGCATTGCTTTTGGAATTTCTGTAGATGATACTATTCATTTTTTAGCAAAATACAGGCAGGAACTCATTGCTAATAATTGGCGCATAAAGCCTTCCGTATATGCAGCCTTAAAAGAAACAGGAGTTAGTATGTTTTACACCTCTATTGTTCTATTTTTTGGTTTTTCAGTATTTACAGTATCCAGTTTTGGAGGAACTATTGCGTTAGGAGGTCTGGTGTCTGCTACCCTTTTATTTGCCATGCTTTCTAATTTAATACTACTGCCATCTCTGTTATTATCATTAGAAAAAAGCATAGCTAACAAACAAACTTTAAAGAAACCACTAATAGATATTTTACCAAAAGAAAGTGAAGTTTAACTGTTTAAACTATCTTTAATTTTTAATTGTATTGGAATAAAAAGCATGATAACACCCAGAATAAAAACCGTTTTAAAAGACACAGCTCCGCTCACTACTTTAAGTGTTCAAGGTTGGGTAAGAAGTTTTAGAAGTAACCGTTTTATAGCTTTAAACGACGGTTCTTGCATAGATAATATTCAGTGCGTAATTGATTTTGAATCTTTTGATGAAAATTTATTAAAAAAAATTAGCACAGGTGCTGCCTTAAAAATTACAGGATTGTTACAAGAGAGCCAAGGAAAAGGCCAGCGTGTAGAAATTCAAGCCACAGAGGTAGTAGTCCTTGGAGTTTCAGACCCTGAAACATTCCCCATACAACCTAAAAAACACTCCTTAGAATTTTTAAGACAAAATGCGCACTTAAGAGTGCGTACTAATACTTTTAGTGCTGTGATGAGGGTCAGGTCTGCCCTTTCTTTTGGGGTACACCAATACTTTAGAAGTCAGGACTTTAATTATGTACACACACCTATCATAACAGGATCAGATGCTGAGGGGGCAGGAGAAATGTTTAGAGTATCTACCTTAAACCCTAAATCACCTCCTTTAACAGAGGCTGGAGAAATTAATTATAAAGAGGACTTTTTTGGAAAAGAGACCAACTTAACAGTTTCTGGACAATTAGAGGCAGAAACATTTGCTATGGCGCTAGGTAAAGTCTACACCTTTGGGCCAACCTTTAGAGCAGAAAACTCTAATACATCAAGGCACTTGGCAGAATTTTGGATGATAGAGCCGGAGATGGCTTTCTATGACTTAGACGCCAATATGGATTTGGCGGAAGATTTCATAAAAAAAGTACTGATATATATATTAGAAAATTGTCAGGAAGATTTAAAATTTCTTGAAAATAGGCTATTAGAAGAAGAAAAACAAAAGCCTCAAGACCAAAGAAGTGATATGCCCCTTATAGAAAAACTACGTTTTATAGTAGATCAAAATTTTGTGAGACTCACTTATACAGAAGCCATTGAAATTCTTGAAAACTGCACCCCTAACAAAAAAAAGAAATTCAAATACCCCATAGAGGGCTGGGGAGCAGATTTACAGAGTGAACACGAAAGGTTTTTGGTAGAAAAGCACTTTAAATGTCCCGTTATTCTATTTGATTATCCAGCAGACATTAAAGCATTTTATATGCGTTTAAACGATGACAAAAAAACGGTTCGCGCTATGGATATTCTATTTCCGGGTATTGGAGAAATAGTAGGAGGTTCACAAAGAGAAGAAAGATTAGAAGTTTTAGAGGCGCGCATGAAAGCTATGGGAGTAGATGAAAAAGAACTATGGTGGTACAAAGACCTTAGAAAATACGGAACTGCAGTACACTCAGGATTTGGATTAGGTTTTGAAAGGCTGGTCTTATTTGCTACTGGAATGAGCAATATTAGAGACGTCATTCCTTTTCCAAGAACCCCACAAAACGCAGAATTTTAATTTCTCAAACTAAAATACTTTCTATAATTTAAGGTATTGAATAGTCCATCACTATAATGTTAAAACAATATCTTCAATTTAAACTTTCTCAAAAGCTGTCTCCACAACAGATTCAGCTTATGAAGCTCATTCAGCTTCCTACTCAGGCTTTTGAACAGAGACTCAGGCAGGAACTAGAGAATAATCCAGCATTAGAAACAGGAAAAGAAGTCTTAGAAGGGGCAGACGACCTCTATGACGACAACTATGAGGATGACTATAAAGAAGACAACGAACACATTGAAGCAGAAGACATTAATATAGATGAATACCTGAGTGATGACGAAATACCAGACTATAGGACACAGTCTAATAATTATTCAGAAGATACAGAAGAAAAAACCATACCCTATGCTGCGGGCACTTCTTTTTACCAATTTCTATCAGCACAATTACAACAGCAATTTATAGCTCAAGACCACTGGATTATTGCAGAATTCCTTATTGGAAGTATAGACGAGACAGGATATATAAGAAGGCCATTAGCAGATTTAGTAGATGATTTGGCCTTTTCAGAAAATATACACACAAAAGTAGAAGTATTAGAAAATATACTCAGAAATATCCAACAATTAGACCCCCCAGGAGTGGGTGCTACAAGCCTTTCTGAATGTTTATTACTTCAGTTAAAAAGAAAAACGCTCACACAGGCTGTGGAAGACGCCACAGAAATTATAACGAAGTCTTTTGACGCCTTTTCAAAGAAGCACTTTACCAAACTCATCACTAAGCACCAACTTACAGAGAGTGCCTTAAAAGAAGCTATAGGCGTCATAGAAAAGCTAAATCCAAAGCCCGGTAGTTCCTTTTCTGATGGCAGTAAAATAGTATCACATATAGTACCAGATTTTAGTCTAAACATAGTAGAAGGAGAATTAGAGCTTCAATTAAACGGAAGAAATGCTCCTGAACTACACATTTCAAGGTCTTATAATAATATGCTAGCGGGTTATAAGGAAAGTAAGCAAAAGACCCATACTCAAAAAGAGACCGTATCCTTTATTAAACAAAAACTAGACTCGGCCAAGTGGTTTATCGAAGCTATTAAACAAAGACAGCAAACCCTTTATCTCACTATGGGTGCCATCATAGATTTTCAAGAAGCATATTTCCTTAGTGGCGACGAGCGAAAGTTAAAACCCATGATACTCAAAGATATTGCAGACAAAATAAACATGGATATTTCTACTGTTTCTAGAGTAGCCAACAGCAAATACATTGACACCCCGTATGGCACTAAGCTTGTAAAAAGCTATTTTTCTGAAGGGATGAAAAATGAAAAGGGAGAGGACGTTTCTACCAGAGAAATTAAGAAAATAGTAGAAAATCTAATTTCTAAAGAAAATAAGAAAAACCCAGTGACTGATGACAAATTAGCCGCTCTCTTAAAAGAAAAAGGCTACCTAATAGCCAGAAGAACGGTAGCAAAATACAGAGAACAATTAGACATCCCAGTAGCCAGATTAAGGAAAGAAATATAACAAAAAAACCCAAGCGAAAGCTTGGGTTTTTTTTGTAACTATCCTATTTTTTACTGTAAGTTTCTAAAAGCATCACCGTCATAGGTGGTGTAGTTTACTTTTAAAGCATTTACTTTTCTAAGCTCCAACTTAATATCAGAAATAATACCCATGTTGGCATATTTATCTACTTTAAGAGATGTAGTTAGTACGTTTTGCAATTCCTGTGGTTTTTTAGCACGTTCTTGCAAAATATAGTCTCCTACATCTGAAGCATTCGCAAACTTGTCATTTAATTGTATTTTTGTCTCTGTTCCAAATACTTTTTGATACTCCTGTGTAGGCCTACCAGCATAGATGTATATAATCCTATCTTTCTTTTCTAACTTTTTAATCTCATTTGCATTTGGAAGGATATTTTCTACTTTTAAAGAACTGTCTTTCATGACGGTAACCGTCATGAAAAAGAACAAAAGCATAAACACAATATCTGGTAAGGAAGCTGTGGATACAGCTGGTAATTCACCGTCTTTCTTTTTACTAAACTTAGACATATTATATGTTTTGCTTTAATTAATTATTTGACGTTTCCGCTTCAGAGAACTTTTGAGGAAACAAATCTTGTATGGCTTTGACCTTGTCCTTAAGTTCATCCCTAACGCTTTCCACCGTTTCAGGATTTAAATAAGCAGCTTCCATAGAAGTAAAATCACGTTTGTACAAACGTTGTGCTTCCCTATTTCTAAGGTCATTGTAAGCCCCTACAATTTCATTCTGTACGGTAATATAAGTACCGTATGGGGTTTCTCTGTCATTCTTTAAAGAAATAATTGCTTTAGTAGGATTGTCAGATGAACTGGCGTTTCTTGAGCCTTGGCAAAAATTACAATAGTCTGCAGAACCAGATGGTGCTCCACCATTATCCAAGAAACCTATAGCTTTTTCTCTCAATTGAGAAATTTCTACCAATTCTTCGTCAGCAAAAAGCTGTCCATTTTTATTTATAATTACTTCAAAGATGTTTTTCTGTTTAATAACCACGTCAGTTTCTGGCGGCTCTATAGGCGGTAACATTCTGTCTAAACCTGCATCTGTTTCTATAGTAGTGGTTACTAAGAAAAAGATAAGCAGCAAGAAAGCAATGTCTGCCATAGATCCGGCATTAACTTCTGGTGGCGCTCCTCTTTTTGGCATACTTACGTTGTTTTATTTAGTGAAAAATCTCATGATTCCAGGGACAACCATCAGGCCAACAGCCACAAGGGTTAGTATGAAAAACATATTTAGTCCCATACCAATATTTCTAACGGTAGACTCTGTTGTAGGATTTCCTTTGTCAGCCATAGCAGCTAAATCAATATCAGTGCCAGAGGCAGCGATATAAGAAATTAATACTATTGCTAAGAAACCACCAATGGAGAACAATGCCTTCTTAATATTTTCCTTTGTAGAGAAAAGTTTTTGAAATGCAAAGTAAAAACTAAATAGAACTGCAACCGCAAGAAGTAAGTAAGTAATTGAAAACATAAGGGTCATAGCTGAGCTCTCTGCAGCTTCTGAAGCTGGAACATCTGAGCCAGGCAATTGGAACCATAAAATAGCTCCAAGGGCACCAAAAACGACTAATGCAATTTTTAATATTTTGTGCATAACATTGGGTATTTAATAGGTTCTTATTATTTTTTGTGATCTACTAGCATATCTATCAATGCAATAGATGAGTCTTCCATGTCATTTACAATACCATCTATTTTAGCGATGATATAATTATAAAAAATTTGAAGAATAATAGCCGTAATAAGTCCAAATACTGTGGTTAAAAGAGCTACTTGAATATCTCCTGCAATTAAAGAAGCACTTAAGTTACCTACAGCAGCAATTTTTTGGAAAGCCTGGATCATACCAATTACAGTACCCATAAAACCAAGCATTGGAGCAATAGCTATAAATAAAGACAACCAAGAAACGTTCTTCTCTAATTGTCCCATTTGAACACCACCGTAAGCAACAACTGCTTTTTCAGCAGACTCGATGCTCTCTCCAGCTCTGTCTAAACCTTGGTAGTAAATAGAAGCTACAGGTCCTTTTGTGTCTCTACAGATTTCTTTGGCTGCATTAACTCCTCCAGATTTTAAAGCTGCTTCCACCGCTTCTTTTAATTTTGTTGTGTTAGTCGTTGCAAGATTAAGGAAAATAATTCTTTCTATTGCAACTGCCAATCCTAAGATTAAACACAACAATACAATACCCATAAAGGAAGCCCCTCCCTGGATAAATTGCTCTTTAAGAACTTGAGTAAAACCTTTAGCAGCAGCATCGTCTTGAACCAATGTAACAGCACTTGCAGTATTTGTACCTAATACAAATAACCCAGACATAGCTAGGATAGAGAATAATCTTTTCATTTTTTAAAAACTTAATTTAGTTAATTAATTGGTTAAAGATAAATAAAAATTATAATTATTAATACTAAAACTTAATAAGCAGAGAGGAAGGGATTCGAACCCTCGATACACTTTTGGTGTATACACGCTTTCCAGGCGTGCGCCTTCGACCGCTCGGCCACCTCTCTAATTTTGTTTTAGGCAGAGCAAATAACAAAAAAAAAGCTAATTAAAGAAATTCTATGCGTTAATTTTATTGCATTTCTCCTCTTAAAGAAGTTTCATAAATGGTCTTAAATGAATCTGTAGAAACGCCACTACCAAGCAAGTACATTAGCTTAGCAAGTGCAGCCTCTGTGCTAATATCCTTACCATTAATAAGTTGTATGTTTTCTAAGGCCAGACTGGCCTCATATTGACCCATCAAAACACTCCCTCCAGGGCACTGTGTCACATTAATAACAATAAGGCCATTTTTTACGGCTTTTGACAAAGCGCTTAAAAACCAGTCAGATGTAGGTGCATTTCCAGCCCCATAAGTCTCCAAAACTAAAGCTTTTAATCCCTGAGTTCCTAAAACTGCATGCACAAATGATTGGTTTATTCCCGGAAACAACTTAAGAATGCCAATTTGCGCATTCATTTTCTTGTGAAAAACAGTCTTCTTTCCTTTCTTTGGGCGCCACAATAAAGATTTTGACACCTCTAATGAAACTCCAGACTGTGCCAAGGGTGGATAATTTAATGAATTAAAAGCTTCAAAATGGGCCGCGTTAATTTTAGTGGTTCTATTTCCTCTGTATAGTTTATATTCAAAATAGAGCCCTACCTCCGTTATGACAGGTTTGCCATTTTCTTGGAGCGCAGCCAACTGAATAGAAGTAATTAAGTTCTCTTTAGCATCTGTTCTCAAATCTCCGATAGGCAACTGAGAGCCAGTAAAGATAACCGGTTTAGATAAGTTTTCTAACATAAAACTAAGCGCTGCAGCACTGTAACTCATGGTATCACTACCGTGAAGAATTACAAATCCATCAAAGTCATCATAGGCCTTCTCTATCTCCATCACCATATGAACCCATAAGTCTGGAGTAATGTCACTAGAATCTATAGGAGTGTCAAAAGAAATAGACTCTGTGTCACAATCTAATAGCTTTAATTCTGGAATGTGTTCTAGAATGGCGTCAAAATTAAAAGCCTTGAGTGTTCCTGTTTCTGAATGTTTTACCATTCCTATGGTCCCTCCAGTGTACAGCAACAAAATTTTAGTTTTATTCATGTGTATAAGAATTAAACGCCAAAAACGTCTATTGAATTTTGGGTAGTCTTACGGGCAATTTCTTCTAAACTTTTGCCTGTTAAACTAGCCAGGCGCTCTGCCACCAAAACAAGATAAGCAGACTCATTCCTTTTTCCTCTGTAAGGGACAGGAGCCAAATACGGCGCATCGGTCTCTAAGACCAAATGTGAGAGATCAATCTGATCTATAAAGCCATCTAAGCCTCCATTCTTAAAAGTGAGTACCCCTCCAATTCCAAGTTTCATTCCATAAGAAATAGCCTGTAAGGCCTGGGTTTTATCTCCTGTAAAACAGTGAAATATACCTCTTAATTTTGGGCCTTTGTGAGTTTCTAAAACCTCAAAAATTTCATTAAAAGCGTCTCTACAATGAATCACTACAGGTAAAGAACGGGCTTTGGCCCATTTAATTTGAATGTCAAAGGCTTCTTGCTGCTCCTTTAAAAAAGTCTTTTCCCAATAGAGATCTATTCCTATTTCTCCTACTGCCACAGCAGACTGGCTGTCTAAAAATTGCTCTAGAACTTCTAATTCTTCTCTGAAATTCTCTTTTACGTGAGTGGGATGCAGGCCACTCATCAAAAACATATGCTCAGGAAATAAGGCTTTTAAAGATAACATTTCTGACAAATAAGAACTGTCAATAGCTGGTAAAAAAAACTTATTCACTCCTGCTGCTATTGCTTTTTTTACTACTATGTTCCTATCCTGTTCAAAAGATTCAGTATAGAGGTGTGTATGGGTGTCTGTGAAAATCACTACAACTCAAGTGCCTTTTTCTGATTTCCGTCCATTAAAAAAGTGGTTGGGTCTTCTAGAGCTTCTTTCACTGCTACTAAAAATCCTACAGATTCTTTTCCATCAATAATTCTATGGTCGTAAGACAACGCTACATACATAATAGGGGCTATTACAATAGCACCATCTTTAACAACAGGACGCTCTACAATATTGTGCATTCCTAAAATAGCAGACTGCGGTGGATTTATAATAGGTGTAGACAGCATAGAACCAAAAACACCCCCATTGGTAATAGTAAAGGTGCCTCCAGTCATTTCATCTACTGTGATTTCTCCTTCTCTAGCTCTAATAGCTAAGCGTTTTACTTCTGCTTCTACTCCTCTAAAACTTAAGTTTTCTGCGTTTCTAATTACAGGAACCATAAGCCCTTTAGGACCTGAAACTGCAATAGAAATATCACAGAAATTATAGCTTATCATTTCTTTTTCATCTATCATAGAATTCACAGATGGGTACATTTCTAAGGCACGAATCACTGCTTTAGTAAAAAAAGACATAAAACCTAATCCAACACCGTGCTTCTGTGAAAAATCTTCTTTGTATTGACTTCTTAGGGCAAAAATAGGGCCCATATCTACCTCGTTAAAAGTGGTGAGCATGGCAGCCTCATTCTTAACAGCTACCAGACGCTCTGCTACTTTTCTTCTGAGCATAGAGAGCTTGGTTCTGGAGCTACTTCTCTTCCCTCCTTCTGCAGTTCCCATAGAAGGGGTTGCTTTTACCGCGTCTTCTGTAGTCACTCTTCCATCTTTTCCAGTGCCAGAAATACCGGCTGCACTCATTCCTTTTTCTGCTAAAATTTTCTTAGCGGCTGGAGATGGCGTACCTGTGGCATAGGAAGTTGCTGCCGCTACTTTTGGTGTTTCTGTCTTGGGAGCTTTTGTTTTAGGAGTTTCTGCTTTTGGCGCTGGCGCCGATGCTACTTCAGAGGTAGGCTCTGCAGAACTTGCTGCTGGCTTTGCTGCCGCAGTATCTATTAAACATACCACTGCACCCACTGCTACAGCGTCTCCTTCTTCTGCCTTAAGGGTAATTACCCCACTGGCTTCTGCTGGCAACTCTAAGGTAGCCTTGTCAGAATCTACTTCTGCTATGGCTTGATCTTTTTCTACGTAATCTCCATCTTGAACCAACCAAGCGGCTATTTCTACTTCTGTGATGGACTCTCCCGGAGAGGGTACTTTCATTTCTAAAATCATGGTGTCTAATTTTATGAGATCTCTTATTTATTATCTAATCATGTTGTCTTTAGTTACATCAAAAACATAATCAATTACTTCCTGATGTCTTCTTTTAAAGCGCACCGTACTACCTGCAGCAGGAGAGGCATAAAAACGCCTAGAGGCCACTCTAAATTTTTGTACCATGGGCAAATGCATGAGCAAATGACTCCATGCGCCCATATTTCTAGGCTCTTCTTGTGCCCAAACTATGTCTGTAGCTGCATGGTATTTATCTATTACAGACTTAATTTGATCTATGGCTAATGGGAATAACTGCTCTACTCTAACTAGGGCTAAATCTTCTCTACCTAAGGTCTCTTTTGCTTCTAGTAAATCATAATAGAACTTACCAGTACAAAAAACCAAAGTCTTAATTTTTTTTGGTGCCGCAGTGGCGTCATCTATTAGTTCTTGGAAGTGTCCATCTGTAAAATCTTCTATAGTAGATGTAGCTTTTGGGTGCCTTAGCAAACTCTTGGGCGTAAACACCACTAACGGTTTTCTATAAGACGCCTTCATTTGCCTTCTAAGTAAATGAAACATATTGGCAGGGGTAGTCACATCTGCTACAAACATATTGTCTTTAGCGCAAAGCTGTAAGAAACGCTCCATCCTAGCAGAAGAATGTTCTGCACCTTGACCTTCATAACCATGTGGCAATAAGAGTACCATTCCATTTTGCAGCTTCCATTTGTCTTCTGCAGCTGATATATACTGATCTATAATAATCTGAGCTCCATTGTTGAAATCTCCAAATTGCGCCTCCCAAATGGTGAGAGTGTTTGGGCTGGCCATGGCATATCCATAATCAAAACCAACCACTCCGTATTCAGATAATAAAGAATTGTAAATTCGAAATTTCCCTTGCTTGTCTGAGAGCTGGCTTAAAAGCACCACCTCTTCTTCACTGGCTTCCACTTTTAACACTGCATGGCGGTGAGAAAAGGTACCCCTCTCTACATCTTGTCCTGAAATTCTCACATCAAAACCCTCTTCTAAAAGAGACCCGTAAGCTAGAAGTTCTCCCATAGCCCAATCTAGGCTATTTTTCTCAAAAAACATTTTACGCCTGTCTTCTATGAGTTTATCTATTTTTTTTAAAAATTTTTTATTTCCGTCTAAAGTAGTAATGGTTTTAGCTACGCTAGTAAGTAATTCTTTTGAATAGGTAGTAGATACTCTCACTGCCATAACGTCTTCTTGAGCAGGGGCAAGCCCTTTCCATGCAGCAGACATAAAAGGCGTTATCACTGTCTTAGCTTCTTTTCTAGAGTCTTCTAATTCTATTTCTAGACTCTCTTTATACTGCTGCTCTAAATCCTGAACAAAATTTGGCTTGATCACCCCTTCTGCCAACAACCTAGCTGCATAAATATCTCGAGGGTTTTCGTGTTTTGCTATGGCTTTATATAATTTTGGCTGCGTAAACCTTGGCTCATCACCTTCATTATGCCCATATTTTCTGTATCCTAAAAGATCTAAAAAAACATCTCTTTTATATCTCATTCGGTATTCTAAGGCAAACATAGATGCGTGTACTACCGCTTCTACATCGTCTGCATTCACATGTAATACGGGACTTAAGGTCACCTTTCCTACGTCTGTACAATAGGTTGAAGACCTACCGTCTAGGTAGTTGGTGGTAAATCCAATTTGGTTGTTCACCACTATATGTATAGTTCCGTTAGTTTTATAACCATCTAGTTGGGCCATCTGAATCAATTCATAAACTAGTCCTTGCCCCGCAATAGCTGCGTCTCCGTGCACTACAATAGGGAGTACTTTTGAAAAATCTTCAGGATATAAATTATCTTGTTTGGCCCTAGCAATTCCCTCTACTACGGCACCTACTGTCTCTAAGTGTGAAGGATTAGGCGCTATGTTCATGACCACTTTATTACCATTGTCTGACATTCTATCAGAAGTCCATCCTAAATGATACTTCACATCTCCGTCAAATACTACCTGCTCATAATCCTTACCATCAAATTCACTAAAAATATCCTTAGCAGATTTACCAAAGATATTGGTGAGCACGTTTAAACGCCCTCTATGGGCCATTCCCATAACAAACTCTTTCACCCCTTTTGCTGCCGCAGCTTCTACAATAGCGTCTAAAGCTGGTATAAGAGACTCATTACCTTCTAAAGAGAAACGTTTCTGGCCTACGTATTTGGTATGGAGAAAACCTTCAAAGCTTACTGCTTGTGTGAGTTTCTTAAGGATATGTTTCTTTTCATCTGCAGAAAAATTAGGATGGTTGTCATTGACATTGAGCCAATTTTGAATCCATTCTACGCGCTCTGGGTTTCTTATATACATGTACTCAACACCAATGGCGTCACAGTAAATATTTTCTAAATGTTTTACTATATTTAAAAGAGAGGAAGCTCCAATGCCAATAATCTCACCCGCAGAAAAAACCGTTTCAAGGTCTTGATCACTGAGTCCAAAGCTCTCTAAAGCTAAGTTTGGCGTATAAGTTCTTCTTGCTCTTACAGGATTTGTTTTTGTAAAAAGGTGCCCTCTGCTTCTATATCCGTCAATGAGCCTAATCACTTGGAATTCTTTTTGCATAGACTCTGGCATCTGAGAGGAAGCTGCCATGCTAGTGGGAACAAGGACTGTCTCTTCTGTGTGCTGTTGAGAGCCAAAATCATAACCTTGGAAGAATGCGCGCCACGAAGGCTCTACACTATCGGGATTCTGGAGGTATTTATCATATAAATCCGCAAAAAAAGAGGTATGAGCGGCATTCAAAAAAGAATATGGGTCCATGTATACTTAGAATATCAAACTTTTACACAAAATCTATCCAAAAATACAACATTTGCCTTATTAGACGCGACGCTTTGATACATTATTACATAAAATAAAGAAAAGATTCACTTAAATTATGATTCTCTTAATAATTCTGTATCACCTCTAAATTATCTTGTTTGTAAACCCGCCCTTCTTTCATAACAAATACGACCGCTTCTAAGCTACTTATGTCTTGCTCTGGGTGGGTGTTAACAGCTATAATGTCTGCTATAAAACCTTTTTTTAGTTGACCCAATTCCATTGCATAACCCAATAAATCTGCATTGGTGACTGTGGCAGAAAACAAAGCTTCCATGACAGGCATTCCTGCTTCTACCATAAAGCCAAATTCTTTTGCATTGTCTCCGTGTGGGGACACACCTGCGTCTGTGCCAAATGCAATTTTGACACCTTTTTTATAGGCTTTAGAAAAATTACTCTGACTTAATGGGCCTATGGCTAGCGCTTTTTCAACAATTATATCTGGAAAGTATCCTGGTATTTTTGCGTTGGCAGCTGCTGCTTTTCCTGCAGAAATGGTAGGCACTAAATAAGTGTTGTGCTTTATCATTAAATCCATAGTAGATGCTTCCATGAGGGTGCCGTGTTCAATAGTTTTAATGCCTGCTATTATAGCCCTTCTCATACCCTCATCTCCATGAGCATGAGCGGCAGTGAGCATTCCATAATCTTTAGCTGTACTCACAATAACAACTAATTCTTCCATGGTAAACTGTGGGTTTTGTCCGTTTTTAGCTACGCTTAATACGCCTCCAGTAGCGGTTATTTTTATCACATCTGCACCGTCTTTATAGCGCTGGCGAACTGCCTTTCTTGCCTCTGCTGGTGAATTCACTACCCCTTCTCTTGGCCCTGGGTCACCCATAAGGTCATAGCTTCTTCCGTTGGTGGGATCTGCATGTCCTCCTGTGGTTGCTATGGCTTTACCAGCTGTAAAAATCCTAGGACCTATCACCTTTCCAGCCGTAATGGCATTTCTTAGAGCTATATTTACACCGCTACCACCCAAATCTCTGACACTGGTAAAACCGGCCATGAGGGTCCTTTTTGCGTATACAGTGGCAGTAAAAGCTACGTCTGCTTCATTTTCTGTAAACCTACTCATATAGGTTTTGGGGTTAGACTCGTTTTCTATATGCACATGAAGATCAATAAAACCTGGCATGACCACCTGTTGCGATAAATCTATTACACGGTCTAAATCTCCCCCACTTACAAGTCCGTCTAAAATAGCCTCTATTTTATTTTTATATACTACAATTGTTTTTTGAGAATGGGTTTTACCTTTGTCTACATCTATCAATTGCCCACACTGTAGGTAGGTTTTTTGCGCATAGGTACTAAGAGCCATGACAAAGAAAGCCAGAAATAAAAATTTTTTCATTTGGTTTGGTTTTTAAGTGTTCTTTAAGAGATTTTTTACTGCACCTAAGATAGTAATTTATTTTCCCAAGCCCATGCAGATGCCATGGCCTGTTCTAGAGTAAACCTGGCTTTCCAGCCTAAAATATCAGCAGCCTTTTGGGTGTCTGCAAATGCAGCTATGACATCGCCTGGTCTTGGCGCAGCAAAGACATAGGGCAAAGATTTTCCAGACACTTTTTCAAAGGTCTCAATGACCTCTAATACGGAACTCCCTTTTCCAGTCCCCAAATTAAACACCTCAAAGGGGTTTGTTTGCGCCTGGGTGAGCAATCTGTTTAAAGCTGCCATATGGGCTTCTGCCAAATCTACTACATGAATGTAATCTCTAATACAAGTGCCGTCTGGTGTGGGATAGTCTTTTCCAAAAACAGCTAATAGTTCTCTTTTGCCTACCCCTGTTTGAGTTATAAATGGCACTAAATTTTGTGGTACTCCCAAAGGTAACTCACCTATTAAGTTAGATCCGTGGGCCCCTATAGGGTTAAAATATCGCAGCGCCGTCACCTTAATATTGGGGTACGCATGACAAACGTCTTGCAGAATCTCTTCTCCAATTTGCTTAGTATTACCATAAGGAGACATTGCTTTTTGTATGGGCGCAGTTTCTGGGATAGGCAGTTGGGTAGCCTGTCCATAAACTGTACAAGAAGAACTAAAAATGAATGCCATTTTTCTTTTTACAGCTTCCTGCAGCAAATACACGAGTGTGTTTAAATTGTTTTGATAATAATCTAAAGGCTTTTCTAAAGAGGTTCCTACAGCCTTAAAAGCAGCAAAATGAATAATACCCACTATATCTGAATGCTTTTCAAATAAATTTATCACAGTCTTAGGGTCTCTAAGGTCTGTTTTAAAAAAGCTAGGAGTTACCCCAGTAATATCAGTAATTCCCTCTAGCACAGCTAAACTGCTGTTGCTTAAATTGTCTAGCAATACTACCTCATGTCCAGCCTCCATTAAAGAAACTGCTGTATGAGAACCAATGTACCCCAAACCGCCTGTTACTAAAATTTTTGCCATGATAAAAGATACTTTCTTGTCATTTATTTATTTAAAAAATCTAAAATAGACTGTGTCATATAACCTATTTGTTCTGTGTCTAGCTCCGTGTGCATGGGTAGCGAAATTACTTGCTCACTTAAATCATTGGTGATAGGGAAGTCTGACTCCTTGTAAGAAGGTTTTATATATGCTTTTTGTCTGTGTAATGGAATGGGGTAATACACCCCGCTAGGAATGCCTAAGCTAGCCAAATGTGCCACCAACCCATCTCTTTTTCCATGGAGTACTTTTAGCGTATACTGGTGAAATACATGGCAGTCACAGCTTTCACATATACCCTCACAACCGTTAACTGTTTTAGGCAATATCAAATCTTGGTGGCCTTTTAAGGCCTCATTGTAGGCTCTTGCAGCCTGTCTTCTGCTGTGGTTATAGCCGTCTAATCTGGGTAATTTTGCATTTAAAACAGCTGCCTGTAAAGAATCTAATCTTGAGTTCACCCCTACCACATCGTGATGGTAACGTTCATACATGCCATGGTTTACAATTCCTCTTAATGTATGCGCTAAGGCGTCATCGTCAGTAAATAAGGCACCTCCATCTCCGTAACAACCTAAGTTTTTAGATGGGAAAAATGAGGTGGCACCTACGTGGCCTATTGTTCCAGCCATCTTTTTTTCTCCATTGGCGTAGGTAAAAGTGGCCCCAATGGCCTGTGCATTATCTTCAATGATAAATAAATGATGTTTCTCTGCCAGTGCCATGAGCAAGTCCATAGGAGCTGTTTGTCCAAACAAATGAACGGGCACTATGGCTTTAGTCTTAGAAGTAATAGCTTTTTCAACAGCTACAGGATCTATCATAAAAGTGTCTGGCAATACATCTACCAAAACAGGCGTGAGTCCTAACAATGCTATGACTTCTACGGTGGCTGCAAAGGTAAAATCTGCAGTAATTACCTCATCTCCAGGCTCTAATCCTAAACCCATCATAGCAATTTGTAGCGCATCAGTGCCATTGGCACAGGGTATGACGTGTTTGACTCCTAAATAAGCCTCTAAAGACTTTTGAAAGTGCTGAACCTCTGGCCCATTTATAAAAGAAGCATTTGTTAGAACATCGTTAAATCTATGGCTTATTTCTTCTTGTATATGTTGGTATTGACCTTGCAGGTCTACCATTTGAATTTTTTTCATAACTGTATTATTCTGTCCTTGAGACCACACAAAAGTACAAAAATTAGCCCCTCACCACATCTATTGAAATAAAGAAACGTAATTTAGCTGTCAAACTTTATATCTTTGAGTATTTTATACCAATTACTAGTCACCATTAGCCAAGGTTTGTTGCCAATTGCTGGCTTGTTTTTTGCTAAGATTAGGCTTTTTCAAACGGGTAGAAAAGAGGTGTTTAAGAAATTAAAGCAAGGGCTAGACCCAGCTAAGAAAACCCTTTGGTTGCACGCTGCCTCATTAGGAGAATACGAACAAGGAGTGCCTGTTTTAGAAGCCTTACGCGCTAGTTACCCACAACATCAAATCCTGCTTACATTTTTCTCTCCTTCAGGCTATACCCTTAGAAATAAATCTCCTTTGGCTCATTGCGTGACTTATTTACCTTTAGATAGCTTAAAAAATGCCATGAAATTTATAGCTATTGTAAAACCAGTGGCAGCATTTTTTGTCAAGTATGAAGTCTGGCCCAATTACCTATTGGCTTTAGACCAAGCACAGGTTCCAAGCATCTTATTTTCCGGGATTTTCAGGCCAAATCAAATCTATTTTAAATGGTATGGTGGTTTTATGAAAACAAGTCTAAAGCGTTTTTCTAAAATATATGTTCAAGACGTCGCCTCTTTAGAGCTCTTGTTAAAAGAAGGCATTACAACAGTAGCCCTTTCGGGCGATACCCGCTTTGACCGCGTCCACGCACTCTCTAAAAACCCCAAGCCATTACCCACAAAAGCAGCTGCTATAATAACAGCTTTTATCAATGTTAAACCTTGTCTGGTTGGAGGTAGTGTTTGGCCAGAAGACCTAGAAGTACTAGCAACCGCTTTTGAAAAAAACAAAGAACGCATTAAATTTATACTAGCCCCTCATAAAATTGACGTCAAACACTTAGCGGTACTCTTAAATAAAATGCCTACCACTCTTCAAGAGAAAACAGTCATTCTTTCCAAGACAAACGCATTAGAGGCCTCTAAAGCCTCTATTTTAATTATAGACGCTATAGGCATTTTAAATAGAATATACCCACTAGCTCAAATAGCCTATGTGGGTGGAGGGTTTAAAACAGGATTACACAATACTCTAGAAGCAGCTGTTTTTGGCATTCCCTTGGCCATTGGCCCAGAGTACCATAAATTCAAGGAAGCTACAGACTTAGTGGCTCTTGGAGGAATTTCAGTGATCCATAAGCCAGCAGATGCTGATATATTTTTAGCAAAAGCCACGGAAAATTCATACAGAAGTACTGTAAAAGAAATTCAACAATCTTACATTCACGCACACTTAGGCGGCACAAAAAAAATAATGAAGGCTATGAATGACTTTGATATTTAAAACTGCTCTTTACAGGCATTTTTTAAAAGAAGTTTGGGTTTCTTTTTTTTTTATAGATTTACCATGATTTATTTTAACCGCCACAGTAAATAACCTAACCACAATAAATAAACCACCAACATGAATTCTAAAATTTTAAAATTCTCAATTATTACCGCCTTAGCAGGGTTTCTTTTTGGCTTTGACGTTGTAGTGATTTCTGGTGCAGACAAAAAACTTCAAGCGCTTTGGGATTCTTCAGATAGTTTTCACGGATGGGTAGTCATGGGAATGGCCCTTTGGGGGACTGTTTTAGGAGCTATTTTTGGAGGAATCCCAACAGACAAATTAGGAAGAAAGAAAACGCTATTCTGGATTGGAATACTTTACTCTGTTTCAGCTATTGGGTCTGCTCTTTCTAATGACCCCATTACTTTTGCTGTCTTTAGATTTTTAGGAGGTATAGGAGTGGGTATATCTACTATTGCCGCTCCTGCCTATATTTCTGAGATTGCTCCAGCCAAAGACAGAGGTCGCTTGGTGGGTCTTTACCAGTTTATGCTTGTATTTGGAATTTTAGTGGCTTTTTTCTCTAACTATTTACTGAGTGGTAGTGGAGAAAATGACTGGCGTTGGATGATGGGTGTAGAAGCATTCCCAGCCATTATTTATACTATTTTTATTTTGGCGGTACCTAAAAGCCCTCGCTGGCTAGTGCTTAAAAATAGAAATGAAGAAGCCGCAGAGGCACTTAAAAAAATAGGATCTATTGAAGACATAGACACTTTTATATCAGCGGTTAAAGGGAGGAATGAAGACACAGACAGAAAAGAAAATATTTTTATGAAAAAATATAGATTTCCCTTAATGTTGGCCTTTTTCATTGCTTTTTTTAATCAGTTTTCTGGGATCAATGCTTTTTTATACTACGCACCAAGAATTTTTGAAGAAGCTGGCCTGGGTGAGAGTACGGCCCTATTAAGCTCTATAGGCATTGGAGCCACCAACCTACTATTCACCTTTATTGGTATTTATCTCATAGATAAATTAGGGAGAAGACAACTCATGTATATTGGCTCTGTAGGCTATATTATTTCGCTGTCATTAGTGGCAGCTGCCTTCTATTTTGAATGGACCGGCATAGCGGTACCAGCTTTTTTATTCTTATTTATTGCTTCTCATGCCATTGGCCAAGGGACCATTATTTGGGTATTTATTTCAGAGGTATTCCCCAACCACCTAAGGGGCGCTGGACAGTCTTTTGGAACTAGTACGCACTGGGTTTTGGCCGCCATTATACCTTCTATGGTTCCCTGGCTTTTTGGAACCATTGGAGCGGCTCCCGTATTTGCCTTTTTTGCCTTTATGATGGTTTTACAATTAGTATTTGTTCACTTTATAATGCCGGAAACAAAAGGAATTTCTTTAGAAGAACTCAGTGATCAGCTCAGTAAAAAGTAAAGCTAGTGTCATTTTTTAGAGGCCCTTTTAAGCTTGTCATTGATGGCCACTCCAATGCCATTATCAGGTACTGTTTCTGCCATTATCAGGTCTAATCCAAGGGCG
>CAWWAC010000017.1:0-35519 GCA_963934855.1 uncultured Flavobacteriaceae bacterium
AAGAAAGATATTTATTGTCTGAACTCCATTGTGGCTGACTTGCAGAAAACTCTCTACCAGTGATAGCAATAGGATCACCTCCCGTTATAGCAATTTTATAAAGTCTCTTTAAACTTTTATCTTTCTTTATGTCGTTTTCTAAAACAGTATAAGCCACCCATTTTCCATCAGGACTAATTTGTACATCAGAGACTTTCTTAAGCGCTAATAAGTTATCAATAGTAATGGCTTGCTGAGTGTTTTGAGCATTTATGAATAAACTAGAGACAAAACATAAAAATATTAGTAGCGTTTTTGGTTCAAAGAACATTTTAGGAGTTTAATTAAATTATTTAAAACTAAATACATGAAATAATATTAAATAAACAAGAAAAAAAATGAAATGTTTTATGTCCTTTAAAAACTGACATACTGGTTTGAGAGTTTGTTATAACAAGATTTTATATATTCTCTTACCTATCATCATGCTCATATTCCTGAATCAGGCCTTCCTTTTAATCGAATATCGATTCTCTTTTTCTTAGCCGTTAGACGCTTCATCACATCCATTAGGGTTGACGCCTTTGTTATTTTATAAATCTCGTTAATTGCTAAAATAAGTCGTTTTGCGTTTCTAGAAGCTAATACTCTATCGCTAGAAGTCATATGGCTCATTTTGGCATTTTCAAAGATTGTTGCTTCTTTTAAAATGTCCATCATTACTTTTCGTTTAATTAAATACAAATGTAATTAAACAAAGTTTATTAATTAAACACCATTAGAAAAACTTATTTCATTATAGGTTTAATCTTTTAAGTTTTCGGTAATTACTTTGGATGATATTTTTGTAGTAGTTGCTAGATGGCTTAAATTTTTTAGAGGATTTAGATACATCTTAGTTTTATTTAAACTCTTATAATATACAAATATATTCTCATCCTTAATAGTTATGATTTTCTATTGAGGTTTTTAACAATATAGGCTCATAAGTGTTTATAATCTGGATGGTATTTTCCCACATAAATGTTTAAATTTGCGCTTTATTATTTTAATAGCGCGCCATATGATTTACTTTTTTGGAACCCTTAGCTCCACAATATTCGCAGTACAATCCAATGCTGACTTTTCTACTGATGATATTGAGAAATTATCTTGGTTATTTGGAGGAGTTCCAAAAATTAATACGGCGTCTGTAGACGCCTTTTTTATTGGTCCTAGAGCAGCCATGATTACTCCTTGGAGTACCAACGCCACAGAAATTACTCAGAATATGGGAGTTTCTGGAGTTATTAGAATAGAAGAATTTAAAGCAACGTTAAATAAATATAAGAATTTTGACCCCATGCTTTCTGCTGCATACCAAAACTTAGACCAAGATGTATTTAAAGTAGATACTAAACCACAAGCGATACTTAATATTGATGATGTAAGGGCATACAACAAATCAGAAGGTTTGGCACTATCTGACGAAGAAGTGACTTACTTAGAAGGAGTAGCTATTAAAATGGGGAGAAAACTTACAGATGCAGAAATATTTGGTTTTAGCCAAGTAAACTCTGAGCACTGCAGACATAAAATTTTTAATGGAGATTTTGTAATTGACAATCAAACTATGCCGGTTTCTCTATTTAAGCTAATAAAAAAAACCACTGCCACCCATCCAAACACGGTAGTTTCTGCTTATAAAGACAATGTAGCCTTTGTAAAAGGTCCAAAAATCACCCAATTTGCCCCACAAAGGGCAGACATTGCAAGTTTTTATAAAGAAAAAGAAATAGAATCTGTACTTTCTTTAAAAGCAGAAACCCATAACTTTCCTACTACTGTTGAGCCTTTTAACGGTGCTGCTACAGGTTCTGGTGGTGAAATTAGAGACCGTTTAGCTGGAGGAAAAGGCTCTTTACCCTTAGCTGGAACTGCTGTCTATATGACACCTTATTCTAGAATTCACAAAGAAAAAGGCTTTACACCCAATATGCCAGAAAGGCCTTGGCTCTATCAAAATCCAATAGATATTTTAATAAAAGCGTCTAATGGTGCTTCTGATTTTGGAAACAAATTTGGACAACCCCTTATTAATGGTTCTGTACTCACCTTTGAGCACTCAGAGGCTGGCAGAAGATTGGGTTATGACAAGGTTATTATGCAAGCAGGGGGGGTGGGATACGGCACCGCAGACCAGGCTATAAAAGATACTCCCAAAGAAGGAGATAAAATTGTTCTCCTTGGAGGAGATAATTACAGAATTGGTATGGGTGGTGCCGCTGTTTCTAGTGCAGACACAGGAGCTTTTGGCTCAGTAATTGAGCTCAATGCCATTCAAAGATCCAATCCAGAAATGCAAAAGAGAGCTGCTAATGCCATTAGAGGTATGGTGGAATCTGACTATAACCCCATAGTCTCTATTCATGACCATGGAGCTGGAGGCCACTTAAACTGTCTTTCAGAATTGGTAGAAGACACAGGGGGACACATTAATTTAGATGCCTTACCCCTAGGAGATCCAACCCTATCTGCCAAAGAGATTATTGGCAATGAGTCTCAGGAAAGAATGGGACTGGTAATTGGAGCAAAAGATATCAAGCTACTCCAAGATATTGCAGATAGAGAGCGGGCCCCTATGTATACTGTTGGAGAAGTAAGTGGAGACCACCGTTTCTCTTTTGTGTCTAAAATCACTGGAGAACGTCCTATGGATTTAGCCTTAGAAGACATGTTTGGTAGTGCTCCTAAAACAGTCATGCAGGACAAGAAAATAAACAGGCTTTACGCAGCTCCAGAATATAGCTTAGAAAAATTTCAAGAGTATTTAGATCAGGTACTTCAACTAGAAGCTGTAGGCTCTAAAGATTGGCTCACCAACAAAGTAGACCGCTGTGTGGGAGGGAAAGTAGCCAAACAACAATGTGTAGGGCCATTACAACTCCCTTTAAACAACTGTGGTGTTATGGCCTTAGACTTTAAAGGGAAAGAAGGCGTAGCTACAGCCATGGGTCACAGCCCAATGGCAGGACTTATTCATGCAGCAGCCGGAAGCAGAAATGCCATTACAGAATCTTTAACCAACCTAGTTTGGGCACCACTTCAAGGCGGTATAAAAGCTGTTTCCCTTTCTGCCAATTGGATGTGGCCTTGCAACAATATAGGAGAAGACGCACGCCTATATGAAGCGGTAGAAGCCGTGTCTGATTTTGCTATAGCATTAGGAATTAATATTCCTACAGGTAAAGACTCTCTTTCTATGAAACAACGATATCCAGACGGAGATGTGATAGCACCTGGTACGGTTATTATATCGGCTGTAGGCCATTGTTCAGATATTAAAAAAATAGTAGAGCCTGTATTACAAAAAGACGGTGGTGCACTTTATTATATTAATTTCTCTCAAGACAACTTTCAGCTAGGGGGTTCTTCCTTTGCCCAGACTCTAAATAGTATTGGAGATATAGCGCCAGATATTAAAGACCCAGACTTTGTTTTAAAGGCTTTCAATGCCTTACAAGATATGATTGTAAAGGGTGATATTGTGGCGGGGCACGATATTGGCTCTGGAGGTCTTATTACCACACTTTTAGAAATGTGTTTTGCAGATTTAGATTTAGGTGCTAAAATAAATCTGAGCAAGCTGGGAGAAACTGATACTATTAAATTACTATTTGCAGAAAATGCAGGAGTGGTGGTGCAATTAAAAAAAGACGCTAACTTAAATATATTGAGCAGTGCTGGTATTGGTTATTTTCATATTGGTTACACACAAAACAAGCCTACTTTAGAAATTAAAAATAGCGCTGTAAATATAGGCCTTCCCATTGCCTCTTTAAGAGATACTTGGGCACGTACCTCTGCCCTACTAGACGCCAAACAGACCGCCAAAAACTTGTCAGAGGTCCGTTTTGATAACTTTAAAAAACAACCCTTACGCTTCAAATTCCCAGCTGTTTTTTCTGGAAAAATACCTTTATTACAAGGCGCTAGACCTAAGGCTGCCATTCTAAGAGAGAAAGGAAGTAATTCTGAGAGAGAAATGGCCAATGCCATGTATTTAGCTGGCTTTGAGGTGAAGGATATTCATATGACAGACCTGATGAGTGGTCGTGAAACCCTGGAAGATATTCAATTTATTGGAGCTGTAGGAGGCTTTTCAAACTCAGATGTATTGGGCTCTGCAAAAGGTTGGGCAGGTGCTATTAAATACAATGAAAATGCTAGAAAAGCCATTCAAAACTTTTTTGACAGACCGGATACACTCTCTGTAGGAATATGTAATGGCTGTCAGCTGTTTATGGAATTAGAACTGATTAACCCAGACCACCACACACATGGAAAGCTCACTTATAATGACTCTCAAAAGCACGAGAGCCATTTTACTTCTGTCACCATTGCTACAAATAAAAGCGTTATGCTTTCTAATATGGCAGGAACCACTTTAGGGGTTTGGATTTCTCACGGAGAAGGAAAATTTAAATTACCCTTAGAGAAAAATGCCTACCAAATTGTAGGAACCTATGCCTATGATGCCTATCCGTCAAACCCTAACGGAAGTGATTATAACACGGCTATACTAGCCAGTGATTGTGGACGTCACTTAGTGACTATGCCCCATATAGAACGTTCTATATTTCCATGGAACTGGGCCCACTACCCTACCAACTCATCCCATGCGGTGTCTCCCTGGATCATTGCTTTCACCAATGCTAGGGACTGGATTTTAAACCAAAATTCATAATCATTTAAGAAATTTATAAATAATAGTGTGTTTTTTTATGATTCCCATTTTTTAAAACCACTTTCTTTCATTAATTTTCAAGACAGAAAAAAATATATGAAAGAAATTAGCAGACTTTTTGACTTTCCAGCCCATCAGCTAGAAAACAGCCCACTTGAAAAAGCATTTGTAAGTAAAAAAAATGGGATATGGGAAGCTACCTCAACCCAAGAATATATAGATAAATCCAATGCTATAAGTAGAGGGCTCCTTAGAATGGGTGTAAAGCCTCATGATAAAATTGCTGTAATTTCACTGACCAATAGAACAGAATGGAACATTTTAGATATAGGTGTTTTACAAATTGGCGCACAAAATGTGCCTATTTACCCTACCATTTCTGAAGAAGATTACCAATATGTGCTAAACCACTCTGAGGCTACTTATTGCTTTGTCTCTTGTGAAATGGTATTTGCCAAGGTTAAATCTGTTCAAGGAAACACCAAACTAAAAGAGGTCTACTCATTTGACCAAATTTCAGGAGTTAAAAATTGGGAAGAAGTTTTGACCCTTGGGGCTAATGTTTCAAACCAAAAAGATGTAGAGACTGCGAAAGAATTAGTAAAACCCTCAGATTTGGCTACCATTATATATACTTCTGGAACTACTGGCAAGCCTAAAGGGGTCATGCTAAGTCACCGCAATATAGTGAGTAACACCTTGTTTGCTGCAGAGCGTTTGCCCTTGGTAATAGGAAAGGCAAAAGCCTTGAGCTTTTTGCCAGTGTGCCACATATATGAGAGGGTTATTATGTATCTATACCAGTACTCAGGGGTAAGTGTTTACTTTGCAGAAAGCATGGAGAAAATAAGTGACAACCTAAAAGAGCACAAGCCAAATGTCATGACTGCAGTACCTAGGTTGTTAGAAAAAGTATATGACAGTATTATAGCTAAAGGGGGTGCCCTCACTGGTATTAAGAAAATAATCTTCTTCTGGGCTGTAGAAGTAGGTTTAAACTATGCCCCTTACGGAGAAAATGGTTGGTGGTATGAGAAAAAACTAGCAATTGCCAGAAAACTAATTTTCAGTAAATGGAAAGAAGCTTTAGGGGGTAATTTAGATTTAATAGCCTCTGGAAGTGCTGCCTTACAACCCAGGCTAGCCAGAGTTTTTAATGCAGCAGAAATGGGGGTAATGGAAGGCTATGGACTTACTGAAACCTCTCCTGTGGTTTCTGTTAACGACATAAGAAATGGCAACTTTAGAATTGGAACAGTGGGGAAACTTATAGCTGAAACTGAGGTTAAAATAGAAAAAGATGGGGAAATATGTGTAAAAGGACCTCAGGTCATGTTAGGATACTATAAAGAACCTGAAAAAACGGCAGAGGTCATTGTTAACGGATATTTCCATACTGGAGATATTGGTGAAATAGATGCAGATGGTTTCTTAAAAATTACAGATAGAAAAAAAGAAATGTTCAAAACCTCTGGTGGTAAATACGTAGCCCCCCAGTTACTAGAGAATAGGCTTAAGCAATCTAGATTTATTGATCAAGTAATGGTGGTGGGTGAAGGAGAAAGAATGCCAGCAGCCCTTATACAACCTAATTTTGATTTCATAAGAGAGTGGGGAACTAAAAAAGGACTCACATTTACTTCTAATGAAGCCCTAATAAAAAATGAAAAAGTAATAGAAAGGATAGAAAAAGAGGTAGCAAAAGCCAATGAGCAATTTGCAAAATGGGAAAAAGTGAAACAGTTTAGACTCACACCAGATGTCTGGGGTATAGATGGTGGGCACCTCACTCCTACTATGAAACTCAAAAGAAAAATAGTGAAGGAATTATACATAGATTTATATGAAAACATATATAGAAGCTAAATCCATTTAGTATTTAATTTATATAAGCCCAGCCATCGCTGGGCTTTTTTTATGAAAAAATATAACAAAATATATTATGCATGCATAGTATATTTTGTTATATTTGAGAATCATAATCCACATTATTTTGAATAAAGAACAAACCATAGACTACACATTGAGAACCACTTGGCAGGCGGTAACTAAAATGTACAATGAAGAAGCCAGAAACTTTGGCACTACTATGACCATGGGTTTCACACTCTTGAGTATAGATCCAAAAACAGGAACACCCTCTACTGCGCTAGGGCCAAAAATGGGAATAGAGGCTACTAGTTTATCTAGAATTTTAAAAACCTTAGAAGAGAGAAGTTTCATTGAGCGTAAACCCAATCCAAATGACGGGAGAGGAGTTTTAATTCACCTGACAGCGGCAGGATTAGAAAAAAGAAGCATTTCTAAGGAAGTGGTATTACAATTTAATGAAGTAGTACAAAAAAATCTCAGTAAGGCGCAGTTAAAAGCTTTTTTTGAAGTGACTGACTGTATTAATAAACTTATTAGTTACAAAGAAATCTATCAAGTTGAAAACCCTATTAAGGCATAAGATATGAACAAACACATTAGAAAAGTTGCAGTGATTGGATCTGGTATTATGGGAAGCGGTATTGCTTGCCATTTTGCCAATATTGGGATAGAAGTACTCCTATTAGATATTGTTCCAAGATCACTCAATGAAAAAGAAGAAAAAGCGGGCCTTAATTTATCTGACACTCGCGTAAAAAATAGATTGGTTAATGAAGCCTTAGCATCCTCTTTAAAATCTAAACCTTCTCCCATTTACGATCAAAAATTTGCTCAGAGAATTACCACTGGAAATTTAGAAGATGACCTGTTTAAAATCTCAGAGGTAGACTGGATTATAGAGGTAGTAGTAGAGCGTTTAGACATTAAAAAACAAGTCTTTGAATCTATTGAAAGATATAGAAAACCAGGTACCCTTATTACTTCCAATACCTCTGGGATTCCTATTCACTTTATGAGTGAAGGGCGCTCAGAAGATTTTCAGGCACATTTTTGTGGGACGCATTTCTTTAACCCAGCCAGGTACCTAAACTTATTTGAAATTATTCCAGGTCCAAACACCAAGAAAGACGTATTAGACTTTTTAAATAATTACGGAGAACAATTTTTAGGAAAGACATCTGTATTAGCAAAAGATACCCCAGCCTTTATAGGAAACAGAGTGGGTATCTTTAGTATTCAAAGTTTGTTCCATACCGTTAAGAAAATGGGCATGACTATAGAGGAAGTAGACAAATTAACAGGTCCCGTGATAGGCAGGCCCAAATCTGCTACTTTTAGAACGGTAGACGTAGTGGGATTAGACACTTTGGTACACGTAGCCAACGGAATTAGAGATAACTGTCCTTCAGATGAACAACATGGACTTTTTGTCCTACCAGATTTTGTAGAAAAAATGATGGAAAACAAGTGGTTGGGAAGCAAGTCAGGCCAGGGGTTTTACAAAAAAGAAAAAGGGGCCAATGGCAGCTCAGAAATTCTCACATTAGATTTAAACACTTTAGAGTACAGGTCTAACAAAAGAGCCACATTTGCCACTCTTGAACTAACAAAAACCATAGACAAGGTAGTAGATAGGTTTAAGATACTAGTGAGTGGAAGTGATAAAGCAGGCGATTTTTACAGACAATCTTTTGGTTCATTATTTGCCTATGTGTCTCATAGAATTCCAGAAATTTCTGATAGCCTTTATAAAATTGACGATGCCATGAAAGCTGGCTTTGGATGGGAGCATGGACCTTTTGAAATCTGGGACGCCATTGGCTTAGAAAAAGGCATTGAGTTGGCTGAAGGGATAGGCCAAAAAGTAGCCCCTTGGGTAAACGAAATGGCAACAGTAGGGATAAATAGTTTTTATTCTGTAAAAGAAGGTGCTACTTACTATTATGAAATTTCTAAAAAAACTACAGAGAAAAAACCAGGACAGGATGCTTTTATTATCCTAGATAATATTAGAGAAAAACCTGAGGTCTATAAAAATTCTGGGGTGGTGTTGCACGACATTGGAGATGGTATTTTAAATCTAGAATTCCGCTCAAAAATGAACACCATTGGTGGAAACGAACTGCAGGGAATAAATACAGCAGTAGACATTGCAGAAAAAAGCTTTCAAGGCTTGGTCATTGGAAACCAAGGGCCTAACTTTTCTGTAGGAGCTAATATTGGCATGATTTTTATGATGGCCGTTGAGCAGGAATACGATGAGCTTAATATGGCTGTTAAAATGTTTCAAGACACCATGATGCGCATGAGGTACTCTGCCATACCAACTGTGGCAGCCCCACACGGCATGACCTTTGGTGGGGGCTGTGAGCTATCTCTTCATGCAGACATGGTAGTAGCAGCAGCAGAAACTTATATTGGACTAGTAGAATTTGGTATTGGAGTGATCCCGGGTGGGGGTGGGACCAAAGAAATGACCCTTAGAGCCTCTGACACCTTTAAAAAGAATGATGTAGAGCTCAATGTACTTCAAGAATATTTCCTGACTATTGGAACGGCAAAAGTGGCCACCTCTGCCTATGAAGCTTTTGACAACGGAATTTTACAAAAAGGAAAAGATGTTATAGTGGTAAATAAAGACAGACAGATTGCTACTGCAAAAGCATACGCCAAACTCTTAGCAGAATCTGGTTATTCTCAGCCAGCTAAAAGGAAAGATATTAAGGTACTTGGAAAACAAGCCTTAGGTATGTTTTTAGTAGGAACAGACGCTATGCAGGCGGGTAAATACATTTCAGAGCACGACCAAAAAATTGCAAATAAATTGGCCTATGTAATGGCAGGGGGTGATTTATCTGAACCCACCCTAGTAAGCGAACAGTATTTGCTAGACTTAGAGAGAGAAGCCTTCTTGTCTCTTTGTACGGAAAGAAAAACATTAGAGCGTATACAACACATGCTAAAAGTAGGAAAACCCTTAAGAAATTAAAAATAGACATATGAAAACAGCATATATAGTGAAGGCATATAGAACAGCAGTTGGCAAAGCCCCTAAAGGAGTTTTTAGGTTTAAAAGGCCAGACGAATTGGCCGCAGAAACACTGGCACATATGTTTGAGGAATTGCCTCAGTTAGACAAAACTAGAATTGACGATGTCATGGTAGGAAATGCCATGCCAGAAGCAGAACAAGGGCTTAATATGGCTAGACTCATTTCACTTATGGGTTTAAAAATAGAAGATGTTCCAGGAGTTACAGTAAACCGCTATTGCGCCTCCGGTATAGAAACCATAGGAATGGCCACAGCTAAAATTCAATCTGGAATGGCAGACTGTATTATTGCAGGCGGTGCAGAAAGTATGAGCTTTATCCCTATGGGTGGCTATAAACCTACACCAGATTACAAACTTGCCAAAGATGGTCATGAAGATTATTATTGGGGCATGGGCCTTACGGCAGAAGCGGTAGCCAATGAATATAAAGTTTCTAGAGAAGACCAAGACGCCTTTGCATTTGGCTCTCATGAAAAGGCCTTAAAAGCCCAAGCCGATGGTAAATTTAAAGACCAAATTGTACCCATTCAAATTGAGGAGACCTATGTAGACGCCACAGGAAAAAAAGCCACTAAATCATATACAATTACTGAAGATGAGGGGCCAAGGAAAGGCACCAATATTATAGCCCTCTCTGGTCTTAGACCTGTTTTTGCCGCAGATGGTAGTGTGACTGCGGGAAACTCTTCACAAATGAGCGACGGAGCGGCCTTTGTGCTTGTAATGAGTGAAGAGATGGTAAAAGAATTAAACTTAGAGCCTATTGCCAGAATGGTTAATTATGCAGCGGCTGGAGTACCACCAAGAATTATGGGAATTGGACCTATAAAAGCCATTCCTAAGGTACTTAAACAAGCAGGTCTTAAGCAAGAAGATATTGAACTTATTGAACTTAATGAAGCTTTTGCTTCTCAGTCTTTGGCGGTAATTAGAACCTTAGACCTAAATCCAGATATTATTAATGTAAACGGAGGAGCCATTGCATTAGGACATCCATTAGGTTGTACAGGAGCTAAATTATCTGTTCAATTATTCTCAGAAATGAGAGACAGAAAAATGCAAGGTAAGTATGGAATGGTAACCATGTGTGTTGGAACAGGACAGGGTGCTGCTGGAATTTTTGAATTTTTAAACTAAAAATATTTTAAACATCATATTATGATTGCAACAGAACAAAATGAATTGTTACGCGGCGGGCAGTTTCTGGTTAAAGAGACCGCCTGCGAAGATGTTTTCACACTTGAAGACCTAAGTGAAGAGCAAAAAATGATGCGTGACAGCACCAAAGAATTTGTAGATAGAGAACTATGGGCGCATTGGGAAAAATTTGAGAAGAAAGACTATGCCTTTACAGAAAGCTGTATGAGAAAAGCTGGAGAGATGGGTCTTTTAGGAGTGTCAGTTCCAGAACAATACGGTGGTTTAGGAATGGGATTTGTTTCTACCATGCTAGTTTGCGACTATATATCTGGTGCCACAGGCTCTTTTAGTACTGCATTTGGTGCCCATACAGGAATTGGGACACTGCCTATTACCCTCTATGGAACTGAGGCACAAAAGCAAAAATATGTGCCCAAACTTGCTACTGGTGAATGGTTTGGTGCCTATTGCCTTACAGAACCTGGAGCTGGCTCAGATGCCAATTCTGGAAAAACCAAGGCAGTTCTTTCAGAAGATGGAAGTCACTATTTAATTACCGGACAAAAAATGTGGATTTCCAATGCCGGCTTCTGCAATATGTTTATTGTATTTGCTAGAATTGGAGATGATAAAAATATTACTGGTTTTATTGTTGAGAATGACTCTACAAATGGCATCAGTATGGGAGATGAAGAAAAAAAATTAGGAATTCATTCTTCTTCTACCCGTCAGGTATTCTTTTCAGAGACTAAGGTGGCTGTAGACAATATGCTTTCAGAAAGAGGGAATGGGTTTAAGATTGCTATGAACGCTTTAAACGTTGGACGTATTAAGTTAGCAGCAGCCTGTTTAGATGCCCAAAGAAGGATTATAAAAGAAGCGGTAAATTACGCCAATGAACGCGTACAATTTAAAACCCCTATTGTGAAATTTGGCGCTATTAAAACTAAAATAGCCGCTATGGTGACTAATTGTTACGCAGATGAATCTGCTTCTTACAGAGCTGCTAAAAATATAGAAGATAGAATTTCACTTAGAGAAGCAGCTGGGAGCAGCCACCAAGAAGCAGAACTCAAGGGAGTAGAAGAATACGCCATTGAGTGTTCTATTTTAAAAGTAGCTGTTTCAGAAGATGTACAATCTTGTGCAGATGAGGGTATTCAAATATTTGGAGGTATGGGCTTTAGTGCAGACACACCCATGGAGTCTGCCTGGAGAGATGCTCGTATTTCTAGAATATATGAAGGAACCAATGAGATTAACAGAATGCTAGCCGTTGGAATGCTTATTAAAAAAGGAATGAAAGGACATGTAGATCTTTTAGGCCCAGCAACTGCTGTGGGAGAAGAGCTTATGGGAATCCCCTCTTTTGACGCTCCAGACTACAGCGCCTTATTTGCAGAAGAAAAGGACCTTATAAAAAGGCTTAAAAAAGTATTTTTAATGGTGGCCGGATCTGCAGTACAAAAATTTGGTGCAGACTTAGAATCTCATCAGCAACTACTAATGGCTTCTGCAGATATACTTATTGAAATCTACATGGCGGAATCTACCCTACTTAGAACAGAGAAAAATGCAAAGCGCTTTGGAGCAGACGCTCAAAAAACTCAGATTGCAATGACACAGCTCTATTTATACAGAGCCGTAGAAATTGTTCAGTCTAGTGGGAAAGAAGCGGTTATTTCTTTTACAGAAGGAGATGAGCAGCGCCTTATGCTTATGGGCCTTAAGCGTTTTACAAAGTATACTAACTATCCAAATATTGTTGCACTAACCAACCTCATTGCAGACAAGGTGGCAGCAGATAATGGATATACTTTTGATTAAATTAAAATTTAATTATTGTTAAAAAAAGCGTCGCCCAAAAGGGCGACGCTTTTTTTAAAATATAGACGTCATTTAAGTGCAATTAAATTAAATTAGTAAACTTTATAAAATCTTATGAAAAACCCCTTATTAGAAAAAGTTTACAACGCAGAAAATTTTAGAAAACAAGGCCACCAATTAATAGACACTTTGGCAGATCACTTAATTGATTCTGAAAAGCAAGAGAGCAAAACCATTGCTTTTAAGGATCCAGAAGCAGAAAAATTGTTCTGGGAAAATTACCCAAAAGACAATGACTTTCACAGCCTTACTAAAGATATTATGGACCGCTCTATTCATGTGCACAATCCAAAATATATGGGGCACCAAGTAGCGCCTACCAACCCAACCAATGCACTAACCTCTCTAATATCTGGACTCTTTAACAATGGCTCTGCTGTTTATGAAATGGGCATGTCTAATACGGCCTTAGAACTTATTGTTACCAACCAATTGTGCACCCAACTAGGTTTTGACCAAACTGCAAGAGGCTATTTAACCTCTGGAGGAACGCTGGCCAACCTCACTGCCCTACTGGCTGCTAGAAGTGTAAAAGTAGCCTCTGGTGTATGGAAAAACGGACATGATAAACCCCTTGGAATCATGGTGAGTGAAGAAGCGCACTATTGTGTAGACAGAGCGGCTAGAATTATGGGGCTTGGAGATCAAGGAATTATTAAGGTAGCTGCTACAAATACTTATTCACTAGATACTAATAAATTAGAAGCTGCCTATGCAGAAGCATTGGCCAGAGGCATACAAATTTTTGCTATAGTAGGGAGTGCTCCATCTACCGCTACAGGAATTATAGACCCACTATCAGATATGGCCACTTTTGCAGAAAAACACCATTTGTGGTTTCACGTAGACGCTGCTCACGGAGGTGCTGCTATTTACTCTAAAAAATACGCCGCAGATTTAGCGGGTATTGAGCGGGCAGATTCCGTGGCTATAGACGGTCATAAAATGATGATGATGCCTTCTCTCACCACAGCACTACTCTTTAAAGATGGAAGCCATAGCTATCAGACTTTTAGCCAAAAAGCAGACTATTTGCTCAGTGAAACAGACCATGAAGACTGGTATAACATGGCCAAACGCACCTTTGAATGCACAAAAAATATGATGTCTATTCACTGGTTCACCCTCTTACACCAATACGGACCAGAGGTATTTGACGCCTTTGTAACCCACCTCTATGACTTGGGTAAAACTTTTGCACAAATAGTAAATGAAGAACCAGGCTTTGAGTTGGCCTTAGTGCCCCAGACCAACATTGTTTGCTTTAGGCTACTGGCAGATGGTTTAGATGCTGCGCAGCTCAATTCACTTAATGAACAACTCAGAACAGCCCTAGTAAGGCATGGAGATTTCTATATTGTACAAACAAAGCTAAAAGGAGTGCACTTCCTAAGGGTAACTGTCATGAACCCTAAAACAACTCATGAGCATATTACAGCTTTATTAAAACAACTAAAAGAGCTTTCTAAGCCTATTTTAAATTCATTACTTGTAACCCACTAAAACTACCCTTATGAAAAAATTATTGATTACTTCCCTACTATTTATACTTGTGTTTTGCGCGTCATCGGCAGTTTTGAAAGCACAAACGTCAGAAGATATATACAATATTATTGAGCAGGTATCGGCCCAGAGAATAGAGCAGGACATTACTACACTTGTAAATTTTGGCACCCGCCACACCCTGTCAGATACCCTATCTAATAAAACAGGAATTGGAGCGGCTAGAAGGTGGATAAAAAAGAATTTTGAAGCCACATCTGCTGCCTGCAATAATTGTTTAGAGGTTTTCTACCAAAGTGATTTGGTAAAAAAAGGCACCAATGACAGAATTATAAAAGATGTAGCAGTAGTCAATGTAGTAGCAGTACAGAGGGGCACTAAATACCCTAATAGATATATTATTATGAGTGGTGATATTGACTCTAGGGTGAGTGATCCTGTAGACTACTCGACTACTTCTCCAGGCGCCAATGACAATGCTTCTGGAATGGCTGGAACCCTGGAAGCTGCTAGGGTATTGTCTAAATACCGCTTTGAAAATAGCATTATTTATGTAGGACTTTCAGGAGAAGAACAGGGGTTATTTGGAGGCAAGGGCTTGGCGGCTTATGCCAAAAAAAACAACTGGGACATTATTGGTGTTCTAAACAACGACATGATTGGAAATATCACTGGGGTAGACGGTACAGTGAGTAATAAAGATTTTAGAATATTTTCTGAGCCTGTACCGCCAACAGAAACAGAAAAAGAAAGAAATGCTAGAAGGTTTTATGGAGGTGAGGTAGACGGGATTTCTAGACAATTGGCCAGACATATTTACAAGCAGGTAAAAACTTATATGCCAGACATGAACCCCATGCTTATTTACAGGCTAGACCGTTTTGGCAGGGGTGGTCACCACAGGCCATTTAATGATGCTGGTTATGCAGGGGTCAGAATTATGGAGGCCCATGAAAACTATACCCAACAACACCAAGATATTAGAGTAGAGAAGGGAATTGCTTACGGCGATGTCTTAGCACATGTAAACTTTGAGTACGCTGCCAAGCTCACCGCTGTAAACGCCATTTCACTAGCCAGCATTGCATGGGCACCACCCGCTCCAACTACCCTAGCCATAGGAGGCGCTGTAGCACCAGAAGCTACTTTTAGTTGGAATGAGGTACCCGGTGCAGTAGGCTATAAAATATATTGGAGAGATACCACGGCTCCTACTTGGGACTATTCAAGAGCCGTTGGAAACGTGACTGAATTTGCTTTAAAAGGTATGGTGGTAGACAACTTCTTTTTTGGAGTAGCCGCTATTGGTGCCAACGGACAAGAGAGCTTGGTTACTTTTCCCAATAAAGTTCAGAGATAGGACGTTTATACAAAGAAGATCAATTAAGGCAATCATATACGGGGTTCACGAAAACTGGGGACCAGAATGATGGTTCATTAATAAAGAATTAGCAGGTGGCGGTGCACTTGCAAATATGGGCGTTCACGCTATTGAAACTAAAGACAGCTGTTGAATCTTCCAAAAAAATTATACCCACTTTTCTTTGGGTAAAATCTGATTTAAATATAATTGATTATTTTTGCACCTATTTAACAAGGCCTGTAGAAGCTAAACTAGCGTGTTTTCGTTTTTTAGTGTTTTGAAGTTCTTGAACCAAGCATGTCTAAATTACCCATAGAATACAAATTTCTAGATCTCTCTGATTACGGAAGACCCTTTGGCAGAATAATTGCCAAACATCTTAAAAACAGTCGTTTTAATGCCATTCATGTAACCCTTAGTTTTTTAATCACTGCCTTCTTTGCCCTTGGCTTTCTCTTGCAGGGATTCTTGATAACTGCTGCTCTGTTATTGGTTTTGAAGTCTATTATAGATGCTGCGGACGGTGAACTTGCCAGAATGCAAAATAAGCCTTCTTATATTGGGCGCTACCTAGACTCTGTATGTGATATCTTCATTAACCTACTACTGCTAATGAGCATCGGCTTTTTAAGCCAAACCCCTATTTGGATTATACTAATTGCATTTGCCAGTTTACAGCTTCAGGGCACGCTGTACAATTACTATTATGTGATTCTGCGGAACAAAAACCAGGGGGACACTACTTCTAGAATATTTGAGCAAAAAATACCTATAGCCCTTGGCAATGAGAGTCAAAAATGGGTGACAAGGCTCTATTACACCTATAAATTTTGCTATGGTATTTTTGATAAAATTATTTATAAATTAGATTATAGTGCTTCTACACAAAGGCAATTCCCAAATTGGTTTATGACAGCGCTTTCTACTTTTGGATTGGGTTTTCAGCTGTTAGGCATGGCAGTTCTTATTGCTATTAATAAAATTGATCTGATTATTCCCATTATTTTATTTGCAAATATTGGCTTATTAGGCTTTATAATAATTAGAAAGTTACTGCCAAAGAAATAGGTCTTAATCTGTTGTTTAATGTTTTATCTTTAAGCTCCAAAACAGTCTAAAATGCTCAAGTATCAGTTTTTATTATTAGTTTTTATTAGCTTAATTCTCGTTCAATGCAACAATAATAAAGATTTAGAACCCTATGATTTACTCATTGTAAATGGAAGTGTAATAGACCTAGACACAGGTGTTTTTAGTAAATCTGATATAAAAATATACCAAGGAAAAATTACTGAAATTCTTCCTCAAAAAGAAGGGAGGTTCCAAAATCATAGTCCTGGCTCAAGCGGCCAAGTAATAGACGCAGAAGGGAAGTTTATTATTCCTGGGCTATGGGATAATCACGCTCATTTTAGAGGTGGAGATGCTTTGCTGGCAGAAAATGAAAAGTTCCTTGAACAGTATTTAAAATATGGCATTACTGGAGTCAGAGATGCTGGTGGAGATTTAACTACAGCCATTAGGGTGTGGCAGCAGAAAACTATAGAAAACCCTTTATTTGGACCTACTATTTTTACTTCTGGCCCAAAAATAGACGGTCCAAATGCTAGGTGGCCAGGTTCTTTAGAAGTGTCAGATGCAAAGAGCATTCAAAGAGCATTAGACTCCTTGGTGTCTCTTCAAGTAGATTTTGTAAAATTATATGAGTCTACTCTCAGTGGCGAGTCTTATCTAGAAACTATAAAAGAGGCAAGTAAAAGAGGTCTTCAAACTAGTGGTCATATGCCATTTGATAGCAGTTTAGCAGAAACAATAAAAGCAGGAATTGGTGGAATTGAACACCTTTATTATATTGTAAAGGGCTGTAGTTCAAAAGAGGATGAAATTACACTAGCAGTAAAACAAAAACGTATGGGCTTTTGGGAGGCGCTTCCTATTTTATTGGAAAGTTATGATGAAACAAAGGCCAAAAATATGTTTGTCTTATTAAAGGAGCATGGTGTCTTTGTGATTCCTACCCTGCATATTGGAGAAACTTTAAGCAGTCTTGACAATACAGATCACAGCCAAGACATTGGACTTAATAGCATAGGTCCTGGCATTAAAAAAACCTATGAAGGGAGAATTAAAAATGCTTTAAATGCAACTGACAAAGAAAAGGTAGATAGAAAGGCATTGCAGTCTTTTTTTAGCCAACTTACACTTAATTTGTCTATAAATTATGTGGCCTTATTAGCCGGATCTGACAACGGCGCTTTTAATTCATACATATACCCTGGCAGCTCTTTACATGAGGAGCTAGCAGCTATGGTAAGGGCAGGTCTCAGCCCTTTAGAAGCCTTGAGAACCTCTATAGTAAACGGTCCAAGATTTCTAAGAGTTCAGGATCAATACGGGTCTATTAGTCTCGGAAAAAATGCAGATTTATTGCTACTAGAGCAAAATCCACTTAAGAATATTACACATACAAAAGAAATTTATAAAGTAATTAAAGGAGGTTTAGTGTTCAGATAGCGCTAATTACTAGCTTTTTTCATTCATATTTAAGTTTCATTAAAAAATGACTTAAAAACAATTCAAATAGGCGTAACACTCCAATCACTTTTATTATATTTAAACTTCTAAATAAACTGTCCAAATTATGAAAAAAACCTTGCTTTTATTGGCGCTTATTTGTGCTCCATTTGCCATGGCTCAAAATGTTTCCATGGAACTTTTAGAAAATTTAAAACCTAGAAACATTGGACCTGGTGGCATGAGTGGTAGAGTGACATCTATTGACGCTGTTCATGAAAATCCTGAAATCATGTATGTAGGTACTGCCTCTGGCGGGTTGTGGAAGTCTACCTCTGGTGGTATTAAATGGGAGCCTATATTTGAGAAAGAAACAACAGCCTCTATTGGTGCAGTGGCCATACAACAATCCAATCCTTCTGTTATTTGGGTAGGTACTGGAGAGGGAAATCCAAGAAACTCATTAAATGGTGGTTTTGGTGTCTATAAGTCTTTAGATGGAGGAAAAAGCTGGAAATCAATGGGATTAGAGAAAACTAGGCACATCCATAAAATACTTATAGACCCTACAGATTCAAATACAGTATATATAGGTGCTATAGGATCTCCTTGGGGGGCTCACCAAGAACGAGGTGTTTACAAAACTATAAACGGGGGGAAAAGCTGGAATAAAATACTTTTTAGCAATGAAACTTCTGGTGTTGCAGATATGGTTATGGACCCTAAAAATCCTAACAAAATTATTGCGGCCCTATGGGACCACAAGAGAGACCCTTGGTTTTTTACCTCTGGCGGTTCAGGAAGCGGTTTATACATGACCTATGACGGAGGTGAAAATTGGAAAAAGCTTACAGAAAAAGAGGGACTTCCAAAAGGAAATTTAGGTAGAATTGGTATTGCCATTGCTCCTAATAAAACAGAGGTGATTTACGCCCTCATAGAATCTAAGAAAAATGCCCTTTATAAATCTACAAACGGTGGGAGTAACTGGAAAATGATCAATGACAAGTCTGATATTGGTGATAGGCCTTTTTACTATTCAGATATCTCTGTAGATCCTCAAAATGAAAACCGTGTTTATTCTGTTTTTACTCAAGTTAATGTGTCTGAAGATGGAGGGAAAAATTTCACACAACTAATGCCTGCATATGGTGTAGACAACGGAGTACATCCAGACCACCATGCCTGGTGGATACATCCTAAAAACGGCCAGTTTATGATGGATGGAAATGATGGAGGTATGAATATCACTAGAGACGGCGGTAAATCTTGGCGCTTTGTTGGTAATATTCCAGTAGCGCAATTTTACCACATTAGCACAGACAATGAGTACCCTTACAATGTTTACGGTGGCATGCAAGATAATGGTTCTTGGAGAGGGCCAGCATATGTATGGAAAGTACAAGGAATTAGAAATTCCTACTGGCAAGAAATTGCCTTTGGAGACGGTTTTGACGTAGTTCCAGACCTAGATAATTCTCAGTATGGATACGCCATGAGCCAGCAAGGATTTGTATCTCGTTATGACTGGAAAACTGGAAATAATTACTCTGTTAGACCTACCCCTCCAGATGAAAAAACAAAACTTAGGTTTAATTGGAATGCTGGTATAGGGCAAGATCCTTTTGACAGCAGTACGGTTTATTTTGGAAGTCAATTTGTACACAAGTCTACAAACAAAGGTCTTACGTGGTCTGTGATTTCAACAGATCTCACCACCAATGACCCTGAAAAGCAAAAACAAAGCGAGAGTGGTGGGCTTACCATGGACGCCACAGGAGCAGAAAATCACTGCACCATTTTAGTGATTGAACCCTCTCCCATAGAAAAGGACATGCTTTGGATTGGAACAGATGACGGGCGTGTGCACATAACAAGCGATGGAGGACAAAACTGGATAGAAGTAACTAAAAACATTAAAGGCTTGCCTACAGGCAGCTGGATACCACAAATTAAGGCTTCTAATAAAAATAAAGGAGAGGCGTTACTAATTGCTAATGACTACAGAAGGTTTAACTTCACTCCATACGCTTATAGAACCAAAAACTACGGAAAAACTTGGGAACGTATTGTAGATGAAAAAGATGTAGCTAGCTACACTTTATCTATCATTGAAGATACTGAAAATCCAAATCTGTTATTTTTAGGAACAGATGACGGTTTATATGTCTCATTTAATGCAGGAGAAGGATGGCAAAAGTGGACCGCTGGCTTTCCAACAGTTTCTACCAAAGATTTAGCCATTCAACCTAGAGAGCAAGACCTTGTTATTGGGACCTTTGGACGGGCTGCTTGGGTTATGGATGATCTTAGACCACTCAGAGCACTAGCTGGAAATGCAAATTTATTGAATAAAGATTTTGAATTATTTGCCCCTCCAATAGGGTATTTAGCTGCATATCAGCAGCCTACAGGTAGCCGTTTTGGAGCAGACGCCCTATACCAAGGAGAAAACAAGAAATCTGGAGCTATGATTACTTATTACATAAAAGAAGGCGCTCCCAAAGACAGGATGGAAGCTAAGGAACTAGACGCTGTGAAAGAGGCTGATGAAGACAACATTGAAGCTCCTACTAATGAAGGCTTAGTGGCTGGTAAAGAAGTAACTCTAAAAGCTTCTAAAGATTCTCTTTTCTTAAAAGTATTTGATGGAGAAAGACTTATTAGAACACTGAGTATAAAAAAACCAGAAAAAGCTGGTTTTCACAGAATGTTCTGGTCTATGGATGAAAAAGGTGCAGAAATACCCTCTAGAACTATTTCTAAAAACAATAGAGAAAGAGGTGGTAAATCAGTTATGGCTGGAAATTATCTGTTAGTCCTCACTGACGGAATAAAAGAGAGTAAGCAGCAAATAACTGTTGCTGTAGACCCTAGGTTGGGAGAAAGCAAAGCGGCTATGAAAGAAGTGTACCAGTCAGAGACCCACTTAGAGTCTCTCATGCAAAAAGCTGCCGATGCTGTTAAACAACTGGCAGAAAGTAAGGAGATCGCTACTACACTTTCCAAGGATCTTACTACCTTAGATAAAGAAATGCACAAAGAAGCCATTAAAAAAACTTCAGAAATAAACAAAACCATAGACTCTCTTTTGGCACTTTACCTTGGTACTATAGACAAAAGACAAGGGATTACCAGAAATCCAGAAATCACGGTCATGCAAAGAATAAGAGAGGCTTCTAGCTATGTAGGGAGTAGAAAAACAGGGATTACAGAAACTGAAGAAAAACTGCTTGTGTTTGCAGAAAATCAATTAAAACAGGCACTAGCAAAGCAAAATGAATTTTTTGAAAATCAATGGCCAGCTTTTCAAAGTAGTATGAAAGCTATTGATAGAGATCCATTTAAAGAAACAAAATTATTTAACATTCAATAATCATGATTATGAAAAAACTATTATTTATCGCAGCCTTACTCATAAGCGTTGTGGCCTGTAAAGAAAAGAAAAAACAAGAACAAGGGGATGTACCCGCTACTCAAACTGAAGAGGTGGGTAAAATCTCCTTTGAAATGACTCCTAAGAGTGACTCAGAGGTAAAAGGAACTGTGACATTCACAGAGGAAAATGGAGAGGTCATGATGATGGCTTATTTATCTGGTCTTACTCCAGGAGTTCATGCCATACATCTTCATGAAACTGCAGACTGTTCTTCTGAAGATGGCACTTCTACAGGTGGGCATTGGAACCCTACCTTTGAGCCACATGGTGCTTGGGGAGTTACTGAAGGTTTTCACCGAGGAGATATTGGAAACTTTACTGCAGATGAATCTGGCAATGCCACTGTTCACTTTATGACAGATCTTTGGACTATAGGAGGAGAAGACATGACCAAAAATATTCTAGGAAAAGCAGTTATTGTTCACCAAGGTGAAGATGATTTAACTTCACAACCCAGCGGTGCTGCTGGCACAAGAGTAAGTTGCACTGGAATAATAGAGTAATTATTATAATGTACCACCTATGAATCCGTCTGCTTCTGGTTGGGTAAAAAAATTTGGTCATATCATTGAAAAACAAGGATCTCTTGTGCTACATGATATGGCTTTATTTTTGGAGTTAAAACAAAGTGGATTTATTTACGGAGCCAGTATATCTATCCCTGTATTTATTGTTCCAGAATACAAAGCTTCTTTTGATGAAAAAACAAAAATAAATATTCTATACGGCCTCTATGGAGTGAGCTTAAAACAAGATCCACATATCTGTTTTGAAGGGTTCCTAGACCAGGTTATTCATTACTATAAAGCCTTAGATTTTGTAAAAAAGTCTTTTTTTGACGGCTTTATGGGAACGGCTACAAAAGAAGAGATTGCAGAAAAAATAATTGAGCAAAGGGTGTTTCCTCAAACCAGCCTGTTAAATAAAACGCTTGGGAATGTCACTGTAAATACCTACTTATACTTAGACCTCTTATGCTTTAAAAGATTTTTAGAAGAGCCAGACCAATATAAAAGTCAAATAAAAAAACTAGAAACGCTAGCTTTAGGAATTACTCAAGAAACACTACTAACTTTCCCAGAAAGCAAAAAAAAGCTAGAACAACTTATAAAATCTTCCCTTAGTTTAGATAACAAAGGTGGCTTTATTAATGAATCACTCCCCATAGATTTAAGTTTAGAAGAGAAAAGATATTTTCTCATTCTTGCTTGTCTCAATAGCTTGCATTATATAAGTGCTTCAGAAACTTACAAAAAATTTTTAGAAATCATATGCATTAGAATTTCATTAGATCTAGCATCTGCAGAGAAAGAAGTATTTGACCTTATGAATTTTATAAAAACATATAAAAAAGAAATACCTGCTTTAAAATCTTTAAATATAGGAGAGCAATTCTATGACAACCTGAGCGTACTTGTTAATAAACTTATCCTAAGAAATAGCAAAAGACTTTTAAAAGAATTAAAAGGAAGCCAAGAATTGGTTGTGCTTTTAACAAAGTCTACCCACAGTGATTTAAGTGAAGTAGAAAAAAAGAAAATTCAAGAACAGCTATTAGACATTTTCAAAAGCATTCCTTCTTTGGCTATATTTATTTTACCAGGTGGCGCTATTCTACTTCCCATTTTTATAAAACTCATTCCAAAGTTATTGCCCTCTGCCTTTGACGATAATAGAATTACTTAAAAAATTAAGATAAAACTATCTCTATTCTTTAAATGTATAAAATAGCATTCACCCAATTGTAGTTTTTTAAAGATAAATTGGGAATAATAGCCCTACCTTTGCAATCTTATAATAAGATATGACATTTAAAGAACTTGGGCTTTCAGAGCCCCTTCTAAAAGCTTTAGAGCGTTTAGATTATCATACCCCAACCCCCATTCAAGAACAAGCCATTCCAATCATTCTAAGTGGTCAAGACCTCTTGGGTTGTGCCCAAACAGGGACAGGAAAAACAGCCGCTTTTGCTATTCCTATCATTGAAAGGATTTTAGCTAAAAATGAAAAAAATTCGTATATAAAAGTATTAGTTGTTACTCCAACAAGAGAGTTAGCAATACAAATTGAAGAGAGTTTTAAAGATTATACCCAATTTACAGATCTGAGAACACTGGTTATTTTTGGAGGTGTAAAACAAGGGAAACAAACAGATGCTCTCAGGAAAAGACCTGATATTTTGGTAGCGACACCAGGAAGACTTTTAGATCTAATGAACCAAGGCTTTATTAGTTTAAAAGACGTACAATATGCAGTTTTAGACGAGGCAGATCAAATGTTAGATATGGGCTTTATCCATGACATTAAAAAGTTAATAGCAAAACTTCCTTCCAACAGACAATCTTTGTTCTTCTCTGCTACCATGCCGCAGAGTATTGTAGATCTTTCATCGAAAATATTAGGGAACCCACAAAGAATTACTATAAAACCAGAACAGGCTACCGCAGAAAAGGTAACTCAAGAACTCTATTTTGTAAGTAAAGGCGATAAAATTAACCTTTTAGCAAAGCTTGTAAACGAATCTGACGCAGCTGCAGTCTTGGTATTTTCAAGAACTAAACACGGCGCAAATAATATTGTCAAGAAATTAGAGAAATTTGATATAAAGGGAGCGGCCATACACGGAAATAAATCACAAGCAGCTAGGCAAAATGCACTGGAAGGCTTTAAAGATGGAAAACTAAAAGTATTAGTAGCAACTGATATTGCAGCAAGGGGGATAGACATAGACCAACTTTCCCTAGTCATTAATTATGACCTGCCCAATGTGCCAGAAACTTATGTGCACAGAATAGGAAGAACAGGAAGGGCTAGTGCCAGCGGTGTAGCCATATCATTTTGCGATGGTTCTGAACGTCCTTATTTAAGAGACATAGAAAAACTTATTAGACAAAAAGTCCCAGTGATAAGTGGCCATGAATTTGAAGACGATGGCACTGAAGTCATTGAAAATGAAGATAGATCTTCAAGGGCTAATAGGTCCAACAGATCTAACATAAAACCGCAACAGTCATCTGGTGGCAAAAAAAAAGAATGGAAGCCCTTTAGAGGTAACAGAAATTCGTAAAATAATTGACTTAAAAACAAGAATAAAGAGTCCTTTAAATATCCAATAAAATCTTATTTTTATATTGTAAATTAGAGTTTTATGGACCGTCCTTCTGGCATTAGAATTAATAAATATTTAAGTGAAATTGGAGTTTGTTCTAGGCGTGGGGCAGACAAGCTCATAGAAGAAGGCCGCGTCACTATTAATGGGCTTGTTCCAGAAAAGGGTACAAAAATTTTAGAGGGTGACCAAGTGGCCTTAGACGGAAAAACTATGGGAACTATTGAGGAGCCTCATGTTTATCTCATATTTAATAAACCCATTGGAATTGTTTGTACCACAGATACCCGTGTAGAAAAAGATAATATTATAGACTATATCAATTATTACAAACGTATATTTCCAATAGGCAGATTAGATAAACCCAGTGAAGGACTCATTTTTCTGACTAGTGATGGAGACATTGTAAATAAGATACTCAGAGCCAGGAACCACCACGAAAAAGAATATGTAGTGACTGTAGACAAAAAAATCACTCCTAATTTTATAGAGAAAATGAGTGCTGGTGTCCCAATTTTAGATACTATAACAAGAAGTTGTGAAGTAAGTGCCATTAACAGTACTACCTTTAAAATTGTACTTACCCAAGGTCTAAACAGACAAATTAGAAGAATGTGCGAATACTTGGGGTATGAGGTGTCACATTTAAAAAGGGTGAGAATTATGAATATTTCCTTAGATATACCAGTGGGTAGCTGGAGGGAATTTACACCACATGAATTAAAAGAATTAAACCTCCTACTTGAAGACTCAACCAAGAGCGTTAATGAATAGTTGCCATGTACATTCCAAAGCACTACCAAAACAATAACCAAGAGGCCCTTATCGCTTTTATTAAAGCACATCCCTTTGGTATTCTAATTACTCAAGGAGAATCTGCACCTTGGGCTACCCATTTGCCCTTCATGCTTCAGGGCGATGCACAAAGCGGTTTTCACCTAGTGGGACATTTATCCAAAGCCAATCCCCAATGGGAGGCATTTGCTAATCAAAAGGAAGTTTTAGTTGTTTTTAATGGCCCACAACACTATATTTCTGCATCCTGGTATAAAGAAGAAGAAGTTCCCACTTGGGACTATATAGCCATTCACGCTTATGGTCCTATCACTATTATGAATGACGAGGAATTAATTACCGCCTTACACCAATTGGTCAATCATCATGAAAAAGGAGAGAAAAAGCCTTTAGACTTATCCAAAATGAGTCTTCAAACCCTTGAGCAATACAAAGGAGTTATTGGCTTCTCTATCGCTGTAAACAAGCTAGAAGGCGCTTACAAATTATCACAGACAAGAAAAGAAGATCATGCTAATATCACTACTGAACTTTTAGAAAAAGAAAATTTTCAAGCTACAGAAATAGCCAAGGCTATTCAAAGAGAAGTAAAAAAAAATAAGCAATAGTTTTTCATACTTTTACTAGAGCAAACAATGACAAATGACCATTACACAATTACAATACGTATTAGCGGTAGCAGAATATAAAAACTTTACGCTAGCTGCTGAAAAAAGTTTTGTGACGCAACCCACACTGAGTATGCAGGTTCAAAAGTTAGAAGAAGAGTTAAGTGTGATCTTATTTGATAGAAGTAAGAAACCCCTAACCATTACTGCTGTTGGAGAAAAAATTGTTGCACAAGCAAAAAACATTGTCTATGAAGCATCTAGAATCAAAGACATTGTAGAGCGGGAAAAGGATTTTATTGGGGGGCCCTTTACATTAGGCATTATACCCACAATTATGCCCACTTTATTACCTATGTTTCTCAAAACTTTTATAAATAAATACCCTCAAGTAAACCTCATTATAAAGGAACAAAATACAGACCAACTCATAGATAATTTAAGAGATGGTGTCATTGATGCTGCCATAGCCGCTACCCCTCTAGAAATAGCAGAACTCATAGAGCGTCCTTTATACTATGAACCCTTTGTGGGCTATGTACCAGAAAACCACAGGCTTTATAAAGAAAAAGAGATTTTAGCAGAGACTTTAGACCTTTCAGAAGTGCTTTTATTAAAAGATGGTCACTGCTTTAGAAATGGCATTATAAATTTATGCCAAGCTAGAAATAAAACAGAATTAAGTCACTTTCAATTACAAAGTGGCAGTTTTGAAACCCTAGTAAACTTAGCAGACGAAGGATTGGGAATGACTTTGCTCCCATTTCTAAACACCCTGGCATTAGACTCTAAAAAAAGAAAAGCGCTTAGGCATTTTAAAGCCCCATCGCCTGCCAGAGAAGTAAGTCTAATCTACCATAAAAGGGCCCTAAAAGTTCAAATTACAGATGCACTCAAAGAAGTAATTTCCTCAGTAGTTAGAGGTGCAATAGCTTTTCAAGATGTCAAAATCATTAGCCCATTAGGAAGTAAATAAAAACACACTCAAAAAACTAAAAAATTTAAAACTAATTTTTTTTGTCACAAAAAAAAGCACCCGAAGGCACTTTTTTCTACTAACTAATAAACAAACTATTTAACGATTAAACCTAGATCTTTTAGATTCTAAATAGACTAAAGCTGGACTAATTCTTGGGTGTTGTTTGATGTAACTTCTTAACCATATAATGAGCTCGTCAACTTCATAGGGCAATAAACTTTTCAATGCCTTTTTTATTTCTCTTTTAAATAAGCCCAAATTAAAACTAACTTTCTCTAACACTGTTTTGGTGTAATCTAACATTGCTCTAGCCATAATTTCACACTAATTTAATTAATTATACCCAAATTTAAAATAAAATATAAAGCTATATTTCATATAAAAAGTTAAAAAGAAGTACTTTCATGTTAAATATTGCGAAAGAAAATGACCTTAAAAAAAAATTTTAAAAACTGTGTTTTTTATCAAATAGTATGGGTTGGATTATATCTATTGTTAAGCGCTTGTGGCAGTAATTTAAAAGTTAATAAGACTCCTATTAATAAATATTTTAATTCTAAAGGTTTTAAAAATCAAATGAGTGGATTATTGGTCTATGACCCCGCTACCAAAGACACTCTGGTTAATATAAATGGATCACAGTATTTTATACCAGCTAGTAATACAAAAATATTGACCCTATACACTGCCTTAAGCATACTCCCAAAACAAATGCCATTAGTGAGGGTATTAGAAATAGGAGCTGACACGCTTCTTATAAGTGGTATGGGAGACCCTACCCCATTTCATCCTTATTTTAAAGACAGCACGCTACTCAATATCATAAAAGCATACAAACATATAGGTATAGTGCCTGGACAATTCTTAGACCACCCCTACGGCCCCGGGTGGGCATGGGAAGATTATGATAGTTATTTTTCAGCAGAGCGCTCTAGCCTGCCTCTATTTGGCAACGTATTAGAGGTAGTCAAAAAAGATAGTATCATTTTAATCACTCCTGCCATTTTTAAAACAGCAGTGACTATCAAAAAAAAAGAACATACCTTTTATAGAGCAGCGCATAAAAATAAATTTTATTTACCCAGCGGAGACTTTAAAAATGAGATTCCTTTTCTGACATCTGACAGTCTAAATTTATCTGTTTTAAAGCAGATGAGTGGTCTAGATTTTTTTATAAGTAAGTCATTTAAAAAAGAGGCTTCTAAGCTCGTTTTTAGTATTTCTAGAGACTCTGTTTTAAAAAGAATGATGGAGGTAAGTGATAATTTTTTAGCAGAACAGCTACTTGTAAATGCGTCTGCATATTTGTCTGACAGCCTGAGTATAAAACCGTCTCAAAAATATATGTTAGAAGGGCCTTTAAAAAATTTAGTCCAAAAGCCCAGATGGGTAGACGGATCTGGGCTTTCTCGTTACAACCTCTTAAGTCCAATCTCTTTAGTACAAGTATTAGAAAAACTCTATACCGAACAGCCTAATGCTGCACTGTTAAATTTTTTCCCTGCCGGCGGTAAAAGTGGAACCTTATCTTCTTGGTTTAAAGGAAGCCCACAACCCTATATTTTTGCAAAAACTGGCAGCCTTGGCAACACATTTTGCCTGAGTGGCTACCTTAAAACAAAAAGAGGAAAAACTTTTATTTTTAGTTATATGAATAACCATTACACTAAGCCTAGCGCTCAAATAAAAAAAGAGATGGAACAGGTATTAGAAGCTATAAGGGACCATTATTAGAAGCACTAAAATCTATTATCTCCATCCAATAAATTCCCAATACCACCAAGGAGACTTCCTTCTCCTTTGCTTTTACCTCCAGCACTTGGGGCTGCTGCCCATACCCTACCAGCCAAACGGCTAAAGGGAAGTGACTGAACAAATACAGTGCCTGGGCCCTGAAGGGTGGCAAAAAACAAACCCTCTCCACCAAAAATGGTATTTTTAATACCTCCCACAAATGTAATATCATATTGTACGAACTGTGTAAAACCAACCAAACATCCAGTGTCTACTTTTAAAACTTCACCAGCTTTAAGTTCTTTCTTAGCAACAGTACCACCAGCATGTACAAAAGCCAAACCATCTCCTTCTAGTTTTTGCATTATAAAACCTTCCCCTCCAAAAAAACCTCTTCCCAACTTTTTAGAAAACTCAATTCCAATTGAAACTCCTTTTGCTGCACAGAGAAAAGCATCTTTTTGACAAATAAATTTTTCACCAAATGCCATGAGGTCAATGGGTATAATTTTCCCAGGATATGGAGAGGCAAAACTAACTCCCTTTTTTCCCAATCCTGAATTTAAAAAGGCGGTCATAAACAAGCTTTCTCCTGTAAGTAATCTTTTTCCTGCAGAAAATAGAGACCCTAAAACTCCTTCATTCTGTTTAGAACCATCACCAAAAATAGTTTCCATTTGAATGTCTTGCTCCATCATCATAAAACTTCCAGCCTCTGCCACTACGCACTCTCCTGGGTCTAAAATAATTTCAACAAACTGCATTTCTTCTCCAAATATCTCGTATTCAATTTTATGTGCATTCATTTTATCTTTTTTTTATAGTCCATTCAAAATCAAAAGTAGAAACCACTACTCCATCTTCATTTACTCCTTTAGAGCACATCCAAAAAGTTTGACCTTCCCCAGTTTCAATAGTCTTAGCAAGGGCCACAGCAATCTTATCTCCATCATCTGAAGTGAAAATAATTTTCCCACTTGCCTTTTTGCTAAAAGTGGCCTTATTGTTGGCTACTAACATAGATACTGCAGCTCCAGATTCATTTATTTGATCTATTACCATGGCTCCAGTACTTAACTCTGCTGCCATTCCTTGAACGGCCCAAAAGATAGAATTAAAAGGATTTTGATTAAACCATTTATGGGTAACACCTACTACTGCAGTGACTTTAGAAAGACTCTTTAAACGAACCCCACACCACCATGCAGAAGGTAATTTAAAAAAAAGAAAAATATTAAACTTAACTATATCAGTGACCATTAGATAATTTTTATAAAAATACTCATTTTAATATCACAGTAGTAGATTCTCATAAAGTTAAATTTATGTTAAAATATAGTACTTTGTATTGCATAATACCTTTTAATAGATATATATTTGCATAGTACTATAGTGATACAAAAGTGGCAGCATATAGTATTTTAAATATCATTGAAAATATGAATATTGAAAACACAAAAGCACAAATGAGAAAAGGGGTACTAGAGTACTGTATTCTCTCTATTATAAATGGAGAAGATAAGTATGCCTCAGAAATATTAGAGAGTCTAAAAAATGCCAAGATGCTTGTAGTGGAAGGAACCATTTATCCTTTGCTCACCAGACTAAAAAATGCGGGGCTTTTGGCTTACAGATGGGAGGAATCTAGTGCTGGACCTCCAAGAAAATACTATACCCTCACAGAAACCGGTAGCTTGTTCTTAAAAGAATTAAACACTACATGGAATGAACTTAAAAATGCCGTACAACTAGTCACTAAATAATTTGTCATGAATAAAACCTTAACTATAAACCTAGCTAACAGTATCTTTAATATAGATGAAAACGCATACAATGCCCTACAAAGATACCTAGAGGCTGTTAAAAAGTACCTCACTGGAACTAAAGGTAATGAAGAAATTCTTGCAGATGTAGAGGCTAGAATTGCAGAATTATTTACTGAGAAAATGACAACTGACAAACAGGTCATTATTCTTTCAGATGTAGAAGCTATTATTCAAGTCATGGGACAGCCAGAAGATTATTCTATAGATGAAGATATCTTTGATGAACATTACAAACAACCTAAGACTAAAACACAGGTAAAAAAACTTTATCGAGATCCAGAGTCAAAATTACTAGGGGGTGTTTGTTCGGGAATAGGACACTATTTATCTATTGACCCTATTTGGGTTAGGCTGCTATTTATTATCTTTTTATTTGGAGGAGGATTTTCTGTAATCACCTATATTATTCTTTGGATTATTGTACCAGAGGCCAACACCACTGCACAAAAATTAGACATGCAAGGAGAAGCTGCCAATCTGTCTAATATTGAAAAAAAAATTAAAGAGGGCTTTGAAAATGTCACTGAAAAAGTAAAAAATGCAGACTATGACGGTTTTAAAAATGACGTAAATAAGAGTAGTAATAGTGTAATAAAGGGTATAGGAGACTTTATAAGTCTTATATTTTCTACTGTAGGAAAAATAATTTCAACACTGTTTAATGTTTTGGGTAAATTTATGGGGGTCTTGTTTATACTTGTGGGATCTCTGACCTTATTGGGACTTTTTTTTGGACTTTTTACAGTAGGCATACTGGATATTAGTATGCTTCCAGGGGTTCAGTTTTTTCCCCTTATCAATGCCTCTGAATTGCCTATATGGGTGCTGTCTCTTTTGGTGTTTTTTGCTATAGGAATACCTTTCTACAGCCTCCTGTATGTGGGCCTTACTGTTATAACAACCAATCTTAAAAAGATGGGGAACATCAGTAAAATTTCCTTACTTGGCATTTGGTTGTTATCTTTAGGAACCCTCATTTTTTTTGGAATTAAACAGGCCAACTCCTACTCTATTAGAGGCAACCAGATGGAAAAAATTATTCTTATTCAAAACAAGACTATAGACACGCTTTATCTAAAAGCAAATGAATCTGAGCACTTTGAGTACAGTAAAAATGATTATTTTGATGGCATCTCTATTAGTTATGACACCAACGGTAAAGAAGTCCTCTATTCAAAACAAGTAAGTCTAAATATTAAAAATGCTTACGAAGAAGTGATCTCTCTAAAAAAATACAAGAGTGCTAATGGGTACTCTTATATAGAGGCTAAAGAAAGGGCTAATGCTATTGAATACCGCTTTGATTATTCAGGAAACCACCTAGAATTTAACAACTACTTTATTAGTGCTACTAATCATAAAATTAGAGATCAAAAAGTAGATATGACATTATTGGTGCCAACAGGCACTATTATTGTTCTAGATCCTTCCATGAGAGAACTTTTAGGTTGGGACACAAAAAATGACCAAGACATGTACAGAAAAGATTTACCAGACCAGCTTTGGGAAATGACAGATTCTGGAACTTTAAAATGTTTAGACTGCCTTTCATCTCCCATATAACCCCATTGGGTAAAACCTATTTCTCTAAATATTAAAAAAAATAGAAATTTACAAAAATCAAACCTATGATAGCATTTGCTAAGATCCTACTAAGTCTTTTAATTGCTATATTTTTTTAATATACTCCTGTAATTAATCCATTGGTTTGCATATATTTATTTTAAATAAGCAAACCAATGGAACTTACACTAAGTCCTTATAGACTAGAATTAGCCCACACTTTTAGTATTTCTAGAGAATCTCATGATTTTCAAGACAGCCTAGTGGTCTCTCTTTCAAATAAGGGGAAAACAGGATATGGAGAAGCCACTTCAAATGCCTATTACCATATAACATCGGCCAGCATGGCTAAAGAAATAGGAGCTCATAAAGTAGCTGTTGAGAGTCATTTATTTTTAAATCCTACTGTATTCTATTCCTTTATTAAAAAACTAGGACTTTCTAATTTTTCCCTCTGTGCCTTAGATTTAGCTGCCTGGGATTTATACGGTAAAATACTTCAAAAACCTCTTTATAAAATATGGAAAACTAAGATAGATCACTACCCTACTACTAATTATACTATTGGAATTGACTCCATAGATAAAATGCTGGCTAAGATGGAAGAAAAACCTTGGCCCATTTATAAGATTAAATTAGGTACCAAAGAAGATGTGGCCATAGTTAAAGCCTTAAGAGAAAAAACATCTGCAATTTTTAGGGTAGATGCCAACTGCGCTTGGGGGGTTCAGGAAACCATAGATAATGGGGTGGCACTAAAAAAATTAGGAGTAGAATTTATTGAACAACCCATGGCAGCAGCAGAATGGGAGGGAATGAAAAGGGTCTTTGAAAAAAGTGTCTTACCACTCATGGCTGATGAAAGCTGCCTAGTACCTGAAGATGTTTCTAAATGTGTAGGGCATTTTCATGGAATTAATATTAAGCTCACTAAATGCGGGGGGCTAAGTCCCGCACTTAAAATGATTCAGGAGGCCAAAAACTTAGGACTTAAAACTATGGTAGGTTGTATGACAGAATCTTCTGTGGGTATTTCTGCCATAGCACAGCTGCTCCCCCAGTTGGATTTTGTAGATATGGATGGTGCCCTGCTCCTCAAAAATGATATTGCTAAAGGAGTAGTGATTAACTCTCAGGCTGCTGTAATTTTCCCTTCCTTAGGGGGGAGTGGAATTGAATTGCTTTAAATAATGATACGTTATATTAACAAAGCCATAGGCAGAGAAATTCTAACTAAGAAAAAAACTTTTATCTATTTTGGAGGTACTAGTTATTTAAGTCTTCAAACCCATTTTAGATTTAAAAGGTGGCTCTTAAAGGGAGTTTTAAAATATGGAGCACACCACGGGGCCTCTAGGAATTCTAACATCAGAATATCGCTCTTTGGAAAGGCAGAGAAAATACTGGCCAAGCAGGCAGGTTCTCCTGCTGCTATAGCAGTGTCTTCTGGATATTTGGCGGGACAATTAGTGGCCAAACAATTTTTAAGTCCAGCTTTTCAGTGCCTCTATCTTCCCCATACCCATACAGCCCTTAAAATAGACCCAAGGGTCTTAGAGACTGATTACAACACCTTGGAAATGCAGATTAACAAGGCCCTAAGTCTGAAAAAAACTCCTGTTGTATTCCTAGACAGTATAGATTTTTTTGGAAAGCATTTTCCAGAATTTACCTCACTAAAAAGTCTAGATCTAAGCCAGTGTATTTTAGTAGCCGATGACTCTCATGGGCTTGGAATTACTGAAAATGAGGGCGGTGGCAGTTATTCCATTTTAAGCACAATGAACGCTAAAGAACTCTTGGTAACAGCTTCTCTAGGAAAGGGTTTAGGAATTAGTGGAGGGGTAGTTTTTTGTGATATTTTGCGTGCTACCACACTTAAAAAAAGCCCTACTTTTGGTGGGGCAAGTCCAGCTGCACTCGCGGGCTTATATGCTTATAATGAAGCTCCTGAAATATATAAAAAGCAGCTCATAAAGCTTCATAAAAATGTAAACCGTTTTGAAAAAGGCGTTAAAAAAATTGATTTTTTTTACCACCACCTAGGGCACCCTGCCTTTAGTTTTCAATCTCCAAAAATATCTAAAGGATTAGAAGAGGCAGGATTTATAATCACCCATTTTCCATACCCCACAGAAAGAGATCCTATGATGAGTAGAATTGTCATTACAGCTGGGCATAAAAAAAAGGATATTGAATTGCTTTGTAAAGCAGTCAATACCCTTTTAGATATATAATTTTTACAGCAATAGATGACAAAAAAAATATCAGCTTAAATTAATATAACGTTTTTCTAAAGTAAAATAAAATCTTAATTCACTTTAAGACTCCGTCGCTGCCAAATATCGCTCAGCATCTAAAGCAGCCATGCAACCTGTTCCTGCAGCTGTTACAGCTTGTCTGTATTCTTTGTCTTGTACATCTCCACAAGCAAAAATACCTGGCATATTGGTTTTAGTTGTCTTTCCTTGGGTATGTAAATATCCTGTTTCATCCATGTCTAATTGGCCTTTAAAGATGTCTGTGTTGGGCTTGTGGCCAATAGCTATAAAAAGGCCCGTAATAGCAATTTCTTCCTTTACTCCTGTCTCATTATTCACCATTCTAAGTCCCTCTACTACTTGATCCCCTAAAACCTCATCTACCTCTGTAAAATATTTTATCTCTATATTTTTTAGGCTATTAACCCTGTGTTGCATGGCTTTAGAAGCTTTCATTTCCCCTTTTCTTACCAGCATGGTTACCTTGCTACAGATATTAGCTAAGTAAGAAGCCTCTTCAGCTGCCGTGTCTCCAGCTCCTACTATAGCTACCTCTTGCCCTTTGTAGAAGAAACCGTCACAAACGGCACAAGCAGAAACGCCACCACCTCTTAAACGTTTTTCACTTGGTATGTTTAAATATTTAGCAGTAGCTCCCGTAGAAATAATAATAGTTTCTGCTTCAATTATGGTTTTCCCGTCTACCACAGCCTTATGAATTCCTCCTACTACTGGATTAAAAGTCACCTCAGTAATCATCCCAATTCTTACTTGTGTTCCAAAACGCTCTGCCTGTTGCTGCAATTGCACCATCATGGTGGGACCATCTACACCGTCTGGGTAGCCTGGAAAATTATCCACCTCCGTAGTAGTAGTGAGTTGTCCTCCAGGTTCCATTCCTGTATACATAACTGGTTTTAAATCTGCTCTGGCAGCATATATAGCTGCTGTATAACCTGCAGGACCTGAACCTACTATTAAAGTTTTAATTCGTTCTATTGTTTGAGACATGATTATGAAGAAATTAGACATCAAAAATAAAGAATTACGGTGGCTTTTTTATGTAAAAGTCATTAAAAGTTATATTCTAATTTATAAAGAATTTCAAAAGATTTAGACTGTTTTAAATTTATAGACTGATTTTATATTGATGTATTAGAATTACTTC
>CAWWAC010000018.1:0-35265 GCA_963934855.1 uncultured Flavobacteriaceae bacterium
GATAGTATCCATTAAAAACATAAATTAAAATATATGAGTTAAGCGTATTATTTTTGCAAATTAATTGATAACCTCAGCAATAAATTTTATATTTTGGAGTGGAAACTATTAGCAGATAACCTGACCAACCCCTCCTTATTATTTTTCTGTCTTGGCCTTTTAGCGGTCCAATTAAAAAGTGATCTAAAAATTCCCGCTAATTCCTCCAAATTTATTACCCTATACCTCTTATTTTCCATTGGTTTTAGAGGGGGCCAAGAACTCTCCCATAGCGTTATTGAAACAGAAGTGATTTGAACCCTAGTGGTGGCCATTCTTTTATCCTTAATTATTCCCATATACTGCTTTTTTATAGTAAAGAAAAAGCTAGGAGTAGAAAACGCAGGGGCTATTGCCGCTGCATACGGATCTGTGAGTGCTGCTTTAAGCCCAGAAGACGGCAACAGACCGCTGTTAACTGTACTAGCGGCGAGTGCCTCTTATATTGCTGTTCCTGCCGCTATGAAATTAGCAGCACCTAAGGCCAATGCTGGTTTATACATTCCAATGGCGCTGGCCATTACTTTTCCTATGAACATTATATTTGGTATTCCCTGGTATTTGTACGTCATTCATCAGCTTCCTTTTTGGTTCTAAATAAGTAGGAGTCATATCCTTTTATACCCAAATTTATAGAGTGCTTTTCAATAAGTTTTAGTAGCTTGTTGAAAATTTTCTATTATAAAATTATGAGTTATTTAGAGGTTACCAAAGACGTATACAGAGCGGCCGCTTTAACCCCAGATGTGGGTCTTTGCTGCACCACCACCCCTATTTGGCAGTTTCCAGGTTTAAAGGTTCCCACCATCATGCAGGAAATGAATTACGGTTGCGGCAGTACGGTACACCCTAGAGATTTAGTGAACAACCCTAAAATAGCCTATGTGGGTGTTGGAGGTGGCATGGAGCTGCTGCAGTTTGCTTATTTTTCTAGACAAAAAGGCGGCGTGATAGGGATAGATGTGGTAGATGAAATGTTAGAAGCATCGGCCAGCAATTTTAAAATTGCTGAGGCCCAAAACGATTGGTTTAAAAGTGATTTTATAGCCCTTAAAAAGGGCGATGCCCTAAAGCTGCCTATTGCAGACAATTCTATAGACGTAGCCGCACAAAACTGTTTGTTTAATATTTTTAAAATGGAGGAGTTAAAAAAGGCGCTTCAGGAGATGTATAGAATTTTAAAGCCTCACGGCAGGTTGGTGATGAGTGACCCCACCTGTGAGCAGCCTATGAATGAGACGCTTAGAAATGACGATCGCCTAAGAGCGCTTTGTCTCTCTGGGTCTATTCCTTTAAATGATTATATAAAAATGCTGACAGATGTTGGCTTTGGCACTATTGAAATTAGAGCCAGGAGGCCCTATAGAATTTTAGATAGTGCGCATTATGCCACTGAAGAAAATATTTTTATTGAAAGTGTAGAAGTATGCGCCATTAAAGACCCTATACAGGCAGACGGCCCCTGCGTATTTACTGGAAAATCTGCTATTTACTTTGGTTCAGAATCTTATTTTGATGACCATAACGGGCATACACTTTTGCAAAATCAGCCTCTTTCTGTTTGTGATAAAACGGCGGGTGCACTAGAATTGTTAGGTAGAAAAGATATTTTTGTTAGTGCGTCTACCTTTCATTATGACGGTGGCGGTTGTTGTTAACCCTTAAAAAAAATTAAATGAAAAAACTAATTTTAATACTAATGCTGTTGCCTATGGTGGCGTTTGGACAAGATAAAAAAGAAGATGACAACCAAGTACTGGTACATCTGGTGTTTGTGAAGTTTAAAGAAAACGTATCTGTTGAAAAATTTAAGGATATTGCCTATGAGTACTTAGTGCCCATTGCTGGAGTGCAGGATTTTCAGTTTTCTGAAAATGTGTCTCCAGAGGGTTATGATAGGGGTTTTTTACACGCTTTTTCTATGAGTTTTAAGACTCAAGAAGATAGAGACAAGGGCTATTTACCTCACCCCAAGCATGTAGAATTTGGCGCTAAATATTGGAATGAGTACGTGGCAGACTGGATGGTCTACGATTATTGGAAAGAAGCCCCTACACTAAAAGAAAACCCTTATGAATTGGTATGGGCAGACGAGTTTGACAAAGAGGGCCTTCCAGATCCAGATAAGTGGTTTTTAGAAACCTTTGCTCCTGAGAATGGGAGTTGGTATAACAATGAATTACAGCACTATACAGATAGAATTGACAACGCTACTGTGAGTGATGGAACTTTAAAGATTATTGCTAAAAAAGAACTTTTTGAATCTTCTGGAAGTACAAAAGAGTTTACCTCTGCCAGGTTTAATTCCAAGCTACATTTCACCTATGGGAAAGTGGAAGTAAGAGCCAAATTACCCAGAACCCAAGGCACATGGCCAGCCATATGGGCATTAGGCACTAATTTACCAGAGGTAGGTTGGCCTGTTTGCGGGGAAATTGATATTATGGAGCAGCTTTTTGAAAACCACCTCATGGTTCAGTCAGCCATACACGTGGGTGGGCGTTATGGAGATGATCCTGCCTTAAAGCAACTAACAGTGACAGATGTCACTGAGAATTTCCATGTGTACGGAATGGTTTGGACAGAGCAAAAAATAGACTTTACCGTAGATGGGGATGTGTTTTTCACCTACCAGCCAGAGAATAGGAGCAATGATTTCTGGCCCTTTTATAAAGACCAATACTTGCTTTTAAATGTAGCTGTAGGGGGGAGTTTAGGAGGCGCTGTAGATCCAAATTTCACTCAAGACCAGATGGAAGTAGATTATGTGAGGGTTTATCAAAAGAAATAAACAGCTGTTTATGGATGTTTTTTTTGTAACTTTACGCCCTTAAAATGTTACAAAATTTAAGTTATATTCATGCCTGTTCCAGATAAAATCACCGCATTTTTAAAGCAAGAGGGAATTCAAAGCACCCAAGTAAAGTATCAACTAAGCGCAGCGCAGCTTCATGAAATAAGTCTTCAGAAAAAGATGGGGGTAGAAGCCTCTTCTGGCGCTTTGGCTGTTCACACAGGCACCTTTACAGGACGTTCTCCATTAGACCGGTTTATTGTAAAGGATTCCATTACGCAGGACCAAGTGTGGTGGGGAGATATTAATATTCCCTTTGATTCTGGTAAATTTGACGCGCTTCAAAAGAAAGTAGGAGCCTACCTAAGTGATAAAGAAATATATGTGCGTGATAGTTACGCCTGTGCAGATTCCAATTATAAAACCAATATCAGGGTAGTGACAGAGTACCCTTGGTCCAATCAATTTGCCTATAATATGTTTTTGCGTCCAACAGATTTGGATCTTAAAACTTTTACGGTGGAATGGACCGTTATAAATGCACCTGGTTTTATGGCAGACCCTGTTTTAGACGGGACCAGACAAGCCAACTTTGCTATTTTAAATTTCACTAAAAAAGTAGCTCTTATTGGGGGAACTGGGTATACGGGAGAGATTAAAAAAGGAATTTTTTCTGCCTTAAACTTTATATTGCCTACTCAAAAAAACACCCTGCCCATGCACTGCTCAGCCAATGTTGGGAAAGACGGAGATACTGCTATTTTCTTTGGACTTTCAGGTACAGGAAAGACCACGCTTTCTGCAGATCCAGATAGAAAACTCATTGGAGATGACGAGCATGGATGGACCTCTGAAAATACGATTTTTAATTTTGAAGGAGGCTGTTATGCCAAGGTGATTAACCTTTCTGAAGAGAATGAACCTGAAATTTACGGCGCTATTAAAAAAGGGGCTATTTTAGAGAATGTCACTTTAGATGTAGCAGGGAATGTGGATTATTCAGACATTTCAATCACACAAAATACTAGGGTAAGCTACCCTATAGAGCATATAGAGAATATTCAAACACCTTCTATTGGGGAACACCCAAAACATATTTTCTTTTTAACTGCAGATGCCTTTGGGGTATTGCCTCCAATTTCTAAATTAACCCCCAGCCAAGCAGCCTATCATTTTATGTCTGGCTATACGGCTAAGGTAGCGGGAACAGAGGCTGGCATTGTTGAGCCAACTCCTAATTTTTCTGCCTGTTTTGGCGCTCCTTTTATGCCCTTGCACCCTGTAAAATATGCAGAAATGCTGAGCCTTAAAATGAAAGAGGCGGGCGTACATGTTTGGCTAGTGAATACAGGTTGGACTGGAGGCCCTTATGGAATTGGAACCAGAATGAAATTAAAATACACCCGCGCAATGATTAGCGCAGTTCTCAATGGAGATTTAGGCTTATACAATTCTGACCAATATCACATTCACTCTGTTTTTGGGGTGGCCCAGCCCCGTGAGTGTCCTGGAGTTCCTAGTGACATTTTAAGTCCTAGAACTACTTGGAACGATGATAAAAAGTACTATGACACTGCCTTTAAATTAGCCAACGCTTTTAGAGTAAATTTTAAGAAATTTGAGGCTCACGCTAATGAAGAAATTAGAAGGGGCGGGCCACAGCGTTATGGGTATTAAATAAGTTCCTCAATATTAGCCTTAAAGAATGTAGCAGAATCAGCTACGCTTTTCATTGAGTTTTGCGCAAAATTACCTCCTTGTTCTATGTAGTAACGCTCAAGACCAGCTGTTTTAGGGTCTGGTAGTATTTGGGTGTAATCTATAGAACCATTTCCAAGCTCTGTATAGTCTCTAGAGACTTTGTCCATGTCTTTTATATGCCAAAGCGGGAACCTTCCAGGCGCCTGAGCAATGAGATCCTTTGGGCTGATCACTCCAGCATGCATGACCCAATAAAAATCTACTTCAATTTTTACATAGTTGGGGTTAGTCTCTTCTAAAATCCAATCCATACCAGTTTTTCCTCCATAGCTGTCAAAATCGTATCCAAAATTGTGGTAGCAAAAGCCCAATCCTGCCTCTGTAATTTGCTTTCCTATTTTGTTTAGTTTTTCTACTAAAAGGGTATAGCCGGCTACATTTCTATAAGCTTCATCTAATTTTGGCCAAGTAATATAGGAGTCTCCTAGTGCTTTAGCTCCTTCAATACAAGAATCCACATAACGCGCTAGCTGGGAGTCTGTTGCGTTCATAAGACTTTGTATTCCGTAGTGTCCAGTATAGGTTGTGAGCGCTAGATCTGTTAAAATGTTTTTAAAGTCTGTGGGCGAATATCCGTAGTAGCTTTTCTTTTCAACGTCATAGCCATAGGTTTCAAAATCTGTATAGCCCATGGTTTTTAATTTCTTTAAAGTATCTATAGGATCTTTGGCCATAAAATCCCTTACTGTAAATAACTGAAGGCCTAAGGGGCGGGTATATTCCTTTAGGCTAAAATTAGATCCTAAAGGAATAAATGACAATGCAGCCATAGCACTAGTTTGTTTAATAAAGGCAATTCTTTTCATGGGTGTAGTAATTAACTCTTTAAATATACTACATTTTTATTCTAGAGAGGTTTAGGATTTTTGCAGCCATGCTATTAGGCGTATGCCTGGGGTATTTTATTCCAGAGTATATAGCGGGCCTAATTTTTTTAGGGAAGGTGTCATTTTGGTTTAAAAAGAAGTACTTTAAATAGAACCATTCTAATGTTTAAAAACAGCTTCTAAACCAGTCTTTTGTTTACTTTTAAGACTTAAAATTACCCATGAATATAGACAAAGACCTTTTAAAAAGAGCCCAAGAAAAATGTGAATGCTGTGGATCATCAGAGTCCTTAGCTGCATATGAATTACCAGCATCGCCCACTAGTGGGATAGAAGCCAGCTTAGTGCTTTGCTCTAAGTGCCTCTTAGAGTTAGACGCAGAAGAGCGAGACGCTAACCATTGGCGCTGTTTAAATGACGCCATGTGGAGTGAGCTTCACGCTTTGCAAGTATTGGCATGGAGAATGTTACACCGATTAAAACCTTTTGGGTGGTCACAGGAATTGCTAGATATGATGTATTTAGATGAAGACACCCTGGCCTGGGCCGCGGCTGCTGGAGACGGAGCAGACAAATCAGATGCTGTTATTCACAGAGATGTCAATGGGGTTATTTTAGCGCCTGGAGATGCTGTGGTGCTCATTAAAGATTTAAAAGTAAAAGGAAGCAGTATGGTGGCCAAGCAGGGAACTGCAGTAAGGCGTATTTCTTTAGATCCTGAAAATGCTACTTATATTGAAGGGAAAGTAGCGGGACAAACCATAGTTATTATTACGGAGTACGTAAAAAAACTCTAAGGTACTTTTTGCCTTTTTATATAGGGCGTATGGCTTTAGTGAGACTCACAGTAGCAAAATAATTTATTTGCAGGTTTTTTGCCTTCAATTCATTATATTTAAATTCATTTAAACCAACCGTATGAAAACGATCACGCATTGGAATTTTAAAATTTTATTTTTGCCTTTTTTATTGATAGGACTGTCTTTATCTGCTCAAAAAGCTAATAAAATCCATGATATAGAATTGCTTAAAGAAAAATCTGCCCTCTGGGTAGAAGACAATAGCAAGCTCAGTCAGGTAATGGTAGATAAAATTTTTAGTTTTTCTGAGTTGGGTTTTCAAGAAGAAGCGTCCTCCAAGTACCTTACTGATTTGCTAAAAAAGAAAGGTTTTGACATTCAATATGGAGTTTCTGGTATTCCCACAGCATGGTTTGCTACTTGGTCTAATGGGGAAGGACCAGTGATTGCCCTTGGAAGTGATGTAGACTGTATTCCAAAAGCTTCACAATATCCTGGTGTGGCTTATCACAAGCCTATTGTAGACGGAGCTCCTGGTCATGGTGAAGGACATAATGCAGGTATTCCTCTCAACATTTCAGCTGCTTTTTCTGTACAAGAAATCATGAAAAAAGAAGGGGTAGGGGGCACTTTAATATTATGGCCTGGAATAGCAGAGGAGCTAGTAGCCGCTAAAGCCTGGTTTACAAGAGATGGAATGTTTAAAAATATAGACCTTTGTATTTTTACCCACGTAAGCAGCAATATGGCTGTTTCATGGGGACAGTCTTCAGGTACCGGTTTAATTTCTGTAGCCTACACTTTTGATGGAGAAGCCGCGCACGCTGCTGGAGCTCCTTGGAGAGGAAAAAGTGCTTTAGATGCAGCAGAACTTATGAATGTGGGATGGAACTATAAAAGGGAACATTTAGACCCTCTTAAACGCTCTCACTCTATTTTTACAGATGGAGGTGACCAGCCAAATGTAGTCCCTTCAAAGGCTACTATTTGGTATTATTTTAGAGATGTCACCTATAAGGGAATCATGGAAATGTATGAGATTGGCAATAATATAGCTCAGGGTGCCGCCCTTATGACAGACACCAAAGTGAGCTCCCAAATACTGGGAACTGCCTGGCCTAGACATTTTAATAAAGTGATTGCAGAGACTATGAATCAGAACATTCAGAAAATTGGATTGCCACAATGGTCAGAGGCAGATCAAACCCTAGCCAAAGCAGTACAAAAAGAAGTGAAATCTAGTAAATTAGAAGGATTAGACAAGGAATTAGAAGGATTAATACCTCCTGTAGAAAAACCAGTAAGTGGTGGGAGTGACGATATTGGTGATGTTTCATGGACGGTACCTACAGTGACTTTAAGGTTTCCTTCAAACATACCGGGTCTTCAGGGACATCATTGGAGCAACGCCATTGCAATGGCCACTCCAATAGCACATAAAGGAGTTACTGCAGGAGCTAAGGTGGTTGCGATGACTGTGTTAGATTTTCTTTTAAAGCCAGAATTAGTTGAAGCTTCATGGAAGTATTTTAATGAAGTTCAAACGGCAGAAACACAGTATACACCTATGATTAGCAAGGAAGATATGCCTCCTATATATTTGAATAAAGACATTATGAGTCAATACAAAGAGGCTTTAGAACCTTTTTATTACAATGAAAAAAAGTACGACAGTTATTTAGAGCAGTTAGGAGTGTCTTATCCCACTTTAAAGAAAGAATAAATAACTATTTCTAAAACTCTTTTTAGAGACTAGTTTAATTAATTAGTGAGGTCTCTTAATAATGGACTCTATACTAGAAAGTGAGACCCCTTTTCTAAGGCTTTGCAAATTTGCGGGCGCCAGAAAGTTTGAAACCCAGACAGTGAGTAGTTGGGTGTCTTCTTTTTTCTTTGTAAATATAAATACCCCCTAGATTGTATTAAATACAAAGGGGGTATAGAAGAGTTTTTCATTTAAATAGACTTGTAAACAACCTACAAATCATATACTATGACTTTAATTCAAAACGGCCCAGGTTCATTACTTTATGCCATGCTGCAATAAAGTCTGATAGGAACTTATCTTGGCTATCTGCAGTGGCGTATACCTCTGAGATTGCGCGTAGTTCTGAATTAGAACCAAAGATGAGGTCTACCCTACTGGCGCTCCATTTTAAGGCATTGGTTTTGCGGTCGCGGCCCATAAATAAATCTTGGTCTTCAGACACGGCTTCCCATTTGGTGTCTAGGTCTAATAGATTTATAAAGTAATCATTTGTAAGTACCCCATTGTTTTTGGTAAATACTCCATGGGCAGTGCCCTCAAAGTTGCTGTCTAGCATTCTCATACCACCCACTAAAACTGTCATTTCTGGGGGTGTAAGGGTCAGCAATTGAGCCTTGTCTAGTAACAATTCTTCATCAGAAACCGTAAATCTGGTCTTTGTGTAGTTTCTAAAGCCATCGGCCTGTGGCTCAAGAACAGCAAAAGAGGTAATGTCTGTCTGCTCTTGTGTGGCGTCATTTCTACCAGCAGTAAAAGGCACTTCTACTAATTTACCTGCTGCGTTGGCTGCTATTTCAATTCCTACGCTTCCCCCTAATACAATGAGGTCTGCTAGGCTTAGTTTTTTGTTGTCTTTTTGTACTTTATTAAAGCCTTCTTGAATGCCTTCATACACTTTAAGAACCTTAGCTAGCTGGCTTGGGTTGTTTACTTTCCAATCCTTTTGCGGAGCTAAGCGAATTCTGGCTCCGTTGGCACCACCACGCATATCTGAACCTCTAAAAGTGCTGGCAGAAGCCCATGCAGTGCTTACCATTTCTGAGACTGAAAGGCCTGATTGTTTTAAATGTCCTTTTAAAGTAGTTACATCTGCTAGGTCAATCACTTTAAAGTTTACTGCAGGCACTGGGTCTTGCCATATAAGGGTTTCACTGGGAACTTCTGGTCCTAGGTAGCGTTCTTTTGGTCCCATATCTCTATGGGTTAATTTATACCAGGCCCTTGCAAAAGCATCTGCAAGCTCTTTGGGGTTTTCATAAAAATGCTTAGATATTTTTTTATAAATAGGGTCTGCTATAAGTGCTATGTCTGAGGTAAGCATAATAGGAGTATGGCTCTTAGACGGGTCATGTGGGTCTGGAACAGTCCCTACACCTTCATTATTTTTAGGCTTCCATTGGTGGGCACCTCCAGGACTTTTAGTGAGCTCCCATTCGTAGCCAAATAGGTTTTCAAAGTAATTGTTACTCCACTGAGTAGGAGTGGTAGTCCAAGCGCCTTCTAGGCCAGAGGTTATGGTGTCTCCGGCATTTCCAGTACCAAAGCTATTTTTCCAGCCCATACTCATTTCCTCTATGGGAGCACCAGCTGGCTCTGGGCCTAGATGCTTATCTGAGCTTGCACCGTGTGTTTTACCAAAGGTATGTCCCCCTGCAATGAGGGCTACGGTTTCTTCATCATTCATGGCCATTCTTCCAAAGGTTTCTCTAATGTCTCTGGCTGAACCCAGTGCATCTGGATGTCCATCTGGACCTTCTGGGTTTACGTAAATAAGTCCCATTTGAACGGCAGCCAAAGGGTTTTCTAGTACTCTATCTCCAGAGTATCTTTGGTTGTCTAACCATTTTTTTTCAGGCCCCCAATAAATGTCTTGTTCTGGTTCCCATATGTCTGCCCTACCGCCACCAAAACCAAAGGTTTTAAAGCCCATAGATTCTAAGGCGCAGTTTCCAGTTAAGATCATGAGGTCTGCCCAAGAAATTTTTTGACCATACTTTCTTTTAATAGGCCACAGTAATAAGCGAGCCTTGTCTAAGTTTGTGTTATCTGGCCAACTGTTTAATGGAGCAAAACGCTGTGCGCCCGTTCCACTACCTCCACGTCCATCTGCAATTCTGTAAGTGCCCGCACTGTGCCATGCCATTCTAATAAAAAAGGGTCCATAATGTCCGTAATCTGCTGGCCACCAATCTTTAGAGTCAGTCATTAGAGAATATAGGTCTTGTTTAAGTGCCTTGTAATCTACACTTGAAAAAGCCTTTGCATAGTCAAAGTCGCTATCCATAGGGCTAGACGCTTTGCTGTGTTGTCTTAAAATATTTATATTTAATTGGTTGGGCCACCAGTCTTTATTGTTGTTCCCTTGACCTGCGGCTCCCTTTATTTCTCCTGAAGAGAATGGGCATTTTCCTTCACCGTTTTGTGCCATATGTTCCATAATTGCGACTTTTATTTAATAAAAACAAATTTACATAACAAAATCACATGACAATATAAAAAGCCATCAATCTTTCTTATACTAAGATTAGCTGTCATTATTTATTAGACCCTGTAATGGTCTGGCTTCCAATTTTTAATAGCCATTTTAATTTCCTTATTACTCATTTTTTCTTTAATCGCTCTTTGTATGAGCGCTAGAAACTCATTGTCTGGAGCAAAGCGCAGGGCAATGATCTGAGACATTTTAAGTTCGCTAGGCAATAACTTACCGGTGAGCACATAATGTCTGAGGCTTTCCTCTGCTCTAATAGCCCTGTCTTGTGCTTTTAATGGGAAAGATCTGGTGAACCACATAACAGTCACTAAAATAACCCAAAGGAGTATAAAGAGCGTGGCTGGATAGACGTGGCTAGCGTCAGAAACAAAAAGATAGCGAATGGCACCTACTAAGAATAGGAGTAAGGATATAAATAAAAATCCGTGAAATCCTTTTACTAATTTTGAGTGATTTTTAAAATTCTGAGCTTCCATATAGCGTTGTTTTTTTCAAATATAAGATTAATTAATAATTTTCATAGGTAATTAAAGAGTTGGAGTCACTGCTTTTTGAACTCCCTTATAAAAAACCCTTATAGCTACTATTTACAAATGGATTTGACATTCTGCTTTTTCTGCCTTATTTTTAATAAAAAAAATGAAAACATTTATTTTTCCATATTTATATTGCTGTTTATGAGCTGCGGTACCGTTAAGAACAGGAGTAAGCTGTCTGATAGTAGATTTAGCGTTTCACAGAAAGCACCCTTAAAAAAACCTTTACCCCCCCATACGGCTTCAAATAAATACAGTAGCAAAAGGCAGGTAAAAAACTAAATAAAAAACCCTGACTAGTTTTTTGAGGCTAGCAGGGTTTTAATTTTTGTATTGAAATGCGCCACTTTTATTTATTTTGTGGAAGGTCTTTACTAATTTCTTTAATATCTACAGCTGTGGCTGGCGCCCCTAAAAGGTGCCTGCTAAAGTGATCAGCCCTAAGCCAAAAAGAATATTCTGTCATATCTCCAAAACCGTGCCTTTGGCCGGGGAGTAACTTAAAATCAAAACGTTTGTTGGCTTTAATGAGCGCGTTGGCCATGCGAATAGTAGCACCAGGGTGTACATTATTGTCTATATCTCCAGTGACTAAAAGGAGCTGTCCTTTAAGATTGGCCGCCAAGGATTGGTTTTTGTCTATATCGTATTGATAGGTCACTTCCCCTTTGTCATTCATTTCTTCTAGAACGCCGTGATGGGTTTCACTCCACCAAGAATTATACATAGAATTGTCGTGATTTCCTGCAGCAGAAACAGCTACCTTAAAGAAATCTGGATATACTAGTATGGCCGCTGTAGACATAAAGCCACCACCAGAATGCCCAAAAATACCTACCCTATCTAAATCTATAAAGGCATGGCGGTCTGCCAATTGCTCTGCTACATATTTTTTATCTGCCAGTCCGTAGTCTCTCAGGTTTCCGTAACCGTAATTGTGGTACCACTTAGAACGGTCTGGGTGGCCTCCTCTATTCCCCATAGTGGCCACTATAAAACCCAATTGGGCCATGCGGTCCATGCGGTCCATTCTTACTGAGAACCCTTTGTTTACGGCTTCTGTTTGTGGGCCAGGGTAGACGTATTCTAAAAGCGGATACTGCTTATTTTCATCAAAGTCAAAGGGTTTGTATAGCACGCCATAAATATCTGTTATACCGTCATCTGCCTTTACTTTAAAAGTTTCTGGAAACTGATAATTCGCCGCAAAAAGGGCAGAGAGATCTGCTGTTTCTAAAGACATGAGTAAAGCTCCGGTTTCACTGCGCAATTCAGATTTTGGTGTGCTGTCTACCCTAGAGTAGTTGCTTACAAAATAGCGGTGCCCGTCTGAAGGGTTGGTGCTAGCCGTGTAATCTCCAGCGTTCAATATTTTTGGAACACCCCCGCTTAAAGGAACTGCGTATAGGTGTTCATAGTATGGATCTATACCATTTTGCACCCCATGTGCAGAGAAATAAACTATTCCTGTTTTTTCATTTACACCCTTAATTGCCTCTGAATGAAAGGAACCTGTGGTAAGTCTGTTAATCAACTTCCCTTGGCTGGTATATCTATAAAAATGAGCCCAGCCGTCACGTTCAGACCAATGCAATAGCTCCGTTTCATTTTTTATAAGCACAGGGTCTCTATCTTCTATATAGGTATTCATACGCTCTTCTATAAGCACTTTTACAGCGCCAGTTTCTAGATTGGCCACTCGTATATCCATTTTCTTTCGGTCCCTACTAATGACATTAAAATAGAGGTCTCCCTTCTTGGAAAGGATCAGTCTGGGTTTAAAATCATCGTCCTCATTAGAGGGTTTTGTTGGCCTGGTATAGACAGATATATTTTGCTGGGCTACCGTGTCTAAAGCTATTTTTATATGAGATTTTGAAGGAATATCAAAAATTAATAATTCTTTTTTAGCATACTCCTGCTCTCCGGGCATGTGGTATTTATAAGTCTCTAAAGTAGGACGTTTTTTTGCTACAGAATTAATAACCCAAAGGTCTTTAATCATGCGGCTGTCTGTTTTTTGAAATATAAATTTCTGGGCATTGTCTGTCCAATGTCCATAGATAGAAGTCCGATCTTTCTTTTTCTTTTCTACTTCTTCATTATCATCTCCGCGGTTTCCACCTCCATAACCAAATTCTTCTTCACCATCTGTGGTCCATTGGTGTTCTACAACAGTAGAATCCTTTTCATTTTTAACCGCTTTTAAGAAGTTTTCCTTGTCCATCCAATAGAGGTTAAACTCCCTAGAAAACAAAACTACACTAGAATCTGGGGCTATATTGGCCCATTTTTTATAATCTTTTTCCGCTTCTTTTTCATTGCTTAAAAGGGTGAGGCCATTCCCGCCCAAGCGGTATTCTAGATGGTAGACCTTTTTCTCTTTTTTAGGTTTTTTTAGGTCTTTGGCAGCAAGCTTTTTGGTGCTGTCTTTTACCACACTATCTTTTTTAACTGCTACCATTTCTGTAGTGGTTACTCTAAAGCGAATAGCAGTTTCATTTTTAACAAATTCAAAATCAAATTTGGGAAGATGCTGGCCGTCATAAGGGTCTTTGGTCATCTCTGTAAGCCATGCCGCCATTTTATCATTATTAAAAAGGGCGGTCTTGCTGCGCTTGTCAGCGTCTACCATATAATAGTGAGATCCCTGGGTGGTTTTGTATTGGTACCAAAACCTATTTCCATTTTTTAACCAATGGGGGTTCACCTCTGTAGAATGCACCATTTTTGCTAATTGGGTGGGGGAGAATTTAGCGGCTAAGGCATAGTTAGGAGCAGCCGTTTTATTGGGAGCTTCTTGTCCTTGTAGGTTAAATGACAAAACTGCCATGGCAGAGAGCATTAATATGTTTTTCATAAGGTTTGTTTTAAAGAAAATAGAAATACTTTAAAGGTTTTTATTCTACGTCATCCCAAGGCCTAAACCTAGGGACTATTCTAGCCTTGGTGGCTTGTTCAAAGCCGTAAGCCATTTCTATTAGTGTGGGTTCACTCCAAGCAGTTCCAAAAAAGGAAATACCCACAGGTAGTCCGTGTACATCTCCCATAGGAACGGTAATGTTGGGGTAGCCCGCCCAAGCAGCGGGCGATGAGCTAGAGACGTGAAAGTTATCTCCATTTAACCAATCAATACTCCAGGCTGGAGAACCCGTAGGTGCCACAAAACCGTCTAATTGGTTTGCTGCCATTACCTTATCTATTCCGTTTTCTTGGCTCTCTTTTTTAAGGGCTTCCAAGTGATCTAAGTAGGTTTTACTCTCTAGACCTTCTTTTTCTAAAGCCATTTCTAAATAGGCTTGGTTGTAGTATTTTAGTTCCACAGTATCTTTTTTGTTAAAAGCAATGAGCGCTTCTATATTTTTAATTTTTGCATCTGGGCCTAGGCTTGCAAAATAGGCATTGAGTCCAGCTTTGTATTCATGCAGCATGACTTGAAAGGAATGTCCGCCGGTGCTTTTATCGTTAATTTGGTCAATTTCTATGACAATAGCCCCTTCAGCCTTGAGGGTTGCTATGGCTTTTACCGTGATGGAGTCTGTAGCGGCATGATTTCCAAAGGCAGATTTAAACCACCCTATGCGTTTTCCTTTTAAACCATTGGCTTTTAAATAAGGCGTATAATCTGTGAGTGCTTTCCCCTGACTAGCTGCTGTTTTAGCGTCTTTAGGATCTAGTCCAGTAAGAGCCCCCAGTGCTATGACAGCATCGGTTACGGATCTGGCCATTGGTCCAGCCGTATCCTGAGTATCAGATATAGGAATAATTCCAGCGCGGCTAATAAGGCCCACAGTAGGCTTAATCCCTACAATTCCGTTAGAGGTGGCAGGGCAAACAATAGATCCGTTGGTTTCTGTACCTATGGCTAAAAGGGTGAGGTTGGCAGACACAGAAACACCACTTCCTGCGCTAGAACCACAAGGGCTTCTGGTCAGTACATAGGGGTTTTTGGTTTGACCATTTACGCCAGACCAGCCACTGCTGGACTTTTGTCCTCTAAAATTGGCCCACTCACTCAGGTTGGCTTTTCCTAAAATAACAGCGCCCGCCGCCCGTAGCTGCTTTGCTACAAAACTGTCTTCTAGTGGCATAGAACCAGCCAGCGCTCTAGAGCCTGCAGTAGTAGCCATTTTATCATGGGTATCTATATTGTCTTTTAAAAGCACAGGGACTCCGTGAAGTGGCCCTCTGTTTTCTGGGGCTACTTGGTCTAGAGAATCTGCAATAGCAGCAGCATCTGGGTTTATGACAATCACTGACATGAGGCTGGGCCCGTTGTGATCTATGGCATTTATCCTTTCAGAATACGCCTTAATAACATCCGTAATAGTGAAATTTCCAGCGGCATAGCCAGCCTGTAATTCTGGTATGGTGGTTTCTAAAAAATCAAAGTCATTCAGGCCTTTTGGAGCGTTTTCTTTTGGGTTGTTTTGGCAGGCCAAAAAGGACATAGCCAATAAAGAAAAAATAGTTTTTTTCATGGGGTTAATTTTACTGATCTTAAAGATAATAGATTTTAAATAAGCTAAATACTTTATATTGGAATTTTAGCTCATTTAATTTTTTTTGGTACTATTCAAGCACCCCACCAAAGGGTAATAGATTATTCTCGTTATTTAGTGTTTAAACTATTATGATCCTACTTTCAGAACAGCTTTATGTGGAGAACCAACGATCTGTAGGGGTAGATTATAGCGATAGATTTCAGTTGTTTGAAATCACCAATTTGCGATTAGGGATAATTTTGGAGTAGCAGCAGCAAAGGCTAACGAGCAGTAGAATTTAAAGGGCTTTAATTTTAACAATTACTTTTTTACCTCAATACTAGCAGGAGTTACATCTTCATCGTAGGCTTTGTAATACATTTCTAAAAGGTTCATAATGGCTATGAGCAGGTCTCTTGTTTCTGTTAGGATAGAGAAATACAAGGTGGTGTTTTTAGGACTGGTTTCTTCTGTTCTGATTCTACCTACTTGTTCTTCTATTTTTTTAGAAATAAATAAAAGCATTCTTTCCTTACTATTCAACACGTGAATAATGTCATTGAAATTTCTCTTTTCAAATATTTTCTTTGTTTTGTCAAAGAGTTCCTTTTCAAATAAATGCTCTATTTCTTTGAGCTCTTTTAGCTGGTTGTATTTAAGTTTTTTATGGTTGTTATGAACGTGCTTATGACTCACCTTAGAAATATAATCTAAAGACTGTGAGGCGTCAGTTAATTGCTTTAAAATGGCTATGTAAAAGTCACTGGCTCTGACGCTAGATTCATCTAAATTTTTAATAAAATAAAAAATGTGATTTTTTAGGTCATCTATTTCATCGGCCAATTTGGCTCCTTGTTTCTTGTTTTTCTTTAAGAGTTCCAGATCTTGTTTTGCCAAACCATCTACGGCATTTGCATAAATAGTTTTACTCCTTTTAATAACATTAGAAATATTGGTAGCACTTTCTTCTATAACCCCCTGAATAGAGCTGCTCTCTGCTTTTCTAAGACTGTCTTCTGCCTGAAACTCTTTTGTTTTTTTATTGTAGGAAAGGTAGTTTCTAAATAAAATAACTACGGCAGCTAGCAATAACAATACTACCGCTACACCTTGGCCCATAAATAATACAAACAAAATAATGGAGGCAGCTACAAAAGCAATGATGGCAGTTCCAAACCAACCACCAATCACATTTAACACCCCTGCAACTCTGTATACCGCACTCTCTGCGCCCCAAGCCCTGTCTGACAGGGAGGTTCCCATGGCCACCATAAAGGTGACATAGGTGGTAGAAAGGGGGAGTTTGTAAGAGGTGGCTATAGAGATTAAAATTCCAGCAAGTACCAAATTAACAGCAGCTCTTACCATGTCAAAAGCAGCTGCGTCGCCTTTGGCTTCTTTTACAATCTTTACAGGCGCTTTTATAAATTGTTTGTCAAATTTATTTTGAAGTTGAAGGGGTGTGATGTATCTGATAAAGTCACCTATACTAACTGCCAATCTCACAATAATTCTAGAGAGTGCATTGGGGTTAAAACGCTCTTTAGACTCTCCCTCTCGGGCTAGGTTTATTTCTGTTTCTGCAACATATCTGGCTTTTTTAGAAAACCAGAGTGTGGCTACCATCACTCCTCCAGACAAAAACAACAATAGCGTTGGAGTGGGTACTTTGCTTGACAAAATACTCATATTAAATTCTGTTGCTGCTAGGCCAGAGGAAAGCCATGCTTCATAAGACTGCATGGCGGCAATAGGTACGCCAATAAAGTTTACTAAATCATTTCCAGCAAAAGCCAATGCCAATGCAAAGGTTCCAATGACAATAATAAATTTGTAAATATTAACTTTAAACAGGTTAATTAATAGGTAAGAGATTAATGACCACACCAAAAGATTTAAGAGCAGTATAAGACCTACATGATTTTCAATGTAGGAGCCAAGGGTGAGCCCTCCTGTAATATCTAATGATTTGGAAGCAAAGGCTGTCCCTCCTATTCCTTTCATTAAAATAAAATAGGTAATAGATGAAGTGGCTATACCACCAAATAAGGCAGAGACCCAGTCTGGCTTCTTCTCAAAATTAAAGGTCAAAAGCATTCTTGTAACCCATTGAACAATAGCTCCTGCAGAGAAAGCTATGGCTACAGACATGAGAATACCTATTACTATTTCTGTGGCTTTAGATGTATTTATATACTGAAGCACTTGTTCATAGCTGCCGTCACCATCATTATATATTTTTATAAGTGCCATGGCTACAGAGGCTCCTAATAATTCAAAGACTATAGAAACAGTAGTAGAAGTAGGGAGACCAACCGTATTAAAGAAGTCTAGTAGTAAGATATCTGTGATCATCACGGCCATAAAAATGAACATGATTTCATTGAAGTAAAATTCACTTGGATTAAAAATTCCTTTTCTGGCCACTTCCATCATGCCACTAGAAAATATGGCTCCCAGTGCAATTCCAATAGAGGCAACAATCATAATGGTTTTAAAGGAAATAGCTTTAGAACCAACAGCAGAGTTTAAGAAGTTTACAGCGTCATTACTCACTCCCACAATAAGATCTGCAATGGCAAGGGCTGCTAATGCCACTAGCATTAACAAATATAAATTATCCATAAGTTGTAATTACAAGGGGTAAAAGTAAGGCTTTAGGGTTCTTATGAAGGTTACCTTAAGGTTAAAAATACCCTTTGCAAAGTAGACAAAATGAGTAGATTTACAAACCAAACTGGTATTGAAATTTAAAGAAAAGTTTATGCCGTTAACGCCAATGTTTCCAAGGCGTTCTGTATAGGAGTATCCATTGGTTCCTCCAATATAGAAAAAGGTGAATGGATTTGAATTACAATTTTTGGTGTGTATAAAGACTGCACAATAGTTGAGTTGTTTCAGCTTTGCGAATGTCAGGATATGAATTCAAGTTTTTTTGAATAGGAGAATGTTCTTGTATTTTGCGCTTGGGTTTTAGACTGTCAGACTTGTTTAATACCCACATAGAGGGTATATTTACTAAAGAATGCTAAAATGATTCTTATGGCTAAATATCTTATTTCACTTTTGTTATTAGGGGTCATTTCTTGCGGAGAAAAAGAGCAAATATCGGCCAGTGGCCTTATAGAAAAGACTGTAAATGCTCACGGTTGGCAGAGAGAAAAGCCGGCAGTAATAGCCTTTGATTTTAGGGACCACCATTATGAAATTCTCAGAGGTAAAGAAGGGGTGACCTATAGCCGTCTTGGCATAAAGGCAGGAGACACCCTATTAGATACTTGGAAGAATTTTAAGAATTTTGAACGTTTTGTAAATCAAAAACCTGTGGTGGTGTCAGATTCTATGAGGCTTCTCTATGAAGCTTCTATAAATTCTGTCGCTTATTTTACACAACTGCCATTGGGCCTTTCAGACAGAGCGGTACTTCCAAAATATACGGGAGAGACCCTTATTAAGGGGGTCTCTTATCACAGTCTTGAGGTGGCTTTTAAAAAAGAAGGGGGTGGGACAGACTTTGAAGACCTTTTTTATTATTGGATACATCCCCAGCATTTTACAATAGACTTTATGGCGTATTCTTATCATACAAATGAGGGGGGCACCCGTTTTAGGGTAGCCAATAATAAGCAAAGGATAGGAGGCATTCTGTTTCAGGATTATGATAATTACCGTCCAGAGCATGAATCCACCCCTTTAGATAGCTTGCCTTACTTATGGGAAATGCAGCGATTGAACCTGCTTTCTAAAATTCAAAATCTAAATATAAGAGTTGCTACTCATTAAGTATATATCTTTAAAATAATTACAAACACATATAACCAACCTCTTTAATGAAAAAAATAATCCTACTATGTCTGGCTCTTACAGGAATGAATTCTTTGTTTGCACAGAAAGAAGAAACCTTTTCTACCGTATTAAAGTACAGAAATATTGGACCTTTTAGGGGTGGCCGCTCTGTGGCCGCTTCTGGAGTTGTCAAGGATCCACTCACTTATTATATGGGTAATACTGGGGGTGGTGTTTGGAAAACCACCAATGCAGGAGCCCACTGGGACAATATTTCAGACGGTTTTTTTAACACGGCTACTGTGGGGGCTATTGCAGTTTCTGAAAGCCAACCCAATGTGGTTTATGTGGGAACTGGGGAGCACGCTCCAAGAGGGGTTATGACTACCTATGGGGACGGCGTTTATAAATCTACAGATGCTGGAAAAACATGGAAGCACATAGGCTTAGAAAAAACCCAGCATATTTCTCGTATTCAAATTCACCCAAGCAATCCTGATATTTTATACGTTGCGGCCCAAGGTGCCCTTCACGGCCCTACTTCTGAGAGGGGTATTTATAAGAGTATAGATGGTGGACAAAGCTGGGAGAAACAACTCTATGTAAACAATCTTACAGGAGCTTCTGAACTGTCTATGGACATGAATAATCCAGAGGTTTTATACGCGGCCATGTGGGAACACATTCGCTATCCGTGGCAGGTGGTGAGTGGTGGCGTGGGTAGTGGCTTGTACAAAACCTCTGACGGTGGTAAACATTGGAAAAAAATTCATGAAGGCCTACCAGAGGAAAAGGGTAAAATGGCCATTGCTGTGTCTAGGGCCAATTCAGACTTGGTTATGGCCCTTATAGAAAGTGACACCAACAAAGACCTCAGTGGTTTATTTGTATCTAAAAATGCTGGTAAATCTTGGAATAAAGTAAGCGGAGACAATAGACTCACCCAAAGGGCTTGGTATTATATAGAACTCTTTTTAGATCCTAACAATGAAGATACGCTCTACGTAATGAGTGCCATGTCCTATAAATCAATTGATGGAGGCGCTACTTGGACAGAACTAGGGGGTACTCATGGAGATTACCATGACCTATGGATTAATCCTGGCAATTCCAAAAATATGGTCTTAGCAGACGATGGTGGCGCAGCTATTACTTATGACGGGGGTGCCCACTGGTCTTCACAAGATATTATGCCCACAGCTCAATTCTATAGAGTGGCGGCAGATAATGATTTTCCATATAATATTTACGGAGGTCAGCAGGACAACACTTCTGTAAAAATTCAGAGTATGGCATTGGGTAGTAGCGGTATTGGAGTAGAAAACTGGGAAGCATCAGCGGGGGGAGAAAGTGCCTTTTTAGCTTTTGATCCAGACCAGCCAGAAAAAGTTTTAGGAGGGAGTTATTTAGGTACTATAGAGGTTTTAGACAGCAAAGCTAAGGCTGCTACTCAAATTATGATAGCACCCATTCAGTACTTGGGTAGGCCCGCTTCTGATATGAAGTACAGGTTTAATTGGAATGCCCCTATTGTTTGGGCGGGTATAGACGCGGCTACCTTTTATCACGGGGCACAATACCTACTTAAAACTAGCAATTTTGGAAATAGCTGGGAAGTGATTTCTCCAGATTTAACTAAGAACCAAAAAGACAAGCAAGGCAATGGTGGCGGTCCTTATACCAATGAGGCTGTTGGAGCAGAAAATTACGGCACTCTAAGCTATGTAGCTGTTTCACCCCACAGCACAGAAGTGATTTATACAGCCAGTGATGACGGTCTGGTTCATTTGAGTAAAGACGGAGGAAATAGCTGGAAAAATATTACCCCGAAAGGTCTTTCAGAGAGTTTGGTAAATGCTGTTGAGGTATCTGCCCACCAGCCTGCAAGGGTTTATATTGCTGCAAATAGATATAAATTTAATGACCACAGCCCGGAGTTTTATGTATCTGAAAACTATGGAAAAAGCTGGAAAAAAATAAGTGAAGGCATTCCCTATGGAGCCTTTGCTAGGGTGCTAAGAGAAGACCCTATTAGAGAGCATTTACTCTATGCTGGAACAGAAAAAGGAATCTATATTTCCTTTAATGGAGGAACCTCTTGGGCTCCTTTTCAGTCTAATTTACCGCAAGTACCCATTACAGATTTGCTGGTAAAAGACCAAGACTTAGTAGTGGCTACCCAAGGCCGTTCTTTTTGGATTCTAGACGGTCTGGAGCTGCTTAGAAATTATAGTGAAGTTCCCACCACTGTATTGTATCCTGTAGCTCCTGAAATAATAGGCAATTGGCAAAGTAGCATGAGTGGTTCTTTAGAAGGTTTTACAGGCATGCAGGATTTTACAGGCATAAACCCAGCCAATGGAGCGGTCTTGTATTACAAGCTGCCCAATAACTTGGGCGATGCGCCCATCTCTCTTATTGTTAGAGACGCTTCTGGCGCTTTAGTAAACCAGTTTAGCAGTGAAAAAGACAGTACTTATGTGGAATACGAAGGAGCGCCAAGTGCTGCTAAAATACTCCCTAAAAATAAGGGGTTAAACCGTTTTGTTTGGACCCTAGATCACGCCCAGCTTCCAGGAATACCTACCGCTTACATAGAAACTAGTTATAGGGGGCATAGGGTGGTTCCGGGAACATATACCGCAACATTAAAAGTAGGGGAACAGCTCTTTACACAAGAAATTAAACTTAAAGACAATCCAAATTACGGATTGAGCACAGCAGCATATAAGGAATATGACTCCTTTATGGAGGCAGCTGAAAACACCTATACCCAAATGGCCCTTTTGGTAAACCGCCTTTATAAAGTATCTGGGCAATTAGAGGCACTTCTAATAAAAACACAAGATTTTACAGCTACTGCTGCTATTAAAAACTTGCACGCAGAAATAACTGATTGGGACGCCCTTATGATTCAAAGAAAATCTAAGGCTTATGACGATGTTGAGAATTTTCCTAACAAATTTACGGCAGAGTATCTCTATGTCATAAACCAATCTCACTCAGATATTCCAAGAATAAATCAAGGAGCTAAAGATAGGATAGAGGTCCTTAACGCCCAGTGGGAATCTTTACACACCACAGCAAAAAGTTTGTTAGAAGAAAAGTTGCCAGCTCTAAACGCACTGCTTTGGAAGTCTGGTATGGGCGCATTAAATGAATAAAAATTAAACATGCAGTTTTTCATGAAACACTTATTGTATACTTTGGCATTGGGCTTGTTATTAATAGTGCCTGCTAATGCTCAGAAAAAAGAAAAAGAAAAAGAAGAAACAAAAAAAGACATGGCCAGCCTGGTGAAAGGGATGACCTTAGACCTGGGACTTCTAAACACTTATTTTAATGAAGAAGGAAAATTATTTTTCCATATTCCAGCTGCAGTATTAGACCAAGACTTGCTTATGGTGAGCCGTTATGTTCAGATTCCTGCTAATTTTAATGCCTATAGCAATGCGGGTTCTAAGACCTCAGAACAGCTGATACATTTTGTGAAAAAAGCCAATAAAATTCAGCTTATTCAGGTGTCTTACTCCAATATTGCAAAGGGGGAAGATCCTATATATTTGAGTGTGGTTCAGAATAATTTTAATCCAATTTTGGCTGCCTTTGAAATTAAAAGTGAAGAGGGAGCAGGCTACCTCATAGAGGTTACTGATTATTTCATGGATGACTCTCCAGGGTTTAATGTGGTGAGTAGCAGTGATAAAACTAACTATAAAATGGGAGGGGTAGATAAGAAGCGCTCTTCTATAGACCGTGTGGCCTCATTTCCAATTAATACAGAAGTGACCCACACCCTTACTTATAGCACTGATAAAGCACCCCAAGGAAACCGATCAGAAACACTTAGTTTTCAGGTAAACCACTCTATTATTGAACTCCCTAAAGACCCTATGCCTGTTAGATATGAGGACCAAAGAGTAGGTTGGTTCTCCTTAGATAAAGTTAATTATAGTTCAGAGGCACTTAAATCTGACGCTTACCGTATTGCCAGACGCTGGCGGTTAGAACCCTCAGATATGGAAGCCTATAAAAGGGGTGAATTAGTGACGCCAGTAAAACCCATTGTGTATTATTTAGACCCTGCCACCCCTCTAAAGTGGCGTCCGTATTTTATAAAGGGCATAGAAGATTGGAACAGCGCCTTTGAAAAAGCTGGATTTAAAAATGCCATCATGGCCAAAGAAGCTCCATCTTCAGAGGAAGATCCAGATTTCTCTCCAGAAGACGCCCGTTTTTCTATGGTGCGATACGTAGCCTCTACCACTAGAAATGCTACTGGTCCAAGTGTATCTGACCCTAGAACGGGTGAGATTATTGAAAGTGACATTATTTGGTACCACAACCACCTGCGTTCTTATAGAAATAGGTATTTATTAGAAACGGCCGCAGCAAACCCCAAGGCTAGAACGCTAGACACTCCAGAAGAAGAAATAGGAGAAATGATGCGTAGGGTAATTTCTCATGAAATTGGCCATGCGCTTGGATTGCCCCATAATATGAAGGCTTCTAGTGCCTACCCAGTAGACTCTCTGCGTTCTGGAAGTTTTACTCAGAAAATGGGAATTGCTACCACTATTATGGATTATGCCCGTTTTAATTATATTGCTCAGCCTGGAGACCAGAATATCCGTTTTGTAAGGCAATTAGGCCCTTATGACAATTACGCTATTGAATGGGGGTATAGAAATTTCCCTGGTCAGAGCCCAGAAGAAGTTCGCGAGACTTTAAAAAAATGGGTAGACCGCTACAGCACAGATCCTCTGTATATGTTTGGTTCTGGTGGTAATGATCCCAATACGCAAACAGAAAATATTGGAGACGACCCAATTAAAGCGAGTAACTACGCCTTGCTTAATTTAAAAATAGTAGGTCAGAATTTAAAGGCTTGGACCCTGGAAGACGCTAGTACCTATAATGATTTAGAAGAACTTCATGGAGAATTCTTAGAGGTATATAGACGCTACATATACCATGTGCTCACTATAGTGGGGGGTGTAAATGAAACCCGTTTAAACAATAACCAGCCTGGCACTCCTTATGTGAATGTTTTAAAAGAAAGGCAATTAGCCGCTTTAGATTTTCTAAATCAATCACTTTGGAAACCCCAAGACTGGCTTATAGAGCGCGCGTTAGTTTCTACTTTTGCCAGTAGTGGCGCACTAGAGAAAGTAACCGATATTCAGAAGGGGGCTTTAAAAAGAATTTTAAGTGTGAAAAAGCTAAACCAAATGCTTTCATCACAGCAAACCTTAGCAGGAGCTGGCTTGTCTGTAGCCGCTCTTATAGACCGTTTGGTCTTGGATATATTTATAGAATTATCAGCCCCTGAGTTAAGTAGCCGTGAGCTTCAAAAAAATATGATTATACAGCTCTTGTCTTTAAATGAGGAGAAAGATTTACAGCCAGAAATTAAGGGGTATATATATCAAATCACTCAAGATTTAGCAGCTTATTTAAAGAAGGCTCAAAGAACGTCTGACCCTATTTTAAAGGCTCATTACAATTATTGTTTGTCTCTGGTAACCAATTCATAAACAATAGAAGAAAACAGCTTAAAAAACACAAAATATTGTGTAAAAGTGTCTTAGATAATTTTTTAAATGACGAAATTTACATCTTAAATGTAAATTGCAAATGCCCTTTAAAATAGATCCAGTTCAATTGGCAAAAAGAGGTTTTTTAAATGCACCCATTCCAGCAGGAATAGATTTGGTTGCAGCTATAAAGCGTCTTAAAAAGGAGAAAAATGCAGTCATTTTAGCCCACTATTATCAGTCTAAAGAAATACAAGACCTAGCAGATTATTTAGGAGATTCTTTGTATTTAGCTAAGGCAGCTCAGCATATTAAAGAAGACACTATTGTTTTTGCAGGGGTGCATTTTATGGCAGAGACTGCCAAGATTGTAAACCCTAGTAAAAAAGTTTTATTGCCAGACCTTAAGGCGGGCTGCTCACTAGCAGATTCATGTCCTCCAGACGGATTTTCCGCTTTTAAGGCCAAACATGCAAATGCCGTTGTGGTGACTTATATTAACTGCTCTGCAGCTATTAAAGCGCTTTCTGACATTGTTTGTACCTCTTCTAATGCGGTGGCGGTCATTAATTCTATCCCTATTGACCAGGAGATTATTTTTGCTCCAGACAAAAACTTAGGGAGGTATCTCATAAAACAAACAGGAAGAGACCTTATTCTATGGGATGGCGCCTGTATTGTCCACGAGGCTTTTTCTTTTGAAAAAATTGTTGCATTAGCCAAGGCCCACCCAAAAGCTAAGTTTATTGCTCATCCTGAAAGTGAGTCTCAGGTGCTTGAAATTGCGCACTATATTGGGAGTACCTCTGGCTTGTTAGACTTTATTCAAAAAGATCCAGCTACTACTTTTATTGTAGCTACAGAAGCCGGAATTCTTCATGAAATGCAAAAACGTGCCCCAGATAAAATCTTTATCCCCGCTCCTGTAGAAGACGACACCTGCGCCTGTAGTGAGTGTGCTTTTATGAAGCTCAATACGCTAGAAAAACTCTATTTGTGTATGGAGTACGAACAACCAGAAATCTTACTATCTCCTGAGCTCATTGAAAAGGCTACAGCGCCCATAAACAGAATGTTGGCCATTCATTAGAGATCACCATCGAGAAACCCTCAATATATTTTCGGCATCCATAAAAATAAAATAAGCCATATAAATACTTTTAGTTGCATATGAATGAAGACCTACAAACTTATATTCATACAGATGTCCTGGTCATTGGCTCTGGAATTGCTGGGCTGTCCTTCGCTATTAAACTGGCAGAGACAATTCCAGACAAAAATATATTACTACTCAGCAAAAGAGCCCTCTTAGAAAGCAATACCAAATATGCTCAAGGGGGTATTGCAGTGGTGCAAAACTTTGAACTAGACTCTTTTGAAAAGCATGTTTCAGATACTTTGGTGGCAGGAGACGGTTTGTGTGACCCAGCAGTGGTTCGTTTTGTGGTAGAAGAAGGGCCGCAACGTTTAGAAGAATTGGTGTCCTGGGGTACTCATTTTGACTTGGCAGCAACGGACCACGCAACCGCCTCTGATAAGTCATTTCATTTGGGAAAAGAAGGAGGGCATTCTGCCAAGAGAATTGTTCATTTTAAAGACAGTTCTGGTTATGAAATTCAGCAATCTCTGATAGCTAAGGTAAAGAGCTTCACTAATATTAGGGTGCTGGAAGACCATACCTTGGTAGATCTTATCACCAACCATCATTTGAAGGCTATTAAAAAAGGTACCGTCAACATAGAAGACTTAAGTAAGAGCCTTAATGAATCTCAAATATTAGAGAGTTCTGCAGAGAAAAAACAAGGTGAAAATCAATGTTATGGGGCCTATGTAATTTCTCAGAAGGACCATGAAATTATAAAAATTACTGCACAGGCTACTATTCTTTCTACTGGCGGTGCTGGACAAGTTTACGCCAACACCACTAATCCAGAGGGGGCAACAGGAGACGGTTTAGCTGCTGCCTACAGGGCTAAAGTAAATATTGAGAATCTGCATTATGTGCAGTTTCACCCTACGGCCTTGGCCCTAGCGGTGGGTACAGAAACCTTTCTAATTTCAGAGGCCTTAAGAGGAGCTGGGGCTATTTTAATAAACAGCCAAGGCCACGCTTTTATGGCAGATTATGACCCTAGAAAAGATTTAGCTCCCAGAGATATTGTGGCTAGGGCAATAGAATTAGAAATTAAAAAGCAGCGCGCGGCAAACAGGGCTAAGCTTTTGCATAAGTCAGAGGTTCCAGCAGAAAACTTTATTTATTTAGACGCTACTGCGCTAGGGCTGTCTATTTTTGAAGATGAATTCCCTAACATTTATAAGGCTTGTTTGTCTGTGGGTATAAATCCGCTCAGGGAAGGAATTCCTGTGGTGCCAGCGGCCCATTATTTCTGCGGAGGTATTGCAGTGAATGAACATTCTCAAAGTTCTCTTAAAGGGCTTTACGCTATTGGAGAATGTAGCCATACCGGCTTACACGGCGCCAACAGATTGGCTTCTAACTCCCTTTTAGAAGCCCTTGTTTTTGCACACAGGGCCGCTTTAAAAGTTGGGGAACGGCTCTTTAGCGCACCGGTAGCCCTTGCCTTTTTTGAGGCTTTGCCTCCTTGGCACCACGCTCTTGGAGACCTTGAGAAATCTAATAAAGCGATTAGTGAAGTAAAGCTTGCCCTACAGCAAACCATGTCTGAAAAGGGTGCTATTTTTAAAACTAATAAGGGTCTTTTAGAGGCAGAAGCTGTTTTGGCAGACCTCTATAAAAAGAGCAACCATTGGTACCACTATAAAAAATTGAGTTTGCAAATTTGTGAATTGAGAAACTTAGTGAGTGTGGCTTATTTAATTATTAAGCAATCACAGTCTTGTAAAGAAAACAGGGGTGGCTTTTTTAATAAAGATTTAGCGATTTTAAAAGACAGTAAAGCTAAATAAAAAGTATAGACAGACACTAGGGCTAAGAGACATAAACATGAAAAGACAATAAAGATGAAAAATACCCCCTTCAATGATATTCCTTTTGAGCAGCAATACAGCAAAGAAATAGGGCTGCTTATTGTAGCAGCTTTAAAAGAAGATATTGGTATGGGAGATTTTAGTGGGCTTTCCTGTTTGTCTCCCTCTTTAAAAGGAACCGCACAGCTCATTGTAAAACAAAATTGTGTGTTGGCAGGCCTTGCTATGGCAAAAAAAATATTTTATCAATTTGACCCTGCTTTGGAGCTTGAGTGCTATCACCAAGATGGAGATAAGGTGGCACAAGGGAGCACAGCCCTTAAAGTAACAGGATTATCACAGTCTATACTGGCCACTGAACGCTTGGTGTTAAATTGTATGCAGCGAATGAGTGGCATTGCTAGTATGACTCATGAACTGCAGTCACTTATTGCTCATACTCCCTGTAAAATACTAGATACTAGAAAGACCACACCCAACTTTAGAGTGGCAGAAAAATGGGCGGTAGCTATTGGTGGCGGTGTAAATCACCGCATGGGCCTATACGATACAGTGATGTTAAAGGACAACCACATAGACTTTTGTGGGGGTGTTTCCAAGGCTATTGAAAAGACAAAAAATTATTTAAATACCCACCACAAAGTACTACCTATCATTGTAGAATGTAGAAATTTGGAAGAGGTAAATGCTTGCATGGCTTACCCAGATTTACACAGAATACTATTGGATAATATGGACTTAGACTTACTCAGAGAAGCGGTTGCCCTTATAGACGGCTCTATTCCTACAGAGGCCTCTGGCAATATAACGAGTGAGACTTTAGTGCAAGTGGCAGAAACAGGGGTAGATTTTGTTTCTATGGGAGCCATTACCTATAGTGCCCCTATTGTAGATATGAGCTTAAAGGTCTTATAAAGTGACTAGCTTAAAGGTAAAGGTATCACCCGTTTTAAGCTGAGATAGGGCATTAATACTTTTTGCAGAAAGTTGCAATATCCTTGGGTAGCCTCCAGTGGTTTGTCCGTCTCTCATGAGCACCATTAGAGTGCCATCTGGAGTGAGTTGCACAGTTCCTGGTAAAACAGGGGTGGTGAGCTGTGAAATTCCGTGAGTGTCTATATTGGGAGTTAATTGATAAGCCATTCTGTTGTTGAGGTTGCTCACTGTGAAGACTTGTTTTTCAATAGCTGTTTTTTGGGAGGGAGATAGTTTAAGGTATTCTGGCCCTTCAAAAACTTTTATATGTTTGCTGTTTAAAGGGGTTTCAGTTTCTAATTTTATAAAGACTTCTTGGTCTTTAATACCTGTTTCATGTATTAGCTCCATTCCTTTTTTTAGCATAAAGCTGGGGGTGACATTCTTGCACATAGACTGGCTTCCCAATACAGGAGTTGTTTTAAAACCTCCTTTAATGGCCATATAAAGTCTAAATCCTTGCTCTAGTTTTCCAAAGTGAATTTCTTGGCCTGCTTTTATCCATATGGGGGTGTTTTGAAGGCTTTTTGATTGGTCTATGTAAATAGGCATTTGAGCACCAGAGAAGGCCACCCAGCTAGGGCTAGTAAATTGTAAAATAGGCCCAGTCATAGTTATTTCCAGTACAGAGCAATCCAATTTATTTTGGAGCAGCATATTGGCAGTTTTTGCACTCTCTGCGTCCATAACGCCTGCATTTGGTATCCCTAAAGAATGCCATTGTGGTCTCCCTAAGTCTTGTATACTTGTATATAATCCTGTCTCTTTTACTTTAATCATGACGTCTGTGGGACCTTTGCATGCGGCCTTGTTTTAAGTTTGTAAACGCCAGCTTCTTCTTCAATTTTTATAAGCTTGTACTGGTCTTTGGTAATAGATACAAAAGAAATGGTGTCTCCTACCGCTGCAAAGAAAGGTGGTTTTTCATTTACTTTAAAAAATTCTAAGGGGCAGTTTCCAATAATTTGCCAACCTCCGGGACTTTCCTGAGGATACACACCCGTTTGAATTCCTGCTATTCCAACAGATCCCTTAGGTACGCTCATTCTAGGGCTGTGTTTTCTAGAAATTTTTAATTGGCTCTCTAAGCCTCCTAGGTACATAAAACCGGGTAAAAATCCTATCCCATAAATTCTATAGCTCGGTTTTGTATGTGCCTTAATAATTTCTTTAAAATCTATTTTTAGGCTATCAGATACAAATGGAGCGTCTAAAGCAAATTCAGAATCATAGCAGACAGGGATTTCTATGTGCTTTCCAATAAATCCCTGAAGATTTAATTTAGAGTAAAGAATTTCTAATTCTTTTTGAATGCCTATAAAGTCTTTTATTTCTAATGGAAAAACTGCCAAAATAGAGGCGTAGGTAGGGGTGCATAGTACCCCTACAAAATTGATTTTAATAGCCGCGCTCAGTGCCGTGACTTCAGAGAGAGTATTTTCTGAAACTTCCATAGGCCACTGAATTAAAACACTATTTTCATTAAGCCTAAAAAAATTAATTTTGTTTGTCTTTTTCATGCGTTTTTTTAATTTTTTGCTATAAGCATTAATCTAGCCAATGTGTTTGGGTGGTCTCCATGTAGGCAATAGGTGTCTGCTGCCACCTGAACGCTACTACCGTCTATACTTATAAAATGCCCGTGTTCTAAGTGGGTTTTAAATTGTGTCAGAACCTCTTGATCTTTCTCTATAACACTCCCTGCTATTTTTCTAGACACTAAAAATCCCTCTGAGGTATATAGGCGGTCTATAAAGGCTTCTTTTTTTATTTTCAAACCTATAGTGGTGGCTTTTACATATAAAACACCCTCAGCCTGGGTGTATATTTCACTAAATTGGAAGGCAGCTAAGGCCTCCAAGTACCAGTCTGTTAAAATGGAGTTTTTACACAAATCATTGTAAAGCGCGCCATGTGCTTTTATATGAGGAATAACAGTGCTGTTGTAAATTTTTTTATAGACTTCGCTAAATAGTATTAATTGCTTTTGAATGCTCTCAATAAAAGCCTCTTTAGTCATTTTTAGAGACAGTCTTCCAAAATTTTCCAGGTCTGGATAGCTTGGATGAGCTCCACAAATAACATGGTGTTCTTGAGCCAGACGCATGCTTTTTTCTATGCTTTTAAGGTTTCCAAAGTGACCGCCACAAGCCAGGCTACAGGCATTTATATAAGGAATTATAGCCACTTCGTTAGCCATCCCTTCACCTAAGTCACAGTTTATGTGTGTGGTGGCTATTTTCATATTCCTATGAGCTTAGCTAAGGTTCTAATACTGAGGCCTAGAGTAAAAACAAAAATAATACCGTACAGTATATTTTGAGTAAGGGTGTTCTTAAAAACACCAAGAAGGGTTTTGCTATTACAAATCCATATGAGTGTGATCACCAGTATGGGCAATAAAATACCATTGGCTATTTGTGCAAATTGTATGACTATAATGGGGCTGTATGAGCTGCCTAGAGACAGGAGTCCCACGCCCATAACAAAAATCCAGACGGCTCTAAATTTCCAGTCTTTTGGGCCTACTTGCCAGTTAAAGCAGCTACTGGCTACATATGAAGCTGCTAAAGGTGCGGTCACAGCAGAAGTAATACCTGCTCCAAAAAGTCCTATTCCTATTAAATATTGAGCAGTGTCTCCGTATAGCGGGGCCAGCCCAGCAGACAAATCTAGTACAGAATTTAGCTTTTCTATTGACAGGCCTGCTGCGCTAACTACAATGGCCATAGAAACCAACCCTCCAAGGCCAATAGCTATTAGTGTATCTATTTTTGCTGCTTTTAAGTCTTCTTTTCTGTGCCATTTTTCCTTTGCCAGTGAGGCGTGTAAGAATAAGTTATAAGGCACTACTGTTGTTCCTACTAAGGCTATGACGGTGTATATGTTTTCATTGTTAATTTTTGGGGTAAATAATCCCTTTAAAAGCAGTAAAAGAGAGGGTCCTGTAAGTGCTGCAGTAATTACAAAAGAAAGACTCATTAAGAGCACTAAACCAATTAGAATAGTAGAAATTTGTTTGAGATTTCCAAAATAGAGCATTGAAAACGCAGTGGTTCCCACTATCCATGGAAAAAACACCGCATACTGGATTCCAAAAATAGCTTGTAAGCCTAGTACGGCTCCACTCATATTTCCAGCTTCATATGCCGCATTACCAATTACTATGGCTGCTAGAATAAGCGCAGTGATAGCTATTTTAAGAAAGGGGGTGGGCAATTGTTCTCTAATGACATCGGCTAAGCCTTTTTGGGTGACAATGCCAATCCTAGAAGCCATTTCTTGCAATAAAATGGTCATGATAATGGAAACTAAAAGCGCCCATAAAAGGCTATAGCTAAAACCAATTCCTGCAGCTGCGCATACAGTGACAGTTCCTGGTCCAACAAAGGCAGCCGCAACCAAAGTGGCAGGGCCTAAATTTTTGAGCATTTTAAACATCGGACATCTTTAGAGGGTCTAATGTAGTAAAAACATCTGCCTATAAGTGTAAAAAAACTGCTGAAGATTTATTTTGGAAGAATTGAAATGTTCCAAAAAACTTGAGTGGGTGATTTAGGAGCTGAATAGGCTTTTAAAGCTTTTAATGTCAGCTGTATTTCTGATAAATTAGCAAGTGTTTTTATCTGGAGTGTAATACTTCCTTGCGCTGGAATTTCAAAAACCGGAGCGTGGTGGTATAGGGTATATGGCATGGCGTTTTCAAAAAGCAAATTACTTGAGCTATTGTTGTGTAATGTCACAGAAAGCACTTGAGTATTTTCTATATAATGAATGTCAGAAGTAGTGATACTGGCTTTTAAAAGTGGCAGTAAATAAGATTCCTTGCCCACCCAAAGGTCATTAAAAATAGCTACTGTTCTTCCAGCAAATAATGCTTCTTTGAGGCTTTCAACAGACTTTTCTTTAGCAAAAACTAAGGTGATGGGCCTGTGTACTCCTTTTTCAATATAATCCCAATCAATGAGGTCATGAACGTCTGAAGTACCCATAATTGTCAAGTTGTAGTCAAGGGCTATTTGTAAGGCCTCTTCTGAGTAATCTCCTGTATTAATGACTTCAATACCATGTAATTTTCCTTCTTTTATTTGATTTTTTTGAAAGTCAGAAACTACAGGATTCCCTTGTGGTTGTTGTGCATACCATGCAGGGTGGTTCCAAAATACAAAGGCTCCTTGCTTTTTAGCCTCATTAAATGGGTGCTGGGCGTCTGTGCCAATGAGCGGGTTTGAGTCTGAAATAAACACCGCATTGTTGTGACCTACTGGGGCACTTCTAGTAATTTCTGATCCTTGAATAATTAGTAAATCATGATCTGCTGCCTCTTTTAGGGCCAATTCATGAGCCCTGTTTCTATCTGGGTGAGGAATGTCTTTTAAATGCGGCTGATACTCTAAGTGTTCGGTAAGAGAAATAGCATCTAAATCCTCTCTTAAGGCTTCTTGTACCCTAATGCTTGGCCAAACATTTCCGTCAGAGAACACTGAGTGAATGTGTAGGTCAGTAGTCAAACTTTTATAGCCTGGAATATCGGGATATACAATGGCTTTAGAACTTTCATGGCTGTGATTTTGTACTTGAGCACTTGCACTAAGGCTTAAAAATATAAAACAAAAAAGCAAATTTTTCATGGGGCTAATTATTTATAGTTTTAAAAATACAAAAAAGGAACTACGGGTTCTGTAAAGGAATCATTAAATTTGAATCATGTCTATGTTTTTAGTGCTTATATTAATTATTTCTCTCTCATTGGTTTCTTACCATACATCAATTAATTCTGAGAAAATCACTTCTAAATCAGTGCGTTTTCACTGGGGACTTATTATTTTGACTTGAAGAAAATTAGGCTTTAAGCCAACCGTATAAATCACAAAGGACGTTATAGCCTGAGGACCAAAGATAGCATAGGATATATTTCTGGTTTTTCACTTTCTAGAACCAGAATCAGTTATGGCGTTACTGCTGAAAATGAGACACGGCTTAAACAGGCCTTATATCAGCATGAAATTATAAAATACGTTAGCTATTTTTAGTAATCAAAGTATTATAAATCAGTTACAAGTCAAAGTTGTAAAACATTCCAATAATATGGGTGTTAAAGGCGGAAGTATTTAAACGATTTTCACGGTCTATAAAATAAGCAAGGGTGAGCTTTCCAGCAGCTACTGAAAAATCTGTTTCTATGCGGTAGCGCCATCTGTGAACACCAATAGCGTTACTGGTTGGGAGGTGGTGAAAAACTTCTATAGATAGTTCTGGGTCTAGTGACCAATTTTTAATTTTTAAAAGGGCTCCAAATCTTATACGCCAGAGATTTTCTCTAACTATTTTTTTCATAATTAAAAAAATTAAAATTTAAAAGCTGGTAATTATAGTATATAATTCATGTATTAACCAATAATCTTAAATTAAAAATTCATGTAGTGTAAGTTCAAGTAATAAGTGCAATTTTTTGTTGATTAATACCTATTATTTAATTATGTAGAATTAGCACCGATAATTATTTCAAGTGATAAAAGGTTGAACAAATCAATAATAGCGATTCATTATAAAATTATTTTGCTTTTAAAATCAATTTAAATTCAAATGCACAAATTCTTTTTCAACCTAGTATTTATAATTTTTCTTCAACACACTAGTTGTAGATCGTCAGCATAAAGTGGACATAAGTGTGACTTAACAAAGTTATACTTTAAAACCATAAATTGCTTACAATGAAAGAAAAAGAACCAAAAAATGCAAACTTATATTTTGACCCATTAATGTCCGATAGTTTAGCCCCTTAATAGTTCGGAGTGATATTTTAAATTTCAAAACTAATACATTTGAGATATGAAATACAAGAAATGGACCTTAGACCAGAAGTTAGAAATACTATCTGTTTCCGAAGAAATAGGCATCGTTGAAGCCTGCCGAAAATACAATGTAAGTACTGGCACTTTCTATAGTTGGAAAAAGAAGTTTGAACACAAAGGTGAAGCAGGTTTAAAAGTCACTTTTCGCAATTTTAGCTTTGTTTTTCTTTAGTGTCTTTTATATCAACTTCTATTATTTTATCGCTTAAAACTCCACTATGTATGCGTTCTGGTACGTCTAAAATTTCAATTTCCTCATACAAAGCATTGTCTTTTATTCGAGTTACAAAACCTGTTTTGTAGTCTGTAAATTTCTTCAAAGAACTCAACCTTTCTATTCTTGTTTACGTCTGATAATGTGCTTCGTTTTGGAATGTGACTCAGCTGAAAACTTTCTGTTTTACCAGACAATCCAAGCATCGCGCCCGAAACTTCTCAAAGTGAATTACACTTGGCGAACGAACAAAAAAGCATGCTTATCAAGTGGTCTTTACTCTTAAAACGTTTTACATATCTATCAGAATCAAACTTTTTAACTGCTTCTTTTATTTTTTTTGTCATCAATTAAAGAAATCAGCTGTCCGAAAACAGATTTACTAGAAAAATAATTACTTTTATCGGACAACGATGATTTTGACCATAAAACAAGCGAATTATAAA
>CAWWAC010000019.1:0-35112 GCA_963934855.1 uncultured Flavobacteriaceae bacterium
TAAATATTTTTATACGGAACGCTAACTATCAGCTGTTTGCTGTTTGTATTTTTGCATTAAAATAGCTAAATAGTTTCTATACGAACTATTTTTTGTATTTTTGCTGAAATCTCATTGCATTTAAGAGTGCCTGTCTGAGTAAGACAGATTGATTGATCCTTTGTTACCCGTGCAAGCATAAACAGTACTAAGTGACACCTTTAAAGGATTAGGATCAAAAAATAGTCAATGAAAATCATTGCTATCTAAAGAACGACAAAAACTTAGAAATGATATAGTAACGCAAGGGACTCACCACTAAAGTGATCTTAAACAGAATCTATTTTTACATAATTAATTCACCTTAATACTATATTAATGAAAGTACTAGTAATTGGAGCTGGCAATATGGGGCTTACCTATGCCGAAGGAATGTCTAAATCAAAACTCCTCAGAAAAAAGAACATCATGGTGTTAGACAAATCTGATGAAAAATTAGAAGAGCTTCATCAGATTTCGTACTTCGATGCCTATAAAAACCTAGAAGATTGCGTCCCACAAGCAGATATTATTTTTGTTGCAGTGAAACCACATCACGCAGAAGACCTTTTCAGAAAGATCCATTCTATGGTTACGCCTGATCAAATTCTAATTTCAATTATGGCGGGAGTTACCTTAGACGCAATAAAGGAATTTTCTGGTGTGAAGAAAGTAGTACGTGCGATGCCAAATTTACCTGCAAAAGTTGGGCTTGGATTAACATCATATGTTGCTTCATCAGAAGTATCGAGAATAGAGTTGTTAACTGTAGAAAGCCTGTTGAACACTACTGGAAAGTCTATTCTAGTTAGTAAAGAAAGTTTAATTGATGCTTCCACTGGAATTTCTGGTAGCGGACCGGCATATGTATTTTACTTTATGCAGAGTATGATGGAGGCTGCCTTGCAAATGGGATTTTCCAAGAATGATTCTAAAGTTTTGGTTAGTCAAACATTCACGGGAGCTGTAGAACTTTTTAATCAGTCCGATCTATCTCCCAATTCATGGATGAAGAAAGTAGCCTCAAAAGGAGGAACAACACAAGCAGCGCTAGATTCTATGGATGATAATAACGTAAATGAATTAATAAAGGAAGCTGCATTCGCGGCATTTAATCGTGCTGTTGAATTAGGTAAAGAAAATTAATATGTACAATGAAATAATTGTCATTAAGGTTGGGACGAATGTCATGACCAATAAAGACAATAGAATAGTAAGGCCAGTGCTTAGAAGGTTGGTCAAACAGATTGCAGAACTTTATGAGCGTGGTATTATAACAATACTTGTATCATCAGGATCTGTGATTGCTGGAAAAGAGGTTCTAGGAAAATCTAGCATAAAAGATAAAACTCAGAAAAGACAGGTGTATTCTGCCATTGGGCAACCTCGAATGATGAGTCTTTATTATAATATTTTTCAAGAATATGGGATGAAATGTGCCCAAGTGCTTCCTACTAAACGAGATTTTAGTCCAGGTATACATCGTGAAAATATGATTAATTGTGTTCAAGGATTACTAGCCGAAGGGGTAATTCCGATTGCAAATGAGGATGATGCCGTATCTCTAAAGATGTCTATGTTTTCGGATAATGATGAACTAGCTAGTCTCATTGCAAAATTAATCAATGCAGACAGGCTAATTATTCTTACCGATATTGATGGATTGTATACGGGGCATCCAGACGCAGATAGCAGTAGTCTTATTGAAAATGTTGATCCGCTAGAAGATCTCAATAAGTATATTAAAGATAGCGGAAAGCTAGAAGGCGAAGGTCGTGGCGGTATGGGGTCTAAACTAAAGTATGCCCAAGAGACAGCGGCTCATAGTATACCTACATTTATTGCCAACGGGAAAAGAGACAATACGATTATTGATATTATAGAAGGGAAAAATGTTGGGACAAAAGTGTCCTTAAAATAAAATAGTTTATAAATGAGATTGGTAGCTACAGAAATAAAAAATAATGTACTGGAATCTATGGTACGTATCTTAGATAAAAATCGGAATCAATTACTTGATGCAAATAAAAAAGATCTTGACGCATTCAACAAAGATGATCAGGCGATGTATGATCGTTTACTTATAAGTGATAAAAAGATTGATGGCATGATACAGTCTATTAATCAGGTCTGTTCTCAAGAGGATCCAGTAAACAGGATAATTACCGATAAGAAGCTTGAAAATGGCTTGCAAGTAGTGAACAAAACAGCACCTTTTGGAACGATAATGATCATCTATGAGTCTCGACCAGATGTGACGGTAGAGGCAGCAGTACTAGCTTTTAAAGCCAATAGTAAAATTTTACTTAAAGGAGGTAAAGAAGCCATAAATAGCAATAAAATCCTTGTTGATTTTTGGCATCGCGCATTGCTAGAAAATGGCTTGAGTACGGAATATATCCAGCTGTTAACCTTGAACCGCGAAGAAACGCAGCAGTTTCTTAAAGAACCTACCGAGCAACTGGATTTAGTTGTTCCCAGAGGAGGAGAGAAATTGATATCTTTTGTGAAAGAACACGCAAAATGTGCGGTGCTAATAAGCGGTCGGGGCAATAATTTTTTATATGTTGATGAGCATGCAAATTGGGCAGACAGCATTAGCGTTATTCTGGATGCAAAAACTAGTAAAATATCAGCCTGTAATGCACTAGATAAAATATTGATTAACACAAACATTCCCGATTACCTGGCTAAAATAGTTGATTTAAATACTATTTTAAAGACTAATCAGGTGTCAATATTGGTGGATTCTGATGTTAAAAAAATCTTGAAAGACGCACAACCTATAGTGGAAGAATCGATTTGGGAAAAGGAGTTTTTAGCGATGAAGTGTTGTATTGGATCAGTAGCTTCTACAGAAGACGCCATTCAAAAAATAAATAAATATTCTGGCGGACACTCCGCTACTATAATGACAACGAATCATAAAAGAGCAGCTCTTTTTATGGAACAAGTGGATTGTGCTGCTGTATATCAAAACGCATCTAGCCGATTTACTGATGGTGGTCAGATGGGCGTAGGTGCAGAGCTAGCCATTAGTACAGACAAATTGCATCATAGAGGTCCTTTAGGTCTTAATGAGCTGGTTACCAATAAGTATTATATATATGGAGACGGACACATTCGAGAATAAAACAAAGATTATTTTGAAAGATGCGTATGTTTGGAGTGATATTTTAAATTTCAAACTAATACATTTGAGATATGAAATACAGGAAATGGAACTAAGAGGGTTTACAAAATTAAGGAAAGACCGATGCTGTTGTAATTAAAATAAAATAACCGAATATTAATAGCCACACATTTAATGACTTATATTTATAAAATGAAGGAACATTTTTTAAAAAAGGCATTGTTGATTATATTAATGAGCTTCGCTACAATAGCCAATGCTCAAGAGAACAATAATAAAGAGCTTTACGAATTAAGGACTTATGATATTAAAACTGGGGCTGATGTAGGTATTCTTACTACTTATATAGAAAACGTATTAAAACATACGCTAAAAAGAAAAGGGGTTAATCACATGAAACTTTTTAAAGAGTTCGGAAATTCTGACCCTACTAAACTTTGGTTGCTTATATCTTACCCAAATGCCAATATTTACATGAATTCCCAAGAGCTTCACAAGGATTCACTATACCTTAAAGAATCAGCTTCATACAATCAAGTGAATATTAACGACAAATTGTTTTATAGAAATGAGTCCATGCTTCTTTTAGCTTTTGATGCACTTCCTAAGATGGATGACATTGAAAATGATTCATCTCTTTTTGAACTCAGAACTTATGAAAGCTACAGTGAAGATGCTAATGCGAGAAAAATCAAAATGTTTAATGAGGAAGAATTAAGTCTCTTTTATGAAGTAGGTCTTCACCCTGTGTTTTTTGGAGATCAGATTGCTGGACAAAACAGGCCTTGTCTTACCTATATGATACAATTTAAAGACATGGAAGAACATGATGCCAACTGGAAAAAGTTTATCAATTCTCCTAAATGGAACAAAATGGCTAGCAAAAAAGAGTATGCAAATACAGCCACTAAAATTCATAAAGTTTTTCTAACACCTTATTAGTTTATAGCTTTAAATAAAACAATTATGGTCTCTGCAAAGTAATTCATTAAAACCTATTTAAAGGTAAGAGAAACTTTAAGTTAAGACAAAATCAATAATTTAGTTTTTATTGCTAAACCATGCACAAAATAATCCTCTTAATTACGCTGCTTTTTAGTGTTTTACTCTTTGCTCAAGAAAAGGCCAATTCCAATTTTAAAGTTCATATACAAAAAACAGATGAACTCATAAAAATCGACGGAAATCTAAGTGAACGCACCTGGAATGAAGCAGATGTGGCAAAGGATTTTTACATGATTCAACCAGACGACGACCAGCCCGCTAGACAACAATCAGAGGCTAAATTAGCCTTTGATGACAACTATCTCTACATTGCGGTAATCTTTTACCATACCGAGGTTAAAGGGCCTTATAGCGTAGAATCATACAAGCGAGATTTCTCCTTCAACAAAAACGACAATTTACTCATAGCTATTGATCCATTTAACAATTTAACTACAGGGTTTAGTTTTGGATTAAATGCTTACGGTGCTCAGTGGGATGGAACCATGTACAACGGGGGTAGAGTAGATTTAAACTGGGATACCAAGTGGACATCCGCCGTGAGGTTTGACAACGAAAAGTGGGTGGCTGAATTGGCAATTCCTTTTAGTGTAATTCGCTACAAAGAAGATGTCAATCAATGGGGGATAAACTTTGGTCGCTTGGACTTAAAAGCCAATGAAAAATCTGCTTGGGCGCCTGTCCCAAAGATTTTTCCATCGGTGAGTTTAGCTTATACCGGAAACCTCATATGGGACACGCCACCGCCTAAACAAAATAGGAATAAAGCATTTATTCCTTATTTAGCCGCTAATAGTCAATACCAAGGTGGAGGTGGATCATCTTCTATAGATGCAGGAGCAGATTTTAAAATTGGTATTGGAGAATCAATGAACTTAGACTTTACTTTAAATCCCGACTTTTCCAATGTAGAAGTGGATCAAGAAGCAACTAATTTAGATCGTTTTGAATTATTTTTTCCTGAAAAAAGACAATTTTTTCTAGAAAATGCCGATTTATTTTCCAATTTTGGATATGATCGCATACGTCCATTCTTCTCTAGAAGAATTGGATTAGATGTTCCCATTGTAGCAGGGATGAGACTCAGCGGTAACCTCTCTGAGAATACAAGAATTGGCGTTATGGACATTCAAACCAAAAGCGACGTCTCCAAGGGTTTAGCGGCAGAAAACTTTGCCGTCTTTTCTGTACAACAAAAACTGTTTGAACGCTCTAATTTAGGATTGATTCTAGTGAATAAACAGGCTCTTAATTTTGATTCAAAATTACACGATCAAAGTAGCGAGTACAACCGAACTATGGGATTGGAGTATAATTATGCTTCTAGTAATAACCATTGGGATGGTAAACTATTATTTCTGTCGGCTTTTAGCCCTGAAATAAAAACAGACCGTCAAATTTGGGCATCTCATTTGAGTTACACATCTAACAATTGGTTTTTTAAAGGCAGTCTTGAGCGCGTTGGCGCTCAAATTGATGCACAAGTTGGATATATCCCCAGAGTTGCCTATTGGAAATGGGGATACGATATGGGGTATTTGAGCTATTTAAAGAACAATAATTTCTTAGTATCTCACGGACCTAAAATAGCCTTGAGTAGTTTTTACAATTTTGATAATGATCAAACGGATCATTTTTCAAAGATCAGTTATTTCTTTAATTTCACCAATCGTTCTAATTTGTCATTTTTCTACAACAAAGAATTCATACAATTACAATCTGCTTTTGACCCAACTCGATTTGGAATACAGGAGCTATTAGCAGGAAGTGAACACCGTTTTAATTCTCATGGTTTTAATTTCCAAAGTAAACCACAATCTTTAATGACCTATAGCGTTGAATTTGAAAAAGGTGGATTTTTCCAAAATGGACAAAAAGCAACCACCAATGTAACCATGGGTTATCGCTTTCAACCTTATGTCAATTTGAGTGCACTTGTTAATTACAACAATATTCAAATGCCCGCTCCTTGGAATGAGAACCAATTTTGGTTAATAGGCGCAAAATCCGATATCACATTTACTAGAAATTTGTTTTTTACAAATATATTTCAGCATAACAATCAAAAGAAGTTGTGGGCATTTAACTCAAGACTTCAATGGAGATACCAAGAGGCTTCAGATCTCTTTATCGTATTCAACTCTAGAGAAGAACAACTCATAGGAAATGGGAAAAACTGGAGTTTAATCTTTAAAATTAACTATTGGCTAAACCCTTAAGCTATACCTTTAAAAATTGGAATTTCTACAATAAATGGGTCAAAAAAGTAAGCGAGGATATAATGGTAAATGATGCGCCCAACCAACTTAAAGCCAATACCAGCGAAATGATCCTTAGGGAAAGGTTTTAGGTTATATATAGATATCACGACCAATCTCAAAAAAAGGAAAGTGATTCTAAAAAGCCCCCGCTCTTACAAATTCAAGCAAGCTTGATTTGACAAACATCTAAAGGGGCTAGCTCACTGCGCTCGCTGATCCCTCAAAGCTCCGCTTTGAAAATAAAGAACCCGCTCTTACAAATTCAAGCAAGCTTGATTTGACAAACAGGTTTTTTATTTATTCGTGACCGCGGAGGGGTTCGAACCCCCAACCCTCAGAGCCGAAATCTGATATTCTATCCAATTGAACTACGCAGCCGATTTTAATTTAATTTTTCAAAAATAAAGAGAAATACCTATTGAAAACCCATATAACCCTTTAAATATTATCTTTTTAAAGGGTTATAAATAAAATAGAAGACCAAATATTGATATGTACCCTATTATCACCTTTAGCAAGAGTATTTCTCTGGTATCCAGATACTAAAACAGCATTTGCTGCCAATCTAGCCCTAAAGCCAATAAAGGTCCAATTTTGATTAAAAGTATGAGGTAATAAATCTTTGGTAATCATAAACAGCTCATCAAAAACTATAAGCTCTACAGATTCGTTTTTTAGATTAAATAAAGGGTGTCTAACACCCATTCTAAAGCGCAAACGCCCAGCGTAGTTAATGTCACCTATGGTATTTTCCATCCAACGCTGTTCCGCCCTTATCCATCCAAAAAAAGCAGTATTTTGCAGGGGAATACTAAAAAAAACTTGTTCCCATAAGTTGTTTTCCATTAGGGTTTCACCTGCTATCACATTGCCTAAATAAGAGTATCCCCCAGAGAGCGATATCCATTTATTAATCTTTCTAACATAAGACGGACGGACGATAGTTTGCTCTAGCCCTCCAAAAAAATCACGTGTTCTGTAATGAAGTTCTAGACGCACACTACTCAAAGAATCTAATTTATAATCTGCAAAAACCGCTGTCCACGTATTTTGTTGCAGCTGCTCTTGGGCAATTGAAATTTGAATTAAAAAGCTAAAGGATAGTAATAAAAAAAATGTCTTTTTGTAGAATGGTATCAAACGGTTTAATTTAAGCTGTTAACAAGGCTTTCACAGCTGCAGATATAGTTTTCCCATCTGCTTTGCCTGCTAATTCTTTAGAGGCTAACCCCATCACTCTACCCATATCTCCCATGCCGGCTGCGCCGGTACTTGCAATAATATTGGCTACTACCCCTTTTACTGCTTCTTCTGAGAGTTGTTCTGGTAAGAATTGTGCAATAACTGCAGCTTCTTCTAGTTCAGGTGCGGCTAAGTCTTCCCTACCTTGTTCTCTGTATATGGCTGCAGAGTCATGGCGCTGTTTTACTAATTTCTGTACCAATTTAATTTCTTCTTCTTCACTCATTAGAGTGTCTAAACCAGAGGTTTGAGCTAACAAAATAGCAGATTTTATGGCTCTTAGAGAAGTTAGAGCTACCGTGTCCTTGGCACGCATAGCATCTTTTATTTTGTTCATTACAGCGTCTTGTAAGGGCATTTTTCTCTTGTTTTAGTGAAAGGCTAATATAAAAAATAAACCCGAGACTGCTAGGTGCCCGGGTTTACTTGTGTAAGTGAATGGGTATTAATCTACATTGTCATGTAAAAACGAATTGTTTGTTCGCAACTGATTTTCTTCTGTAGCATCGGTACTAAGGGTGGTTCTTGAAAGTCTACCTTCATTTGGCGTATCTGACAATGATATGCCTTGGCGCTTGTAAGCGGGTTCTTTTTCAATTTCCTCTACTTTATTAATACTATTATTAAATTTATAATTAAAATCTCTTAGTTTCCTGCGGCGCTCTTCTGCCCGTTCTTTTAAAAGAGCTTCTATAGGCGCATCCATTGGGTCTAACGCTTCTTCTGGTATTTGAATAGTCTTTGTTGCTGCAACCGGTTCTAGAGTTTTCTTTTCAAAAATAAGAGACTCTGGCTCTTCTTCTACAGCACCAGCAAAGGGTGTTTCACTAGCAGCGGCTAGACTCTCCTCTAGCTCCATATAGTCATCTAAGCTGTATCTTTTTTCTCCAGAGGCATTATACTCTAGAACAGGAATGATTTCTAATGGGTCTTTTACCTCCATATCTCTAATGTCGTCATCTAAATTAAAAGAGATGGTGGGTGCTTCTTCAGACACTTCTTTTTCTTCACCAAAAAAAGTGCTTTTTTGAGCTTCATTCTTAGGCCTAACAGGAATATCAAATAGGGTATTGGTAAAATCTATAGACTCGTTCTCTGTCTGGTCTTCAAAGGTCTCGTTGGCTATTTCTGCAGAAGCATCAATCACGTCTATCACCTCAAAACTATCTAGCAGCGGAATAAGGGTGGAGATAGGCTCTGGTGACCATACCTCTTTTGGTTCTTCTTGCGCTATTTGTTGTGGTAATTCTACCGTTTTAAAAACCACCTCTAAACCTCTAATAGCATCTGTGGTAGGAATTAAAAAGTTTATTTCCTGAGTGACAGCAGGCTTATAAGCTAGTTCCTCTTGTAAGTCTAATGTGTGGACGATCACCTCTTTGGCTTCTTCTTCTAATTCTTCTTCAGGCTCTAAACTAAAAATAGTTGGGGGCACAGGACTAAAATTAAAGCCTGCACGTTGGTCTTCTTCTAAGGTATGTATGATTCTTTTTGACTCTGTATTAACAATGTCATTTTGTTGCTCTTGGTTAAAGCCTGTGGCAATTACGGTGACAGCTATGGCCTCTCCTAAGCTTTCATCTTCTCCAACCCCCATAATTATGTTGGCTCCGTGACCTGCTTCTGACTGGATGTATTCATTAATTTCTCCAATCTCATCGATGGTGATTTCTTGAACGCCAGATACTATAAGTAATAATACATTTTTAGCTCCTGTAATTTTATTGTCATTTAAAAGGGGGGAATCCAATGCTTTTGAAATGGCCTCATGGGCCCTTCCAGATCCAGAGGCAGAAGAGGAACCCATAATGGCAGTACCAGAATTAGCTAGTACTGTCTTGGCATCTCTAAGGTCAATGTTTTGCGTGTAGTGGTGGGTAATAACCTCTGCAATTCCCTTAGCTGCGGTGGCTAAAACCTCATCTGCTTTAGAAAATCCAGCTTTAAAGCCTAGGTTTCCATATACGTCTCTAAGCTTGTTATTGTTAATAATAATAAGTGAGTCTACATGTGATCTTAAGTTCTCAATTCCTTTTTGGGCTTGTTCAGAACGCATTTTGCCTTCAAACTGAAACGGAATAGTGACAATTCCTACCGTTAAAATATCTAATTCTTTTGCCATTTTTGCAATCATAGGGGCGGCTCCTGTACCGGTACCACCTCCCATTCCTGCAGTAATAAATACCATTTTAGTGTTGGTATCTAGCATGGATTTTATGTCTGTCATACTCTCCAAGGCTGATTGCTCTCCCACTTCTGGGTTAGCACCGGCTCCTAAGCCTTCAGTGAGAGATAAGCCCAACTGAATTTTATTTGGAACAGGGCTATTTTGTAGTGCTTGTGCGTCTGTGTTACACACCACAAAATCTACGCCGTTAATTCCAGATTGAAACATATGATTAATGGCATTGCTACCGCCACCACCAACACCAATCACTTTAATTACGTTGCTTTGGTTTTTTGGAAGGTCAAAGGCGATGCTGTCAAATTCGCTGTGATCACTCATAGATATAGTTTTTTTATGCTTATTTTTATTCTGCGTTATCTAAAAAATCTTTCAGTTTCTCTGACCATTTGTCAAAAATATTTTTCCTAGGGGCTTTTTGAGCTTTAGGCAGCTGGTCTTTGGTTTCTTCTGTGGTCTGATCTTCAAGATCCTGTTCTTGCGTCTTTTCTAAGGCAGGCTGTTCTGAATGGTATTTAGCGTCAGAAGATACTGCATTCATGAGAAGCCCTACCCCTGTGGCATATAAAGGAGAGGCAATTTCTTCTTCTGAATCCCCAGCCAAATGTTCATTTGGATACCCAATTCGGGTATCCATCCCGGTAATATACTCTACCAATTGTTTTAAATGCTTGAGTTGGCTTCCTCCTCCTGTAAGTACAATACCGGCAATGAGTTTTTTCTTTTGCTCGTCATGGCCGTAGTTCTTAATCTCTACATACACCTGCTCAACAATTTCTACTACCCTTGCATGAATAATTTTTGAAAGATTCTTGAGGGTAATTTCTTTGGGGTCTCTTCCTCTAAGACCTGGAATAGAAACTATTTCATTTTCTTTATTTTCTCCAGGCCAAGCAGAACCAAATTTAATTTTTAATAATTCTGCTTGTTTTTCTATAATAGAGCATCCTTCTTTAATGTCTTCTGTAATGACATTTCCTCCAAAAGGAATGACTGCCGTATGGCGAATAATACCGTCTTTAAAAATAGCTAGATCTGTGGTTCCTCCTCCTATATCTATAAGGGCTACACCTGCTTCTTTTTCTTCTTGGCTCAATACTGCATTAGCAGAGGCCAAGGGTTCTAGAGAAATTTCCCCTAACTTTAAACCAGCGCTCTTAATACAGCGAACTATGTTTTTTATGGAAGACACCTGTCCTACTACCACGTGAAAATTAGCTTCTAAACGGCCCCCATACATGCCAATAGGCTCTTTAATTTCTGCTTGTCCGTCTACCTTGAATTCTTGTGGCAGTACATGAATAATTTCTTCTCCAGGAAGCATCACTAATTTGTATACCTGGTTGCAGAGGTTGTCTACGTCATCTGGGCCAATCACTTCTTCTGCATTGGCTCTTGTAATATAATCTGAATGTTGTAGTGAACGAATATGCTGCCCTGCTATTCCTACAGATACGGTGTCTATTTTTAATCCAGAGTCTGTTTCTGCTTGGCTTATGGCCTGCTGTATTGATTCTATGGTTTGGGTAATATTGTTTACCACACCCCTGTGCACCCCCAAACTCTTAGCTTTTCCTATCCCAAGAATCTCAATCTTTCCGTACTCGTTTTCTTTTCCAATAATGGCTACAATCTTCGTAGTTCCAATATCTAAGCCAACAGAATAATGTGTCTCTTTCATTTGAGTGTTATTATAGTTTTTTGGTGGCTACCACCTGATTTTTAAACCGCACATCTACCAGCTTGTATTTTGACAGACTCTGGTCATTAATTGCTTTATTATAAAAAGCTTTAAGTTTAGATGTTTTTTCTTGTAGCTCCTGGGCGTCACCCCAAACCACATCAAAATCTTCCATCCTACACTTAAGCATATAATGTTTCTCACTTTGCACTTCTATGCCCACTATATTCTTAGTTAAAAAAACATCTTGTGCTATAAAAACAACCAACTTATGACAATCCTCTAAGCTTTTCTTAGATAGATTTCCAGTAATTATTGGAACTCTAGCAGAATGAAACTCAGAAAGCGGCATGACATCTCCCTGTTCGTCTAAATAGAAAACAGAATCTGTCAGCACTCTTGCTACGGGTATTTTTTGCGTGAGCAAAGCCCTAAGCACCCCATCTACAGTCATATAAACTGTGGCATTTTGAAGCATAGGATCTTCATTAAGCCACTGCTCAATAGTACTCAAAGCTACTTTTTCTTTAGGCTGTTTTAATTGCCCTTTGTTTTTTAGTATTAACAATTTATTAACCGCCGCATAGTTGGTGTATAAGTTGTCTTTTGAAGTGAATTCTAGTGTAATTCCCTCTACAATTCTCATGTTATTCCTTTTATTTGTAAAGGCGTATAAGCCAATTAAAACAAAGGCTATAAGGAATATTTGGAGTGTATTTAAGAATTTTTTCACAATAGTGCTGCTTTAATTTTAGGAACTTCTAATCCAATGTCTCCTGCGCCTAGAGTGACTAAAATTTTTGGGTTTATTTTCACAATACGCTCCACCAAGTTTTTTTTATTTAAAAGTGCTTTTTCTGGCGCAGTAATTTTTTCTAAAAGCCAAGACGAATTCACCCCATCTATTGGCAATTCCCTTGCTGGATAGATATCTAATAAATACACGCAGTTAAAAAGAGACAGACTACTGGCAAATTCTGCTGCAAAATCTTGAGTTCTTGAGTATAAATGTGGCTGGAATACTACTGTAAGTAATTCTTTAGGATAGAGCGTTTTTAAACTCTCAAATACTGCTTTTATTGCTGTTGGATGGTGGGCATAGTCATCTATAAACACCCTATTCTCCTTTTTAATTTCATATGAAAAACGTCTAGCTACCCCTTTAAAAGTGACTAAAGCGGCTATTAGTTTCTCTGGAGCCACTCCCTGGCTTTCTGCCATAGCAAAAGCCACTAGTGCATTAAGCAAATTATGAGTGCCAGGCATAGGGAATAACACCCTTTTAAAAACAGCTTTTGGAGTGTGTAAATGAGCATAGATATTTCCGTGCTCATAACAGATTTGTGAAAGGTAGTAATCTGAGGTTTCTAAAAGACCATAAGTGGTTCCTGGAATTTGAACAGACTCATGCACAAATAAACGCCCAGTTGGCTTTACTCTTTTAGCAAAATCCTCAAAGGCCTCTTCTAGGCTTTGGGCATTCTTATAAATATCTAAATGGTCTGCATCTGTTCCTGTGATACAAGCCACATTTGGGCTTAAAGTTAGAAAAGACCTATCAAATTCATCTGCTTCCACCACTGTAGTAGCAGTATCTTTTAACAGTAAGTTACTATTAAAATTATTGGCTAAGCCTCCTAAAAAAGCTGTAATACCCACACCAGAAGCGTCTAATAGGTGCGCTAATAAGCTAGAGGTAGTAGTTTTACCGTGGGTACCCCCTATGGCATAAGAAAAACTGTCTGCAGTAATAGCGCCTAAAAGGGTAGCTCTTTTAATTATACTAAATTTATGCGAACTAAAATATTCAAACAAGGCAGTAGTCTTTGGAACAGCTGGCGTATATATTATTTTTACAAACTCTTGATGTTTAAATGTGTCTGGGAGTATGGAAATGTGGTCTGAATAAATAAGTTCCATACCCAAGGCCTCCAAATCTGCTGTGATAGCTGAGGGTGTTGCGTCATAACCCCCCACTTTTGCTCCCTTTAAAAAGCAATACCTAGCCAAAGCAGACATACCAATGCCGCCAATGCCTAAAAAAAAGTATGTCTCTTGCCGTAGGTTCATTTATTTGCTTTATGTATTTCTAAGAGTCCTTTAATTGTCTTTACAATAGCTGCAGTAGCATTAGGCTGAGCTGCACTTTTCATAGCAACTTTCATACTTTGCCTAGCATGTTGGTTGTCTAACAAGTCCTCAAAAATGGGCTTAAACTCCATTTCTAGTTGTTTTTCAATCACCATAGCACCTGCTCCTATTTCTGTAACGGCTAAGGCATTTTTAGTTTGGTGATCTTCTGCCACATTAGGAGAAGGAATAAATATGGCCGGGCAGCCTATGAGCATTATTTCTGAAATAGTCCCTGCACCTGCTCTTGAAATTAATAAGTCTGCTGCACTATAAGCCAGAGGCATTTCAACAATATAATCTAGGACTTTTACATTTTTGCTTTGGCAGCTCTTATACTGCTCATAATACAAACTCCCACACTGCCAAAGCAACTGTAGGCCTTTTTCTTTAAAGTAAGGGAGCTGTGCGGCTATGTATTCGTTTATTTTTTTGGCACCTAAACTACCTCCTAGCACTAATAATACTGGTTGCGTTTCCTGTAAACCAAAGGCAGCTAAAGCCACATTTTTATCAACTAATAGTTCAGAAATATCTGAGCGAACAGGGTTTCCCGTAAGCACCAAACGCTCTTTAGGAAAATACTGCTGCATATTGGGATATGCTACGCAAATGGCTTGAGCCTTTTTAGCCAACCACTTATTGCTAACCCCTGCGTAAGAATTTTGTTCTTGAATAAGAGTAGGAACCCCTATAACCTGTGCCATTTTTAATAATGGAGCAGAGGCGTAACCTCCTGTTCCAATAACCATATGGGGCTTAAATCTTACCAGTATAAAGAGTGCTTGGATTAGGCTGTAAAAAAGTTTAAAGGGAAAAAATAAAAGGGTCATAGATATTTTTCTTGACAAGCCAGAAATCCATAATCCTTTAATGGAATAGCCTAACTGAGGTACCTTTTGCATTTCCATTTTACCCTGAGCTCCAACAAATAGAAAGGAAGCAGCTGGGTAAGTTGCTTTTAGAGCATCTGCAATAGCTATTGCAGGATAGATATGACCTCCTGTACCGCCCCCAGATAATATAAATTTATAATTGCTCACTTAAAATTTCTAAGGGGTTAGTTTCTTCTTCTTTTAAGGGGCCCGGAGCCGCTAAATTATTTTTGTTGCTAGCACTTAAAAGAATTCCAAGAGCCAAACAGGTCATCCAAATAGAGGTTCCTCCACTACTTATTAATGGCAGAGTCTGCCCAGTCACAGGCAATAGAGAAACTGCCACACCCATATTAATAAAGGCCTGGAATATAATGGGCAGTCCTACCCCTAATGCTAATAACTTCCCAAAAAAGCTAGGTGAGCTATTGGTAATTACTATAATTCTAATAAGCATAAACAAGTAAATACCCAAGATTAGAAGACCTCCAAATAAGCCATATTCTTCAATAATAATAGCAAAAATAAAATCTGAAGAACTCTGAGGTAAGAAATTTTTCATCACACTTTTTCCAGCGCCCAATCCAAACACCTCACCAGAAGCAATGGCTATTTTAGCGCGTTCTATCTGGTAGTCTGCTTCCGTCACTTCTTCTGATGAAAAATTTTCAATACGGCTCATCCAAGTGTCTACCCTATTGGGGAACAAGTCTGGAAAAGTCTTAGCAGTCACAACAAATAACGCTCCCATAACTAGTGCAGTGGTGGTAATTCCCAACAAATACTTAATAGGGTAACCCCCAAGAAAACAGAGCATCATCACCATTGCAAACATAATAGCTGCTGTAGAAAAATTAGCTGGAAATACCAAGGCAACTACTGTAAAAACTGGGAGCCAAAGGGGTAAGACAGAAGCTAAAAAAGTAATAGGGGTTTCTCTAATTTTAGACAGGTACCTGGCTACATAAACCATAAGCACAACCATGGCTAAAGTAGAGGTTTGAAATCCAATTGAGGTAAAAGGAATTTTAATCCACCTACTCGCATTGGCCCCTCCAATAGTGCTTCCCTGTGCTAGTGTGTAAACAAGTAATAATATAACTACTGGTAGGCCAATAAGTGAGAGTCCCTTAAAAAAATGAGTTGGAATTTTATGTACCCCAAACATAATTCCAAAGCCCATAATAAGCAAGAATGCGTGTTTGGCCAAATAGCCTACAGCTGTTCCATTCTGAACCACATTTTCTAAATTACCACTAGCACTATAGACTGGTAAAAAAGAAATGAGGGACAGCAGGGCTATAATGGCCCAGGTAGCTTTGTCTCCTTGTATGTTTCTAAATATACTCACTTATAGATTTCTTACAGCTTCTTTAAATTGGTTACCTCTATCTTCATAATTCTTAAATAAATCAAAACTAGCGCAGGCTGGAGACAGCAAAACAGTATCTCCTTTTTCAGAAACCTTAGACGCAACTTTCACAGCTTCTTCCATAGAGGTAGTTTCTATTAAAATATCCGCAGCTTTTGAAAAAACACTTTTAAGTGCTTCATTGTCAACGCCCAAACAAATAATAGCCTTTACTTTTTCACGTACCATAGACATGAGTGGCATATAGTCATTCCCTTTATCTAAACCCCCTACAATCCACACAATTGGTGTTTTAACACTTTCTAGAGCGTAATAGGTAGCATTTACATTAGTAGCCTTAGAGTCATTTATATAATGAACATGCTGAATTTTAAGTACTTTCTCTAAGCGGTGGGGAGCTCCTTGAAAGTGCTGCACACTATTTCTAATGGTTTCCTTTCTTATTTGAATTAAAGTGGCCGCGGCAGCTGCTGCCATGGTATTCTTTACATTGTGCGTACCCTCAAGGGCTAAAGTGTTGATCTGCATGCTATATGAGTTAGTGTCCAATACTATTTTTATATTTTCAGCGTCTACAAAGGCGCCTTCTGTGAATTTTTTTTGAGTGCTAAATGGAATTTTTTTAGATAAAATTTGCTGCTGTGACATGGCTGTTTGAATAACGGGGCAGTCTGCATCATAGATTAAATAATTTGCCGAAGTCTGGTTTTTGGCAATCCTAAACTTAGCAGCTGTATAACGTTCCATATCATAGCCATAACGGTCTAAGTGGTCTGGGCTAATATTGGTAATTATCGCAATATGTGGCCTAAAATTTTCAATATTGTCTAATTGAAAACTACTGAGTTCTAGCACGTAGTAGTCTATAGGAGCGGCTCCTTTTATAAGAGACTCATAGACCAGACCTGCAAAACTCACCCCAATATTGCCCCCCATTTTTACTGCGTATCCTTCAGACTTTAAAATGTGATAAATAAGCATGGTGGTGGTGGTTTTGCCATTGCTGCCTGTAATACCAATAAGGGTAGCCTTTGTGTAATAAGACGCAAATTCTACCTCATCAATCACTTTTATTCCAGCGACACGCAAAGCCAAAACCAAGGGTACCGTATCTGGAATTCCAGGGCTTTTAACCACCAGAGAAGCGTCCATAACAGCTGCTTCATTGTGCCCCCCTTCTTCCCATTTAATTTCATGTTGTATAAGAACGTTTTTAAAAGCCTGTTTAATAAGACTTTTATCTGAGACCAGTACTCGGTACCCTTGTTGCTGACCCAAAAGAGCAGCTCCCACACCACTTTCTCCCCCACCTAAAACAACCAATTGCTTCATTACCTAAGTTTTAAGGTCACAATGGTTAAGACAGCTAGAAAAATTCCTACAATCCAAAAACGGCTTACAATCTTACTTTCATGGTAGCCCAATTTTTGGTAGTGGTGGTGCAGCGGAGACATGAGAAAAATACGCCTTCCCTCTCCCCGTCTTTTTTTTGTGTATTTAAAATACCCCACCTGCAACATCACAGAGAGTGACTCCGCAAAAAAGATCCCACAAAGCAGGGGTATGAGTAATTCTTTTCTAATAATAATAGCTATCACAGCAATAATACCTCCAATGGTAAGGCTTCCAGTATCTCCCATAAAAACCTGAGCAGGAAAAGCATTGTACCATAAAAATCCAATAAGCGCACCAATAAAGGCTGCAATGAAAACCACTAGTTCACCCGCCCTGGGAATAAACATAATATCTAAATAATCGGAGAAAATGATGTTTCCAGAAATCCAAGCAAAAACCCCTAAGGTAACCGCAATAATGGCAGAGGTACCCGCAGCTAAACCGTCAATACCGTCTGTGAGATTGGCGCCATTAGACACCGCAGATACAATAAAAATAACCACAGGAATAAAAATTAACCAAGCGTAATCTTCCGCATCATCTCCCATCCAAGAAATCCAGCTGCTATACTCTAATTCGTTGTTTTTTGTAAAAGGAATAGTGGTTTTTGTAGACTTTATTTCAGGCCCTAGAAAACTACTTTTTATAAGCTCTGTCTTATTTAAAGCCACCTCTTCTTTCATGGTCACACTAGGGTGAAAATAAAGCGTAGCCCCAACTATTAAACCCAACACCACTTGCCCCAACACCTTAAAAGCACCTTTTAAACCAGCCTTATCCTTTTTGAATATTTTAATGTAGTCATCTACAAAACCAATAGCACCCATCCAAAGGGTGGCTACTATTAAAAGTACTATATACACCTCTGCCAGCTTGGCAAACAACAGAACAGGCACAAGAGTAGCTAGTATAATAATAAGTCCTCCCATTGTAGGCGTTCCAGCTTTTTGCTTTTGTCCTTCCAAACCAAGATCTCTCACGGTTTCCCCTATTTGTTTACGCTTTAAAAATTCAATGATTTTCTTTCCAAAAACAGTGGCAATTAAAAGAGATGTAATCACCGCCAAAGAAGCTCTGAAGGTGATAAATCCAAAGAGACTAGCCCCTGGGAACTGATACTTTTGCTCTAAAAAATCAAATAAATAATACAACATATGCTCTGGACTTATTCCTCTAATAAGGTGAGGTGTTCTTTTACAATTTCAAAGTCATTAAAAGGGCTGCGAACCCCATTTACTTCCTGATAATGCTCATGCCCTTTTCCAGCTATGAGTATAATATCTTTAGGTCCGGCCAATTGACAAGCTGTTTTAATAGCCTGCTTTCTGTTTTCAATCACCAGCACTTTTTTTATATCTACCGCAGAAACCCCTGCTTCCATCTCTTCAATAATTATTGCAGCGCGTTCAGATCTGGGGTTGTCTGAGGTTAAAATAAGTAAGTCACTCTTTTCTGCAGCAATTCTACCCATAAGAGGTCTTTTCCCTTTGTCTCTGTCACCTCCACATCCCACTACAGTAATAAGTTTTTCATTTTTGGTTCGGATGCCACTAATAGTGTCTAATATATTTTCTAATGCGTCTGGCGTGTGGGCGTAATCTACAATAGCAGTAATTTGATCTTTAGAAACTAAATACTGAAAACGTCCCACCACATTCTCTAGCGCACTTATATGCTTTAATACCTCTAATTCTGAAAGCCCTAATAAAGAAGCTGCTGCGTAAATAGCCAGTAAATTATAAGCATTAAAAGCACCTAACAAAGAAGTCAAGACTTCTTTTTGGTCTATTTTTAAGAGCTGTCCAGAAAATTGATTTTCCAACACCTGAGCCTTAAAATCTGCCATTCCCTTAAGTCCGTAGGTCACTTTTTTAGCCTTGGTATTTTGCAGCATCACCATCCCATTTTTGTCATCTGCGTTCACCAGTGCAAAAGCGTCTTTAGACAAACCGTCAAAAAGTTTCTTTTTGGTGTCTCTATAAGCCGCAAAAGTCTTGTGGTAATCTAAGTGGTCTTGGCTCAGATTGGTGAAAATAGCCCCTTTAAACACCAAGCCCTTGGTTCTCATTTGAGCAATTCCGTGAGAACTCACTTCCATAAAACAATAACTCATACCCGCCTGAACCATTTCATGTAAATAAGCATTAATAGTCAAAGGGTCGGGAGTAGTATGGGCAGTAGGATAAGCCGTCTCACCTACTAAAATTTTAATAGTAGAAATAAGTCCACATGGATATCCAGCCTTTGTAAAAAGCTGATGCAGCAAACTGCTGACCGTAGTTTTTCCATTGGTCCCCGTCACACCAATTAATGAGAGAGATTTAGAAGGGTGGTCATACCAATTGGCCGCCATTACCGCCAAAGCTTCTTGGCTATTAGCCACCTGAACATAGGTCACACCGCTTGTTAAGCTAGCTGGTAGCTCTTCACAGACCACTCCCACAGCACCTTTATTAATAGCAATATCTATATAAGTGTGTCCATCAACAGAAAGTCCTTTAACAGCTACAAATAGACTTTTTTTAGTAGACTCCCTAGAATCAAAACACAGTCCATCTATGGCCTTAATAGTACTGCCATTTACAGCTGAAATTGATACTCCGTACAAAAGGTCTTTTAATTCTTTCATGAGCCAGAGAGTACTAGTGATATTTGTGTTCCTTTTTTAATATCAAAACCATAGGCCAAAGATTGGCTCACTACTTTACCGCTCCCAACTACTGCTACCTTACAGCCTAAGTTTTCAAGAAGTGCTATGGCGTCCATTCCAGCCATTCCAGCTAGATCAGGTATTTTTGTAATTGATTGCTGCATGGCTTTTTTATAGCCCTTATACTGCGATTCTAAATCTGCAGAGGCCACCCAACTAGCAGAAACTAATGTTTGTGAAAACTTTGAGGTGTACATTTTCTGAGCAATAGCCTTAAAAACCGGCCCAGCCACATCTGCTCCATAATACCCCACACTCTTGTCTGGCTCATGAATCACCACAATACAAGAGTACTCTGGGTTGTCTGCAGGAAAATAGCCAGAGAAGGTAGAAATATATTTTAATTTATCCGGATCTCCTGAGGCATAATTCATTTGGCAGGTACCTGTTTTTCCTGCCATAGAAAAGTTTGGATCATATAAGCTATGACCAGTACCCCCCTTAGTCTGAACAATGTCTTTTAGTATTTTTTGTACCTTTGCTATCGTTTCTTTTGAGCAGATAGAAGGGTTTATAGTGGTTTTATTAAACTTTTGAATAACAACTCCGCCCCTCCTAATCTCCTTAATAAGCCTAGGCTTAACCATCTCTCCCCCATTGGCTATGGCATTGTAAAAAGTAAGTGTTTGCAAAGGCGTTAAAGAGACCTCATACCCATGAGACATCCAAGCCAAAGAAACACCAGACCAACCCTTTTCTCCAGGGTACCTAATAACAGGATCTCCCTCTCCCCTCACTGGTAGTCCTAATGGCTGGTGAAGGTTCATGTTTCTTAAACGGTCTACATATCTTTTAGGATTGTCTTTATAATTCTCGTGAATCATTTTAGCAAAAGCAGTATTTGAAGATACTTTTAAGGCCTTCGCGGCCGATATTTTTCCGTAACCACCATTCTTAGAATCACTCACTGTCCTGTCAAAAACCTTGTATTTTCCTCCTTGAGTGTCAATTATAGTACCCGTATCTATTACCTTATCTTCTAGAGCTACCACCATAGACATAAGCTTAAAGGTAGAGCCTGGCTCATGAGACTCCCCTATGGCATAGTTAAGTCTTTCTAAGTATAACCCCTCTGGGTTACTACCTAGATTAGACATGGCCTTTATTTCTCCGGTCTTAGTTTCCATAACCACTACGGTTCCGTGGTCTGCTTTGTATTTCAATAACTGCTCTAACAAGGCATGGTGAGCAATATCTTGTATATTAATGTTAATAGTAGAAATCACATCTGATCCCTCCTGTGGCTCTTTAATATTTCCTGCCCCAAGCGGTTTCCATTGTCCTTTGGCTATTTTTTGCTTGAGCCTCTTCCCTTCTATTCCTTTTAAATAATCATCAAAAGCTCCTTCCAGTCCTACTCTGGTGACATTGCCCTGGTTGTCTGTGCTTACAAAACCTACGCTCCTGGCTGCCATTTCTCCTAACGGGTGCTCTCTAACTGTTTTCTGAGTAACTACAAAGCCCCCTCTATGCGGTCCTTTGTTAAAAAGAGGGAAATTTTTAATTCTTTTGTAAGATTCATAAGATAGATTAGAGGCTATAAGTGCATACCTATTTTGAGTAGCGTTTGCCTTTCTAAGTCGCTCCTCATAAAAAGAAGCTGGCTTCTTTAGCAAAACCCCCAGTGAATCTGAAAGTGTACTCACTTCCTTTTCAAAATCTTTATGTTTAACTGTCACAGCGTCAAAGCGAATTTCATACCTAGACACCGAGGTAGCCAACATGCTTCCGTCGTCTGCGTACAAACTGCCTCTATTAGGCTCAATAGTCACTACCCTCTCGGTTCTCTCTAAGGCTAATTTTCTATATTTAGCTCCTTGGTTTACTTGTATATTTAAAAGTGAAGCCCCTATACCAATAGCAAAAAGAACTAAAAAAGCAACTACTAAATAAAGTCGCTTTAAAATTTGTCTCTCTTTCATAGTACTTATTATTGACGTTTATTTTTCTGGGAGTCTACTACTATTTTAACTGCAGGAATATCAGGAGGAAAAATTTCCATTGCAAACACTCTAAAAGTTATATTAGATTCTAATTGGGAACGCTGTAACTTAGATCTTAAACCTACATATTCATTTTTAAGTGCCTTTACTTGGTTACTCAAGCTAGCAATCTTATAAACCTTGCTTTCCGCCTCGTGGGCAGCGCTAATCATGACTGCTCCCAAAATAGCTATATAAATAAAAAAACGCCAATGCTTTGGAGCATCATCCCCAATAAGAAAAGAACCTTTTAAGATACTGAGCAAAGATGTTTTCACTATTTCTGTTTTATTTTTTTAATTGGTTTCTCCGCTACCCTTAGCTTGGCACTTCTAGAGCGTGTATTGAGCTTAAGCTCTTCTTTAGAAGGTACTTGCAGGCCTCCCATCTTTTTTAAAGGCACTTCAAAACGTCCAAAGACATCTTTTTCTGGCTCGCCTTCAAACTGACCCGCTCTTATAAAACGCTTTACCAATCTGTCTTCCAAGGAATGGTAACTAAGCACACTTAGCCTACCTCCGGGCAAAAGCAAATCTGGAGCCTGTTCCAATAGCTCTTTAATCACTTGAATTTCCTGATTCACCTCTATGCGTATGGCCTGGTAAATTTGAGCCAACAGTTTGTGATCATTAAATCCTTGTAGTATTCCAGAAAGAGACTCCTTTAACTGGGTAGTAGTTGTAATAGGGGTAGCTTCTCTGTACGCTATTACAGCAGCTGCTATGGCCTTTGAATTCCTCAAATCTCCATACTGGAAAAATATATCGCTCAAGGCTTCTTGGGTATAGGTAGCCACTACGTCTTTGGCGCTAAGGGCAGCACTTTGGTTCATTCTCATGTCTAAGTCACCATCAAAACGAGTAGAAAAACCCCTAGTTCCCTCATCGAACTGGTGAGAAGAAACCCCAAAATCTGCCAATATACCGTTTACCTGTTTCACTCCATAAAAACGTAAAAACTGTTTAATGAATCTGAAGTTTTCATTAATAAGCGTAAAACGGGTATCGGACAAGCTATTGGCCAAAGCATCTTTATCCTGATCAAAAGCAAATAACTTCCCATCTGGTCCAAGCTGTCTTAAGATTTCTTTACTGTGGCCGCCCCCACCAAAAGTGACATCTACATAAACGCCAAAGGGGTCTATGGCTAAACCAGCTACAGTCTCCTGCAGCATGACTGGACTATGATAAGGTGTTGTTTTCATCTCCCATTACTTCTTCTGCCAGACTTGCAAAGTCTTGCGCGGTCTCTTCCAAGACCAATTCATACTGCGTTTTATCCCAAATCTCAAGAATATTAATAGCTGCACTCAAAACTACCTCATTGGTAATCCCGGCAATACTTATTAGATTTCTAGGAATGAGTAAGCGGCCACTTGCGTCTATCTCTAACATTTTCACCCCTGCGGTGAATCTTCTTATAAAATCATTATTCTTTTTTACAAAGCGGTTTTTCTCATTCATCTTCTCCATTAGCAACTGCCATTCAGCCATGGGATACAACTCTAGGCAATCTCTAAATACCGCTCTTTTAATCACAAAACCACTAGCAAGTACTGGAGACAATTGACCCTTTAGGGCTACAGGAAGCATAATCCTCCCCTTAACGTCTGCCTTGCAATCATATGTGCCAATGAGTGAAACCACTATATGTTTTTATAGATTAAATTCAAATATAAAGGATTTTTTCCCACATTTTACCACATTTTACCACATTGTTGATAAGTTCTCTGATTTCAGCTACAAATCTGCCAAAAATACTCCTGTTTTCAATTTTCAAGACTGGAGTAAAAGATCTTATTACTATTTAAATGAAATGCCTATATTTGCCAACTTAGGCTATAAAGAAGTCATGATAGACCCAATCATAATAGACGGAAAATACAAATATGTATCACTAGGAGAAGGTGCCCCCATTGTCATTCTTCACGGACTTATGGGAGGTCTCAGCAATTTTAAAGGGGTTATGGAATATTTTCCTTCTAAGGGATATAGGGTCATTGTTCCTGAATTGCCTATATATGACATGCCGCTTTTAAAAACTACCGTAAAAAGCTTTGCTAGTTATGTGGACGGTTTTCTTAAACACCTAAAACTTACAGATGTTATTTTAGTTGGAAATTCTTTAGGGGGACACATTGCCCTTTTAGAAACCAAAACAAATCCTAGTCTAGTAAAGGCTTTGGTCATTACTGGTAGCTCTGGTCTTTATGAAAGCACTATGGGTGACGGCTATCCTAAAAGAGGTGACTACGAGTTTATTAAGAAAAAAGCAGAGGAGGTTTTTTACAACCCAGCTGTTGCTACAAAAGAGATTGTAGATGAAGTATTTGCAACGGTTAACAATAGGCTTAAGCTAATTAAAACACTTGCTATTGCTAAAAGTGCCATTAGACACAATATGTCTAAGGACCTTCCAAAAATGAAAAATCCTACCTGTATTATTTGGGGTAGAAATGACGGGGTTACTCCTCCTAATGTAGCTGATGAATTCAATGCACTGCTCCCAAATTCAGATTTATTTTGGATTGACAAATGTGGTCATGCACCTATGATGGAGCACCCAGATACCTTTAATACCATCCTAGAACAATGGCTGGTAGCAAAAGGTTTCTAACAAAAAAATAAATCTTCATGAAAATTACTTCTGCAGAATTTGTAATGAGCAATTCTCATGTAGACAAATGCCCTAAAGAGCTACTGCCAGAGTACGCTTTTATTGGTAGGTCTAATGTGGGAAAATCTTCTCTAATCAATATGCTAACTGCTAAAAAAAGCCTGGCTAAAACATCTGGTAGACCAGGAAAAACACAGCTTATAAATCACTTTAAAATAAACGCCAATTGGTTTTTGGTAGATTTACCTGGCTATGGGTATGCGAGGGTTTCTAAAAAAAATAAAAAAACTTTTCAAAAATATATCACAGATTATTTTATGAAAAGAACACAGCTTGTGTGTGCCTTTGTGCTCATTGACATTAGACATGAGCCCCAACCCATAGATATTGATTTTATCAGTTGGATGGGTGAAAACCAAATTCCATTTTGTATTGTTTTTACCAAGGCTGACAAATTAAAGCCAGCTATTATTAAACAACAAGTAGCTGCCTACCAACTAAAACTCACTGAAGATATTTTTGAAGTAGCACCAGAGTGTTTTATAACCTCTTCTTCTAAACACTTAGGCAAAGAACCCTTGTTAGAATATATTGAGAACATAAATGATAAGTTCTTTTTGGCCACTAATTAGGCTAATTAATGTTTTTGATCTTTTTTAATGCCTTCATTTTGTTAAATGAACTAGCCCTTATTAATGTCTAGTTTCTCTGCAAAATAATCACAGAAATCTCTCATAGTCGCAGTCATTTTCTCATCTTGGGTAGCCTTTAAAAAAGTATCTGACATAGCTACCAAAGTTTGATGAAAGAAAATTTTCATCTCATCTACTGGCATATCTTTGGTCCAAAGATCAATTTTAAGAGACTCTTTTTTCTCACTATTCCAAACAGATAACAACATGGCTTTGGCTTCTTCTTTGTCCACACCTCCGTCTTCTGCAGACCACATTAGTTTTTCTGGGATCTTATTTTTATCTAAGGTTACCTGTAATAATATCTGTGAAATCTGGTTGTTTTTTATCATTTTTTTGGTTTATAAGAAGCGTCCTTTAACAAATCTACCGCACTTACGCGTAGGAGTTTTTCAAGGTCTTCTCCGTGTTTATAATAATAGGCTTTGGTTAACTGAAGTCCCATAAATTGACCTATTCTCCCAGGGGATTCTGTATCAATATCTAACTTAAATTTTGAAAAAGGAGCTGGAAATAAGAATCTAAGTGCCAAGTCTGGTTGGGTGCTGTAGAGGTATTGGTTTTCTATAAAATTTCTCCATACCTGAGCTTCATTTTCAAGGGCCCATTGATACTCCTCTTCTGTATAATGCAAATGCTCAGAAGGACTGGCATGAGGCCAAAGTAAAGATTGCATCAATAATTTCTTGCCCTCATAAACCATTTTTGACAAAAAGTAAGCCTGCTCTGACCTAGGTACATATTGGGCAGAAAGGGCAGCCGCCACATCTATAACTAGGTATTTTTTGTCTAAATCATCTTTTATATAATTAGGAAAAGACTGGTAAAACTCATGAGAAGATCCTAAATAATTATCTAGTGCCAACAACCAAATAGAATCTGTTACAATGACTTTATTCATATAGTCTACCTCTGAGGTCAGTGTGAAAATTTCAGGTGTTTTTGAATTTGGGTACTCATGTAAAACGTGTTTAAAAAGGTGCTCTAGATTTTCTTTAAAAGGACTAAAATCCTGGAAAGCAGTTCCTACTTCTTCTAATAGTTTGTCTTCTATAGGGTTTAGAAGTTTAGCATTCCAAATAGAATCTGGGGTTTGAACTGGAAAAAAAAACGGATACTGAGTTTTAAGGGATAAAAAATTTTCCGGATCAGCGTTTTTAAAAGCGATGTCAAAACGGTTTATTTTTAAAGAAACAGGCTGAGACTTTATTTGATTTTCTAATGTAGTGTCTTCCCCGCAAGCATACAAAAAAAAAGCACCCAAGACCCCCCCTAAAACTAGGAAAACAAAAGAATTAGTTTTTTGCTTTAATATTATCATGAATGGACTTAATTTTATAGCACAAAGTTAATAGTTTAAAAGTAAATAGGCTCAGATATGCAGACAGAAAAAATTATTGATCACATAGTTAATTGGCTTAGAGAGTATGCAAAAAATTCAGGGTCTAAAGGTTTTGTTATTGGAGTATCTGGAGGAATAGATTCTGCAGTCACCTCTACCCTTTGCGCCCTTACAGGACTAGATTTACTTTGCTTAGAAATGCCCATTCACCAGGGGGAATCTCAAATTTCAAGAGCCCAGAAGCACACCACTTGGCTTCAATCAAAACATAAAAATGTCCGCAATGAAAGGGTTCACCTAAGCCCTGTTTTTGACAGTTTAATTAAAGAACTGCCCCCAGTAAAAGATGAAGAGCACCGCTTTATGAGTTTAGCCAACACAAGGGCAAGACTTAGAATGACTAGTCTATACTATTTTGCTGCTCTAGAAGGCTATCTAGTTGCTGGAACAGGAAATAAAGTAGAAGATTTTGGTGTGGGGTTTTATACCAAATACGGAGATGGAGGTGTAGACTTAAGCCCAATTGCAGATTTATTAAAAACAGAGGTATTTAGCCTAGGCAATGCACTTGGAATAAACAAAGAGATTTTAGAGGCTGCACCTACAGACGGACTTTGGGGCGATGACAGAACAGATGAGGACCAAATAGGTGCTACCTACCCAGAATTAGAATGGGCTATGTCCGTTCAAGAACAAGGAAAAAAAATTAAAGATTTTAGTGGCAGAAAGGCAGAAGTGTACAAGATTTACAAAGATTTAAACACCGCCAACCAACACAAAATGAAACCCATTCCCATCTGTGTTATTCCTAAGAATTACTTAAAGTAAAAACAAACCATCTAAAATTTAAAACTACAAAAAATTATTTTTGTCTGAATTAGACCTATATCGATATTTAAATTTTTCAATAATTACAAATCTAATAGACTGGCCCGAATGATGTTTAAAAGACTCTCTTTAAAAAAATTAAAGTGTTAAACTTAGCTTCTCGGAAAAAGAATAAAGACGGCAGAGGGACCAGAGATTAATAAAAATAGTGGGACTTACAAGAAAAGACTCATGAAAATGCTCATTAGGTGTTTATTTGATGGCTTTCTAGGAGCTTTTTAAGACAAGACCCTGTTGAGTTTCTTATTTAGAAGGCTGTAAAGCTGCAAATAAGAAACCAATTCCTCCTTAGTTTCCTGATGATCTTTTTCCAAGTCTCTAGTGGTTTCTTGCATGGCTGCCATTCTTTTTTTAATCAGAAAACAACGAAGGCTCAATATGGTCTCTGTCACCAACTGAGAAATACTTAAAGACTTGTCTTTAGGAAAAATATCTTTTTTCTCCCATTGGCCCAATTGGTATTTCTCCTCTTCCATGAGAATAGAGGAAATAGCAGCTCCTAGCTCGGGACTTTGAGCACCTATAAAGCTAGTCAGGGAAAACTCTTCCGCTTCATTAAAGGCAGTAATAAGCTTAAAATACAACTCTTTAAAATGATCTTGTGTAAGCTCTATTTCATCTTCTTGGAGGTCTAAATATACCTTTTCAAAAACACGCTGCTCAACTTTTTTTGGGGTAAGCACCAACTGTCCATCTTCTTTAGACTCCAATAAAAGATCTTCAAATGAAGTAGTTTTATGACCGTAAAGCAGCAAGAGTTCAATGATTTTACGCTCTAGAATGAGCTGTACATTTAGTTTCTCTACTTCAGGAGCTGAGGGCTTCACTACCTGAAACAGTTGTGAATCTTGCCCTGTAAACTTTGGCTTAGGCTGCGCTGCGTCTCTGAGTTCCTTCTTATTGAGCTGAGCCATGGTATTAAAAAGAACCTGCTCAGAAATATCCATAATTTTAGCACAAGACTGCAAATATACTTCCTGCTTTATAGCATCTGGTATTTTAGCTATGCTAGCTACAATATCACGAATGGTCTCAGCCCTTTTTATAGGGTCATTTCCAGACTCTTGAGCCAACAAAGAGGCCTTAAACTGAATAAAATCCTGAGCATTAGATTCAAAATAAGCTGATATTTCCTCTGTAGTGTGATTTTTAGCAAAACTATCTGGATCTTCTCCCTGAGGAAAAGTGCAAATTTTCACATTCATTCCCTGCTCTAAAATGAGGTCAATACCTCTAAGAGACGCCCTAAGCCCGGCAGCATCTCCGTCAAAGAGTACCGTAATGTTTTTGGTAAGACGACTTACAAGTCTAATCTGGTCTGAGGTAAGTGCGGTTCCACTAGAAGAAACCACATTTTGAATGCCTCTCTGGAACAATTGTATGACATCTGTATAACCCTCTACCAAATAGCAGTTGTCTAACTTAGCAATAGACTGCTTGGCCTTATAAATGCCGTAAAGCACCTTACTTTTATTATAAATATCACTTTCTGGTGAATTTAAATATTTAGCTGCCTTCTTATCCTGGGTGAGTATGCGCCCTCCAAATCCAAGCACCCTACCACTCATAGAATGGATGGGAAACATCACCCTACCCTTAAACCTATCAAAAGTTTTAGCTTCTGTCTGCTCCTCACTTGGCTTTACAATAGTTAAACCTGTAGATTCTAAATATTTTAGCTGATATTTATTTTCTAATGCAGCCTTAGTGAAACCATCCCATTCATCTAGGCAATAACCCAACCCAAAAATTTTAATAGTCTCATCTGTAAAGCCACGCTCTTTAAAATAAGAAAGCCCTATGGCTTTGCCAAGGGCCGATGTCCAGAGTATTTCTGAAAAATATAACTGTGCATACTCTGAAACCAAATACATACTCTCCTGCTCGTTGGCCTGCTCTTTCTGCTCATCTGATTGAATGGTCTCTTCAATCTCTATCTGGTATTTTTTAGCCAAATACTTAATGGCTTCTGGGTAGGTGAAATGCTCATGCTCCATCACAAAAGCCACTACATTGCCTCCTTTACCACTAGAAAAATCTTTCCAAATTTGTTTTACTGGAGACACCATAAAGCTAGGAGAACGCTCATCTGTAAAAGGACTAAGTCCTTTAAAATTAGCGCCAGATTTTTTAAGCTGAACAAAATCACCTATCACCTCTTCAATTCTGGCGGTTTCATACACTTTGTCTATGGTATTCTTAGAGATCAATCCATTTGTATTTAGCTTGTAAAAGTAACAAATAAAGATCGCTAAAAAAAAGAATAAACAAACGGCTTAGACAAATAGAAGGCTCCTAAAATAAGGCCTACCTTTCTCAATTGTGGTTGCGGCTAAAAGGACTAAACACTTTCTAAACTTATATCAGTGCTATTTTACCAAATGGTTATTCTGTCTTCTTTTGGCAAAAACATTTTATCACCTGGTTTTACATCAAATGCATCGTAAAAAGGGGTGGTGCTCATAAGAGGTCCATTGACACGCCAAATTGGGGGTGAATGTGAGTTATTATTAATCCATAAACGAAGAAACTCGTCTTTCATTTTTACTTTCCATATTCTAGCTACTGACAAAAAAAAGCGTTGGTCAGGAGTAAAATTCCCAATTTTTGCATCATCTAGTCCTACTTGGCTCATTTTAAAAGCATCGTAAGCCACTGCTAATCCAGCAATATCTGCAGTATTTTCACCTACAGTCATATCGCCTTTAACATGCAAGCTGTCTAAGACTGTAAAGGTGCTGTACTGATCAATGACTTGCTGTATTCTAAATTTAAACTTTTCATAATCATCTTTTGTCCACCAGTCTTTCACATTACCATCCTTGTCATACTGAGCACCTTGGTCGTCAAAAGTATGTGTTATTTCATGTCCTATAACCATCCCAATACCTCCGTAGTTTAGGGCATCATCTGCTTCATTATCAAAATAAGGTGACTGTAAAATACCCGCAGGAAAAACTATTTCATTTGCCGAGGGGTTATTATAGGCTGTAACTGTAGACGGTGTGGTAAACCATTCAGACTTATCTACTTCCTTGCCCAATTTTGCCAATTCACACATATATGCAGAAGAAGAGGCAGATACAATATTTTCAAAATAAGTGCCTCTTGCAATACTCACATTGCTGTAATCTTTCCATTTATCTGGATATCCTATTTTCTTACTCATAGCAGCTAATTTTTCTTTAGCTTTCAATTTTGTGCTGTCGCTCATCCACTCCAGTTTATCTATTCTTTGAGCATATGCTTTTTGCACATTATTTACCAGATCCAACATGCGCTTTTTTGCATTCTCTGGAAAATATTTCTTTACGTACAGTTGCCCTAGTGCTTCACCCAGGTAATTATCAACTGCACTTGCCATTTTTTCGCCACGAGATTTTTGTGCTACTTGACCAGAAATAACTTTGGTAAACTCAAAAGAGGCATTGACAAAAGGTTTACTCAAGTCATCTGCGTATCCGTCAATGGCTTTTGCCTGAAGGTATAATTTCCAATTATTGATTGAAATAGTTTTTAAAAGGGTATTAAGATTGTTGTAGTAAGCAGGTTGAGCCACATCGATAGAATCGGTTTTAGCACCCAAATCTTTTAAAAAATGAGACCAACCTATATTGGGTTGAGTTTTGTGGAGCGTTGTCACTGCTAACATATTATAATTTGCTTTCACATTGCGGCGTTCAACCCTTGTTTTATGAGAAACTGCAAGTTGCTTATCAATATCGTAAACTAAAGCAGCATTCTTTTGTGCGTCTGCGGCATTACTCCCTGTAAGTTGAAATAATGTGGCTAGATAAATTTTATAAGCGTTCTGTATCACGACAGTTGAAGAATCAGAATTAAAATAATAATCTCTGTCAGGTAAACCTAGACCCGTTTGGTAGGCGTGCGCAATATTTACACTGCTGTTTTTATCATCAGGACCTATGCCAAATGAAATAATAGAACTATTATCTACTTTAATTTCATTGGCCACAAAGGTCATTAAAGCCTTTATGTCGCTAATGGCTTCAATCTTAGCAAGTGTGGGTTTAAGGGGTTCATAGCCAAGCTTTTCAATAGTAATAGTATCCATTCCAGATACGTAAAAGTCACCCACTTTTTGCTCAATACTCCCATTAGCATGCACACCCTGACCCAAACTATCTAATATTCCTTGTAAACGAATACGTTGGGGATAATTCATAAACATATAGGCTCCAACTCCAGCTTGAGTAGCAGGTATGGGTATTGAGTCATACCACTTACCATTTACATATCTGTAAAAGTTTTCACCAGGTCTTACTGTGGGGTCTATCCCAGTGATTTCAATAAATTTATTATTAGGAGCCTTTGAATCTGTACATGACACCAATGTAATTAGTGCCACAAGAAGTATAAATAAGTATTTCATAGTGTGGTTAATTTTTACTAATCTAAGGAATTTTATACACTATCATTCTAATCTCTTAGTCTTGAATTCCGTTTTTTGATTTACGGTAGAGGTAAGAGTTAAAAATATTTCTTTTTGCAAATCTCATTTGCTTGTCAGAATTAACCATTTTTTGAAATACTGTTTTTGGCACACCAAAGTATTCATAAGTGGTCCCATCAGTAAAAGTAACCTCTAACAACATTCCTTTGTGTTGAAAATCATTAATGCCAGATTCTGTAATTGTTTGTGTGTATGCTTCTAAATATTTTGCCTTTGTTTCTGGTGCAATACTAACTAAAAAGTGATAGCCATCAATAATTTCACGGCTCATTACCTCTGCCTCAATAGCTTTATCATCTCCCCCTTGAAACTTATCTGGGTGCCATTCTTTAACTAGGTTTCTGTAGGTTTTTTTTAATGTAGACAACTCAATTTCTTGTTCAATATTGAACAATTTTTTATATTGATTAATACGCTTCATAGGGCAAGTATTTTCTAATTGAGGGGCGAAATTACAGCTTTAATCTCAACCTAAAAAGAATTATTAAAATTCTCATTAGTGAGTCAAATAATTACTGAAGTTTTAAGCCTCACAAAATTATCATCTTTAAAAAGACGCAAAAAACTAAAAAAGGTGACAGTTGTAAGCGAAAAAATTATTTTTCCCTTTCTACCACATAATTAACCATTAAAATTAGTGAGGCTTTGTATGGAGTTTCAGGGTAAGCCGCTAGTAAGCCTAAAGCCTCATCTCTGTAGGCCAACATTTGAGCAACGGCATAGTCTAAGCCTCCTAAGTCTTTTACTTTTTCTATAAGCTCTTTGACCCTAATTTTGTCTCTATTGTGTTTCTTAACGGTATTAATCATCCAACTTTTATCACTAGCAGAAGCTTGCTGTAAAGCATGAATAAGCGGTAGGGTCATTTTTTGCTCTTTAATATCTATGCCTGTAGGTTTGCCTATAGACTGTGACCCGTAGTCAAAAAGGTCATCTTTTATTTGAAAAGCCATCCCTATTAGACTTCCAAACTGTCTCATGTTTTCTACCTCTGGGCTTCCGGGCACAACAGATGCAGCGCCTAAAGCACAGCAAGCTGCTATAAGAGTGGCTGTTTTTTGTCTAATGATATCGTAGTAAACAGCCTCTGTGATGTCTAGGCGGCGGGCTTTTTCTATCTGTAACAGCTCTCCTTCACTCATTTCTCTTACGGCTACAGAAATAATCTTGAGCAGATCAAAATCATCGTAATCAATACAGAGTAAGAGCCCTTTGGAAAGCAGGTAATCTCCAACCAACACAGCTATTTTGTTCTTCCAAAGCGCGTTTATAGAAAAAAAACCGCGGCGCTTGTCTGAATCATCCACTACGTCGTCGTGCACCAATGTGGCTGTATGAATGAGTTCTATCACAGAAGCACCGCGGTAGGTGCGTTCTTGCAACTGCCCACCACCTAGCATTTTAGCAGTTAAAAATACAAACATAGGCCGCATTTGCTTGCCCTTTCTATTTACTATATAGTAGGTGATTCTATTAAGCAGGGCCACCTTTGAACTCATAGAAGCAAAGAACTTATCCTCAAAGAGGTTCATTTCTTTTTCTATAGGCTCTTTAATCTGGTCTGCTATTTTCAATGAATTGTGTTTAAAATTAAAAAAAGAATGAACCTAGTAAAATTAATGAATTCACATTAGATAAAGCCCTTTAAAAAAGACATATTAAAACCATTTGGGAAACCGCTTTAGAAGCCTTAAATAAAAAGCCCAGCCAATGGCTGGGCTTTTATTATTTAGATCTGAGGCCTGTAATGATACTTATGCCAGCATGGTCACAGGATTCTCAATAAAGGCCTGTAATGTTTGCAAGAAAGCAGCAGCTGTTGCGCCATCTACTGTCCTGTGGTCACAAGCCAAGGTAAGTTTCATGGTATTTCCTGCTACCACTGCACCGTGCTTAACCACTGGTTTTTGAACAATTGCCCCCACAGAGAGAATAGCAGAATTGGGTTGGTTTATTATAGAAGTAAACTCATGAATACCAAACATTCCTAAATTAGAAACCGTAAACGTACTACCCTCCATTTCTGCAGGGGTTAATTTTTTATCTCTGGCTTTCCCTGCTAGCACTCTTACAGCACCACCAATTTGAGTCAGACTCTGTTGGTCTGCAAATTTAACCACAGGAACCACCAAACCATCTGGAACTGCTACCGCAACACCCATATGTACATGGCTGTTAAAACGAGTAGTGTCTCCCTGCCAAGTAGTGTTTACTTGTGGGTGCTTTTTAAGTGCCATAGCAGAAGCTTTTAAAACTAAGTCATTAAAGGATACTTTGGTGTCTGGCAAGCTATTAATCTGAACCCTAGACGCCATGGCCTGTTCCATATCTACCTCAATAGTTAAATAGTAATGAGGCGCAGAAAATTTAGATTCTCCCAAACGCTTGGCAATGACCTTGCGCATTTGAGAATTTTTTTCTTCTGTAAAATATTCTTCTCCGCTAGCCAAAATAGGTGCAGCCCCTTTTACTGGCTCATTTTGTGCCGCTGAAGCAGGAGCTGCTGGAGCCGGAGTATTTGCAGGATTAAAACGCGCTATATCTGCTTTAATAATTCTTCCTTGTTCCCCGCTACCTCTCACCTCTGAAAGAGAAATTCCCTTCTCCTTAGCTAATTTTTTAGCCAAAGGCGATGCAAAAATTCTCTCTCCATTAGCCTGTGGCTGTTCTGGTGCTGTTTTTTCTGGTGAAGAAGAGACTGCTACTGGCGCAGCAGGTTTGCTATCTGCCACAGAAGTTGTTGTTGCAGGCGTAGTGGTTGGATTGAGTGCAGCAGAAATATCGGCCCCTTTAGGGCCAATAATAGCCAGTAAAGAATCCACTGACGCTGCCTCTCCTTCTTGTATTCCAATGTAAAGTAAGGTTCCAGAATTAAAAGACTCAAATTCCATAGTGGCTTTGTCAGTCTCAATTTCTGCTAAAATATCTCCTTCTTCTACTGTGTCTCCTACACTTTTAAGCCAGCTAGCCACAGTTCCTTCTTCCATAGTGTCACTAAGCCTAGGCATATTCACTACAATCACTCCCTCTGGAAGACTTGTTGCGGCTGGCGCGGCGTCTGCAGTTGATGTTGAATTGGTATCTGCTGTTGGTGTTGGATTGACATCTGCT
>CAWWAC010000020.1:0-35001 GCA_963934855.1 uncultured Flavobacteriaceae bacterium
ATGGAGCGCTTGAAGATATCAGTGCTTTTGTAAATGATATGGAAAATGGAATACTCATCCTAAGAAAGGATCAAGAAAACTACATGGCATTTGATAATTGTTGTCCTCACTTAGGAACAAGAAATCAATGGACCTATTCTAATAACAGATTTAGATGTAATAACCACGGGAATTCATTTGGTATAGGAGAAGGATTCACCTCTTTTTGTAGCTCTAATAGTACCTCAGGTAATCTTAAACAATTCCCTGTAAAGATTTATAAAGATATGCTCACGCTAGATTTTAACTAAAAGCACATAGCCTTTGGGTTATATATAGATATCACAACCAACCCCAAAAAAGAAAACCGTTTCTAGAAAACCCACCCCTCTCTTTAAATGAAGTGATGCATTAGGACTTTTTGAGGTTTTTTAATTTTTTGTCTTAAATATGTCCAATTTATATCAATACTTTTTTATTCATTATCATAAAGGATATGTATTAAACATAACTTCTGTATGGGGAGCCTATGGTAAAAATAGAATGAAAAGGTTGTTAAACTGCTCTAAAAGGTTGTTTTGAGGCGTTCAGAAGTTGTTGGTATAATTCACTTTTTCCGAATGATTTTTTGAGCTATATTGTCGAAAAAATTCAACTTATGCAAATTATAGAATCTTCAAAAATCTACGATGCAATCATTGTGGGCTCTGGAGCTGGTGGTGGAATGGCTACGAAAGTATTGTCAGAAGCAGGTTTAGATATTGCAGTATTAGAGGCTGGTCCTCATTTTGACCCTGCCAACCCAGACCAACAAACACAAATGAAGTGGCCTTGGGAGTCTCCAAGAAGGGGCGCTAATACACAGAGGGCTTTTGGAGATTTTGACGCACTGTACGGAGGTTGGGATATTCCTGGTGAACCATACACTAGAAAAGATGGCACAAAATTTGACTGGTTTAGGTCTAGAATGTTAGGTGGTAGAACCAATCACTGGGGCCGGATTTCACTTCGTTTTTCTGAGAGAGACTTTAAGCATAAAGATATAGATGGATTAGGAGCCAACTGGCCCATAGGATACCAAGATGTAAAGCCCTATTATGACAAAGTAGATAAGCTAATTGGCCTTTTTGGATCTAAAGAAAATTTACCTAATGAACCAGACGGTTTCTTTTTGCCTCCACCAAAACCTCGTTTACATGAATTATTTTACATAAAAGGTGCTAGAAAATCTAATATACCAGTCATTCCCTCTAGAATGTCTATGCTCACCAAAAAAATTAACCCAGAAAGAGGGGTTTGCTTTTATTGTGGTCAGTGTAATAGGTCATGTTCTGTCTATGCAGATTTTTCTGCGGGGAGTTGTTTAATTTTTCCTGCCCAAAAAAATGGTGGACAGATAGATTTATTTACCAATGCTATGGTTAGGGAGGTGCTCACAAATAGTGAAGGAAAGGCTACAGGAGTTTCCTATATCAATAAGACAGATAGGAAGGAGTATAGGCTTATGGCTAAGGTAGTTGTCTTGGCAGCATCGGCATGTAGCTCTGCTAGAATTTTGCTAAATTCTAAATCTCCACAGCATCCTAACGGATTGGGAAATAGTTCTGACCATGTAGGTAGGTATTTACATGATTCTACCGGAAGCAGTAGGGCTGCCTTTATTCCAGATTTGGTAAATAGAAAAACCTATAATGAAGACGGAGTAGGTGGTATGCATGTATACACCCCTTGGTGGTTGGATAACAAAAAATTAGATTTCCCACGCGGTTACCACATAGAGGTATGGGGAGGTATGGGAATGCCAAATTACGGCTTTGGATTTAACGCCAATGAATACAATAAATTTTTTGGGCTTAAGGTGGGTGGCTATGGAAATAGCCTAAGATCAGATGTAAAGAAATATTACGGCTCAGTAGTAGGCTTTGGAGGTAGGGGAGAGTCTATTCCACAAAAAGATAACTATTGTGAAATTGATCCTTCTGTTGTAGACGAATTTGGAATTCCAGTATTGCGTTTTCACTATAAATGGACAGATTTTGAACGCAAGCAGACCAGACATATGCAACAAACCTTTGACGAACTTATTCATAATATGGGTGGAGAAGCACTATCTGAAGCACCTGGAGCAGATAAAGATTATGGTTTAGAGGCTCCTGGTAGAATTATCCATGAGGTGGGCACCACTAGAATGGGCTCAGACCCAAAAACGTCTGTAGTGAACGAATTTCAGCAGTTACATGACGCAGACAATGTGTTTATTGTAGATGCAGGCCCTTTTGTTTCTCAGGCAGATAAAAATCCAACTTGGACTATTTTAGCTTTGTCTTGGAGAACCTGTGATTATATTATAGAACAGTTAAAAACGCAAAATATATAAGCCATGGATAGAAGAGAAAGTATTAGATCCCTTTTTGTTGGAGCAGCAGCTGGATCTTTAGTTTTGGCAGCCTGTAAGCCAGAGTTTAGTGAGCAAACCCAAGAAGCACTGTCTAAAGGGTCCACTAATTACGGAAGAACACCAGAGGAAGATACCCAGATTGCGTCTTTACATGCCAAACAGTTTTTTTTCCCACACGAACTAGAAACTTTAGGAGTTTTAAGCGCAATTATACTCCCTGCAAATGAAGATTTTCCTAGTGCTACAGATGTTGGAGTCATAGATTTCATTGAGTTTATGGCCAAAGATCATGAACCTTTTCAAATCCCACTTAGGGGCGGTCTCATGTGGCTAGATGGATACAGTAACAAGCAATTTGGATTAGAGTTTAAAGTTCTTGAGGCGGACCAGCAACATGAAATTTTAGAAACCATAGCATATCCAGACTTACAAGTTTCTGAAAATGAAAGGCCACTAGAGGTGCGTTTTTTCTCTCTTATTAGAAATCTCACTCTTACCGGATATTTTACTTCAGAAACGGGGATAAAAGACCTTGGATATAAAGGCAATATGCCCAATGTATGGGACGGTGTGCCACAAGAGGTTTTAGACCAGCATGGAATGGCTTATGAGCCCACTTGGCTATCTAAATGTATAGACCAAAGTACCAGGGCTACAATAGCCCAATGGGATGAAGAGGGAAACTTACTTAATTAGATTTTTTCACACACAATCACTACAGCCTTATTATTTAGATCAGTAGAAAAGAAAATATATACATGGCCTCCATCTTGGAGGCTGTGTTTTTTTCTTAAATCTGCTACTGTAGATTTAAAGTTTCTGACACTGACATTGGCTTTTGTTTTAGTAAATATTTTTAGGTTTTTTTTGTTGTATGGCAATACGGCCTTGACTTTAAAACTTCTTCCCGGAAAGGGGACGAGACTTGTTGCGGTATACAAATGGCTATGGTCATGTAGTTTGAATAGTCCCATTTGCTGAGCCACACTTTTAAAAGCTCCAATCTTCATTACAGCTGCATGCGGCTCATATAAATAAGCTAACACCTCGCTTTTAGGTGCCATGCTGTTTGCTTCTATGTCTATACTTGTGGTAAATTTGGTGCTATCTAGTGAAGACTCTAAAAGTACAGCAGTGAGTGCAGCGGGGCCTTGATAATCCTTTTCTAAAATCCAAAGCAATTCTTTTACTTCATTGCCTACTCCAATAGCCTGCACCTCTTTTACATGGCTTAAGTCTTTTAAGCCTGCTTTTATATCTAGTATGGGCGCAGTTTTAATAAGTATTGTTTGAGTCTTTGACCAAAGAAGAGGTAGTATGTCTTTTATATTAGGGCTACAGTCTTCTAATAAAAACACCTTTCCTTTTTTTTGATCTCTTCTGGAGGGGTCTATATAAACCCAATCTAAAGCAGTTTGCTTTTCTAAAAAATTAAGACTATCACTCAAAATACAATTAATGTTTTTAACGCCCAACACTTTAAAATTATAACCGACTATCTCTGATAATTCCGTATTGATTTCTACATGAAAAACAGTATCAGTATTTTTAGCAAAATAAAAGCTATCTACCCCAAACCCACCAGAGATGTCTGCCCCAGTTTTTCCACTTAATAAACTCGCTTTGTATTGTGCTGTTATTTCAGAAGAGGTCTGCTCAATTTGTAGGGGAAGTGGATAATAAATGTAAGGAGTATGAAACCAAGTGGGTAGCTTATTCTCACATTTTTTGGCAGCAATAATCTGGTTAATAATCTCTTTAGAGCTGGCACCGTCAAAAATTGGATTAGACAGCAAAACTGACAAGCTGTCAGTAGCTATATTTTTATTTATAAAATACTGAATATCAGTGTTTAAAATATATTTATTCAAAGTATTACTATAAGTTTTCTGTCCATGATTTTAACTGACTATTTCCTGCAAAAAACACCTTAACAACTACTTTAATAGCGGTGTAAAACGGAATAGCTACTACCATTCCAGTAACTCCCCAAAGCAAGCCTCCGCATAAAATAATTAGAAAAATTTCTAAAGGGTGTGACTTCACACTTTTAGAAAAAATCAGTGGTTGTGAAAGAAAATTATCAACCAACTGCCCTAACAAAAAACCAATCATTACATAGGTTGTTTTTGGTAAAATAACAGTGTTAAAAGAGCTCCCTAATTGGCTGCTCATAGTTAAGAACATCATGAGAAAACCACCCACTATTGGCCCAACATATGGAATGAGATTTAGAAGCGCACATAGAAAGGCAATAACCATGGCATTGGGTACAGAGAAAATAGAGAGCACAATGCTATAGATCACAAATAAAATAAGAATCTGAAACAACAAGCCTAAAAAATATCTGGAGAGTAGATCTGTTATTTTTAAGAAGGCCTCCTGAGTTTTTACGTGCTCCTTAAGAGGTATAAATAATAAAATACCCTTTTCAAAAAGAACGCTGTCTTTTAAAAAGAAAAAAGAGATAAAGATTACTGAAAATAAACCAGCACTCACATTTCCCAATAAAGTGAGAATGGAGTTAAAAAACCCAGGTAATTGATCTAAGGAGAGGCTGTTAAAAAGCTTTGTTTCTGTAAGGTTTTGAAGTGCATACTTATTTTCAATTCCAAAATAAGTACTAATTTCATTATAAAGTTCATTTATACTAGCCCTTAAGCCTTTTAAGTCTAATAAACTTAAATTTTCACCTTGCTGTACCATAAGGGGTACCACTAAAGCTATGATCATTGCTAAAATTCCCAATAGAACAGCCATGGCAGTAATGGCAGCCAAATTTTGATTAAATTTTAGCCTAGTTCTTAAAAATAAAACAATAGGCCTTCCAATTAAAGAGACAACAGCTGCAATAAGAATATAGGTGATGAGTATGAAAATAGCATTTACAAAGTAAAGCACTCCTATAATACCAGCCACTATGGCAAGCGCCCTTAATATTCCGTCAGCAATGGTTTTAGCTCTCATAATTTTCATTTTGTGCGGCTACAGATGCGGTGGCATAAATAGCGGCAGTTTCTGTTCTCAAACGTGTACTTCCAAAGCTAACCGCTTTAAAGCCCTTGGCTAAAGCCTTAGTAATTTCTAATGTAGAAAAATCACCTTCAGGTCCAATAAGCAAGTGAATGGTTTGGTTTTTTAAATTTTGATTATTAAACCCAATTTTCTCTTTGCTGGGGTCACAGTGCGCTATGTAAGTGTGTCCCTTAAAAGGTAATTCTAATAATTTACTAAGACTTATAGCAGGTTTTAAAAGGGGTAAATAGCTTTGTAAGGATTGTTTCATAGCACTGAGTATCACCTTTTCATAGCGTTCGGGTTTAATCACTTTTCTCTCAGATTGTGCACATATAATAGGCGTAATACTACTAATACCTATTTCAGTGGCTTTTTCCAAGAACCATTCAAAGCGTTCATTCATTTTAGTAGGGGCCACATATAAATGAAGTATGTATGGTTTAGAAGCTTCAAAAGTTACCTTTATCAGTTTCAGGTGAATTTCATTTCCTTTGCTAGGGCCTATTTCTGCAAGGGCCAAAAGTCCTTTTCCATTAGTGACATGAATCTGGTCTCCTATTTTTTTTCTAAGTACACGACTGACATGAGTACTTTCTTGCTGAGGCAGCAACAGACTTGGGTCTTCTAAAGAAAAATGAGGGACATAAAAAAGATTCATATATTTTTATTTTATTAAATACCTGGCTTTGGCTGTTATTTTTTGATTTGTAAAGTCTTTTTTAAGGTATTTTAAATAACCCACAACACCAATCATAGCCGCATTGTCTGTGCAGTATTCAAAAGCAGGAATATGAACAGTCCAACCATACTTTTTAGAGGCAGTCATAAGGGCTTTTCTAATACCTGAATTGGCTGAAACTCCACCTCCTATGGCGATCTCTCTCAAACCGGTTTGTGCCATAGCTTTCTTTACTTTTTGCATCAGGATTTTTACAATAGTGCCTTGAATTGAAGCACATATATCTGCTTTGTTTTCTTCTATAAAAGATGGGTTTTTAGCAGTTTCACGTTGTATAAAGTACAAAATACTAGTCTTTAATCCACTAAAACTAAAGTCAAGGCCATCTACTTTAGGAATGGGAAAATCAAAAGTATTGGGGTTTCCTTCTTGGGCAAATTTGTCTATTAAAGGGCCTCCAGGATAAGGAAATCCAAGTATTTTAGCAGACTTATCAAAGGCCTCTCCTACAGCATCGTCAAGGGTTTCACCGAGGACTTCCATATCAAAAAAATCTTTGACAAGAATAAGTTGGGTATGCCCACCACTAATGGTGAGTGCAATGAATGGAAAACGAGGAGGTGATTTTGACGGCTGTTCTGGACTTTCAATAAAATGAGCCAATACATGTCCCTGCATGTGGTTCACTTCTATAAGAGGAATGTTAAGACCCATAGCCAACGATTTAGCAAAAGAAGTACCCACCAACAGAGACCCCATAAGGCCAGGTCCTCTGGTAAAGGCAATAGCGTCTAATTCTGAAGCTTTTAATCCAGCAACTTTTAAGGCCTGGTCTACCACTGGAACAATATTTTGTTGGTGTGCCCTAGAGGCTAATTCAGGAACTACACCTCCGTAGGCTTCGTGAATTTTCTGCGTGGCCACTATATTACTAAGTCTCTTAAAGTTCTTTAAAACAGCAGCAGAGGTGTCATCGCAGGAAGATTCTATCGCTAAAATGTGAATTGAGGTATTTTCCATTTATCTTTGGAATCTATATAGATTTATTACAAAGGTAAAACATAAAAGCGCTATCAAAAAATATAGAATAATTGGAGTCAGAATTGTGGTGGGAATCCTTTTGTTTTTAGGATTGACTACCTTTTTGTTTTCTCTGAATTCAGTTCAAACCTTTTTGGCCTTCAGGCTAACAAAATCCTTGAATAACCGCTACGGAATAGATTTACAAATTGCTGGAGTAGAAGCCTCTATTTTCCGATTAGACATTAAATTAAATGGGGTGTTGGCTGCAGACTACAAAAAAGACACTTTGTTTTATGCCAAAAATATTCAGGCACCCATTCTAGATTTTAATGCGCTTAGAAAAGGAAATTTTGGACTTGGTAAAGTAAAAATAGTAGGACTTAGGTATAAAATCATTACCTACAAAGACAGTCTGGAGAGCAATTGGGATGTGTTTTTAACAAAATTAGAAAGTCAAAACCCAGCTGCTGTTGACAACAAGCCTTTTGCTCTGATGGCTAAAGAAATTGATATTTCAGAAGCGGCTTTTGAACTGATAGATTACAACCAAACACCAGCTACTATTTTTAAAGCTCAGAGAATTAGTGTTTTGGGGACAGCCTTTAGTCTTATTGGACCAAAAGTGATTGTAGACATTAAAAATCTGAGTTTTTTAACATCAAGAGGTATTCAGGTAAATAAATGCAGCACTCAATTTACCTATGACCTCACACAAATGCAATTTAAAACTTTAGAGGTTCACACAGAACATTCAGTAATTAAAGGTCAATTGGTGTTAGATTACGAGCGAACAGATTTTAGTAATTTCTTAAACAAAGTGCTCTTTCATGGAGATTTTTTTGATAGTGAAATATCCATGTTAGACATTAATAAATGGTACCCTGAATTTGACCCAGAGGAACGTTTTATTTTTTCTGGCCAGGTAGATGGAACCCTTAATGAATTGAGTGTCAACAAGCTTATTCTAGCCTCAGAGAATACCGCACTTAGAGGAGATTTTAAATTTAATGCCCTTTTTGACAAAGAGCGTCCATTTTTTTTAGCAGCTAATATTAAGGGTTTAGACACCCAGTATGAATCTTTAAAAAGACTTATGCCAAGAATTTTAGGAGATCATTTACCAGTTTCTTTAGCTAGACTTGGTAGTTTTACTTTGAGAGGTGACGCCACTTTAGCTCTAAATCAAATTAGCACTAAAATAAATGCTTCTACTAAATTAGGGGATTTTTATGCGGCCTTAGAAATGTCTAATATTTCAGATATAGACCACGCAATTTATCAAGGCTTTCTTTCTTTAATAGATTTTGATTTAGGCTCATACACTCAAATATCTGCTTTAAAACGTGTAAGTGCAGATACCAATATAAAAGGCGAGGGATTGCTTTTAAATAATTTAGACACCCAAGTAGAGGGCTTGTTGTACCGCATGGACCTTAATGGCTATGAATATATAGACAGCAGTATCTCTGGTGTTTTTAAAAATGAACGTTTTGAGGGTTCTCTTAGTATGGAAGACCCAAATTGTAAGTTTTCTTTTAGTGGCTTAGCAGATTTTAGCAGCCAAAATAGGGCTTTTAATTTTACAGCTTCGGTAGATTACGCAGACTTTTACAAAATGAACTTAGTAGCAGACTCTATTGCTGTCTTTAAGGGACAGTTAGACTTTGATCTAAAGGGTACAGATATAGATAACGTTTTAGGAACACTCAATGTAAGTAATACCCAATATAAAAACAGTAAAAACACTTATTCTTTTGAAGACTTCACAATAGCTGCAGATAGTTTAGTAGATGGCTATAGGACCATTTCTATTAATTCTAAAGATATTATTTCCGGCTCTATTAGAGGGAGGTACAAGCTTTTAGAATTTGGTAAACTTTTCCAAAATGCTATGGGCGGTATTTACACAAATTACAAGCCTTTTGAGGTGACCAAAGGGCAGGAAATGACATTTGAATTTAGTATTTACAACACCTTGGTAGAGATTTTTTTTCCAGACATTAAATTTAGTCCTAATACTTTTATTCGCGGAGCCTTACAGGCCGATGCTGGGGTTTTTAAATTAGACTTTAAGTCTCCACATTTTTCACTTTTCAACAACGATTTAGATTCTGTGGTACTCAAGGTAGATACTCAAAACCCACTTTTTAACACTTACTTAGCCATAAAAGAAGCGAAGACGCCTTATTATGATTTGAAGTCACTTAGGCTTATTAATAACACCCTGCAAGACACCTTGTTTTTTAGAACAGAGTTTAATGGTGGCGTTAATTACAAGGATAATTATGGATTAAATTTCTATCACACATTTAATAAGAAAAAGCAATCTGTTTTAGGACTTAAAAAATCAGACTTGCAGTTTAAAGGGGCCCAGTGGTTGGTGAACGAGAAAGGGAATAAAGACAATAAAATAATTTTCTCTAAAAATTTAGACAGCATATTTATTTCCTCTTTACAGATGAGCACACCAGAGAGTGAAAGTATAGTGCTCAATGGGCAGTGGGCAGGGAGCACTTATAAAGACATACAACTATCTTTTTCAAATGTAGCCCTTCAAAAAATCTCTCCAACTTTAGACAGTTTAAGGCTCAATGGAAGAATTAATGGAGAGTTAAATATATTTCAAAAAGACAATGTATATTTTCCAAATTCTAATCTAGACATTCAGAATTTTGAGGTAAATGGGGCTATTTTAGGAAACTTAGATATAGACCTATTGGGAAATGGAGACCTATCAGACTTTATAATTAATGCAAAATTATTAGAAGGAGACCAAGAACGCTTGAGGGTTTTGGGCAATATTTTTAAAACAGACAGCACAGACTATGAAACTAAGTTATTGGCTAGTTTTAATGACTTTAAATTAAATCCTTTTAGCCCATTAGGAGCTGGTGTAATTGGAAATATTAGAGGGGGGTTATGGGGAAATGTCTCAATTTTAGGTCCCTTAGTAAACCCAGACTTTAAAGGGGTACTCAGTTTAAACAATGCGGGGATTAGTGTTCCCTATTTAAACGTAAATTATATTTTTTCTCCCAACGCAAAAATTGAATTAGTGTCTCAAAAATTTATTTTTAAAGATATTAATATAACAGATGAGGTTTTTAAAACTAACGCAATTCTTTCAGGAGTGATTGAGCACAAATCTTTTGATCAGTGGAAGTTAGACCTCAATGTAAATACAAATGGTAGCAGATTTTTAATTTTAAATACGCCATATGACCCTGAATTTCTATATTATGGAGACGGTTTTTTAAATGGCACGGGTCATATATACGGTCCAACAGAGTCTTTAAATATTGATGTTATTGGTGCTACAGGGGCTGGAACTTCACTTAAAATTCCTCTGCAAGATGTGGTAAATATTGGAGATTATACCTTTATTAATTTTATAGAAAAACAATCCTCGGCAGCTATTAAAGCCCAAACAGCCCCAGAAGACTTCAGAGGCTTGGAACTCAGTTTTGACTTAGCTGTCACTCCAGAGGCAGAAGTAGAAATTGTAGTAGATCCAAAATCTGGTTCTTCCCTTAAAGGAACAGGAGGAGGTATTTTACTTATGGAAATTAACACCAACGGTAAGTTTGCTATGTTTGGAGATTTTGTGGTGGTTACGGGTGCTTACAATTATAAATTTGGGGGCTTTATAGACAAAACCTTTAAGGTAAAGCCTGGGGGTAGTATTATTTGGGATGGTGATCCTATGGGAGCACAGCTCAATATGGAGGCCTCTTACTCTCTTTTTGCCAATCCAGCTCCATTGTTGGAAAGTACAGGTTATACCAAACAAATTCCAACAGAGGTGTTAGTGCGTTTAGATGGCGCTATTGAAAATCCAAATATAGATTTTGATATTGCCTTTCCAGGCACTAATTCTGTGGTGAAATCTGAACTACAGTACGCCCTTCAAGACCCTACAGTACAGGACAGAAACGCCTTTTTTTTATTGGCACAAGGAACTTTTGTAAACGACGCTACAGGAATTAACCAACAGGCAGTCACAGGAAATTTATTGCAGTCGGCCTCTGGTTTGCTTAGCAGTATTTTAGAGGGCAGTAATGACAAATTAAACTTTGGAGTTTCCTATGAACAGGGAATATTAGACAGGGTTTCTAACCTTCAGACAGACTCTAGGATAGGGGTGAGTTTGAGTACTCAGATTAGTGACAAGGTTTTGTTTAACGGCCGTTTAGGCGTGCCAGTAGGCGGAGTTACGGAAAATACTGTAGCTGGAGATGCTGAAATTCAAATTATTTTAAATGAACAAGGAACCCTAAGTGCTAAAATATTTAATCGTGAAAATGAAATTCAACAATTTTTAGCAGACCGACAAGGTTATACTCAAGGAGTAGGTCTTTCTTATCAAGTAGATTTTAATACATTCCAGGAGCTTTTAAAGAAAATCTTAAAACCTGATACAAACTAATCCCAAATAAACATATCTCTCATTTATTAAGATTTTTATTAACGAAAACGTTTGAAGTTGTTCGGCTAATTAAATAATCTTCAAAATTGCCCTTCACATCTAAAGAAGTTTGTTAATTTTACTTTTTTAACTACTTATGAATTCTAAAATCAATAAAATTGCTGTTTTTACTTCAGGGGGTGATTCTCCAGGAATGAACGCGGCTATAAGGTCTGTTGTCAGAACTTGTGCTTATATGAAAATTGACTGTGTAGGAATTTACAGAGGCTATGAAGGAATGATAGAGGGTGATTTTAAACCTATGGACGCCCGTTCAGTAAACAATATTATTAATAAAGGAGGCACCATTTTGAAATCTGCTAGGTCTATTGAGTTTAGAACCCCTGAAGGACGCGCTAAGGCTTATGAAAACCTTAAAAAGGAAGGAATAGATGCATTTGTGGTTATTGGTGGTGACGGTAGCTTTACTGGAGCAATGATTTTTAATCAAGAGTACAATTTCCCAGTGATTGGAATTCCTGGAACCATAGACAACGATATTTATGGAACCACTTATACAGTTGGTTTTGATACTGCACTTAATACAGTGGTAGAGGTAATAGATAAAATTAGAGATACCGCCAGTTCACACAATAGATTGTTTTTTGTAGAAGTGATGGGAAGAGATGTAGGGCATATAGCTCTAAATGCTGGTGTTGGTGCTGGAGCAGAAGAAATTCTCATACCAGAAGAAAACTTAGGTCTAGACCGTTTATTAGAGTCACTAAAACGCTCTAAACTTTCTGGAAAATCATCTAGTATAGTAGTAGTAGCAGAGGGAGATAAGACAGGTAAAAATGTTTTTGAACTCAAAGAATACGTAGAGAAACACATTCCAATATACGACGTAAGAGTCTCTGTATTGGGGCATATGCAGCGCGGTGGTTCACCCTCTTGTTTTGACAGGGTCTTAGCAAGTAGAATGGGCGTAAAAGCAGTAGAAGCACTTATGGAAGGCAAGAGCAGCCTTATGGTAGGTATTCAAGACAATAAAATAACCTTAACGCCTCTTATTAAGGCTATTAAAGGTCATAGTAAAATTGATAAGGAGCTCATTAGAGTTTCCGATATCATGTCAACATAAATATAAAAAAGAATAAAAATGTCTGAATTAAAAATTGGAATTAACGGTTTTGGAAGAATTGGTAGGATGGTGTTTAGAGCAGCTGCCGGAAGATCTGATATACAAATTGTTGCTATCAATGATTTGCTTGATGTAGATCATTTAGCTTATTTGTTAAAATATGATTCTGTCCATGGAAACTTTAATGGAACTGTAGAAGTAGCAGATGGCCATTTAATTGTGAATGGTAAAAAAGTGAGAATTACCGCAGAAAGAGATCCTAAACAATTGAAGTGGGACGCAGCAGGAGCAGAGGTAGTAGCGGAATGTACAGGTATTTTTACAACACTAGAAATGGCACAATCTCATATTGATGGTGGTGCTAAAAAAGTAGTTATTTCTGCCCCATCTGCAGACGCTCCCATGTTTGTAATGGGGGTAAACCATTTAGATGCTAAATCTTCAGATGTGATTGTTTCAAACGCTTCTTGCACTACAAACTGTTTGGCCCCATTGGCTAAAGTATTAAATGACAATTTTGGAATTGAAGAGGCATTAATGACTACAGTTCACGCTACTACTGCCACTCAAATGACAGTAGATGGACCCTCCAGAAAAGACTGGAGAGGCGGGCGTTCTGCTTTATTAAATATTATTCCAGCTTCTACTGGTGCTGCAAAAGCAGTGACAAAGGTAATTCCTTCACTGGTTGGTAAATTAACGGGTATGGCTTTTCGCGTCCCTACAGCAGATGTTTCTGTAGTAGATTTAACAGTTAAGTTGTCTAAAAAAACTTCTTACGCAGAAATTAAAGCAGTATTTAAAAAGGCTTCAGAAGGATCTATGGCAGGTATTTTAGGATACACAGAAGAAGCCGTAGTGTCCCAAGACTTTATTGGAGACGCTAGAACAAGTATTTTTGATGCTGAAGCAGGAATGGAATTAAATTCCACTTTCTTTAAATTAATTTCTTGGTATGATAATGAAGCAGGATATTCAAATAAATTAATTGATTTAGCCAAGCACGTAGCTAGTTTGTCATAATTTTAGAACCTAACAAGCCCCAAGCATTTTAATTATTGGGGCTTTTTATATCAACATACTATGATATTAATTGCAGATAGTGGTGCCACTAAATCTGATTGGATAGCTTTAGATAAGCAAGGAAATCAATTATTTTTCACTCAGACCTTAGGACTTTCACCAGAAGTACTGACCAGAGACGTTATAGAAGACCGTTTGGCCAATAATTTTGAATTGTCAAAAAACGCGAAAGAAGTAAGCCATGTATATTTTTACGGAGCTGGTTGTGGTACCGATAGAATGAAATCCTTTCTTTCAGATATCTTTAATGTAGTATTTCCAAATGCTCAGATAGACGTAAGAGAAGATACATATGCGGCAGTATACGCCACTACTAAACTTGGAAATCCTGGTATAGTATGTATTTTAGGTACAGGTTCTAACTGCAGCTATTATGATGGGCATCAACTATTCCAGAAAGTACAATCTTTAGGGTATATACTTATGGATGATGGGAGTGGCAATTTTTTTGGCAGAAAACTGATCAGAGACTATTATTTTCACAAAATGCCACAAGATTTAGGAATTAAATTTGCTAAAGAATTTAATCTAGAAGCAGATATAATTAAAGAAAATCTTTACAAGCAACCCAACCCAAATACATACTTAGCAAAATTCGCCAAATTTGTAGTGGCTAATAAAAAGCACCCATACTGCAATGGAGTGATCATGAAAGGACTTCAGCAATTTGTAAATAATTATATCATGCAATTTGAATTAGCCACAAAAGTACCTATTCACTTTATTGGAAGTATTGCATACTATTTAAAAGACGAAATCAAAGAAGTGATGGATAGAAATGACCTTATTGTGGGACAAATTAAACAAAGGCCTATAGACGGTTTAGTATATTTCCATAAAGAAAACCTTTAATGAGCTCGTTTGCTATTTCAATACTGCAATCATAGAGATTTCCACATTTACAAACATGGGCAAGTTAGCTACTTCTATAGTTTCTCTTGCAGGGGCTGTTTCAGTGTTAAAGTAAGATCCATAAACACCATTAATGGCTTTGAATTGGTGCATATCTTTTACAAATATACTGGCTTTTACCACCTGTTCAAATGAAGCATCAGCAGCTTCTAAAATAGCTTTTAAATTTTCCATTACTTGTCTGGTTTCCGCTTCAATAGTTCCAGAAACAAGCGCTCCTGTAGCTGGATTTATAGGTGTTTGTCCAGAGATGTACAAGGTATTTCCACTTAAAATAGCCTGGTTGTAAGGCCCTATAGGTGCTGGTGCGTTTGGAGTAGTAATGATCTTTTTCATAAGGTTTTTTTTACATTTTTAAAGATACTTAAAAAAGAATTTCTAAGCATTATCTTCTGGGTGGTTGGCTTCTTTTCTCCCATTTTAAATCACTGAGTAAAGAACTCTTAATTCCAATAAAGAAATACCATCTTTCATAGTCTCCAAAGGGCGTCCAATCAAAGTTTAATCTAAAGTCATTAAGGTCTCTTTCAATTCTAAATTGCGTGAGGGTAAAACCTTTATTTTTTATATCGTATCCAGAAGAAACACCCACTTTCCACATAGGAGTTAGGTTTACATCTCCAGAAAACATAAAAGAATTGTTGCTGAATTCTTGCTGTCTATTAGAATTATTATAGGTAATAGCATAGGCTATGTTTAAACTCCAAGGAATTTTGGTGCCATAAATAGGATTGTCTATTGTTTCATCTTTAGAGGAATCCTTGCTAAATTTCCTTTGGTCGCTAAATTCACCTGCACGTCCAAAAAGACCATCAGTTCTTCCTCCAGAAGCCCCCATATAGAAGTTTTGCTTTTCTTCCTCTTTTCTTTTTTCTTCTTCCGATTGCTCTTTTTCTGGATCTTTATTTTTCTTAAAGCTGTCATTATTTAGAGAGTAACTCATGTTGGCACTACCCCTTGTCAGTCTAAAAAGCCCTCCTCCGTTTTGGATATTAAAAGTATTGATCCTTCTTCCAGCGTTATCTATGGCATAAGGATCTAAATTTCCAGAAAAGTTAACGGAGAGCTTGGAATTAAATAAGCTAGTTCCACCAGAGAAATTAAAGGGACTAAGCCTTAAAGAGTCCGCCTCAAAATTATAACTTGAAGAAAAATTCAGGTTGTTCAAGATGCTTACTTTTCTGGGTTCGGTTTGGCTTGAATCTTTTGGAGCTAATTTAGCCTCTAGAGTATTTTGAAGAGAAAAACCTACAGATCTAGATTTTCCTAGTCCAGGAGCTCCAAACATAGAACCCTCAAACCTTGTGTATGGCACCATTTTTCCTCTAGCGTCTAGATAACTGTCATAGAATTGTTCAAATGATGGGAGGTAACCAATACTTACAGAGGGTCTTATTACATGCCTTAACGCCTGAATATTGGAACCTTCTTTAAAATTTACGGTACCGTATACAGTAGTTCCAATACTGGCACTTATGTTGTATCTGTTAAATCTGTCAAAACCCTTTACTGTATCTCTAACTAATTGGCCTTCTTCTATGCGTTTGGTATATGTTTTCATGACCCAAGAATCTTCATAGTTACCCCCTAAAGAAACACTAAAGTATTTGGCTATCTTAAAGTTGGTATTAAATGGAATACTGTGAGTCATTCCTAGTTCAGCATCCTTAAACATTTCTTTAGTAAAAAACAGAGAGTCTGTTGTTTGTATTCTGTTTTCTCCTCTTGTGGCATAGGTGAAGTTTATGTTTTGTAAAATTCCTTTCTTAATACCATCTCTTTTAGCAAACGGATAAATACGCTCCATACTAGCCTGAAAAGTAGGGAGGGTCAGGTTTATTGCTTGCGTATTTGTGTTTTGGTTGTGAGAAGCTGTCAAAGACATATTTACAGCTGGGTAATCAGGGAAATTTTTAGCGTAAGAGATGGAAGATGATAGGTTGTTGTTTTGTGTATTAGGCAGATTCATCTGGTTTAATGAGTTCCTAAAATATTGACTACTCCCCAAGTTTACAGACGCAGAAAGCCTAGAAGTAGGATTGGCTTTAGCGTCTTGTGAATGGGATATTTGAATGTTATAAATGGTATTTCTTCCATAGTCATCAAATCCCTTTTGTGAGGTCACTAAATTTTCATATCTAAAATTAATATTTCCACTATATTTATATTTTTTGGTATACACAGACTGTGTTCTAAAACCATAACTACCGTTAGAATAAATATCTCCAGTAAGGTTAAGATCTAGATTATCACTAATAGGCAAATAATATCCACCGTTTTGAAGAAAATAGCCTCTACCAGGGTCATTACCAAAAGTAGGCATAATAAGTCCTGCTGACCTACCAGAAGTCATAGGGAAATAACCAAAAGGCAGCGCAATAGGAGTAGGCACATCAGAGATATAAAGATTGGCTAATCCAGAAACAATTTTCTTTTTAGGAACAAATTTAGCTTTTCTAATTCTGATGTAATAATCTGGGTTTTCAGGGGTTTGAGAGGAGGTAAGTCTAATATTTTTTAGAAAATAAACTGAATCATTTTCTTTTTTGGTCAAAGAGGCTAATACATTCATGCTCTCACTTCCAAATGAACCAAGCCCTGCCTGTTGCTCAGATCTGGAATTCCAAATAAGAGCTTTTTGGGTGTCAAAATTAAACCGAATAGAATCAGGATTTACGGTACTATTGGCCTGTATAAAATTTGGAAGCTGGGTAAAAGCTCCTTCTTTGTCTTTTATTCTCCCCGCATAGACCTCATTTTTAATATAGTCCATATCTATTTTTCCGGAAGAGAGCTCAGTGTCTTGGTAATATAGTTCAGCTTCGTCATATAAAAAGATGGTGTGCTTAAGACGGCTCATTTTAGCGTAAGCTTTGGCTTTATATCTAATAATATCTACTAAAATTCCAGGTTTCTCTACTATAGTGTCTTTTATAAGGGTGTCAATGTCTTGATTTTTTCTTTTTGCTAACATCTTTTTCTCCAACATAGACATACTATCTTTTTTTGATTGTATGAAAGAGAGGCTCGTTCCTTCTTGAGCACTAATAGATTGTAACCCAAAAAGGAAACAGGTAGTTAGCAATAAAAATTGACTTTTATGAAACAAAGGATAAGAGGTCTGTTTGAGTACTATTTATCGGCTATTTGAGGCTTCAAACTTACGCATATTTTTTATTTTCATCTTCCCCCTTAACAATATATTTATGGTTCGTTTAGACCTTATAATTTTGTATTTTTACACCAACACTTAAAAAGGTTTATTTACACATTCATGAAAACTCGGTATTCACTTGTATTAATTGCTTTTTTTATCACTAGCATCATTACTTTTTCAAATGCGACTGAAAAGCCAATAAAACCATTTATTGTGGTTTTAGACGCTGGGCACGGTGGAAAAGATCCAGGAAATCTAGGAAATGGTTATATGGAAAAAATCATTGCCCTTAAAATTGCCCTAAAAGCGGGTGAACTACTTTCAACATACCAAGATATTAAAGTGATCTACACAAGAGATGGAGATCATTTTGTAGATTTATTTAAAAGGGGAGAAATTGCCAATAAGGCTTCTGCAGATCTTTTTATATCTATTCACTGTGACTCTCATACTTCCAACGCAAATGGTGCTGGTACTTTTGTTCTAGGTTTGCACGCCAACAAAAGAAATTTTGAGGTAGCTAAAAAAGAGAACTCTGCCATATATTTAGAAGAAAACTTTGAGCAGCGCTATGCCCAATATGATATTAACTCTCCAGAATCTGTTATTGGATTTACTATTATGCAAGAAGAGTTTTTAGATCAGAGTATCTCTTTAGCTAAAAGTCTGCAAAGCAAATTTGCGAATGATTTAAATAGAATAGATAGAAAGGTTAAACAAGCTGGTTTTATTGTACTTCACCAGACTTTTATGCCATCTGTGCTAGTTGAAACAGGGTTTTTAACCAACGCTAACGAGGGTGCTTATCTAAATTCTAAAGAGGGGCAAGACCAAATGGCTAAAGCCATTTCTGACGCTGTTTTAGAATACAAAAAAAACATACATACTAGCTCTGTGGTCTCTAATCCTCAAGAAAAACTTTTAGTTAATGAAATAACTAAAAATAATGAAACATTCCCGGTGAAAACTTCAGCCAAAACAGTCTTTTTAGAGGAAGAAGTTTTTGAGGAACAAATCACTGAGAAAAAAGCGACAGTAGAAGTTATTTTAGAAAACACTAAAGAAGCCCCTATAGCTAGCTCAAAAGAATCAAATTTAGAAATCTCTAAAAAAGGGATGACTCCAAAAAAAGAGTTACTTTCAAGTGTCGCTCTAGTTTTTAAAATTCAAATCATGGCAGTAGGGAAAATAATACCCCTTAGCTCAGAAAATTTTAAAGGATTAAAAAACATAACTAAGGAACCTATAGGAAGTTTAAATAGGTATTTTTACGGAGCCACTTCAGATTATGATACAGCTAAAGAACTCCTTATAGAAGCTGTAAAAGTTGGTTATTCAAATGCTTTTGTAGTAGCCTATAAAGACGGAGAGAAGATCACTCTTACAGAAGCTTTAAAAAGCTTGGAAAATCAATAGAAGGTTTCCTTTTTTAATTAGTAAATTTGTTAAAAACCTAATTCAGAAGCGTGAAGTTAAGCAGAGAAATAAAGACGGGTATTATAGGTATTGGAGGTATTTTATTATTTATACTAGGTTATAGTTATTTAAAATCTTCTTCTCTTTTTGAAAACAACAAGACCCTTTATGTGGTTTACAACCATATTGGAGGCTTGCAGCCAGGTACCGCTGTTTCTATTAATGGACTTACTGTTGGTAAAGTGAATTCAGTTGGCTTTCACGACACCAAAGGAAATCTATTGGTTACTTTTTCTGTAGATGACAGTTTCAAATTTTCTAAAAATTCTATAGCAGAACTCTATGACACAGGTATAATTGGAGGAAAAGGCATTCAAATTTTGCCTGTACTAGACAACGCATTAATAGCTAAAAGCGGAGACACCTTAGTATCTTCTATTAAGCCAGGAGTCACTGAATTGCTGCAACAACAATTAAGCCCCTTGCAAAACAAAGTAGAGACTGTCATAACCCACGCAGACTCTTTATTGGTCAATATTAATACCGTATTGGACGGTAGGACCAAGAAAAATTTAAAAGAGAGCATAGAATCTTTAAATGCGCTAATTGCAAATACTAAAAAAACCTCCGATGTCTTACATGAAATTATAGTCCTTAATAGGGCTTCTTTGGAGGTAAGTATTAAAAACATAGATCAATTTTCTGAAAACTTAGTGACCATTACAGATTCTATTTCTAAAATGGGGTTAAGCAAGACTTTTTCAGATTTGTCTGAAATGGCTGCTTCCCTAAATATTATTATAGCAGGAATAGAAGCGGGAGATGGGAGTCTTGGAATGCTCGTAAAAGACAATGAAATGTATGAGTACCTCACTAGAACTTCCAGAGAGCTTTCTTTATTGTTACAGGACGTGAGGCTCAACCCTAAAAGATATGTCAATGTTTCAGTTTTTGGAAAAAAATCTAAAGATTACACCTTGCCAGAAAATGATCCGGCGCAGTCAAAACTTAAAAACAATCCGTAGTATTTAATCATCATTTGTTCCGTTATGACTTATTTACCTAACATTATTTTCTTTTTTGTTCTATTGGCCGGGATTGGTTATTTTACTTTTAATATGATGCAGCTTATTGCCAATATTAAATTAGGCAAAGCAGTAGCGGTTAAAGGAGATAGAAAACAAAGGTTTAAAAATGTAGCTTTAATTGCTTTTGGACAGAGTAAAATGGTCACACGGCCTGTCTCAGGAATCTTGCATTTGGTAGTATATTTGGGTTTCGTAATTATCAATATAGAAGTATTAGAGATTGTCCTAGATGGTCTTTTAGGGACACATAGACTTTTTTCTTTTTTAGGAAGTACCTATGACGTTTTGATTGCCACTTTTGAAATTTTTGCAGCACTTGTCGTAGTGGCGGTAGCCGCATTTTGGGTTCGTAGAAATGTTTTAAAGCTTAAGCGTTTTTGGAATCCAGAAATGAAAGGATGGCCTAAAAAAGACGCCAACTTAATTCTTTATATAGAATGGGTACTCATGGGATTATTTTTAACCATGAATGCGGTAGATATTCAATTACAGCAATTGGGTGCAGCCCATTATGTGCAAGCGGGTTCGTTTCCTGTAAGCGGCCTTATAAGTCCTTTGTTCGATGCTCTTCCTATAAGCACTCTTATAATTATAGAAAGAACGACCTGGTGGTTGCACATTGTTGGAATCTTATTTTTCTTAAACTATCTATATTTTTCAAAGCACCTGCATATTCTTTTAGCTTTTCCTAACACTTACTTTGGGAGATTGACACCTTCTGGCCAATTTTCACACAATGAAACCGTCGCCAAAGAAGTAGCTGTCATGATGGATCCAAATACAGATCCTTTTGCCGCTCCTGCGGCCGATGCGCATGCTCCAGAGCGTTTTGGAGCAGCAGATGTTATGGATCTAAATCAAATACAACTATTAAATGCTTACACCTGTACAGAGTGCGGCAGGTGTACAGATATGTGTCCTGCCAACCAGACAGGTAAAAAGTTATCTCCAAGAAAAATCATGATGGACACCAGAGACCGTCTTAATGAAGTAGGAGAAATCACAAAGAAAAATAAAGGGGTGTTTGTGCCAGACAACAAACAACTTCTGGGAGATTATATTTCTGCAGAGGAATTGTGGGCTTGTACCTCTTGTAATGCTTGTGTAGAAGCCTGTCCAGTAAGCATAGACCCTTTATCTATTATTATGGACATGCGCCAATACCTAGTCATGGAACAATCTGCAGCCCCTGCTGCACTTAATAATATGATGGGTAATATTGAAAACAATGGGGCTCCATGGCCTTATAACCAACAAGATAGGCTCTTATGGGCTCAAGAAAAATAAGAATATGTCAAAAGAGCAAATCATGGTACCTACATTAGCCTCCATAGCAGCAGCTGGTAAAGAAGCAGAAATCCTTTTCTGGGTTGGCTGTGCTGGTAGTTTTGACGAGCGTGCTAAAAAAATAACTAAAGCATTTGTAAAAATTTTAAATAAAGCAGGAGTTTCCTTTGCTGTTTTAGGAGCAGAAGAAAGCTGTAGTGGTGACCCAGCCAAACGTGCAGGAAATGAATTTTTATTTCAAATGCAAGCAGCTGGTAATATTGCTACCTTAAATTCCTATGGAGTTAAAAAAGTAGTCACTGCTTGCCCACACTGTTTCAACACCCTTAAAAATGAATACCCCATTTTAGGAGGTCATTATGACGTGGTGCATCATACTCAACTATTAAAAGATTTACTAGATCAAGGTAGACTTAGTTTAGAGGGAGGTGCCTACAAGGGAAAAAAAATTACTTTTCATGACCCCTGCTATTTGGGTAGGGCCAATGGAGTATATGAAGCTCCAAGGGAACTCATTATAAAATTAGATGCACAGCTTGTAGAAATGAAAAACTGCAAGCAAAAAGGACTGTGTTGTGGTGCAGGTGGTGCACAGATGTTTAAAGATGCTGAGCCAGGAGATAAGGAAATTAACATTACTAGAACAGAAGAGGCCTTAGAAGTACAACCAGATATTATAGCAGCTGGCTGTCCTTTTTGTAACACCATGCTTACAGATGGAATCAAAAACAAAGAAAAAGAAGCAGATGTTCAAGTGATGGACATTGCAGAGTTAATTGCCACTGCGGCAGAATTATAACACGCTCAATACTATGTTAGTGCCTTTTCAAGAATTACCAGAAGACGCAAGAATTTGGATTTACCAAAGCAATAGACCTTTTAACACAGAAGAGGCAGCAGCCGTTAAAGCGGCTTGTGACGCTTTTCTAAATGGATGGACGGCTCATGAGGCCGCTTTGCACGCCGGTGTAGACATGCCTTATAACCGCTTTATAATTTTTGGATTAGACGCGCAGCAAGGCAGCGCGTCTGGCTGCTCTATAGACGCATCTGTGAGATTTATTCAAAAATTGGAAGCCCTATACGGAGTAGATTTATTAGATAAAATGAATGTAACCTATAAGCAGGGTCCACATCTGGCCCATAAACAGCTTAATGACTTTAAAAAAATGGCTAAAGACAGGGCCGTTAATGGGAACACCATTGTTTTTAATAATTTAGTGAATACAAAAGGAGAATATGACCAATTTTGGGAGGTTCCAGCGTCTGAAAGCTGGCATGGTCAATTTATGAAAGCCTAATTTTTTAGAGCAGTAATTTTAAGTCTATATTTTAAATAAATTAAGACTAAGAAATGGTATAAACATCTATTATGAAATCATTTTATTGTTATTTTTTTCTTTTGTTGTTTTGTAGCTTTCCTCTAAGGGCGCAAACAGTTTCTAAACAAAAGTGGGTAGAGAATACCTATGCAGCCATGAGTCCAGAGGAGCGGCTGGGGCAGCTATTTGTCATTATGGTTCAAAGTAGGGCAGAAGAGAATGTATTGACTGCATTTGAAAACGAGGTATCCCGATACCAACCAGGTGGGGTTATTTTCTCCTTGGGAACTCCTTATAAACAAGCAGAACTCACCAACCACTACCAGTCTATATCTAAGGTGCCTCTTATGATTTCAATGGATGCGGAATGGGGCATTGCTATGCGCTTAGATTCTGTACCTAGTTATCCTTGGAACATGACCATGGGTGCTATACAAGACCTAGAGCTTATTAGAACACTGGGTCAGCATATGGGTATGCAAGCCAAGAGATTGGGAGTACATATGAATTTTGCGCCTGTGGCCGATGTCAATATTAATCCTAACAACCCTATTATTGGCAATAGGTCTTTTGGGTCAGATGTGAGAAAAGTATCGGCAAGGGCTTTGGCCCTTAGCCAGGGAATGAATAGAGAAGGCGTCTTTACTTGTGCCAAGCATTTTCCTGGACATGGAGATACTGAAGTAGATTCTCATAAGGCTCTACCTCTTTTGCCCTTTACAAAAGCACGCCTAGACAGTATAGAATTATACCCATATAAAACGCCTTTACTCCAAAGCGTTCAAGGGGTTATGGTGGCGCATTTAGACGTACCTGTGCTCACGGGTGTTCCAGGACTTCCTGTTTCCCTCTCTAAAAAAGCGACTACAGATTTATTGCAAAAGACTCTTGGTTTTAAAGGGCTTGTATTTACAGACGCCTTAAATATGAAAGGGGCTTCTGATTTTTCTTCAGATGGAGATGTAGCTTTAATGGCTTTTTTAGCAGGAAATGACGTATTGGTAATCCCCAATAATTTAGGGTTATCCATTCTACATATGAAGGCGGCCCTAGACAACGGAAGTCTTACACAGGAGCGTTTGGCGCATTCTGTAAAAAAAATATTAGCGGCAAAATACAACTTAGGACTTCACCATTACAGCCCAATAGTATTAAAAAACCTTACCAATGATTTAAACCTCCCAATGTATCAGAAGGCCATTGATAAGGCATATGATCATGCGGCTACATTTGTTCAACAGGGTTCTAGGCCAGCAATAGTGATAGCTAAAAATGCCAAGGTGGCTTATGTAAAAATGGGAGATGCTTCTGGTATGTCCTTTGAAAGAGATTTACTTAAAAGAGGCGCTGTGGCTTTCACAACTGAACAGCTGGCTACCAATGTGAAGCAGCTAAGTGGCTTTGAATATGTTGTGGTAGGCCACCACCGGCCTATGAATACTGCCTATAAGGCACATAAAATGACGGAAGAAGAAATTAGACTACTTAAAAAAATTAATGATTTAGACAATAGCATGGTGCTTGCCGTATTTACAAAGCCTTATGCCCTGTTAGATATCCCTTTTGTAAGTGACATTCCAGCCTTGTTTTTTGGCTACCAGAATGCACCAGAGATGGGGACTTATGCGGTGCGGGTTTTATATGGAGAGGCGACTGCTTTAGGGAAGCTACCGGTTGCATTAGCTGGTGTTAAAAAATAAAATATGAAAATTGCAATTGTTTGTTATCCCACCTTTGGTGGTAGTGGTGTAGTAGCTACGGAATTAGGGATTGCGCTTGCTAATAGGGGTCATGAAATACATTTTGTAACCTATAAGCAGCCAGTTCGTTTGGACCTTTTAAATTCAAATATTTATTTTCACGAGGTGCATGTACCTGAATATGCTTTATTTCATTACCAACCCTATGAATTGGCCTTGTCTAGTAAATTAGTAGACACGGTAAAAATGTACGCAATAGAATTGCTGCATGTACATTACGCCATTCCTCACGCCTATGCAGGCTATATGGCCAAGCAAATGTTGGTAGAGCAGGGGATTTATATTCCAATGGTAACCACTCTTCACGGAACAGACATCACACTAGTGGGTAAGCACCCTTTTTACAAGCCAGCGGTGACTTTTAGTATAAATCATTCAGATGTGGTTACGGCTGTTTCTGACAGCCTTAAAAAAGAAACCTTATCTCTCTTTGACATTAAAAAAGACATTGTAGTGATTCCTAATTTTATTGATACTTCTAAGTATAGGCATAATTATACAGATTGCCAGAGAACGCTTATGGCTCAGGATCACGAGCGTATTATTACTCATGTTTCTAACTTTAGAAAGGTGAAACGCATTGGAGATGTGGTGTCTATTTTTCATAAAATTCAAAAGGTACTTCCTGCTAAATTACTCATGGTTGGAGACGGGCCGGAGAGAGAAATGGCAGAATTGCAGTGTGAACAATTAGGCATTTCTGACAAGGTTTTATTTCTTGGTAATAGTAATGAAGTAGATAGAATTTTATGTTTTTCAGATCTTTTCTTACTGCCTTCAGAAACAGAGAGTTTTGGATTGGCAGCACTAGAAGCTATGGTGAATGAGGTACCAGTAATTTCTAGTAATACTGGTGGTATTCCAGAGGTAAATGTTCATGGAGAAACAGGTTACTTGAGCCCAGTAGGCGCAGTAGACGAAATGGCAGAAAATGCCATTAGTATTTTAAAAGATTCAGAAACTTTAGATCGTTTTAAAAAGAAAGCAGCCCTTATGGCACAAGATTTTGATCTCTTAAAAATTTTGCCGCTCTATGAGGAGGTCTATGAAAAAGCCTATGCTTCAAGAGTAGCTTTATAAGTGTCCGTGGGCAGGGCAGCTAAAATCTTGTTTTACCTTGTAAATTACCCCTTTATCTGTTAAGTAGACACGCCAATCTATTTCTTTTAGAGCGTAGTGAGGAACACACAAAACAATGGCACTATATGTCTGAATTTTTGGTTCTTCTACAAGTGAAACTCCGTAATTTTTATGAGCTGCATTTGCATCTGCCACAGGGTCATAAACACTAAGTTGGGCTCCATAAGCCTCTAGTGCTTTATAGACCGTCATGACACCTGTATTTCTCACATCTGGACAATTTTCCTTAAAGGAGAAGCCTACTAGTAGTATGGGCGCTGCTAACGCGCTTTGTTTTTTAAGTCCCATTAGGTGCAATAATTGGCCCGCTACAAAGGCTCCCATTTGGTTGTTAAGTTTTCTACCCGCTAATATCACCTTTGGGTGGTATCCTATTTGTTTTGCCTTGGCAGCTAAGTAATAGGGGTCTACGCCAATACAATGCCCCCCTACAAGCCCAGGAGTAAACGGCATGAAATTCCATTTGGTTGCGGCTGCTTTTAAAACCTCTGTAGTGTCTAAGCCCATTTTTCCAAAAATCATAGCCAACTCATTTACAAAAGCAATATTGAGGTCTCTTTGAGCATTTTCTATCACCTTTGCCGCTTCTGCTACTTGTATACTAGGTGCTAAATAGGTACCTGCATTAATAACAGAATTGTATAAGTTATTTATATATTGTGCGGCCTCTGGAGTAGATCCAGAAGTAATTTTAACAATGTCTTTAAGTTTTCGGCTTTGGTCTCCTGGATTTATTCGCTCTGGAGAGTAGCCTAAAAAGAAATCTGTGTTGTAAATTAAGTGGCTCTCTTTTTCTAAAATAGGTTTGCAAATGTCTTCTGTAGCGCCTGGGTAAACGGTAGACTCAAAGACTACATAGCTTCCTTTTTGCATGGCTTTTCCTACTGTTTTGGAGGCGGCTTTTAGCATAGAGAAATCGGGTTCATTCTTTGTGTCTACAGGTGTAGGTACACAAACAATAAAAAAATTACAAGCACTTAAATGAGCTGCTTTTGTAGTACAAAACAATCCTTTTGCAGTATTTTTTTCTTGTTTTAAAACAGTTTTTAATTCCTGTGTAGTAACCTCTAGATTAGGATCTTCTCCATTTATAATACCCCTTACTCTCTCATAGTCTAGATCAAAACCAATAACACTATATTGCTCTGAAAGTAATGCAGCTAGTGGAAGTCCCACATAACCAAGGCCAATAATTCCAATTTTAACATGAGAATTGTTCATAAATAATTTTAAGTACTATTTCTTTCCTATTTGATAGTACTCAAAGCCTCTTTTTTGCATTTCAATATCTGAGTACTGGTTTCTTCCATCAAAAATAATAGGACTAGAGAGCTCCACTTTAATGGCATCAAAATCTGGCGCTCTAAAAGTTTTCCATTCTGTGAGTAGAATCATGGCGTGAGCCCCTTTAAGTGCCTCGTATTTATTGCTGCTATAACTCACATTTGGAGTTTCTTTAAGGTAAAAATGCGCCGCTTCTTTCATAGCTTTTGGGTCAAATGCTTGTACTTTTGCACCTCTAGCCACTAAATCTTTAATGATGTAAATGGCTGGCGCCTCTCTCATATCATCTGTTTCTGGCTTAAAGGCTAATCCCCATACAGCAAAGGTTTTACCAGAAAGATCTTTTCCAAAACGGCTGACTACTTTATTGGCAATTACCATTTTTTGAGCCTCATTTACGGCTTCTACTGCGCCTATTAGCTTGGCGTCATAACCATTTTCTTCTGCTGTTTTTTTTAGCGCTTTTACATCTTTTGGAAAGCAAGAGCCTCCATAACCACTCCCTGGATAAATAAAACTATACCCAATACGGCTGTCTGAGCCAATGCCTATCCTCACTTTATTTACATCTGCACCTACCAGCTCACATATATTAGCTATCTCATTCATAAATGAGATTTTAGTAGCCAACATGGCATTGGCTACATATTTGGTCATTTCTGCAGAGCGAACGTCCATAGTAATGAGTCTGTCCATACTACTTCTAAAAAAAGGCACGTATAATTTACGCATCACTTCAAAGGCTTCTGAACTGTCTGCGCCAATCACCACACGGTCTGGCTTCATGAAATCTGCAATGGCATCTCCTTCTTTTAAAAACTCTGGATTAGACACCACCGAGAAATCTATTTTTATTCCTCTTTTTTCAAGGGCTTTTTCTATAGTAGCTTTTACCTTATCTGCGGTCCCAACAGGAACTGTAGATTTATCTACCACTATAAGGGGTTTGGTCATATGTTGCCCTATGCTGTTAGCTACCTGAAGTACATATTGTAAATCTGCAGATCCATCTGCGCCCATAGGAGTTCCTACTGCTATAAAAGCAACATCTGTATGGGGCAACTGCGTGGCTAGGTCTGTAGAAAAATGTAAACTTTTATTTTCTGTATTGCGTTTTACCATGGCTTCCAAACCAGGCTCATATATAGGAATAATCCCTTGTTTTAAATCTTCAATTTTTTTGAGATCTACATCTATACAGTGTACTTTATTTCCCATTTCTGCAAAACATGCACCACTCACTAAACCCACGTATCCTGTACCTATAACTGTTAAATTCATTAATTTTTTTTAAGAGATTTTATAATATTTTTTATACCAATTTATAAAGTTTTCTATTCCTTTTTTTACTGGGGTGTTTGGCTGGTATTGGTAATCATTTTTTAATCCAGAAACATCTGCCCATGTACTGGCTACATCGCCTGCTTGCATGGGCATAAACTCTTTAATAGCCTTAGTATCTAGCGCCGTTTCAATAGCGGCTATAAATTCATTGAGCGCCACTGGACTGCTATTTCCAATATTGTAGAGCTTGTACATTTCTTTTTGAGTGGCTCTTTTTATTGTGGGGGTATTTATTACTGTGGTAACTCCCTTACAAATATCATCTATATAGGTAAAATCCCTAGACATATTTCCATGGTTAAACACCTGAATCGGTTTGTTTTCTATCATGGCCTTAGTAAAAAGGAATAGCGCCATATCTGGTCTACCCCATGGGCCGTACACCGTAAAAAATCTAAGTCCTGTAGTGCAAAATCCATATAAATGGCTGTAGGTATGCGCCATGAGTTCATTGGTTTTTTTAGAAGCGGCGTACAAGCTAATGGGTCTGTCTACAGATTGTCCCGTATGAAAAGGGACTTTCTCATTAAGCCCATAAACAGAAGAAGAACTGGCATATACCAAATGTCTAACGCCATACTGTCTACAGCCTTCTAAGATATTGAGAAAGCCTACAATATTACTGTCTATATAGGTTTCAGGATTATCAATGCTGTACCTAACTCCTGCCTGTGCGGCCAAGTTACAAACTACCTCAAAGCTTTCCTTTTTAAAGAGAAGGGGCAGTAAGTCCCTGTCTTCTAATTGTAGCTTTATAAAACTAAAATCTTTTTCTGTACTACTTTTGGCTTGTTGGTTATAAGGTAAGCGCCCGGCGTCTTGCACTCCTAATTCCTGCAACCTGGCGTACTTTAAGCCCACCTCATAGTAATCATTAAGATTGTCTAACCCTACTACACTGTGTCCCTCAGACAACAATTGCTTGCAAACGTGAAAACCAATAAAACCTGCTGCTCCTGTAACAAGGATTTTCATAAATACTCCTTTAATAGCTTCAAAAGTACGGAAAATATGTGTTTTTTTTGACTAAAGATTTATTTACAAACGAAGTTGATTTGTATTAATTTTGTGCGTATATTATTTTTGTTAGCAGTGAATAAAACACTTATATTTTAAAAAGACATCTAACTATTTATGGATGCTAATACCCAGCAAAATATTGCTAAGAAGCCCCTTTTGCTCCTCACCAAAATGAAAATATTGTTTGTCTCAAGATGGGGAGAAACTCTAGACATGGCCTATGCTATGCAGCAAGAAGGACACCAGATTAAATTTTATGTGGGAGATAAGCCCTCCCGCGAAATTGGGTACGGTTTTGTACCCAAGGTCACAGATTGGAAAAAACATGAAGATTGGGCAGACCTCATTATTTTTGATTACACTGGCTATGGTGCTATTTGTGAAGCTCTTAGAGCTAAGGGAAAGTTAGTTTTTGGAGGTACTACCTATACAGACAGCTTGGAATTAGACCGTGACTTTGGGCAGGCAGAACTAAAAAAACTAGGTATAAAAACCCTCCCATATAAAGATTTTGAGAGTTTTCAGGAAGCCATTGCCTATGTAAAGAAAAATCCCAATGCCTATGTAGTGAAGCCGTCTGGTGAAACTCAGGAATACAAGCAATTATTGTTTGTAGGTTCTGATGACGAAGGCTTAGACGTGATTAGGGTGTTACAGGCCTATGAAAAATCTTGGGGAAATTCCTTTGGAAATTTTCAATTACAAAGGAAAGTCAAAGGGGTAGAGATTTCAGTATCAGCTTATTTTAACGGTAAGCAATTTATCTATCCTATAAATATCACTTTTGAACACAAGAAACTATTTCCAAAGGAATTGGGTGTGTCTACAGGAGAGATGGGCTCTAGTATGTTTTGGACCAAGGATTCTCCCATTTTTGACGCCACCCTCAAGAAATTTGAACCCCTATTAGCCACGCAAGATTTTGTGGGACAATTAGATATTAACTGTATTGTAAATGGCAGTGGTATTTACCCTTTAGAGTTTACATCTCGTTTTGGATACCCTCAGATATATATACAAAGGGCTGGAATTATAGAGCCTTTAGGAGCACTTTTTTATAAATTAGCAGCAGGAATTTCTTTTAAAATTCAGGTAAAGAAAGGATTTCAGGTAGGGGCGTATATGGTGGTGCCACCCTTTCCTTTTGATGATAAAAAGACCTTTAAGCTCTTCTCAAAAGACTCTGTAATTGTATTTAAAAAACCACAAAAAGAAGGCATTCATCCAATACATCTTAAAAAGATTAACGAGGAGTGGCTCATTACTGGTAATACTGGAATTGCTTTATTAGTTACGGGTACTGGTTTAAGTATGAAAGATGCTCAGAAACTCATGTATAACCGCATCCAAAACGTGATTATTAACAATGCCTATTACAGAACAGATATTGGAGACCGCTGGGCCGATGATTTTGACAAGCTCTGGGCATGGGAACTTCTATAAAATATTAATGAAACAAAAAAAGTCCCCTTTGAGTTTTAAACTTATAGCGCAGCCTAAAGATTACTTTACTATACTGCCGCTAGATTGGATTGAAATATTAAAGTTTCACGGTCTTTTGTATAAACCCTATGCACAAATATACGGACTTTATGAGGCACAAGAACTAATAGCTGGAGGCATTGTCTTTCAGGAACTTTTACCTGGAAGTACCGCTTTTGAGGTGGCTCATTCTCAAGAGCTCTTTAAAGAAGTAGGGGCTTATATAGGTTTTGTTTGGGTACTGCCAGAAAGGCGTGGAGAAAAACTAGGCAGCTTATGGCTAAAAAGTCTTTTTAAAAAATTTCCAAAAAGTAGTTTTTGGCTCAGTATAGAAGAGAAACCTTTGGCCAATTTTTATCATAAATTAGGCTTTATAGTCTATAAGACCCACACTGAAAAAGGTCAGTTTCTAGAACAAATTTTGGTGTATCAACCAGAAAATAAATAGCCCCAAAGGGCAAGCTAAGAATCTTAATTTATAATGCTTATTCTGGGTGGTATTTTCTTTTGAAATTAGCGTACCAATAGGCTTTTTCTAAGGGCATTTCCTTTGTCTTCCCTGCCATATATAAGGGCAATTGGTCTGCGTAATGTGGATTATTTGGGTGGTTTGAACTTCCAAATGGAACTACAGAGTAAATCTGTGTTTTCTCTTTGGAAAATTTAACCAATTGAATATAAGATTCCCCGGCTGTAATTTTACGCATGCCGTCCTTATAAGGAGCCCCATGCATGGCCGCTAGGACATCTGGTAGTCCAAAACTAGGCAACTCTTGCTCACCACGCACCACCTTAGTAAATTCTCCTAAGCTAATACGTTCTTTATTAAAGTATTTACGCATATAGCTTTGTACCTCTATAAGAATAGTAGCCAGTTGTTTTTTATTAAAGGTTCTTCTACTGTCTAGGTGGCTTAGATGTTTTCCAACTTGGTAATAAAAAATGGCATAGGCCCCTGCACCATAAGAATCTGGATCTGCTTTTTTATCCCAGCTTTGAATTTCCTTAATAAGCCCCTCTATGGCTGGGTATTCATTTGCTTTTAGCTGCCATAGGCTATCTATGTTCATAAAGGGATAAGCCAATTGCTTGGGTAATTGGCTGTCGTATTTTATTTTTTTAAAGTGCTCAAAGTCTATCGATTTTAAATTGGTAACTAGTTCTGCAAAACGCTCACTTCTGTTGTTGTCAAAAGTTTCAAAACCCATGTCCTTGTTAAAGTCTTCAGCCTTTGGACTATCGTCTAATCCACTAGAAATAAAAGGACTGTGGTTGGTGTTGTAGAAGTAACCAGAAGTAGGTTGTAGCAGCTGTGGCATGTCTTTAAAGGCATAGTTTTCTGTCCAGAGTGTTTTCTTGGTGTTTCCAGGTACTATTTTGGTCCAATCATATCCAGCAGCTCTTTTAGGAATAAGGGCATTAGACACATAGAAAATAGTGTCATTTTTGTCTGCATAACCAATATTAAAACCCGGAATGGCCATCATTTCTAAGGCCTCTTTAAACTGTGTGAAATTTTGTGCTTTATTCATACGCCACCACTGTTCTAAGGCTCTAATTTCAAATAGGGAAGGGGTGCGCACAGCAAAAACTCCTTCTTTGTTTTTTAAGGTAGGCCCGTATATGCTTTTATAAAATTTCTTTTTAATAGGAATACGAAGCCCCAAAAACTTAATGTGCAATTTGGCTTTAAATTTTTCCAGTACATATGAGACGCCATCAACCAAGTAGTGATCCTTTTTTGAAGGGTCCATCTCCAATTCAAATATATCTGCCTTGTCTGGCTTGTTTACGGTATGTGCCCAACCTAAACTTTCATTAGTCCCCAATAAAATACTAGGGGCACCGGGAAATAAAGCCCCCACTATATTAGTGCCTTCTTCTGACTGTAAATGTGCTTCATACCATGAGGTGGGACCTTCTAAGGGTTGGTGTGGGTTAATGGCTAGATAGGTGGCCCCGTCTGCAGTAAGCACACTGTTAAAAGCAAAAGTGTTAGAGCCAGTTACGGTCTTTTTTGGTTTTAGTTTAGAAGTACTATTACCAGCAATGGCGCTCACCAATGCGTCTGCCTCAGACATTACAAATAGCTGTAAATAGGTGTAGGTCAAAAGTTTTTTAGCCGTCATAGGAAAGAGCTCCTTTAACAATACTTCTTTAGGGTGTTTGGCTGCGTAAGCATTTAATCCATCACTAAAACCGCTAATCACTTTTTTATACTCTTCACTAATATCTTTTTCATAATGCGCATTCACATATTCTTTTCCACCAATGAGCTGGCTCACAAAATCTGCCGACGCTCCTTGGAGTCCCGTATATTTACTCAGCAGTCCATTTCCTGCTAAATAGCCTATTTGCATGGTCTTAAAATCATCTTCTGCATTGGCCCAGGCTAGTCCATAGGCGGTGGCCGCATCTGTTTCTCCAAATATATGAGGTACTCCATATGAGTCTCTTAAAATTTCTACTTGCGAAGGTTTTACCTGGGCTTGCAGCCCGATACTAAAAAGAATGGCTGCCAAAAAGAAGATTCTAAGTTTTGTCATAGGGTTCATTTATGTTTTAAAATTATATAAAACTATTCATGTTTTTCTCTTATAATAATAAATATTTTAAAATTTATATTGGCACCAAAATCTACAGAGAATCTAGCCTGTATTTTTCCTTGTGGAATAATATCTGGTGCTAAGTAATCACCAGCTCTTTGGTTATTTCCGGCATTGTGTGAAACAGAGTAAATGAGATTAGAATTCCCTGTATTGGTTGCAATTCTAGTGATAGTGCTTTGGGTGTTTCTAAGAAATGAAGAAGCGTATAAGTAGTCATTTTTCCAGAGATTTTTATATCATATTTCTAGTGAATTAGAAAATTGTGGTTGTAAGGCCGGGTTTCCTACTTTAAAAATCTCTGCATTGAATTGGTTTTCTTTTTTCAAAATGTGTTTAAATTATTTTATTAAAATTACATAGTATATTTTTGTGGTGTGATTGAACAAAATAGCAACTCGTTAGATATGGAAAAGGCAAATAATGTATTGGGCACCCCACTAGAAACCTGCAGTATAGAACCCATGACTGGAGCCTTTAGAGATGGCTGTTGCAATACAGATATCATGGACATTGGCACCCATACCGTGTGTGCTATAATGACAGATGAATTCCTAGCCTACACCAAGTCCGTAGGTAACGACCTGCAAACCCCAAGACCAGAATACCAATTCCCTGGCTTAAAGCCCGGAGATCGCTGGTGTTTGTGTGTATCCAGATGGAAACAAGCTTATATGGCAGGAATGGCGCCTTTAGTGAATTTAGAGGCCAGTCATGAAAAATGTTTGGAATACGTATCCTTTGCGTCATTGTTAGAGTTTAAAGTCTAGTTATTTAGGTCAGTTATTTCTTTGACTTGTAAAACATTAGGCTGACGTTTTACAAGCATGTTTTTCTTATTAATTCCATTGGCATTTATATGCTCTATAGGTTTTTGGGCAAAGCCCTTAGTGACTAATAAAACGATCTCATTTTAATTTTAACAAAATTCATATGAAAAAGTTATTTTTTGTAAGCCTTGTTTTTTTCTTGCTCAAAACCATCTCAATATAAAAGTTTACAAGTTAGTGTAACAGAGAACATTCCTGGAGCACCTATTACCCTTGGAATTCCATTTCATAAATACGAACTGTACGACATTAGTAAAGTGCGTTTGTTTGACTCCAGAGGTAAAGAGTTTGTTTGCCAGGTGACAGAGGTGGCTAATTGGAAACCAGACCAAAAAAGTGTTAAATGGATTACTTCTTGCTATATTACAGGAAACCATAGGGCTTTAGATGTAACGAACATGATTTAAGGGGAAGACGTTTTGATTTATCCGTATTAAACTTGGTGGAACTCTATGACGCGTCCAAATTCAAAAAACATAAGGATGAGTTGGATGAGCGCATCTCGCTTATGTTTATGTTTCAAGAGCGACAAGGAGGTAATTTGCTTTTAAATAGGTATGGTTATAGTCAAACATATGTTGCCCAAGGTCTTTACAAGTACTATCAAACTACAGGAGATATAAA
>CAWWAC010000021.1:0-33104 GCA_963934855.1 uncultured Flavobacteriaceae bacterium
GTCGTATAGAAGGCATAGCCCAACCCAACTACTACAAGTGGAGCAAAGACTTCATTATGCTTGTCCCTTTTAGGAGGAGTTAGGTTTTCCAAACCTTCTATGCGCTGTTGGGGAAATGCGGAATTACTTAAGTCAGAAAAAACAATATTCAAATGAGTTCCACAGCCAAAAAAACATGGAACGTGATGACCAATCCTAAAAAAAAAGGTTTACTTTATTGGAACTAATTTTTAAACAGAATGGCATGACGTTTTGTTCTACTCATGTGGTGCAAAAGGATATATTGATTATCCAACAGCATCCAAAGAAATAATTTAACTTCTAAAACAATCAATATGAAATTTACAAGAAAAGCGAATGCAGAATGGAAAGGTAGTGGAAAAGAGGGGCAAGGTCACTTAACTACCGGAAGTAAAGTTCTTGATAAGACACAATATTCGTTTCAAACCAGGTTTGAAGATGGCGAGAAAGGAACCAATCCTGAAGAATTAATAGGAGCAGCACATGCAGGTTGTTTTGCTATGCAATTAAGTTTCTTATTAAACGAAGCTAATTTTACAGCAACCACTTTAGAGGTTGAGGCTATCGTTACCTTCCAAGATGGCGCCATTACAAAAGTGAACTTAAATCTAGAAGGTGATGTACCCACTATCGATGCAGAACAATTTCAGCAAATGGCACACAAAGCAAAAGAGGTTTGTCCAATATCGAAAGCGTTATACACAGAAATTGAATTAAAAGTGACCTTAAAAAACGCATTATAATGACAATAGTAAAAGCATATGGTGCCACCGCATCAACAGAAGTTTTAAAAGCTTTAGACATACAAAGACGAGCAGTTGGTGTAGCCGATATTAAAATTGATATTTCCTATTGTGGTGTATGTCATAGCGATATCCATACGGTAAGAGACGATTGGAAGGGGTCAACCTATCCGGTGGTACCTGGACATGAGATCATTGGTCGTGTGGTAGAAGTTGGTGATAAGGTGAATTCATATACTATCGGAGATTTAGTGGGTGTTGGTTGTCTGGTTGATTCTTGCCAAACCTGTTCTTCATGCGAACAAGATTTAGAGCAATTTTGTGAAAAGGGTGCCACATTTACCTACAACAGTGAAGACAAACATATTGAAGGTTTACAAACCTATGGCGGCTATTCAACTTCTGTGGTTGTAGATGAAAAATTTGTACTCCGCATTCCAGAAAATTTAGACGAAGCGGCAACAGCTCCCTTATTATGTGCAGGCGTAACTACATGGTCACCATTGAGACATTGGAAGGTTAAAAAAGGAGATAAAGTAGGGGTCATTGGTCTGGGAGGATTAGGACATATGGGCGTTAAATTTGCCAATGCACTAGGAGCCCATGTGGTCATGATTACAACATCTCCAGAAAAAGGAAAAGATGCAAAAAGATTAGGGGCTCATGAGGTTTTAGTCTCTAAAGATCAAGACGACATGAAAAAACACAAAGGAAGTTTTGATTTTATTTTAAATACCATTCCTGTAAGCCATGAAATGGATCCCTATTTAGGATTGCTTAAAATTGATGCAACCATGGTTTTAGTTGGGGCCGTTGAGCCTTTAAAACCTTTTCATGGCGGAAGTATAATTATGGGCCGTAAGCGTATTGCAGGTTCTCTAATTGGTGGAATTAAAGAAACACAAGAGATGTTAGATTTTTGTGGAGCACACAATATTACGAGTGACATTGAACTTATAGACATGCAAGATATAAATACTGCTTACGAGCGTGTTACTAGTAATGACGTTAAATACAGGTTTGTAATTGATATGAAATCACTAAAATAAATTGGTGCCGAAAACCAAATTCCCATTCTGGAGAATCATTTTTTTATGGCAAGGGAAAAATTAGTTGGAATTATAGGTGTGAGGGTAAGCAATAAGTTAATACTTCCAGTAATAATAATCTCGCAGTTCTGTTGCACGTCACTTTGGTTTGCGGGTAATGGTGTGATAGATAATCTAGCCATACACTTTGATCTTAATATAAGTGCTTTAGGGCACTTAACCTCGGCCGTACAATTTGGATTTATTATTGGCACATTGACTTTTTCTATTTTGAATATTGTTGATCGATTTTCACCTTCAAAAGTGTTTTTAATAAGTGCTTTGCTCGGCTCGCTATTTAATTTAGGGATAATGTGGGAAGGCAACAATTTAAACAGTTTACTCTCACTTCGTTTTTTTACTGGTTTTTTTCTTGCTGGCATCTACCCTGTAGGGATGAAAATAGCTGCTGATTACTATGAAAAAGGGCTGGGTAAGGCACTTGGCTTTTTAGTGGGCGCATTAGTAGTAGGAACTGCATTCCCTCATTTACTAAAGAATATGACTGATACATATCCATGGGAATATGTATTGATAATAACTTCATCTCTTGCTGTGTTGGGTGGCTTATTGATGGTAATTATGGTGCCTGATGGCCCATACCGAAAACCCCTTCAACGAGCAGATCTAGTAGCTTTTTTTAGTGTATTTCGAAATCGGAATTTTCGTTTTGTGACTTTTGGTTATTTTGGTCACATGTGGGAGCTATATGCCTTTTGGGTATTTGTACCCATAATGCTAAAAAAATATAGTATTGAACATTCTCAAACTATATTCAATATTCCAATATTATCATTCCTAATAATCGGAATAGGCGGGCTGGCCTGCGTACTTGGCGGTTATCTTGGGAACACATTAGGAACCAAACGAACAGCATCCATCGCGCTACTATTATCATGCGTTTGTTGCCTTATTTCTCCATTAATATTTACTAGTGAATCTGAAAGCTTGTTTATTGGTTTTCTTATTTTTTGGGGAATCGTTGTTATTGCAGACTCACCTCTTTTGTCAACACTTGTAGCTCATAATGTATCAGCAGAAAAAAAAGGAACTGCACTTACAATTGTTAATTGCATTGGGTTTTCAATAACGATAATTAGCATTCAATTTATTACTGGAATGATAGAATGGACGAATTCAAATGGTATTTATACAATATTGGCGATAGGACCTGTTTTGGGTCTTATAGCCCTAACAAAAGCGGGGGAGCTATACCCAACAAAATCTAAACTACATTGAAAGGCAGTTTATCCAAAATGTTGGAGCATATCCAAGAGTAAGTTTTAGGATCGGTTCAAACAAAAAAACATCTAACAAAAATTTGCTTTAAGCCATAAGTCATTAAAAAGGCGCAGTGGATTTAGTCTAGAGAAAAGCTAAATATTTATATTTACTAAAAAAGAGATTTTCAAAGTTTATTGTTTTCCAAAATTAATCATATCACCTACAGAACCCGTTACACACTATATTAATTTGTTTAAGTGGACTCGCAATTAAATTAAAAAAAAATGATATAAATTAGATTTTTGTATACATTCACTCAATGAATATTTCCTTAAAAAATCAAAGAATTCTTGTTACAGGAGCTTCCAGAGGAATTGGCAGGGCCATTGCAAAGCAACTTTCAAAATCTGGCGCTGAGGTGATTATACACTACAACTCTAACAAGTTAGAGGCTGATAAATTGAAAAATGAGCTTCAAAACACGAGTTTTACAGAGCCCTGCGATCTTTCGGATTCTTCTCAGGTGAGTGGCTTCATTCCACGACTTGTTCAAAAGTATGGCCCAATATCTGCGCTGGTAAACAACGCTGGAATTTCCCCAAGTGCAGCGGATTCATTGCCAACCGACGAATGGTTAAAAACCTGGGAACAAACCTTCTCTGTAAATACAACAGCTGTTGGCATTCTATGCAAAGAATTTGTAGATCAGGCCAAAACTCAACAGAATGGTAGAATCGTAAACATATCTTCGCGAGCCGCTTTTCGTGGTGATACAACAGATTATTTAGCTTATGCCGCTTCCAAAGGGGCTATTGTAAGTCTCACCCGATCAATTGCCAGACATTACGGAAAACAAGGAATCAAAGCATTTTTGATAGCTCCCGGATTTACCCGGACGGATATGGCCAATGCTATCTTAGAAGAATACGGCGAGGACTTTGCTTTGAACGACATTGCGCTGAATGAACTCACAACTCCAGAAGATATCGCTCCCATGGTCACCTTGCTTTGTTCAGGATTGGCAGATCATGCAACCGGAACTTCGATTGATATGAACGCCGGATCATATGTTCGGTAAAAACGCTCAAGTATGAAAAATCCATTTCTTCATTAACAAATAGAGTACTCATTGCAAACACAACTAAAGTAAATAACATGGATATTAAAATCACCAAAATAGAAAACTCCAAATTGAAGGATATTGACTTTAACAATATTCCGTTTGGCAAGTATACTTCAGACCATATGTTTATTATGGATTATGCAAATAATCAATGGGGTGATTTTAGAATTGTTCCTTATCAAAGTTTACAGCTCGACCCACAATCTAAAGGTCTGCAATATTGCCAATGCATTTTTGAAGGCATGAAGGCAACCATTGGTCTGGATGGCACTCCTAAATTGCTTCGCCCCAGTTTAAATATTGAACGGTTTAACCTTTCAGCGGAACGTATGTGTATGCCTAGTGTGCCGGGCGAAATTTTTTTATCAGCCTTAAAAGCAATAACCCATTTAGAAATAAATTGGATTCCTAAAGCAGAAGGAAGTGCCTTATACCTGCGCCCTACAATGATAGCTACTGAAAGTTCGTTGGGGGTAGGACCCTCAAGTACCTATACATTTTATATTTATGCTGCTCCTGCTCAACCCTATTTTACAGTCCCAGTAAAATTAGTGACAGAGCAAAAATTGATAAGGGCAGTGCCCGGAGGCACAGGTGAAGCTAAAACAGGAGGTAATTATGCAGCTTCTTTTAAGGCTGGTGAGTTAGCAAAACAAAAGGGTTTTGATCAGGTTATCTGGCTTGAAAGCCCTCACTTTAAAAAGATACAAGAAACAGGTATGATGAATTTGTTTTTTGTAGTCGGTGATACGGTCTTAACACCAGATCTTAACGGCGCAATTTTAAAAGGCACCACCCGTACTTATTTTATTGATATTCTTAAAGAAAAAAATATAAAAGTGGAGATACGGGATATTTTTATTGATGAAATTATAAAAGCATACCAAGATGGAAATTTAAAAGAAGCTTTTGGTTCTGGTACGGCAGCGGTGGTTTCTCATATCTCAGAAATTACTCATGGAGATATATGTATGACTCTACCAAACACTAAAGAAGCTAAAATCAGCAATATGTTGTATAAAGAAATAAATGGGCTAAGAGCAGGAATAATTGAAGATAAACACAGCTGGTTAGTGCCAGTGTATTAAATCATTAAATCAAATAATAGTTATGCAAAAAATTAATTGGACTAATATCGCTGTTGAACAAGTAAATCCAAAAATGAAAAGACAATTCATTCATGGAGAAAAAGTGATGATTGCTAAGATGGAGTTTGAAGATGGGTTTAGCGTCCCTTGGCATTCACACGAAAATGAACAAATAACGGAAGTGCAGGAAGGCATACTTCGTTTTTGGTTTGATGATGATGAAGATAATTCTGTTGATATATTGGCTGGTGAAGCAATTGTTATTCCGGGTAATCGCAGGCACAAAGCTTTAATGGTTGGCAAAGTTATAGAAACCGATACTTTTGCGCCACCACGGCAAGATTGGATTGATGGATCAGATAATTATTTAAGAAAATAGCAGGCAAAAATAAATACAGAAATCTAAAATTTAAAGATGGATTTAGGAATTCAAAACAGGGTTGCGTTAATACTAGCATCAAGTAAAGGCTTGGGTAAAGCTGTTGCAATTGAATTGGCAAAAGAAGGTGCAAAAGTTATTATATGTGGTACGGATATAGCAGCGCTGGCAATTACTAAAGCTGAGATTGAAAGCATTGCACCAAATAATGTTGCATCGTTTGTTTGTGATATTACAGATGAAGGTCAACGTAAAAACCTTGTGGAGCAAAGTGTAAAAGCTTTTGGTGATATTGAAATTTTAGTGACAAATACAGGTGGTCCTGCAAGCGGAGCATTTGAACAGTTTAATTTAGATGATTGGAAGTACCTATACAATTTATTGTTCTTAAGCGCTGTTGATATTATTCAACAGTTGTTGCCGAGTATGAAAGAAAAAAGATTTGGACGTATTTTAACCATAACGTCTGTTGCGGTTAAACAACCTGCCGATAACCTAATTTCTTCTAATGCAGTAAGAACAAGTTTATTGGGTTTGGCAAAAAGCCTCTCTAACGAAGTAGCTATTTATGGCATAACAGTAAATAATTTGTTGCCGGGATACACTAATACAAACCGTCTAGAAAATCTTATTCATAAAAACCCAAAAGTAAATGAGGTAAAAGACACCATTCCGATGAAACGTTTTGGAACACCTGAAGAGTTTGCCGCCGCCGCCGCATTCTTAGTAAGTGAAAGGGCTAGCTATATTACAGGCCAGTCATTGGCAGTTGACGGAGGGTGGATTAAAGGGCATTAATTTAATAAAAAGCTAACCTTTCTTTAAACTAATCATTAAGATTCTATTCTATATTTGAATTGTTTTCAAAGTTAAAGTTAGTTTCACTTTTAGTTATCAAAGCCTGGAAATTTTTATCTGGGCTTTTTTATTTGTGGTAATATGGAGAAAATATAATGAGTCTGGACCATTAGAATGGTTTATGAGAATAATAGTAAATTAAACAACATATTAACGATAGCATTAAAAATAGCCTCTATGATCTTATTTATCATCAATACCTCAGCAGATTTTTGAAATTAATTTTTCTTAAGAAATAAATAATAAAAATTAATTAAAATAATGGCAAGATTAGTGATCACTATTGGATATTGAGAAATCAATAAACCATATACTACAAAAAACAGACAACCAACACTGTTAATAATTCTAAGTTTGGTTACGTTTCTCATCATAAATGACACAAGTAAAACTGTCATTGCTAAATAACCAACCCATTCAGTCAATTCTACCCCTAATAATAATGTATTCATTTAAATATTTTTTTAAATCTAATCAAATTTTTACCATTTAATTAAATATTAACACCTACTTAAGTGGGTCTATAAATCAACACAAATAGGAAATCTCATTGGTAGATTAACTGCTGAGTGTCTTTTTTTGATTAAATCTAAACGCGAGCAGAACCTGTTAAACCTCAATGCAGAGGAGCGATATCTAAGATTGTTTAAGGAGAGGCCTGAGTTGTTAAAAGCAATTCCTTTAAAGTATATCAGTTCTTATATTGGTATTACGGCACAGGCGCTCAGCAGAATACGAAAACGTTCTGCACAACCGTTTTATTGATTTAAGTTCATTGTTTCACTTGTGAAAGCAAATTATCTTTACAAGAAAAATGACTATTATTATTTTTGTTTTAGTGCTCTGGTATGGGGGCTTGTTTTTTCAATCATTCTTTCTACACCGTTATGCGGCACATCAAGTTTTTACAATGTCAAAAACAATGGAGCGTATTACTTTTGTTTTGACTTGGATTTTTCAAGGACCAAGTTATTTAAGCGCTTATGGGTATGGTATTATGCACCGCATGCACCATGCACATACAGATACTGAAAATGACCCCCACTCTCCTTCTCATGATTCTAATATTATTGCCATGATGTGGAAAACCAAAACAATCTATCAAGAGATCAATCAACAACTTATAGAGGTAGATCCGCGTTTTATTAAAAATGTGCCACAGTGGAAAATTTTTGATCTCTTTGCAGGTTCTAAGCTTTTTCGTATTCTTTGGATTGCAGCCTACTTATTATTTTTTACGGTTTTTGTGAGTAGCTGGTGGCAGTGGTTGTTATTTCCCATTACTTTTTTAATGGCGCCCATACAGAGGTTATTATTAACTGGTTTGGTCATATTTACGGCTATGTAAACTACAAAGTGGAGAACACAAGTAAAAATTTATTCCCCTTCGATTTTTTAATGATGAGAGAAGGCTATCACAACAACCATCACAAGCACGCAACAAATGCAAATTTTGGAGTGAAGTGGTATGAAATAGATATGACATTTTTGATTATAAAAGTATTAGACACTTTTGGTTTTATTAAGCTAAAATAAATTTAAATTTGATAAAATAAAAAGGAAGAGAAAAATTGAAAGATGAGGAGCATAGCTGGTCTGTTTGTAAAGACTGCCATGGGCAGGGGAAAAAAAGTAGAAGGGTTCGAAAGAAAGTAAAACTCCGCTACCAGAAAGCATTAGATCTATTTAATAAAACAAGGAGCCAGGGAGCCCCTCCACAAAATCCTAAGGCCTCTCTTTACACATGTGTAAGTTGCTCTGGTTCTGGTTTAATAGCCAACGTTAACCATCCTTTAGTTCATATAGGAAATTATCCAAAGCTTGCTATTATTGGTGGGGGTATAGGTGGGGTGGCCCTGGCTGTGGCCTGCTTGCACCGCGGAATTCCCTTTACGCTCTTTGAGCGTGATAGCGCCTTTCATACACGTTCTCAGGGGTATGGACTTACTTTGCAACAAGCCAGTAAAGCCATAGAAGGATTGGGTCTTTTATCTCTTAAAAAAGGAGTAGTTTCTACAAGGCATGTGGTACACACCACAGCGGGTAAAATAATTGGAGAATGGGGGTTTAGAAAGTGGGTACAGTTACATGAACAAACACTACCAAAGCGAAGAAACATTCATATTTCACGTCAGTCTTTGCGCTTAGCACTTTTAGAACAATTAGGACAGAGTGATGTAGTGAAGTGGGACCACCAGTTAATAGATTTTAAAAAGGCTAAGGATTGTGGGATAGACTTATATTTTAAAGTAAAAGGAGAAATTTACAATCTTAAGGCAGATCTTTTGGTAGGAGCAGACGGAATTCGCAGCTCTGTACGCAGTTTGTTAATTGGAGAAGACACCACACCACTGCGTTACCTAGGCTGTATAGTGATTTTAGGTATTTGTCCATTAAAAGATTTAAAAGACTCGGATAGCTCTTTACTAGACGCGGCCACAGTATTTCAAACAGCCAATGGTCATGAGCGTATTTATGTAATGCCATATGAAGCAGACTCAGTCATGTGGCAACTCAGCTTTCCATTGTCAGAAAAAGAGGCTAAAGATTTGAGCACAAAGGGGGCTAAAGCACTTAAGAAAGAAGCCATTCGTAGAACTCAGTGGCACCATCCCATTCCTCAAATTTTAGCAGCCACCCAAGAAGCTCAAATATCTGGTTATCCAGTATACGATCGGGCCACACTGACGCCAGAATTACTAAATAAAGGAGTCCCAGTGACCCTTATTGGAGACGCTGCCCACCCAATGAGTCCCTTTAAAGGGCAGGGTGCTAACCAAGCGTTGCTCGATGCGCTAGCGCTGGCCAGAGGAATCACAAAAAAATGTAGCCCCCTGTCTAATTGGAGAGAAAGCGATAGCAGTATAAGGGATTGTGTTCTAAATGAGTTTGAGTTAGAAATGCTAGGGCGCACGGCTATAAAAGTAAAAGATTCAGCAACAGCAGCAGAGTTCCTACATTCTGAAAATGTCCTATTTGAAGCAGATGAGCCTAGAGGACGCAATCTAAAGACAAAAACGGACTAGGTTTTCTAAGCCGTTTGGTCTTAGCTAGACGCTCTTTTATTTAATATCTAATATCTTTATTTAAAGTCTAAAGTTTCTGCATCTATAAGTAATACCTCTTGCTTCATTTTTCTTTGAATGACATTAAAATGGTGAAGGTCTTCATGAGTTACTATAGTAATGGCGTCACCAGGATTTTCCGCACGGCCTGTCCTTCCTATTCTGTGAATATAATCCTTAGGAGACCTAGGCAATTCATAATTAATTACGTGAGGTAAAAAAGCAATATCTATTCCTCTAGAAAGTAAATCTGTTGACACTAAAACCGGTAGCGCTCCAGATGTAAAGTGAGCCAAACTCTTAGTTCTATTCCCTTGACTTTTTTTACTGTGTATGGCTTGAGCATCTATCCCATTTTTTCTGAGTTTGTCTGCTACTAAATCTGCTTGGTAAGCAGAGGAAGTAAATACCAATACTTGTTTCCATTCATTGCTTTTTATTAAATAACGGAGAAGTGGGCCTTTCTTTTCCGGACTCACTAAATATCCCACTTGGTTTATTAATGCTACTTCACCCTCTTGAGCCTCTATTCTGATCACTATTGGGTTCTGCAATAAAACACGTTCTACCATTGCTACTTCTGGACTTAAGGTGGCAGAAAACAATAAATTTTGACGCTTAGATGGTAGCAGTGCAAAAATCTCATCCATTTCCTTTTTAAAACCAAGGTTTAGCATTTTGTCTGCCTCATCTAATACCAGCGTACTGAGATCATTAAAATGTACGGCATTAGATTCTTTGAGCTCAAGCAAACGTCCGGGAGTAGCCACTAAAATATTTAAATGCTGCATACCCATCATTTGAGGGTTTATTGAAACACCCCCATGTACCGCCATAGACTTAAAACGAAACGGTAATTCCTTTGAAAAGGAGTTAAACACCTCTTCTACTTGTAAGGCTAATTCCCTAGTAGGAACCAACACTAATACATTAATATGCCTACTTTTAGTGGTGGTTTTCCCCTCTAAATTTTGTAGTATAGGAAGTGCATATGCAGCTGTTTTTCCAGAACCTGTTGGGGCTATTGCTAGTAAATCTTTACCTTCTAAAATAATTGCTATTGCTTGCTCCTGAATTTGAGTGGCTTGTTTAAAACCTTGTTTAGTAATAGACTCTAATAAATACGGGGCTAGCCCTAAAGACTTAAAAGACATAAAATGGATTTATTTTGTTAATAGCTTTTTGGTGAAAATATTGAAAACAAATAAAATATTTTATCGAAAATTCTTAAATTTGTTACGGTAGTTCAATTAGGTTTTAAGTGCATAAGAGTGCGCTATTAAAAGACACACAATTAATAAAATATTAATGGAAGAACATTTTTTCCAATGCCCTTACTGCTGGGAAGAAATTTCCATGCTATTAGAAGCTTCAAATCAAACACAAGAGTATATAGAAGACTGTGAGGTTTGTTGTAGGCCTATCCAAATTGAATATTTTTTTTATGAGGAACTGCAATCTTTTACTGCGTTATCCGAGGAAGATTAACTAAAATATTTACGACAAGAATATTTTTGAATTATTCTTTATTGGGGTAATTTTCTTCTTTTTGTTTCTTGCTGGAGTATATGATATTCCAGAAGGTCAAACCCGCGTAAATAGCAAAAATAATACCTCCAACTATAAAAAATCCTATGCTCATGTGGTCCTTCTTTGTCTAATTGCTATTGCAAATAATAATATGGTTCCTGGCCAGTGTGCAGAATATTGCGCTTCAGCTGTCATGCCCATTACCCCATATCCTATAGAGTATAGCATGCATAGAAAAGCTAAAATAACAGGATACCATTTTAAAATAAAATCTTTCATATCTAATTTTTTTAACTATTTAATAGTGTATCAAAGATACGAAATACTAGCAAAGTGGTTAATAAAATTATGTCCGATTTTGCATTTTAATTAGATTCTTAAGTAAGTTTTTTATCAGTCAAAAAGCATTAAACTTAGTTTTTATCAAATGAACAATTAATTATCTTGCGCTATAATAGCACCAAAAGCTCATGAAAATGTCCGATAGTTATTTTTTTAAATTTCGCAGGTTTTTAGTATTATTTTGGATGACAATGGTCATAATTAGCTGCCAAGAAGAAGGCAGTATTAAAACAGAAGAAGTAGCTCTTTTTAAGGCTGCAGATTATGTAGATTTTGAGGCAGGTAATATTCCTCTTGTAATAAGTGTTCCGCATGGAGGGAGTTTAAAACCAAGTATAATTCCCAACCGTACTTGTAATAATGCCGTAAATGTTTTGGATGAGTTTACCATAGAATTGGGTAACGCTATTATGGATGAGTTTGCCAAGTCAGGTTTAAAACCTTACTTTATTGTAAATAAGATACACCGCTCCAAAATGGATGCCAACAGAAAGAGAATGGACGCTAGTTGTGGAAATTTAGACGCTCAAGCAGTGTGGGATCTTTTTCATGGACATATACAAAATAGCATAGAAGAGGTAGACACAAAATTTAAGAAGGGTTTGTTTATTGACCTTCACGGACACGGAAATCCAAAACAGCGAATAGAACTTGGCTATCTTTTATATGACGATGAGCTTGCCCTGCCAAATGAAACCTTAAATAGCTCAGAGCTGATAGCAGTAAGTTCTATTCAAAATCTAGTAAAAAACAATATATCTGGGAGTTCACATACAGATCTTTTAAAAGGGGATATGGCCTATGGTAGTTTTTTAGAGCAAAAGGGTTTTCCATCAGTTCCCTCAGCTGCAGACCCCGTGCCCTTGCAAATGGATAATTATTTTAGAGGAGGGTATAATACGGCAAATTACAGCTCTTATATGGGGGGCGCTATAGACGGAATTCAGCTAGAGTGTAACCGGTCTGGACTCAGAGAAACTCAAGCAGAAAGGGAGGCTTTTGCGGTTGCTTTTGTAAGCGCTACAGTTTTATTTTTAGAAACACATTATTTTGAGGAACTTCCCAAATTATAAATCAAATAAGGGATTCTTTGCAGTACATTTTATAATTAAAACACCCTATCTTTATTAAAATTGGAATAAAAAGAAATCCCCCCTTGAAAACAAATTTAACACCTTTTAATGTCATTATTATTGGAGGTGGCTTGGCGGGTTTGTCATCTGCCATTCACTTATCTAAAGAAGGTATTAGTGTATTGCTTATTGAGAAGAACGCCTATCCTTTGCATAAGGTTTGCGGAGAATATATTTCTAATGAGGTGCTTCCTTATTTGCAATATTTAGAAATAGATGTGTTTGCTTTAGGAGCACAGAAAATTAATAAACTTGAACTTTCATCGGCCAAAGGCCAAAGGGTTAAAGCCACTTTGCCCCTAGGTGGGTTTGGAATTAGTCGGTATACCTTAGATCGTGATCTTTCAGAAAAAGCCTTGCAAAATGGCGTTAAAATTATTCAAGATTTAGTAATAGATATTCAATTTTCTGAAGACATTTTTTCTGTTCAGACAAAAAATGAAGTGTTTCAATCTAAAGTGGTCATTGGTGCCTACGGGAAAAGGGCCTCTTTAGATGTTAAAACCAATAGGAGTTTCAGCAATCAAAAGTCACCTTTTATGGCTGTAAAAATGCATGTAAAGGGAGACTTTCCAAATGATCTAGTGGCACTTCACCATTTTAAAGGAGGCTATTGTGGTGTTTCTAAAGTAGAAAACAACAACGTAAACCTTTGCTATATCACTAATTTAAATGCTTTTAAACCTTATAAAGATATAGAGAGATTTCAGGAAGAAGTAGTCTATAAAAATATCTTTTTAAAAACAATTTTCACTAATAGCCAAGCTGTTTTTGAGACCCCCTTAACAATTAGTCAGATTTCATTTGCTAAAAAGAGTCCTGTTGAAAACCACATTATAATGTGTGGAGATACGGCAGGTATGATTCATCCATTGTGCGGAAACGGAATGAGTATGGCAATTAGGAGTGCGTATATGGCCTCTGATCTAATTATTAAGTACCTTAAAGGAGATATACATTCCCGGATAGAATTGGAAAAGGCTTATGAGAAATCTTGGAATTTAGAATTTAAAAATAGACTGCGAATGGGTCATTTTACAGCTAAGGTATTTAGTAAAAATCAATTGTCTGAAAGGCTCTTCCCTATTGTTAGACAGTTTCCCAGATTATTGGCTAAAATAGTAACACTTACACACGGCAAACCTATGATTGTAAAATGAATATGTGGGTCAACACAAAAAAAAGAACAAATGTGGTTGAAATCATGGATGACTTCTCCATTCACGGTAGTATTTTACACCACACCTTAGACACCCTAGCCAGCATTAATAAATGGCTGGGGGGAAATAAAATAACTATAAATAGTTTAAAAAAAATTTTAGGGGGTCATTCAAAAAAAGAACCCATTACTATTGTAGATTTAGGTTGTGGAGGTGGTGACCTACTCAGAAGAATAGCTGCTTACGGAAAAGAAGAAGGCTATAGATTTAAACTCATTGGAGTAGATGCTAATAAAGATGCTGTTCTCTACGCGCGGCATTTATCTGAAAAAAACAATAATATTAGCTTTGTGGCTTGTGATATTTTTTCAGATGAATTTGAAACATTGGAATACGATCTAGTTTTATCTACTCTTTTCTTACACCATTTTAAAGAAGAACAAATTATATCTCTTTTAAAAAAATTAAAAACTAAAGCCACACTTGGAATTATAGTAAATGACTTACACAGGAGTCTTATAGCCTACTATTTGTTTAAATTAGTAAGCCTGCCTATAAATAATAAAATGATTATTGAAGACGGTTTAACTTCTGTTTTGCGGGGGTTTAAGCGTAATGAATTAGAACTTTTTTCAAATAAATTACTAGTGAAGCCCCAAATTAAGTGGAAATGGGCGTTTCGCTATCAATGGATAATTCAAAATTAATGAGTGTAAAAATAATATCAGTAGCAAAACAATTGCCAAAACACAATAGATTAACCTCAGACATTTTGCCTTATTTAGATATATGGCTGTCTGGCCAAGACACTCGTTTTAAGCGTAAAGTTCAAAAGATTTTTGAAAATGCAGGAGTTGATAGGCGCTATTCTATTATGGATCCAGAGGAAGTTTTTTTAAAGACTTCTTTTGAAGAAAAAAACGATATTTATGTACGTGAAGTCATTGAATTAGCAGAAAGTGCGCTTTTAAAATCTCTAGAAAAAGCAGGGCTTAAGCCAGAAGACATTGACTATATTATCACGGTGAGTTGTACGGGCATTATGATTCCATCTTTAGATGCTTATTTAATAAATCGTTTAAAGATGAAACAGGATATAGTGCGCCTACCAGTGACAGAAATGGGTTGTGCAGCTGGCGTTTCGGGGATTATTTACGCTAAAAACTTCTTGCAGGCCAACCCCAATAAAAGAGCTGCTGTTATTGCTGTAGAGGCGCCAACTGCCACTTTTCAGTTAGACGACTTTTCTATGGCAAATGTGGTGAGCGCAGCTATTTTTGGTGATGGCGCTGCTAGTGTTATTTTATCTTCTTACAAACATGAAGAAGGTCCAGAAATTAAGGGAGAGGCTATGTATCATTTTTACGATACGGAGCATATGATGGGCTTTAAACTGGTAAATACAGGTTTGCAAATGATTTTAGATGTGACAGTACCCCAGACCATTTCTGAACATTTTCCGCTCATAGTGCATCCCTTTTTAGAACAAAACGGAATAGATATTAATGAGATAGACCATCTTATTTTTCATCCGGGTGGTAAAAAAATTGTACAGACAGTAGAAGATTTATTTGGTTCTCTAGGTAAAAACATCAATGACACTAAAGAAGTGCTTAAATTGTACGGGAATATGAGCAGTGCCACGGTTCTCTATGTTTTAGAGCGTTTTATGGATAAAAAACTACCTAAAGGAGACAAAGCACTTATGCTTAGTTTTGGACCTGGTTTTTCTGCCCAAAGAATTTTATTAGAATGGTAAAAGAATTTGAAAATAAAAATTATTGGGCTCTAATTTTAGGAGGCTCTAGTGGGCTTGGTTTGGCCACCGCAAAAAAGCTAGCCGCCCACGGCATGAATATTTGTGTAGTTCATAGAAATTCTAGGCTTCAAGAGTCAGAAATTACAGCTGAATTCAATAAAATAAAGGCAGAGGGTGTTGGCTTTGTGTCTTTTAACACAGACGCTATAAATCCTAAAAAAAGACAAGAACTCATAAATGACTTAGCACAATATTTAGGAAAAAGCGGACAAATTAGAACCTTGGTACACAGTATAGCCAAAGGCAATTTAAAGCCTATGATAGCAGCTGAAGAGCCCACTTTAAAAAACGATGATTTTATTTTAACCATAAACGCTATGGCCATAAGCTTATACGATTGGACCAAAGCTATTTTTGAAGCTCATTTATTTGCAACAGATGCCAGAATCATTAGTTTCACAAGCCAGGGTAATACCAAGGCATGGAAAAACTATGCAGCTGTCTCTGCGGCAAAAGTTACCTTAGAAGCCCTTAGCAGAAATATAGCTTTGGAGTTTGCCCCCCATGGAATTAGAGCCAACTGCATACAAGCAGGAGTGACTGATACGGCTTCTTTACAAATGATTCCAGGGAATGAACTAATTAAAGCGCACAGTTTGGCTATAAACCCCTTTAAGCGGTTAACCCTGCCGCAGGACGCAGCTAATGTAGCTTATTTGCTTAGTAAAGATGAGGCTAGTTGGATTACTGGAGCTATTATACCTGTAGACGGAGGCGCACATATATCTTAAATTTAAGTAAAAAAACACATGACATCTAATCAAATCATTCATTTATTACCCTACCAGAAACCTTTTCTGTTTGTTGATGAATTGACCACTATTTCTAAAGATGGCATGATTGGAAATTACACTTTTAAAGCTGATGAATATTTTTATAAAGGGCATTTTAAAAGCAACCCTGTTACCCCTGGAGTCATTTTGACCGAGTGCATGGCGCAGATTGGATTGGTGTGCTTGGGTATCTATCTTTTCAAAGATGAAATTTCTAATAGAACGCCCCCACAAATAGCTTTAACCTCTAGTCAGATTGATTTTTTTTTAACTGTAGCACCAAATGAAAAAGTAACCGTAATTTCTGAAATAGAGTTCTATAGATTTAATAAGCTAAAGTGTCAAGTAAAAATGTTAAACAAAAAAAATGAATTGGTTTGTAGAGGCATTATTTCTGGCATGACAAAATTGACTAAAAATGAAACATAGAGTAGTCATTACAGGAATGGGAGTTGTGGCACCTAACGGGGTTGGATTGGTTCAGTTTACCAAGGCTATAAAAAATGGAATATCTGGAATAAGCTTTCATCAAAATTTAAAAGATTTAGATTTTTCATGTTGCATAGGAGGGGTACCCTTAGTTTCTGAAGAAAAAAAGTTACAGTATTTTACTCCCTTACAACTTAGAGGTTTTAATAGTTCTGGTATTTTATACGGATGCATGGCTGGTATAGATGCATGGAAAGATGCAGGTTTGCCCTTTAGTTCACAAAGTAAATTAGATTATGACAGTGGCACTATTTTTGGCACAGGGACTTCTGGAGTTGAAAAATTTAGAGAAGCCATCTATAAAATAGACAACAAAGAGGTAAAGCGCTTAGGCAGTACCGTGGTGCTCCAAACTATGACTAGTGGTGTCAGTGCCTTTTTAGGTGGTATGTTAGGTTTGGGCAACCAAGTAAGCACCAATTCATCTGCTTGCACCACTGGAACAGAGGCTATTATTTTAGGTTTTGACAGAATACAAATGGGTAAAGCTAAGCGGATGTTAGTGGGAAGCTGTAGTGATGACGGCCCTTATATTTGGGGTGGTTTTGACGCCATGCGAGTCATGACGTATAAGCACAATGACAGTCCCCAAGAGGGGTCTAGACCTATGAGCCATTCTGCCAGTGGTTTTGTACCTGGAAGTGGTGCTGGAGCTTTTATTTTAGAATCGCTAGAGAGTGCTTTAGAGCGAAAAGCCACTATTTACGCTGAGGTTTTAGGAGGGGCATTAAACTCTGGAGGACAACGTGAAGGCGGCAGTATGACAGCTCCAAATGAAGAGGCTGTGGTGCGCTGTATTAAAGAAGCCATTAGAAGTGCAGGGATTTCCCCAGATGCTATAGACACTATCAATGGGCATTTAACAGCCACTTCAAAAGATGGTTTGGAAATTAAGAATTGGACCAAAGCACTAGACAGAAAAGGAATTAATTTTCCTTATATTAATTCATTGAAAGGAATGGTTGGGCATTGTTTAACTGCTGCAGGAAGTATTGAAAGTGTGGCTACAGTTCTACAATTAAAAGAGCAATTTATTTTTCCAAATATGAATTGTGAAGAGGTGCACCCAGAAATTTTAAGCTTAATTTCAGAAAAAAAAATTCCAAAAAAATTATTAAAAACAAAAGTGATTATAGCAGCAAAAGCCAGTTTTGGTTTTGGTGATGTAAACGGATGTGTTATATTAAAAAAATATTCCCCTTAATATGGAAAAAGAAGCCTTAATTGCCCAATTAAAAACAATTGTCCAACCTTATATTCAAGATGAGGAGGCGTTTAATAATTTATCTGAAAGTACTGACTTTGTTAAAGATTTGAAGATTAACTCTGCAAATTTGGTAGATGTAATTTTAGACGTTGAAGAAGTATTTGATATTCTTATTGAAAACGCAGATATGGAAAAAATGTTGTCTGTACAGGCAGCTATGGATATTGTTAATGAAAAATTAGCCGCAAAATGATAGGTAATGATGTGGTAGATTTAAAAGTAGCTGCCTTAGAATCTAATTGGATGAGACTTGGTTTTTTAGACAAAGTTTTTTCAGAAGAAGAGCAGGAAGTAATTCTAAATTCAGATAACAAATCACAGATGGTTTGGTTGTTTTGGAGCATGAAAGAGGCTGCGTATAAAATTTATATGCAGCAATTTGGAGTTCGCATTTTTAATCCTAAAAAGCTGAGATGTGAAAGGCATTCTGAAAACAAAGGGCTGGTCCATTTTAATGGGTATAAATACGCAACTAAGTCTGAGATAACCAATGACTTTATAAATACTTGGGCCTATTTAGAAACCTCTGTAAATGCATTAATTCACTGCTTTAAAATAACAGATTCTTCGTATATAACTCAATCTTTAGCAGCCAAACAAAAGCTTTTAAAATCTTTCTCAGAAATAAAGAAAGTATTTGAAACAGATTTAGATATTAAGAGCTCTAAAAACAACATCCCTAGACTATTTTACAAAGGCTATGAGCAAAGAGATTCATTTTCTATAGCACACCACGGATTTTATGTGGCATGCGCTATTTCTTTCTTATCTCCCATTCTAAAATTTAATACCCACCCACTGTGTTAGAGTTAGAAATAGTAGACGAAAACAAGGAGTTTATAGTGGTAAATAAAATGTCTGGACTTATAAGTGAAAAAAGCCCTTTCGAAGACTGCACTGTGGAGACCCAAGTGCTCAATCACCTTTTAAAAAGTAAATTAAACCCTTATATTGGTGTGATACACAGATTAGACCGCGTGACAAGTGGTGTATTAGTATTTGCTAAGAGAAAGAAAGTTTTGGTAGCATTTAACGAGCTATTTAGCAGCCGTAAAGTTCAAAAAACATATTTAGCCATTGTTAAAATCAAGCCTCAAAAGGACAAGGATAAGCTCACCAATTTTTTAGTAAAAAATAACCTAGAAAAAAGAGCAGACATAGCGCTATTAAAATCAAAAGAAGCTCTTGAATGCTCGCTTTCCTATAGGGTACTAGGCAAGAATGATTTTGGATATCTTTTAGAAATAAAACCAACAACGGGGCGCTTTCATCAAATAAGAGCGCAATTAGCACATATTGGACTCCCTATTATTGGTGACGAAAAATACGGATCCAATGAAAAATACTTCCCACTTTCTATTTGCCTTCACGCATGGAAATTAAGCTATGAAGTCCCTAGCTCCAATACGCTCAATACTTATGAAGCCCCTTTGCCAAAAAATAGTTTTTGGGACTTTGCTGGAGTTTAGATTCTCGCTATTATTTTAGGTGGAAAATTGTTAAAGTGTCAGACCAGCTAGTTCCAGTAATTAGTATCAAAATGTAAAACAGAAAAATTATTTACGGGTTTTAATTATGTATCTTTCATCAAACATTATTTTTTTCTCTATTTGTGTGAAGCGCTCATATTGTGTATTTTCACAATGGTTTTTAAACCAAAATAGTTCTATATGACAAAGACATCTAAGCCTTCTGAAAAGACAAGTGAGCAAACTGTCCATCATCTTTACAGTAGTGTACTATTGGTGGCTTATTTACTTATTGGCTTTGTGCCTAATTTAGGAGCGGTAGACCAAATTGCACCTCAGTGGTTGTACCTCAATGGGGTAAGCGTACTGGCTAGTTTATACATTCTTAAAAACCATCTTTATTTTTCATCTGCTATTGGCAGTTTGTTTAAGACCAAGTTCTCTTGGCTATATTTAGCATTCATTGTTTGGGCTTCTGCCTCTTATTTTTATGCTATTAACCCCACAGAGGTTTTAGTGAATTTAGCTAGAGTAGTGGGTACGGCTATTGCGTTTTTTAATCTTTTTGTACTACTTCAGAAAATACCTAATAAATTTAGACTCATTGCGCTGGTGGCCACGGGCGCTTTGGCAGTAGAAATGTATATGGTTCTTGATCCATTACTTGGGCTACTTAAGCAGGGTATAAATGCTTCTAGATCTTCTTTGTTAAAAGGAACTACTGGAAACATTAACATTGCTGCACTTTCTCTAGCCATTAAAATGCCCTTTGCCCTCTACTTAATGAACCTGGCAAAGAAAACATGGCAGCGAATGGCTTACGGACTCCTAATTACACTCACTATTTTCTGTTTGGTTCTCATAGCTTCTAGAGCTTCTTATGTAGCTTTGATACTTAGTTTACTCCTTTATATAGCCTTTTGTTTATATAATTATTACAAATCTGGAAAGTCTAAGAGATTACTGATTCCCATTCTCTATTTTGTGCTTCCTTTTGTCATTGCTGTTGGGGTGAGTGAACTCAGTACCGTAGGGCAGGATAATACTACTTTTTTTGAGCGTTCTGCCACCATAGTGCAGGCTACTACAGATGGTTCTATTGCAAGTCGTTTGCGTTTTTACATGGTAGGGGTGTCACATATTATGGCCAATCCTATTTTAGGGTCTGGGCTTGGGAATTGGAAATTAATTTCCATTTTATATGACAAGGAGTTTATTCAGGGTTATGTGGTGCCTTATCACATGCATAATGATTTTATTCAGATTGGCACAGAGCTTGGGATTATTGGATTTCTCATGTATGTAGGGCTTTTTGGAATACTCTTATTTTATATTATTTATATATCTAAGTCTAAACTCCCAGAAAACACCAAATTTTTTGTTGCTTTTCTCACTATGTCTCTGAGTACCTATGTGGTAGACGGAAACTTAAACTTCCCTTTAGCTAGACCTATTATGCAGATGGTTTGGGTATTGGTGATGGCACTTATTGTACTGCTTTTTCTAGATGCTAAAGCTTTTAATGGATCCTTTAAACCTACTCCTTTAAAAAAGGCATACTTGGTTTCTATCGTCTGCTTGGTCCTTTTAGCGCCGCTTACTTTTATTGCCTATCAGACAAATCTTTCTTTAAGAGGCCAACAGGTGCTTTTAGGAGAGTACAATGCTGGCCAGTTTCAAACCCCCCTTAATAAAATAGACCAAGTGGTACCAGAGATCCCTAATATTTCTGTGACTACTTTGCCTATTGCCTCTATGAAAGCCCGTTATTATATGGAAAACGGACAAGATGAAAAGGCCCTTATAATGCTTAGGGCTGGTATTAAAGCCAATCCTTATTTGGGCTTTAGTGAAACTCTAATGAGCCAAATATACAGCCGTCAAAACAAGGTAGACTCTGCTATTTTTTACGCCAAAATGGCTTATGAGCACCTGCCTATTTCTGCCCATTTCACTAACTATTTAAACTTACTTATTCAAAAAAATGATAGTCAAGAGGTAGATAGAATTTTTGTAAAAGACTCTGCCAAGCATGACGTGATGGTTTGGAAAAACTATATGATTGCTAATAATGCCTTAAAACCAGCGGGAACCTCTCAGGTTATTAAGGTAGCCAATAAGGCTATAGAATTATTCCCAATAGACAAGGATTTTTTAATACTTAGAAAGATTGCGATTATTGGAAAGCTAGCGGTGGACCAAGCTTTAGCTTTGTCTGGGGAGGGTGCTGCTTTATTTGTACAACAAGATTATTTTAACGCAGCCCAAAAATTAGTGGCGGCGGCAGCTATAGACTCCTTAGAGTTTTCTTACTTTGAAAACGCAGGTACTGCTTATTTTTCTATGGGTCAGTATGAGCAATCTCTCCCTTATTTTAATACTGTAATAGAAAAGCTAAACCCAAAATCTGGAAAGTCTGAGTATATTATGGGGTTGGCGCTTGTTAATTTAGGAAGAATGGAAGAAGCTTGTGAGGCTTTTAGAGCCTCTAAGGCCTATATGAACTCAGAGGCAGAGCAAGCTTTGGCACTCCATTGTAAGGAGTAAGGATTTTAAATATCGTTGTTTTTTTAACTGAAAGATTAGCCTATACGTTTTATTTAAATATCGTCTTCCATCTCTAGCTTGATTTTTCCTCCTGCCAATTGAAATGAGTTATTGTGACTCTTAATAATACCCTCTAAATCTTTTTTACTCGCTAGTTTTGAAGACTTGAAATGTGGTGTTTCTATCTGTGCCTCGTAAATGTCTTGGTGGCAGGTGTAGCAGGATTGAGAACCCGCAAATTGTTTGCCGTTTAATGAGTAGGGTATTCTTTGTCTAAAACGTGGTCCTTAATAGTGACATTGTTGAAATAGAAATGAAAGCCAAGGAAGAATATAATTAAAGAAATTATAAAAATAATTAGGCCGTATTTTTTAATTATGCGTCAAGTCTATTTATCTTTATTTAAAATAAGTTACAATTTCATAATTTGCTCAAAAAGACATAAAAATTAAAACTACTAGTTCTATTTTTTAAAATACATCACATCGCTTTAATTACATAGGTGACCACACCCCAAATAAGGAGCGTATTTTCCTCATTAACAGCTATGGCTTTATAACGCGTATTTGCAGGCATGAGATACAAGACTCCGGCCAAGATTTTAAGTCTTTTCACTGTGAATTCTCCATCTATAAAACAAACGGCAATTTTTCCGTCTTTAGGCTCTAGACTTCTATCTATGACCAGTAAATCTCCGTTATCTAGTCCTGCGTCCATCATAGATTCTCCGCTGACTCTAGCATAGAAGGTAGCCTCTTTATTGCGTACCAGATTTTCATCTAGGCTAATGCGGATTTCTTTAAAATCGTCTGCTGGCGATGGAAATCCTGCAGAGATTCCTCCTTCTATAATAGGTTGTTTTAAACCTGAAATTTCTGGAGTATAGAAGGTTAAGCTGGCTACTTCTTTGATTTTTTTAAGTCTCATCCCTTTATTTTTATGATATCTCTTAGGTCTGTGGTATAGCGTTTGCTCAGGTACTGCTGCTTCATTTTCCAAGTACGATTTAGGTCTTGGTTGGCAATTTTAAGTCCGTTTCCATACTTTTTATTCATTTTGTCTATGACTGCCATCAGTGCGTCGTGCTTGGGCTGTTCTCTCTTAAATAGATCTAATTGCCTGCCGTTTATAGGCACCAAGCCGCTCACTAGAACCCCTGCTTTTTTATAGGCCACTCCAGGCTCATACAAGGCCCTAATTCCCTTAATAGCTTCTTGGCTTAGCACTATGCTAGAGTCTGTGGGGTAGGCTAAAGGAATGGACAATTGTCTATATATCCTTGGCACCTTAGGGTCAAAGGGATTGTTGCGTAAAAAAACAATTAAAATATTGGAGGCACTTTTCTGTGCCCTTAGTTTTTGAGCGCAGTGGCTGGCAAAGGTGGCAATGCGCTCTTCTAGGTCTGAGAGCTCCGTGAGGCTGTTTTCAAAACTTCTAGTGGTAGCAATGCCTTTTTTGCTTTTATTTCCTTCTTCTAGTGTCAGGGTTGGAATGCCTTTAAGGTCTTGCTGCAGTCGCAGACCCACTACAGACATTTGTTTGCGCACCCAGTCTTCTGGTAGCTGTGTAAAGTCATAGGCTGTATTTATCTCTAAGGCCCTTAGTCTTTTAGCATGCCTGTAACCAATGCCCCAAATGTCTTCTATCTGGGTCCATTTAAGGGCTTTTGTAATACTACCTTGGTCTTTTATAAGGTATACCCCACCAGTTCTTTCTTTAAATTTTTTAGAAATTTTATTGGCTACCTTGGCTAGGGCTTTGGTGGGAGCTATGCCTATACTCACGGGAATTCCGGTCCATTTTTCTACCTTTTGCTGCATTTCTTTGCCGTAGGCTTCTAAGTCTATGTGGTCAAAGCCCTTGAGCTGTAAAAAAGCCTCATCTATGCTGTAGATTTCTATTTCTGGGGTGAACTGACTTAAGATTTGCATAACACGCGCACTCATGTCTCCATACAGCGGGTAATTAGAAGAAAATACCTGTATGCCCTTGGCCTTGCAAAAGGCTTCATATTTAAATGCGGGTGCTCCCATAGGCAAACCTAAGGCCTTTGCTTCATTACTGCGCGCAATAAAGCAGCCGTCATTATTAGACAGCACCGCTATGGGTTTTCCCTGGAGCGAAGGGTTAAAAACCCGCTCACAAGAGGCGTAAAAATTATTACAATCTACCAGTGCAAACACTCAGTAAAATTAAATGTTTTACAGCAAATTTTAAGTGCGTTTTAGAGGAAGTTATGAAGAAAATGCAGGGAAGCCCGTAATGTCTGCTCCAGTAATGAGTAGGTGAATGTCATGGGTGCCTTCATAGGTGATTACAGACTCTAAATTCATCATATGGCGCATAATAGAATACTCTCCAGTAATACCCATACCACCCAATACTTGGCGTGCTTCTCTGGCAATTTTAATAGCCATGTCTACATTGTTTCTCTTGGCCATAGAAATTTGTGCTGTGGTGGCTTTTCCTTGGTTTTTGAGTTGTCCTAGGCGGAAAGCCAATAGCTGGGCCTTGGTAATTTCTGTAAGCATTTCTGCTAATTTCTTCTGTTGTAATTGGGTAGCAGCAATAGGCTTTCCAAATTGAATGCGCTCTTTTGCATATCTAAGGGCTGTGTCATAGCAGTCCATGGCAGCACCAATGGCTCCCCAAGCAATACCGTAACGGGCAGAATCTAAGCAGCCCAATGGCGCTCCCAAGCCGTCTTTATTGGGCAGTATATTTTCTTTTGGAATTTTTACATCACTAAAAATAAGTTCGCCTGTGGCCGATGCTCTTAAGCTCCATTTGTTGTGTGTCTCTGGCGTGGTAAAACCTTCCATTCCCCGCTCTACTATTACGCCTTTAATACGGCCTGCCTCATTCTTGGCCCATACTACTGCTATGTCTGCAAAGGGTGCGTTGGAAATCCACATTTTGGCACCGTTTAAAAGGTAGTGGTCTCCCATGTCTTTTATATTTGTAGTCATACCGCTGGGGTTAGAACCGTGGTCTGGCTCTGTAAGTCCAAAACAGCCCATGAGCGCTCCAGAGGCTAATTTTGGCAAGTATTTTATACGCTGCTCCTCATTTCCATAAGCGTAAATAGGATACATCACCAGTGAAGATTGTACAGAGGCTGTAGAACGTACTCCAGAATCTCCTCTTTCTATTTCTTGCATAATAAGACCGTAGCTAATTTGGTCTAGTCCTGCGCCACCATATTGCTCTGGAATATATGGGCCAAAGGCACCAATTTCTGCCAAACCACTAATAATTTCTGTTGGAAAAGTAGCATCTTGGGCGTGCTTTTCAATAATGGGACTCACGGATCTTTTTACCCAAGCCCTTGCAGCGTCACGTACCAAAAGGTGCTCTGGGCTCAATAAATCATCTAAGTTGTAGTAATCTGGGGCTTCAAATAAATCTGGTCTCATAGCTTTTTTATAGGGGACTTTGTCTTTTACAACTAGCGCTTACATTCTAGGGTCTAAATTAGTTAAAGAAACAGACCCATACAAGGATGAAAAGTTACATTTTCAAATAAAAATCTTTTACCAGTGCTATGTATTCTGGAGTGTACTGGTGTCTGGCGGTTTCAATGACAAGCAAGCTCTGGTGGCAGGGCGCTTTTTCAAAGCCAAAGGCCATATAAGTGCGTTTTATTTCTGCAGTAGCATGGCCCTTAGCGCGCATGATCTGCTGCGGAAAAAGCCCAACGGCTGCGGCGCGCTTTATAAATTCAGCCTCTTCCTTAAAGGGCAGTACCAATGCAAACACCCCTTTTTTTGAAAGGAGTGCAGCACTTGCTTGCAGCAGCAGCGGGAAAGGCAGCGCGCTGCTTTCCCTTGCTGCCGACCGCTCTAGTTCATTCTTTAAGTTGTCTTCACTGTAAAAAGGAGGGTTAGACACAATGAGGTCATAGGTCATATCTGCTGCCTCTTCTAAGAGTTCTTTTACATCTGCATGGTAACAAAAGAGCCTATCTGCCCATGGAGAATTTTCAAAATTAACCACACACTGCTCATAGGCCATGTCTATGACTTCTATTCCGTCTATGGTTTCTGCATGAGTGCGTTGCGCCAACATAAGGGCAATGAGCCCAGTGCCAGCACCCATATCTAAAATGCTATTTGGGAGGTGGTCTATAGGCACCCAAGCCCCAAGTAAAACACCATCGGTACCAATTTTCATAGCACAGTGGTCCTGAGCTACAGTAAATTCTTTAAATGTAAAAGGCTTAGACATACTATAAAAGTAGGGCTTAAAAGTATTTATAAATCATCTAAATACAGTGCTACCAAGCCTTCAGGAGTACTTACCTCTATAATTTTTTGCACCCGGTCTACCTTAGTAATAATCTGGTCTGTAATGGGAATGAGAAGGTCTTTGTCCCCTTTTTTAGCCAGAAATAAGGCTTGACTTACAGAGTCATTCACCCCAGTAATTTTCCCAATATCTCCATGAACAGCATCTAGGAGTGTAAATCCAATGACCTCATGGTAGTAAAATTTATCTCCACTAAGTTTAGGCAAAAAGCTTAAAGGCAGATAGAGCTCAGACCCCATAATCTTGTCTGCTGCGGCTTCATCTGCTACCGCTTCAAATCTAACTCTAAGTAGGCTGGATTTATGTAATGAACTTTGCTCAATAAAAAAAGGAACCAGGCTATCTCTTATAGAGATAAACACTGATTCCATATTTTCGTATAGTTCGGGCTCATCTGCGTCTAGCTTTATGAGCACCTCTCCTTTAAAACTGTATTTTGAAACGATTTTGCCTAAGTAGAAACAATCTTCCTTACGCATATCCTTTATAAATTAAGCTTCTTTTGTTTCTTCTGTAGCGCCATCAGTTGCAGCTGCTTCTTCAGCAACCACTTCTTCAGCAACCACTTCTTCAGCAACCACTTCTTCAGCAACCTCTGCAACTACCTCTTCTGTAGCAGCCATTTCAGCAGCAGCAGCGGCTTCCGTAGCGGCAACTTCTGCAGCAGCAGCAGCAGCAACCTCAGCGGCAGCGCTAGCTTCTAGAGCTTGTGCGTCAGAAACACGCTTTTCATTTACAGCTTTTTCAGCAACTAAAGCTTTAGCTTTATCTGCTTCTTGGTCTTTGGTAAGGCCAGAAACTTTAGCAGCAACAGCAGCTTCTTTTTCTAATACCCAAGCATTGAATTTTTCTTCTGCTTGCTCAATAGTTAAAGCTCCTTTTCTAACGCCTCCTAATAAGTGGTGTTTTATAAGGGCTCCTTTGTAAGATAATAAACGTTTGGCAGTGTCTGAAGGCTGTGCTCCATTGTTTAACCATTTAACAGCACCGTCTACATTTAAGTCTATGGTGGCTGGGTTGGTATTAGGATTGTAAACACCTAATTTCTCTAAAAATTTACCATCTCTCTTAGCGCGTGCATCTGCTGCAACGATCCAATAAAATGGTTTTCCTTTTTTACCGTGTCTTTGTAATCTAATTTTTACTGGCATATCACATTAATTTGTAGGGTGCCCGACCCTTGGTTATTAATTCTTTTTAGTTTTCTCATTTAAGAGGGTGCAAATATAGCTTTTTTTTGTGATTTGCAAAGCTTTATAAAAATATTTAAACAGACATTTTTGAGTCATACAGCCCAAATATTATAAGAATTTAATAAAATCTCTACCGCTGTGAAGTAGCTTAATAGTCCTTAATTTGATCTTTAAAAATTAAACATTTTTATAAATTAAAATGGCCAGTCAGTCTAAAAGGCTTACTCTAACATGCCAATACCCCCAAACAAGTCCGCTTTAAAATGACTCCAGTCTGAGATAATTACTTAAATAACAACAATGGCCAAAAGGACTGAGAATAGTTTAAATTTTTTTTTGTTAGTGAGTTTCATTCTACATTATTTATTGATAAGGGTTAATAACTTCTTAAAACCCTCTTTTTCTTTACCGTTGCTTTTGGTTATTTTTACCGTTCCCAGGCAAATAAGCACCCAAAGAAAATCACCTAGATGTATTTAATTTTTGACACTGAAACCACTGGCTTACCCAAGAGATGGAATGCCCCTGTAACAGATACAGACAACTGGCCGCGCTGTATTCAGATTGCTTGGCAGCTGCATGACGCAATGGGAAACTTGTTGGAGCACCAAGATTATTTGGTAGCTCCAGATGGTTTTGATGTACCTTATGAGGCAGAGCAAATTCACGGTATTTCTACTGCTTTGGCACAGAAAGAAGGACTGCCTTTAATACAAGTATTAGATCGTTTTCAGGCAGCAGTGGCTAAGGCTCATTTTGTGGTGGGCCAGAATGTAGGCTTTGACCTCAATATTACAGGGGCAGAGTTTCACAGGGCTGGGATAGAAAATGTGCTGGCTCAAAAACCGGTTTTAGACACTTGTACAGAAGCAACAGCTGGTATGTGCCAAATAGCAGGGGGTAGGGGTGGTAAGTTTAAATTGCCTACGCTTACAGAACTACATGCATACTTATTTGGGGCGCCTTTTTCTGAGGCCCACAATGCTACGGCAGATGTAGAGGCCACCACTAGGTGTTTTTTAGAATTACTGCGCTTAAAGCATTATCCGCTAGAGAAATTGGGAGCTCCAGCCCATTATTACCAAGATTTTAATGCCGCCAACCCGCAGACTATACAAGGGATTGGTTTGGTGCATGTGAATTTGAAAAAGGCATCGGCCAAGCTGCAAGCAGCGCAGGCTAAACCATTAGAAGACGCGCCCACCAAAGCAGACATTAAGGAGAATTTAGAGCTGTTAGAAGCTGCGCCTTTTGTGCACCTACACAACCACTCTCAGTTTTCTGTATTGCAGTCCACCATGAGTGTGAAAGATTTGGTGGCCCAAGCAGCCAAGCACCACATGCCTGCGGTAGCCATTACGGACCACGCCAACCTCATGGGGGCTTTTCACTTTGTTAAAGAGGTGAAGGCACACAATGTTAAAATTAAAGAGACCCACGCAGCAGCATTGGCAGCAGGCACCCCTTTAAAAGGCAAAGAAATGACGCCTATTATTGGCTGTGAATTTTTTGTTTGTGAGGACCACAAAAATAAAAGTGTGAAAGACTACGGGTACCAAATGGTATTCTTAGCTAAAAATAAAAAGGGCTATCACAATTTAGCCAAGCTTTCTTCCATTGCCTATACGCAAGGGTTTTACTATGTGCCTAGGATAGACAGGGCTTTGGTAGAGCTGTACAAAGAAGACATCATTGTGCTTTCTGGAAATCTCTACGGTGAGGTGGCAGCTAAAATTTTAAACTTGGGAGAGCAGCAGGCAGAAGATGCTTTGCTGTGGTGGAAAGAAACTTTTGGACGTGATTTTTACCTAGAAATCATGCGCCATGGCCAAGAGGATGAAGACCGCGTAAACCAAGTCCTTATTTCTATGGCTAAAAAACATAAGGTTTCTTTAGTGGCTTCCAACAATACTTATTACGGCGCCAAGGAAGACGCCAATGCCCATGATATTTTACTCTGTGTAAAAGAGGGTGAAAAGCAAGCCACCCCTATTGGAAAGGGCAGGGGCTACCGCTATGGTTTGCCCAACCAAGAGTATTATTTTAAGAGTGCCCAGGCCATGAAAGAATTGTTTTCAGACCTGCCAGAGGCCATTGAAAACACCTATAAAATTGCTTGTGAAATTGAGTCTTTTGAATTGGCTAGAGAGGTGTTGCTGCCTGCATTTGAAATTCCAGAGGCATTTAATGTGACTCAAGATTTAGAGGATAAGGGGAAAAGAGGAGAGAATGCTTATTTAAGGCATCTGGCTTATTTGGGAGCTAAAAAACGCTATCCAGAGATGACTCCAGAAATTGATGAGCGCTTAGATTTTGAGCTTAAAACTATTGAGAATTCAGGCTACCCTGGTTATTTTTTAATTGTAGAAGACTTTATTAGAGAGGCTAGAAATATGGATGTATCTGTGGGTCCTGGCAGGGGTTCCGCAGCAGGTTCTGTAGTGGCTTACTGTTTGTGGATTACTAATATAGACCCACTTAAATACGATTTACTTTTTGAGCGGTTTCTAAACCCAGACAGGGTGTCCATGCCAGATATTGATATTGATTTTGACGATGAAGGGCGTGGGCGCGTCATGGACTATGTGATTAAAAAGTACGGAGCCAACCAGGTGGCTCAGATTATTACCTACGGCACCATGGCGGCCAAGTCTTCTATTAGAGATACAGCGAGGGTATTGGACTTACCCCTTAATGAGGCAGACAGAATTGCCAAGTTATTGCCCAATATGTCTAAGCTGTCTAACATTTTTAGTTATTCAGAGGCAGAGCTTAAAAAGAATTTTAGGTCTGAAGACCTAGAAAAGGTAAACGAACTTTTAAATATAGCAGACGGCCCAGACTTAGAAGCGCAGACCCTTAATATGGCCCGCGTATTAGAAGGCTCTCTCAGAAATACGGGCATTCACGCCTGTGGGGTGATTATTACGCCCTCAGATATTACCAACTATGTGCCAGTGGCTACGGCCAAAGACTCAGATTTATACGTCACTCAATTTGACAACTCCGTGGTGGAGAGTGCTGGACTTTTAAAAATGGACTTTTTGGGGCTTAAGACCCTCACCCTCATTAAAGACACTGTAAAAATTGTAAAGGCCAAGCATGACATTTTACTGGTGCCCGATGATTTTCCTTTGGACGACACAAAAACCTATGAGCTCTTCCAACGAGGAGAAACCGTAGGGGTTTTTCAGTATGAATCTGTGGGCATGCAAAAGCACCTCAAAGATCTAAAGCCTACGGTCTTTGATGACCTCATTGCCATGAACGCCCTTTACAGACCCGGGCCCATGGAGTATATTCCAAGCTTTATTGCTCGGAAAAATGGTCAAGAAGACATTGCCTATGACCTTCCGGAAATGGAAGAGAACCTAAAAGAGACCTATGGAATTACGGTTTACCAAGAGCAAGTAATGCTACTCTCCCAAAAACTAGCAGGTTTTTCTAAGGGAGAGGCAGATGTGTTGCGTAAGGCTATGGGTAAAAAAATCTTTGCCTTACTAGAAAAACTAAAACCTCAGTTTTTAGAAGGGGGTAACAAACTGGGTCACCCGGTGGTTGTTTTAGAGAAAATATGGAAAGACTGGGAGGCCTTTGCTTCTTATGCCTTCAATAAATCTCATTCTACTTGCTATGCCTATATTGCCTACCAAACCGCGTATTTAAAGGCGCACTACCCAGCAGAGTACATGGCAGCGGTGCTTTCAAATAATATGAATGACATTAAGCAGGTCACCTTTTTTATGGAGGAGTGCAAGCGCATGGCCCTACCAGTATTGGGGCCAGACGTCAATGAATCTTTCTATAAATTTGCTGTGAATGCACAGGGTGCTGTTCGTTTTGGAATGGGCGCTGTTAAAGGGGTGGGCCGCGCTGCGGTAGAAACTATTGTTGCAGAAAGAAAAGAAAACGGTGGTTTTAGATCTGTTTTTGACCTGGCCAAGCGCATAGATCTAAGAGCAGCCAATAAAAAAGCTTTTGAAAACTTAGCCTTAGCGGGTGGCTTTGACTCTTTTGGGGGCGTACATAGGGCTCAGTACTTTCATGCGTTAGGAGACGCAGGAACCTTCTTAGAGAAGGTTATTAGGTACGGCGCCAGGTATCAAGAAAATGAAAATTCTGCACAAGTAAGCCTCTTTGGAGAGGCTAGTGATATACAAATTTCTGAACCAGAGGTACCCCCATGTCCAGAGTGGGGTACCATGGAAAAACTCAAGCAAGAAAAAGAAGTGGTGGGTATCTATATTTCCGGCCACCCACTTGATGATTATAAAACAGAGATGAACACCTATGCCAACGCAAATGTGTCCTTTTTTAATGACCTACCAAGCTATGTGAACAGAGAGCTAACTTTTGCAGGCGTGGTGTCTGAGGTACAGCACAGGATGTCTCAAAATGGAAAAGGCTGGGCGGCCTTTACCGTAGAAGATTACGCAGACTCTCATGAGTTTAGAATTTTTGGAGAAGAGTATTTAAAATACAGACATTTCCTTATTGTAAACTCCTTTATATTTTGTAAAACGCTAGTTAAAGAAGGCTGGGCGAACAAAGAAACAGGTAAAAAAGGAGATCCTCGTTTGCAGTTTAATAACTTTTATTTGTTACAAGACATACTAGAGTCCTTTACTAAAAAGCTCACCCTTAAGCTTAGGGTAGACCATTTAGAAGCCAGTAAAATAGAGCGCATTAAAGAAATAGTGCAAGAGCACCCAGGAAATCTGCCCCTTTACTTTAGTCTCTATGAAATGGAAGATAGTATTAAGGTGGATTTTGTGAGTCGCAAGCAAAAAATAGCTATTTCAAATAAATTGTTAGCAGCTTTAGAGGCTAAGGACATTCATTACAGTCTAAACTAGTAATAAGTATTTCTTATAACTAGATAGGTAAAAGGGGACAAGCAAGGCTTAGAAAATAAAATATTTCCGTAAATTTGTATTAAATTAAAAAACACAATCATGGCATTAGAAATAACAGATGCTACTTTTGAGGAAGTAGTTTTAAAAAGCGATAAGCCCGTAGTAGTAGATTTTTGGGCAGCATGGTGTGGACCCTGCAGAATGGTAGGTCCAATTATAGATGAGGTAAGTAATGAATACGAAGGCAAGGCTGTTGTTGGTAAAGTAGACGTAGACGCAAACCAAGAGTTTGCAGCCAAATACGGTGTGCGTAACATTCCAACCGTTTTAGTATTTAAGAACGGTGAAATAGTAAGCAGACAGGTAGGGGTTTCTCCTAAGCAGGCCTATACAGACGCTATAGACGCAGCTATGTAATTACTTGTCACTAAAATATATAAGCAAAAGGCCTTTTCATTTAGATGAGGTCTTTTTTATGCCCTTTCTGGCCAGATAAAAATATTTTATCTTTTTACTATTTTTTGTTTGTACAATTAAATAAGCGGTGTATATTTGCAACCGCTAACGCGAGGTTTGGTAGTTCAGTTGGTTAGAATACCTGCCTGTCACGCAGGGGGTCGCGAGTTCGA
>CAWWAC010000022.1:0-29706 GCA_963934855.1 uncultured Flavobacteriaceae bacterium
CCCTGTTACCAGGATGAAAACCTGGCGTCCTAACCCCTAGACGAACGGACCATTAATTTGCGCAATTGCGGATGCAAAAATACAACTATTTTTCACTATTGCAAGAGCAGGCGCTACTTTTTTAAGTTTTTAATACGCCTTAGCAAATAAGACCCTTTTAGTAGAGGGTTTTCCAGTTAAAATACATCTTCCAACTTCCTCTTTCGCGTCAATAGGAATACATCTAATGGAAGCTTTTGTCTGCTCTTTAATTTTAGCCTCAGTTTCTATAGTGCCATCCCAGTGGGCAGACACAAAACCACCTTTGGACTTCAATATTTCCTTAAGCTCTTCATAGCTATTGGCCTCTGTAATATGCGTGTCTCTATAGTCTAATGCGCGTAAGTATAAATTTTCTTGGATGTGCTCTAGTAATTGCTCAATATGAGGCACTAAAAGATCACTAGAGACTGTTTCTTTGGTTAAAGTATCTCTTCTAGCCACTTCAAAGGTATTGTTCTCTAGATCTCTTTGACCTATGGCCAAACGCACAGGAACTCCCTTTAGTTCGTACTCATTAAATTTAAAGCCAGGCTTGTGTGTGTCTCTTTGATCAAACTTAACAGAAATTCCTTTAGCTCTTAGCTCTTTTATTAATGGTGTTATTTTTTCTGTAATTTCCTCCAACTGCTCCATTCCTTTGTAAATAGGAACTATGACTACTTGTATGGGAGCTAATTTTGGAGGAAGTACTAAACCGTTATCATCACTGTGGGTCATAATAAGGGCTCCCATTAGACGAGTAGACACCCCCCAAGAAGTTGCCCATACATGCTCCTTTTTACCTTCTTTGTTAGCAAAGGTCACATCAAAAGCCTTAGCAAAGTTTTGTCCTAAAAAGTGAGAAGTACCTGCTTGCAATGCCTTTCCATCTTGCATTAAGGCCTCAATACAATAAGTTTCTAGTGCCCCTGCAAAACGTTCAGAGGGTGTTTTAAGTCCTCTTATTACTGGAACTGCCATATGCTCCTCAGCAAAAGTAGCATAGATTTCCATCATTTGCTCTGCCTCTACAATGGCCTCTTTTTTAGTGGCGTGAGCGGTATGCCCTTCTTGCCATAAAAATTCTGAGGTCCTCAAAAATAATCTAGTTCTCATTTCCCATCGAACTACATTGGCCCACTGGTTAATGAGCAAAGGTAAATCTCTGTATGACTGAATCCAACGCCTATAAGTATCCCAAATAATAGTTTCTGAAGTAGGTCTTACAATGAGTTCTTCTTCTAGTTTAGCATCAGGATCTACTATGACACCGCTTCCATCTTCTGCATTTTTTAATCTGTAATGTGTCACAACGGCACATTCCTTGGCAAAACCTTCTATATGACTGGCTTCTTTACTGAAATAGGATTTTGGAATAAAAAGAGGAAAATAAGCATTTTCGTGACCAGTCTCCTTAAACATTTTATCTAAAGCAGCTTGCATTTTTTCCCAAATAGCATAACCATAGGGCTTTATCACCATGCAGCCTCTTACCCCTGAGTTTTCTGCAAGGTCTGCTTTGCCTACCAATTCATTGTACCACTTAGAGTAGTCTTCACTGCGTTTTGTTAAATTTTTACTCATAACTTAGAGTTTGGCACAAATCTTGTATTTTTAGACTGTAGTTAGTTGTTAGTAAAGAGAAATTAGGCTTTTATGCTCAGGGCTTTTTAAAATGATTAAAAAGCACTCACAAAACTAACTATTTTTAAAGAGCATCACAATTAAATTAATCGCTTATGAAAACTACATCACTACTTTTAAAAATAAGATCCTTAGGGTCCTTAATAATTTTTGGTTTGATTTTAACATCTTGCGGTAGTTTCACTGGAGTGTCTTATTATGACCAAGACGGTATTTATAACAGTCCTTCTTGGAGCACCTATGAAATACCATTAAACGCTAGAGCGCAACAAAATATTCAAAATACTCAAAACACCCAAAATGGGAATCCCAATGAGTTTGGCACCTATTTTTTAGAGCGTGCTAATACTTATGAGGATTTACTCACAGAAGACACTTTTACAGCTGCAGATGAATATGTGGGTGGAGGTCAAGACAATTGGTCCAATGACCAGCCAATAGACCACAACCAAAATATATCTAGTCAAAGCGCTTGGGGCGGTAATCCAGAACAGGTGACCATCCAAATTCACAACAATCCTTGGTTCAACCAAGGCCTTTATTTTAATTCATTTGCCGGTAGAGGTATGGGTGGAAGATGGGGCAGGTTTAACAACTTTGGAGGAGGCTTTAATAATTGGGGCTGGAACGCAAATCCTTGGGGATGGGGCTTTAACAACTGGGGCTGGAATGCAGATCCTTGGGGATGGGGCTTTAATAACTTTGGAGGAGGCTTTAATAATTGGGGCTGGAACGGCTGGGCATTTAACAACCCACAATTGTTTTACGGATCTTACAACTATTCTAGGGTGCAACACTACGCCAGGAACAACCGCTTTGACAGAAGCCCAAACAGAACTTCTTACGCTGTGAATGCCACTAGAAGAGGTAGCAGCAATCAAGAACAAGTTAGGGGTACATATGCGCTAAGAAAAAATACCTTAAGTGTTAGCGGGCTCAGATCTTATTTGAGAACAACAGAAGACAGTAAAGTGGTAGACTCATATAGAAATAACAATCAAAGTGCTGGTAGAAATACCACTAATTTATCTGGACTCAGAAATAGCATTCAAACTTCTGGAATAAGAAGCAATGCAATGAATAGTGGCTCCTTAAATAGCCACTTGCGCAACAGTATAAATAGCAGTGCTAGTGCTGTTAGAAACAATAGCCTAGTCAGAGCTCCAAGAGCTACTAGAAGTAATGAAACTGAAAGAAATGTGCAGAGTCCAAACAACCAGCTATTCAGAAGTCTTACACCCAATATGAGTTCTTACAGAAGTGGGGGCTCTAGATCATCAAACACAAATACTCTAAGATCTGTAAGCCCTATTATGAGAACTTCAGAGCCTTCTAGTATCAGAAATAATCAAAGACAAATAAACAGCAGTGACTCTAGAAGTAACTATAGAAGTAGTGGATCAGAAAAAACTTCATCTAGTCCCACTAGTCCCACTAGAAGCAGTGGTAACAGTTCAAGCGGCAGGTCTTCTTCCAGCATTAGGTCTAACGGAAGAAACAATTAAAATAAAGAGGTCCTTACAAGCAACATTTAAAACTTTAAAACCATTTTTCTGGCTATATGAGAAAATTATTCATGCCCATATTATTACTAATAGCAAGCGTTTGTGGGGCCCAACAAATTCAAGATATTAATTTATTTGGTTTAGAGCAAAGAACGGGGACACCGAGGTTTCAAGCCATGGCAGGTGCTTTTGGTGCCCTTGGAGGAGACTTCTCCGCCTTAGCTATAAATCCTGCAGGGGCTGCTGTATTTAAACACAATCAGCTGGGATTTAGCCTTTCACAACACATCACTGAAAACCAAACTAGTTTTGGAAACCAAAATAGCTTAAACGACACCAGGCAACTAGGTTTTAACCAAGCTGGAATTGTTTTTGTTTATGAGAATAGAAATAGCAGCCCCTGGAAGCGGCTAAGTTTGGCCTTAAATTCAGACAACAGTAACTTTTACAAAGGAGCTATTTCTGCAAATGGAATTGCTGCTAACGGGCTAGACCAATACTTCCTTGATAATGCTGAAGGAATACCCTTTGGTGATCTATTAAAACTAGACAATGAACTCTTAGAAGAAGCCTATTTAAATATTGGTTCCGAAATTGGTTTTACAGCCCAGCAAGCATTTCTAGGTTATTACGCAGGAGTTTTAGACCCCTCAGAAATGGACAATAACAATACAAGTAGCTACGTTTCTAATGCGCTTTACAAGCAATTAGAACAATCTCATAATATTCGCACTAAAGGAAAAAATAGCAAGTTCATTTCTACAGTGGCAGCTCAATATATGGATTTCTTATACTTAGGTGTGGGACTTGAATTTCAAAATCTACTTTATGAAAAACAGACGCGTATTCAGGAAAATGGATATGAGAACTCTAGCCCCCTTCAATATTTAAACTTTAATAATTTTATTGAAACTTCAGGAAACGCACTGGCATTAAATGTGGGCGCTATCACAAAAATTGGGAATTCATTAAGGCTAGGTTTAAGCTATAAAACACCCACTTGGTATACCCTATCAGACAAAACTCACCAACAAATAGAAAGTAATTTAGAAGACTTAGATATAAAGTTTATAGACAAAAACCAAATTAATATTTTTGAAGATTACCAAATCACCATCCCTTCAAAAATAACTGCAAGTGCAGCTGTTGTGTTAGGTAAAAGAGGACTAATAAGTTTGGATTATAGCCAACAAGACTTTTCAAAGGCGCGTTTTAGACCGCTAGCCGATACCTTTTTTACTACCCTTAATCAAAGTACTGCAAGGCAGTTAACAACGGTGAATACTTTAAATATAGGAGGAGAATACAATTTAGGCCGCCTATCTTTAAGAATGGGATATGGCAGTAATAACAGTCCTTTTCAAACCAATGACTCCTTTAGTGAAAACCAAGCATTAGGCTTTGGATGGATCTTTGGTGGCGGTAAAATAGATTTTTCTTTTAGCCAATGGAGCACATCAAATTCACATACTACGCTAAACTATACTGGGGCTCCAGAAATGACTTTAAAAACAATTAGAAACACAGCCACTATAGGCTATACTCTGTTTTTCTAAAAAGAAGGGTCTTTCTAGCATAAAAAAGGCTGTTTTTCACAGTACTTTTGCCTTATATTTGCACTTGAAACCTACGCGCTTAGAATGAAAATAAATCAAGACCCATTAGCAGCACAAGAAGAATTTTTAAATGACCATCTTTCAGCTGCAGAAGACACCCCTTTAAGACCAGATGCTTTTGACATGGCTGATGAGGAAAAAATTAATACCATTAAAAAACATGTGGCCGCTATTATGGACACCTTGGGGTTAGACCTCACAGATGACAGCCTAAAAGGAACTCCAAACAGAGTAGCTAAAATGTTTGTCAATGAAATATTTGGAGGCTTACACCCCAACAAAAGACCAAAGGCTTCCACTTTTATTAATAAATATAAATACGGAGAGATGTTGGTAGAAAAAAACATCACCCTCTACTCTACCTGCGAGCACCATTTACTCCCTATAGTGGGCAAGGCGCACGTAGCCTATATTTCTAAAGGTACTGTTGTAGGGCTTTCTAAAATGAATAGAATTGTAGATTACTACGCAAAAAGACCACAGGTACAAGAGCGTTTAACCATACAAATTGTCAGAGAGTTACAAGAAGTCTTAGGAACCAAAGATGTAGCTTGCGTTATAGATGCAAAACACCTATGTGTAAACTCTAGAGGAATAAGAGACATTGATAGTAGTACTGTGACTGCAGAGTATGGAGGTGCTTTTAAAGAAGCGGCTACCAGAAAAGAATTTTTAAATTTTTTACACCTTCCGGTTAATTTCTAGACTTTAAAGCATGCCCTTATACGCTTCACAGAAACTAAAGATTTACAACTCCCTTTCCGGAGAAAAAGAATTGTTTATCCCCATTAATGAGGGCTATGTTGGCATGTACGTATGTGGACCTACCGTATATTCTCAGGTTCATTTAGGAAACTGTAGAACCTTTATGTCCTTTGACATGATTTTCAGATATTTAAAGCACTTAGGCTTTAAAGTGCGCTATGTCAGAAATATTACAGACGCAGGACACCTAGAAAATGACGCAGAAGAAGGAGAAGACAAGATTGCTAAAAAAGCAAGATTAGAACAAATTGAACCCATGGAAGTGGTTCAAAAATACACCCTTGATTTTCACAATATTCTAGCTCAGTTTAATTTACTCCCTCCTAGTATAGAACCTACTGCTACCGGACACATCATTGAACAAATAGAAATCATTAAAGAAATCATAACGAAAGGTTTTGCATATGAGGTAAACGGCTCTGTTTACTTTGATGTACAAAAGTTTAATAAAATCTATGAGTACGGAAAATTAAGTGGCCGCAAATTAGAAGACATGTTGGCTAACACAAGAAGCCTGGCTGCACAGGAGGAGAAAAAATCTCCTCAAGATTTTGCCCTTTGGAAAAAAGCAGAACCTCAGCATATCATGCGCTGGCCATCCGTTTGGGGAGATGGATTTCCTGGATGGCACTTAGAATGTACCGCAATGAGCACCAAATATTTAGGTGTTTCTTTTGACATCCACGGAGGAGGTATGGATCTTAAATTTCCACATCACGAATGTGAAATTGCACAGGCAGAAGCCACTAATGGAGTAACTCCAGTAAAATACTGGATGCACGCTAATATGCTTACCCTTAATGGTAAAAAAATGTCAAAATCTACAGATAATAATATTTTACCAGTAGATATATTCACAGGAGAAAATAACCTATTAAGTAAGGCCTTTAGTCCTTCGGTGGTTCGTTTTTTTATGATGCAAGCACATTATACAAGTATTTTAGACTTGAGTAGTGATGCATTATTGGCTTCTGAAAAAGGTCATCAAAGACTCCTTGAAGCACTAGATGTACTTTCCAAAATATCACCTTCTAACCAAAGCCATTTTAATTTAAAGTCTTGGGAAAAGAAATGTTATGCAGCCATGAATGATGACTTTAATACCCCCATTCTAATTGCTCACTTATTTGAAGCAGTAAAAGAAATTAATGGGCTAAAAGAAGGAAAAACTGAGATTACGCATGCAGACAAAAAGCATCTTGAAACACTCCTTAATGGTTTTGTTCATGATATATTAGGGCTTAAAAAAGAGGTAGAAAATCAGTCTAATAGCCAAGCACCTGCCCTTGTAGAAATACTTATTCAACTTAGAAAAGAGGCTAGAGAAAATAAAGATTTTGCTTCATCAGACAACATAAGAGACCAGTTGTTGGCCCTTGGAATACAACTTAAGGACGGTACAGACGGCACTACTTTTAATTTTTCTTAATGTCCTGGTCTATAAAAAAAATACTCATTAGTCCTCTTGTATTGCTCATAAGAATATACCAAACTTTAATTTCCCCACTTACACCACCTATCTGCAGATATACCCCTACCTGCTCCACATATAGCTTAGAAGCTTTAAGAAAATACGGTATTATTAAAGGAGCTTGGTTGGCTACAAAAAGAATTCTGAGTTGTAACCCTTGGGGTGGACATGGACATGACCCAGTACCATAGCTTTTAAAGCTGTTACACAAAAATTGTAATAGGTCTCATAAAATACCCCATCATTTGCTATCTTAGCCTTAAACTATACTAATATGCATATATTGAGCATTATATGGAACCCCAATGAAACCTTATTTTCAATTGTAGGGCTACAAATAAAATATTACAATCTTTTATGGATCACCGCCTTTGCACTGGGTTGGTATTTGATGAAACGTGTCTTTCTCTCTGAAAAAAAAACCCTTGAACAGCTAGATTCCCTATTTATACATACTGTATTATCTACCATGCTAGGCGCTAGGTTAGGCCATGTATTGTTTTATGACTGGGATTATTACAAAGACCACTTAGCAGAAATTCTACTTCCTATAAGAGAAAATGTAAATGGGACTATATTTGGGATTATTAGAGGTTATGAATTTACTGGTTTTGCAGGTTTAGCAAGCCATGGAGCTGCTATTGGAATAATTATTGGCATGCTTATCTACATTAAAAAAAATCAAGACTTTAAACTACTCTGGCTCTTAGACAGATTGGTAGTCCCTGTATCACTAGGAGCTTTTTGCGTGAGACTAGGAAATTTCTTTAACTCAGAAATTAACGGTAAAATTACTGATGAATCTTTTATTTTTGCTACTAAATTTGTGAGAGATTCTGACGATATGTCTCCCTATAAAGCCATGTCAATTACTGGAGAAAGAACTAAAGAAGCTGCTTATGCTACCCTAGAAAACAAAGCAGATTTTTCTCAATACCTAGACGCCATTCCTTTTAGACACCCTGCCCAACTATATGAGGGAATAGCCTACTTAGCCCTCTTTGGCTTGCTGTATTATATTTTCTGGAACACAGAGAAGAAAAACAAATCAGGCTTCTTATTTGGTGTCTTTTTTATATTGCTATGGTCTACCCGTTTTGTTGTGGAGTTCTTTAAAAAGAGTCAGGGTGGTTTTGAAGAAAGTCTTGGTCTTTTATCTACAGGGCAGTGGCTGAGTATTCCGTTTATTCTAATTGGTTTATTCTTTGTTTTAAGGCCTAGCACTAAATAAAAAAAAAGGAGGCCTTCTGGCCTCCTTTTTTTTTTATAACACAATAAGTAATTATTCGCCTATTTGAACTTTCTTCTTTAAGAAATCAAACATTACTGGCGTTGCAATGAAAAGAGAAGAGTAAGTACCTACTACCACTCCAATAATCATAGCAAACATGAAACCTCTTAAAGATTCACCTCCAAATATAAAGATAGATAATAGCACTACTAAGGTAGTTAATGAGGTGTTTAAAGTACGGCTTAAAGTACTGTTAAGAGCTAAGTTGGTGTGCTCTCCAGACTTCCATCCTTTTTCTGCAACGATCTCCCTAATACGGTCAAATACAACCACAGTATCATTTAATGAATAACCAATTACAGTTAATATAGCTGCAATAAAAGCTTGGTCAATTTCCATGTTAAATGGCATATACTTACCAGCTAATGAGAAAATTCCAAGCACAATAAGCACATCATGGAAAACTGCCACAACAGCACCTAAAGAGAACTGCCACTTTCTAAACCTTAATAGGATGTATAAAAACACCACTAATAAAGACCCTAAGATAGCTAAGAATGCATTTTTCTTAATATCATCTGCAATGGTTGGACCCACCTTAGAAGATTGCATAATCCCAAAAGACCCAGAGCCTTCTCCTATAATAAAATCTTCATATGAAGAGCCAGCTGGCAGGTATTTCTGAAGGCTAGTGTATAATGAATTTTGAATTTCATTGTCTACTTCAATTCCTTCTACATCTACTTTATAAGCGGTAGTTATTTTTACTTGGTTGTCATCTCCATAAGTCTTTACATTTGTTCCAGTTCCAAAAACATCTGACAACTGCGTAGATAACTCAGATGGATTTACTGCCTTTTCAAAACGAACCGTATAAGAGCGTCCACCTATAAAATCTACCCCTTGTGGTAAGCCTTGAGTAAACAATGATCCAAGACTCACAAGTAAAAAAGCACCTGAAACCACATAGGCAATCTTTCTTTTTCCAAGGAAATCTACATTGGGCTTCTTAAATAAATTTTTAGTAATGGCAGTGCTTAAATCTAAGTTCTTCCCTTTGCGGTTTAAATATCCGTCTATAAGTAATCTAGTGATAAAGATAGCAGTGAAAAGAGAAGTGATAATACCAATTAATAAGGTAGTAGCAAATCCTTTAATTGGACCAGATCCGAAAATGAATAATATGATAGCCGTTAAACCTGTAGTAATGTTAGCATCTAAAATTGAAGAAAGTGCATTGCTAAAACCATCTGCGATAGCTAATGTTTTTCCTTTCCCCTTAGCTAACTCCTCTTTAATACGCTCAAAAATAAGTACGTTAGCATCTACAGACATACCAATAGTAAGCACAATACCAGCAATTCCTGGCAATGTCAATACTGCATTTAAGCTCACCAATACACCAAAAATTAGTACAATGTTTAATAAGAGGGCTATATCTGCAAAAACACCTGCCTTACCATAATAGAATATCATCCACAACAAAACCAACACCATGGCCAGTGCAAATGAGTTAAAACCGCTGTCAATAGCTTCTTGGCCTAATGATGGACCTACTATGTCTGATTGAATGATTTCTGCTGAAGCTGGCAATTTACCTGCACGCAATACATTTGAAATATCCTTAGTTTCATTTACTGTAAAAGAACCTGTAATTTCAGATCTACCGCCAGAAATTGGACCTGAAGACACTCCAGGAGCAGTATATACTTTGTTGTCTAAAACAATAGCAATACCTGTTTGGTTATTAAAGGCGTCTCCCGTTAGTTTTTCCCACTCTTTAGCTCCCTTAGTATTCATAGTCATTGAAACTGCAGGGCGGCTAAATTGATCAAAATCATCGCGTGCGTCACTCACTACATCTCCACTAATACGGGGTGTATTGTCTCTATTAGATTTTAAGGCATATAAACCAACTACTTCCGAGTCTTGTGAAGGGCGTTCCCACACAAATTTCACATTGGCTAATGCCGCAGGTAACAACCTGCGAATTTCTTTCATTCTAAGGTAAGATCCAACAGTAGCAGTATCTCTCACTGCAAATTTAAAAGTCTCATAACCCTGCCCTTGACCTCTAATGAGATCAATTAAAGGATTTTGTTGGTTGGTTAGAGAATCTTGAGCCACATCTGCCAGTAATGAATCTATTTCAGAGGCTGGTTTTTGAATTTCCTTTTCTATTACCACAAGAGATTTTAAGCGCTCATTTGCAGCTACAAAAAAAGAAGCGATATCCTGATTGTTAGGTGGGTATGTTTCCCAAAACTCTAGTTGAGCAGTGCTAGACAATAAGTCTTTAGCTCTAGATATGTCTTTGGCTCCTGGTAATTCAACCAGAATTCTACCTGACTTTCCTTCTCTTTGAATATTGGGCTGTGTAACCCCAAAACCGTCTATACGTTCTCTTAATACCTCAAAAGCAGAAACAATAGACTCATCTATTTTCTGAAGTAAAACTGGTTTTACCTCATCATCTGTCATTTGAAAGTTTATCACATCACTTAAGGTCTTGTTGGCAAAGATAGAAGGGTCTGCCAATTTAGTATCTCCTTTAATATTGTCAAAAGATTCGAAGAATAAATTAATATAGGTATCATCACTGTTCTTTGAAGCTATATCAGCATCTGCAAGTGCTTTATTAAAAACAGGATTTTTAGAGTTATTAGAAAGGCCTTTTAAAATATCTTTTACAGAAATCTGCAAGGTTACGTTAATACCCCCTTTAAGGTCTAAACCTTTGTTAAGCTCTTTTTTCTTTGCGTCTGAATAGCTAGTAAATCCAAAAATTGAATTGGAACCCACAGAATCTAAAAATGCTGTTTCTACCGCAGCTCTTTTAGCTAAGTAATCATTTTCAGTGTCTGCAACCTTAGCGGCAGCAAAAGTTACTGAATCTTGTTCTACCTTACTGGTTATGAAAGTAAAAGATAGCTGGTAAATACTCACTATCCCGAATAAAAAAGCAAAAAGCTTTATAAGTCCTTTATTTTGCATTAGTTCAATTTGTTATTGTTGGTATTTTTAAATTGCGTGCAAATATATCATTTCCTATAGGATTTGACAATAATTTGTTTTATTTCACAAAATAAACAAGCGCCCCATAAAGAGGCGCTCCCAAATCTGGTTATGTATTTTATATCTCTAAAAGGTTGTTTGTGTTTCTCACACCTTCTGCGCTCTCTAAAAATTTAGCCTTTTCAGCAGCGTCTAAAGGTATTTCTATGATTTGTTCAATTCCGTTCTTACCTAATAGCACAGGGACTCCAATACAGATGTCTGAAAGACCGTATTCCCCATCTAAAAAGGTAGCACATGGAAACATTTTTTTATGGTCACAAACAATGGCCTGAGCCATAGCAGAAACGGCAGCACCTGGCGCATACCATGCAGAAGTTCCCAACAATTTAGTGAGCGTAGCCCCACCAACTTTAGTGTCTTCTACTACCTCCTCTAAGCGCTCTTTAGAAATAAAATTAGATACGGGTACTGAGTTTCTGGTTGCCAAACGGCTTAAAGGAACCATTCCCGTGTCTGAATGACCTCCAACAACCATTCCGTCCACATCAGATATAGGAGCTCCTAATGCCTCTGCCAATCTGTATTTAAATCTAGCACTGTCTAAAGCACCACCCATTCCAATAATTCTATGCTTAGCTATGCCTGTGGCCTTATGTACCAAATAGGTCATGGTATCCATTGGGTTACTCACCACCATAATAATAACTTCTGGAGAATATTTTAAAATGCTCTGAGCTACTGTCTTCACAATTCCAGCATTAATTCCGATAAGCTCTTCTCTGGTCATTCCAGGTTTTCTTGGAATACCAGAGGTAATAATAGCCAAATGAGAACCAGCAGTCTTACTGTAATCTCCTGTAGTTCCTGTAATCTTGGTGTCAAATCCATTTAAAGAAGCCGTTTGCATGAGGTCCATTGCTTTTCCTTCTGCGTATCCTTCTTTGATGTCAACTAAAACAACCTCTGATGCAAAATCTTTAATGGCAATGTACTCTGCACAACTTGCACCCACAGCACCTGCTCCTACTACTGTAATCTTCATTCTAATATACTTTATTAATTAGGTTTATAAATGTACTCTTATGCGTCAATATTTGCATAAACAGCATTTTTTTCAATAAATTCTTTTCTTGGCGGCACCTCATCTCCCATTAGCATTGAGAAAGTTCTGTCTGTCTCAGTAGCATTGGTAATGATGATTTGTCTAAGAGTCCTAAATTCAGGATTCATAGTAGTATCCCACAACTGTTCAGCATTCATCTCTCCAAGTCCTTTATATCTTTGGATACTTACAGATCCGTTGTACTCAGTTGCTATGGCGTCTCTTTCTTTGTCATTCCAAGCATAGCGTTTCTTAGTTCCCTTTTTTACTAAATAAAGCGGTGGCGTAGCAATATATATATGACCTCCATCTATGAGTTCACGCATATAACGAAAAAAGAAAGTCAAGATCAATGTTTCAATATGACTTCCGTCTACATCGGCATCACACATAATAACTACTTTGTGATATCTTAATTTACTTAAATTCAATGCCTTAGAATCTTCTTCTGTCCCAATTGTTACCCCTAAAGCAGTATAAATATTTTTAATTTCCTCGTTGTCAAAAACCCGGTGTTGCATGGCTTTTTCTACATTTAGTATCTTTCCACGCAAAGGTAAAATGGCTTGAAACTTTCTGTCTCTACCTTGCTTGGCTGTTCCCCCTGCAGAATCTCCCTCTACTAAAAACACCTCACATAAACTAGGATCTTGCTCTGAGCAGTCAGATAATTTTCCTGGAAGTCCACCAATGCTCATTACGGTCTTGCGCTGTACCATCTCACGTGCTTTGTTGGCAGCGTGTCTGGCTTGAGCGGCAAGCACTACTTTTTGAACAATAATCTTTGCATCGTCTGGATTTTCTTCTAAATAATCTGCTAGCATTTCAGAAACTGCCTGGCTTACAGCGGCAGTAACATCCCTATTCCCCAATTTAGTTTTAGTTTGCCCTTCAAACTGAGGCTCCGCCACTTTTACAGAAATAATTGCCGTAAGCCCTTCTCTAAAATCGTCTCCAGCAATCTCAAACTTTAGTTTATCTAACATCCCAGAAGCATCCGCGTACTTCTTAAGTGTGGTGGTAAGTCCCCTTCTAAAGCCTGCTAAGTGAGTTCCTCCTTCATGGGTGTTTATGTTGTTTACATAAGAATGTAAGTTTTCTGTGTATGAGGTGTTGTAAACCATAGCCACCTCTACAGGGATGCCATTTTTTTCACCTTCTATAGAAATGACATTTTTAGTGAGTTGTTCTCTATTACTGTCTAAGAATTTAATAAATTCCTTAAGACCTTCTTCTGAGCAAAATACCTCTTGAACGTATTGCCCTTTGTCATCTTTATGGCGCTTGTCAGTAATGGTGAGGGTTACTCCTTTATTGAGGTATGACAATTCTCTCATTCTATAAGAAAGGGTGTCATAGCTGTACTCTATAGTTTGCGTAAAAATAGTAGGGTCTGGCCAAAAAGTAACCGCAGTCCCTCTTTTATCTGTCTCTCCAACAGGCTTTGCAGGGTACATAGCTTTTCCTCTTTCATATTCTTGCTCCCAAATTTTACCGTCAATATAAACGGTGGCTTTTAAATGTACAGAAAGTGCGTTCACACAAGAAACACCCACCCCGTGTAGCCCACCAGAAACCTTATAAGAGTCTTTATCAAATTTACCTCCAGCACCAATTTTAGTCATCACTACCTCTAGAGCAGAAACACCTTCTTTTTTATGTATGCCCACCGGTATACCCCTTCCATTATCTGTAACAGAAATGGAGTTGTCTTCATTTATATCCACAGTGATGGTGTCACAATAACCCCCCATAGCTTCATCTATTGAGTTATCTACCACTTCGTATACAAGATGGTGTAACCCTCTGGTCCCTATATCTCCAATATACATAGAGGGCCGCATTCTCACATGCTCCATTCCTTCAAGGGCTTGAATGCTATCTGCAGAATAATTCTTTTTTTCTAGTTCTTCACTCATGAATCCTAAGCGTTTTGTGTTTATTTATTAAGCAATCCTACAAATATAACTATTAGCCTATTAAATGAGTTCCTATTAGGGTCTAGAACCCCCTAAGTTATTAACAATTATTGTGAAAAATTGGACTTAATTTAACAAAAAAACTATTTAGAATACGCGTCTGTATGCACTTTGGACACCGCCCTTCCAGAAGGGTCGTTCATATTTTTAAAAGAGATATCCCACTCTAAAGCTACTGGACTACTGCAGGCTACAGAAGGTACCGATGGCACACAAAGGGCAGCAGCATCTGAAGGGAAGTGACCCTCAAAAATAGAACGATAATAAAACTCTTCTTTGGAGCTTGGTGTCTGTAATGGAAATTTATATTTTGCATTGGCAAACTGTTCATCAGTAACCGCTTCTGCTACTACTTCTTTAAGGGTGTCTATCCAGTTGTAGCCTACACCATCTGAAAATTGCTCTTTCTGACGCCACACCACGCTTTCAGGCAAATATGTTTCAAAAGCCTTGCGCACTACCCATTTTTCCATACGTACTCCGTCAATCATTTTATCATTGGGGTTTATACGCATGGCAACATCCATAAATTCCTTGTCTAAGAATGGCACCCTTCCTTCAATACCCCAAGCAGCCAATGACTTATTGGCACGAAGGCAGTCGTACATGTGAAGCTTATCTAGTTTACGAACCGTTTCTTCATGAAAGTCTTTGGCAGAAGGTGCTTTGTGAAAATAGAGGTACCCCCCAAAAAGTTCATCGGCGCCTTCGCCAGACAAGACCATTTTTATTCCCATAGACTTTATCACTCTAGCCATTAAATACATTGGCGTAGAAGCTCTAATAGTTGTAATATCATAGGTTTCTAGATTATAGACTACGTCCTTTATTGCGTCTAAGCCTTCTTGAATTGTGAATTTAATTTCATGGTGAATGGTTCCAATATGTGCGGCTACTTTTTGAGCAGCAGCCAAATCTGGAGAACCTTCTAAGCCTACTGAAAAAGAATGTAATTGAGGCCACCAAGCCTCTGTAGTATCTCCAGATTCTATTCTTTTTTGAGCATATTTTTTTGCAATGGCAGAAATCACAGAAGAATCCAAGCCACCAGACAACAAAACCCCATAGGGTACGTCAGACATAAGCTGTCTATGTACAGCAGCCTCTAAGGCTACTCTAATATCCTCAATACTAGTGGTATTGTCTTTTACAGCCTTATAATCTGTCCAATCACGGCTGTACCAACGCACCATTTCTCCATTGCTAGAATGCATATAATGGCCGGGAGGGAATAGCTCAATTTTAGTACAAACCCCTTCTAAAGCTTTTAATTCAGAAGCTACGTAAAAAGTGCCATTGGCATCCCAGCCAATATACAATGGGATAATTCCCATATGATCTCTGGCTACAAAATAAGTGTCCTTTTTTGAATCGTAAATGGCAAAACCAAAAATACCATTTAACTCATCTAAAAAAGAGGTTCCTTTTTCTTGATACAAAGCCAAAATTACTTCGCAATCTGACTGTGTTTTAAAATGATATTTTCCCTCAAACTGTTTTCTGAGTGCTTGGTGGTTGTAAATTTCACCATTCGCGGCTAAAACCAATGTTCCGTCTTCATTGAGTAAGGGTTGCTTTCCAGAAGCAGGATCTACTATTGCCAAACGTTCGTGAGCCATAATAGCGCTTTCATTGCTGTATATTCCACTCCAATCTGGCCCTCTATGGCGAATTTTCTTAGACATTTCTAATAGCTGGGGCCTCAAGGCCGATGCCGATTCTTTTAAATCAAAAGCACACACAATTCCACACATAATCTCGGTTTTATTTATTTAGATTACAAAAATGTAGTATTAAGTTAATATATAAAACTATAATTGATATTTTAACTACAATCGTAAACATTTTAACCAATAATTATACCATATATAAACAAATAAGCCTTATTTAAGTCTATTAAGTATTCATTTGTAGGGATCCTTTTATAATTCATTAGAAATGTAGAACTTAGTCTGTAACTTAAACCTATTAAAATGCTCTACATGAAAAACATATTTTTTTACCCTTTATTGACGCTAGTGGTCTTTACCACTAGTGTTTTAAACGCACAAGATTTTGGCAAACTAGACTTGAGTCCTATGGACATTGCTTGGTTTCCTACCAAACATATGGACGCTAATAAGAAAATGCGCGTAATCTACAACAGACCTCAGCTAAAAAGCAGGGCTCTTAGCGTCCTAACACCAATAGATGCTGTTTGGAGAACTGGCGCTAATGAAGCTTCAGAAATTACATTTTACACGGATGTTGTCTTTGGTGGAAAAGAGGTAAAAGCAGGTAGTTATGCCTTATTTACTATTCCAGGAAAAAATAGCTGGACCATTATCCTCAATAGCAACCTTAACCAATGGGGCTCTTATGCTTATGATGAGAAAGCCGATGTGGTTAGAGTAAAAGCTATTGTTAGTGAAGACAAAGAGGCCTTAGAATATTTTAGCATGGTCTTTCATGAAAACAAAGGAGGCCTTCAACTTTCTATGGGTTGGGACAAGCTAAGGGTACATCTACCAATAAGTATAAAATAAAACATATAAAAAAAAAGAGGCCCTGGGGTCTCTTTTTTTTTTTACTTTTTATAAACCAACTGGCCATCTATATACGTTTGTTGCACCGTCACTTTGGGCACCTCAGATAGAGGAATGACCATCATATCTGTATTGTAAATAACAAAGTCTGCCATTTTACCTACACTAATACTCCCACGTTCCATTTCTTGAAAATTTGAGTGAGCCGCCCATAGGGTCATGCCTTTAAGAGTTTCTTCTCTTGTTAACGCTTCTTGCACTTGAAAACCACCCTTTGGAAATTCAGCAGTATCTTGCCTGGCGGTAGCAGCTAAAAAAGTTAAAAAAGGGCTTAGCTGCTCTACCGGAAAATCTGTTCCAAGAGCAATAGTTCCCGCCTTATTTAATAAGGTTTTAAACGCATAAGCCCCCTGCATACGCTTGGCACCCAAACGGTCTTCTGCCCAATACATATCTGAAGTGGCGTGAGTAGGTTGCACAGAAGGAATAATCCCTTTAGAAAAATAGTCAAAATCTTCTAGGCTTATAATCTGAGCGTGCTCTACTTTCCAACGCTTATCTTTTTTACCTTTTAAAGCAGTTGTATAAGCCCTAAGTACCGCAATATTTGCAGAATCTCCAATGGCATGAGTATTCATTTGGTAGTCAGTCTCTGCTAATCTTTTAGCCAGTGCTTCTATCTCATCTATAGGCGTAACCATAGACCCAAAATGGCCATCTCTATCTGAATAAGCCTCCTTAAGAGTGGCGCCCCTAGAACCTAAAGCACCATCTGCATACACTTTTATAGAGCCCACTCTTAGGCGAGGCGTTTCTATAATTCCCTTTGGTAAAAAGTAGTCTAAATTCTCTTTAGAATTACTCACCATGGCATACAGCCGTATTTTTAGATCACCTGTTTTTTGAAGACTGTCTATTATTTCTATAATATCCCTGTTTAAACCAGCGTCATTTACAGTAGTTAAGCCATAAGAAACTGCTATTCGTTCTGCGTCTTTTAGGGCAGTTATTTTATCTGAAATTGACGGAACTGGCATAACGGCGTCTACTAGAGCCATTGGGTTGTCTACTAGAATACCAATAAGTACGCCACCCTTTTTTTCTATACTCCCACCAGAAACCACCGTATTATTATGAATGCCAGCCAAGTCCAAAGCGGCTTGATTCACCAAATAAGCATGGCCGTCTACTCTCTCTAAGGCCACTGGTGTGTTTGGAAATAAAGCATCTAAAGCCTCCTTAGTTGGGTACTCTTTTACTTCCCAATCATTTTGATCCCACCCCCTGCCTCTTATAAAAGTAGTTGGTTTTTCATCGTTAAAGGCCACTACCCTATCCAACACTTCCTGGTAACTCTTAGTCCCTACTAAATCTACTATCTGTTGGTTTTGTCCTAGTCCATAAAAATGACAATGAGCATCTATGATCCCTGGAGTAATGGCTTTGCCCCCAGCATCTATTGTATGAAGTGCTCTATAGCGGGCGGTTAAAGCGGCGCTTTCACCTATGGCCACAAAGCGGCCGTTATGCACCGCAAAAGCAGTGCCTCCAGCTCCAGAAGGATCTACCGTATACAGCTTGGCATTAACCACTAAAAGGTCTACAGATTCTTTTTTTGCACAACTCATAGCAAAAATACACAGACAAAAAAGGAAAGTTTTAGTTAAGTTCATGGGTGTAATTTAAAGTGAAACTGTTTAAAAACAGCTGTTTTATTTATTTTTTAAAGTGGCATATAAAGTTTGGATAAACAAGTATAATCACTTAAAGGTCAAACTTGTACTGAGCACCTGCCAACACAATCCTTGGAGGGGCTGCAAAACCTGACCAAATTTCATATGCACTATCTGTGAGGTTAGTCCCTTTAAGAAATAAAGAAAGTCTCTCATTTATCTGATAATTAAAATGTAAACCAACTAAGTTATAAGCTGGCAAATCATAGGTATAAGAAGGCATTTCCCCTGCTGTAATAAATTGTACTACTTGGCTGTTTCTTGCAGCACGCTCCCCAGTATACTCCCAATTTATCTGTAAAGAAAAATCCTTTAAAAAAGAATAATTTACAGATATTTTAGCTGTTTGTTCTGGTAAATGCCAGGCACCCTCTTGGGTGTTTAAAGCAAAAGAATGGGTTTCATATTGGCCATTGAGCAACATGCCACTTAAGGGCTCCCAATCTAAAGAAATACCTAAAGTATTTTGATCCATAGCCTCATAGACTACCTCAAAACTGTTTCCTAAATTAAAAGCCTTTGGGAAAGTTCTAAAATAATTGACAGGATTTTCAACGAAAAGAGCTCTGTCATTCATAGACTGATGGGCCCAATAGGCCGCGTAAGAAAAGGAACCTAGCAATCCCTTTACTCCTAAACGCAGAGAATATCTCAAATCTGTAGGTCTCATGCTCAGGCTTGGAGACACAAAAGGATTTTCATTGACAAACCCTTCAAAGCTATTGATAATATAATCTCCGCTCATACTCCCAAATATTAAAACAGACTGCTCTAAAAGGCTGTAATGACCATATAAATCTGGATACACCTTAAGCTTAGCTGCCTCTTTAAAAGCGGCATTGGCGTAAATAATTCGAGCACCCATTTTAAAATAAGCCTTTTCACTGGTCAGCATTAATTGAGGAGTCACATGAAATTTATAATAGGAATAAGGGTCTCCTTGAGTGCTCTCAAAAGAGGACAATTCATTGGTCATAAAATCTCCAGACAGATACGCAGCACCTACCTCTAATTTTAAAGGTATATTACCCAAGGGGAACTCAAAATCTGTTTGTAACGCTGCCTTTTGCTCATAGGACTCAGTGACATCTCTAAAATAACTAGCGTTCAGCTGTGCCTTTTTAAGGACTCCCTTTTCTTTTGTAAAAGCAGTCCCTAAGGCTACAGAAAAATAGTTCTGCTGAAGGTTGTACTCAGTTTCAGCAAGGGAAAGAATGGAAAGTCCCTCTAAATCATTATTCACCTTACTATTTGTGTTAAATGACATGGGTAGTCCGTACCATGAATAGGCCAAATGTCTGAGGGAGAGATCTGTTTCAAAGCGGCTGTCTCTTTTCTGATAGGTATAGCTTCCAATGAGACTAGTGTTAAAGTAATTACTATCCCAATTTAGCTTTGGCAAGTTTCTGCTCATGCTATGGTGGTCTAGGTTTATTCCTACAGATTTATAGCGGGATTTTTTAATACGGCTGTCAAAGAGCACATCTGCAGTTCCCCGCATTCCAAGTCCTAACTGAGCCATACTATTAAAACTCTTTTGGGGTGTTTCAACAGCTAAAGGTTCTGCCTCTCCCAATAAAGGCATAAAGGTAGCCGCTACAGGAAAGGTCATTATATGATAACGCATTGCCATTCGCTCCGCTAGTTTTAAATCACTTAATAGAGGGGCTACTATAGGTTTTGCTCCTACTAAAACAACCGGAACATACGCTTTTACAACAGTTACAGATTCTGTTCCCAAGCCTTGGTCTTGGGCATTCAAATTAGAAGCAGCCAACCAAAACCCAAATACACACCATATTTTTAAAAAAATATTCCTAATAGGAGGCTTATTCATCATCTTGACTGATATTTATAGTTTCTGCTTTTGTAGATGCAATTTTTTCTTTTGCCTGCTGCACTACATCTGGAAATTGACTAAAATTGTCTATAATATTTTGCCAAATAAAATGAGCCTGAAATAGGTCTTCTAAAGCATAAAAATTATCTGCCATGAGCAACAATCCTTTAGCAGCCCATATTTTATAAGAGGCGTAATTTTTTGCTAGTTCTTGCACCAATACATTAGACCCCTCAAAATCCTTAGTTTGTTGTTTGTAATAAGCCAACCAATACCATGTTTCTGCTCCTAACTCTCCTGTAGCCACATTTTTTAAGCTTAAATAAGCTGCAGCTGCCTCTTTAGCATCTCCTTGCTCTTGAGCAGACCGGGCCAACATAATTTGAGCATCTTGTTTAATCTGGAAATCTAAACCCTCTATAATCAATACCTGCTGGGCATAGTTGCGCAGCTTTTTGAAGTCTTTTTTTTCATAACTTAAACGCATGAGATTGGTCATGGCATAACTCCTGTTCTGGGGATCTTGTGCCATAACTAAAAGTTTTTCTAGACTTTGGATAGGATCTCCGCCTATTTTTTGCTCCATCTTTATTTGTGCCACTGCCACAAGTGCAGACTCACTGTTTTCAGATTGAGCTTCCGCCACCCATTGAAACTCAGGAAGGGCTTTTTCAAATAAGCTGGCATCCTTATAAGCCTGAGCCAATAAAAATCTAATAGAAAGCTGCTGTTTGCCCTCAGGAAAATCTTCTAAATACCCTTCATACATTTTTATTTGCTCCATGCGGTCCAATAAAGAAGCACGCCTAGTAATTTGTTCATAACTATCTCTTTCTAAGGACTCATTAGAGTCTGGAGTAACTGCTAAATCTTTGGTCCAAGTCAAATAATCTTGCACCCTACCCTGCTCTATATAAATTCTCTTAGCAGCTGCTATGGCCTGAGAAAACTCAGCAGATTTTGAAAAGTTCTGAGTGAGTTTTTTAAAAACCTCTAAAGCAGCTTCCAGTTCAGATTGGTTGTAGAGCAACAGTCCTTTTTTAAGTTGTGCCTCTGGAACTAATGAGCTAGATGGAAAACTAGAAATTAACTTGTCAAAAACGTGAATAGCGGATACTGACATTTCCGCAGCAGAATAAGCCATGCCTAGTTCTAGCATTGCTTTGGGCAAATAAATAGGACTCTTAGATATTTTTTCAAAGCCCTCTAACATCTTAATTTTTAAATCTAATTGTCCAGAAAGGCCCTGTGCCATAGCACTGTTAAAGGTAGCGTAAGCTTTTAAATCTTTTGAGACCAGAATTGTTGTTTCGTAATAAGAAACCGCATTTTTATAATCCCCTAGGCTGTAATAGGCATCTGCCATTCTCACAAGTGACTGCTCATATTCTGCAGTAAAGTCTGGGTTTTGATCCACCAAAACAGAGAACTCCTTAAATGCCGCAATAGCAGCTGCGTATTTTTGGGTCTTAAAGTAGGCATAGCCCTTCTGGAAGGGATATAGTGTTTGCAACCTTAAGGAAAGCTTATCTTTTAAGGGCTTTAATAAATCAAAAGCAGCAAAAGCAGCAGGATAATTGTAAGTACGGAGTGCTATTTCTGCCTTCCAAAAATAAGCAGTGCTAGCAAGAGCGCTCTTAGCGTCTTTTTGAATAATAAGGTCTAAAAAATCTATGGCTTTCTGAAACTCTTTTACCTCCAAAGCCTCCAAGGCAGCATACAAAGCTATGGTTTGCTTTTCTGGGCCTGTAGACATGTTTGGAAGCTGCTCTAAAAGCGCCAAGGCCGCTGTGTAGTTTCGTTCTAATAAATAAGCATTTATAAGGAGTTCTTTAAGATTTTCTGTTTGAACATCTAAAGGATAATTCAGAATAAAATGATCAAGCACACTAGCAATAGCTTCATAAGGATTTCCTACCTCGTAACTTAACTTGGCATAATTTAGATAAGAATCTTTGATAATCTCTGGAGTAAAAACCAGATTAGAAGCACTTTTAAAAGCGTTTAAAGCTGCTTGTTTTTGATCAGTCATTAAATAAGAAGCTCCCAAATAATAGTAAGCGTTCTGTGCCAAAGCGTCTTTTCCCTGAATAATTTTATTAAACTGATCAATGGCACTTTCATATTCCTTAATAAAATAGTAGCTATACCCAAGCTGGTAATAATCTTGCTGTGCCCAAGATTTTTTTTCACCTCTATAAGCCTTCAGGTAAGGAATGGCTTTTTCATACTGCTGCAAGTTAAAATAAGATTCTCCAATTATCTTATTAATTTCAGAGGCCTCTATTTCATTGGCCTTGGGAAGGTACTTTTGAGCTGCCTGAATGGCCTCTATAAATTGCCCCTCTTTAAAATAAATGTCTGCCAAATAGTAACCCACTTTTTCAGTGATTTTAGTATTGGGTAAGGGTGTAGAAAAAACTGCTTTTGCAGCTTTAGTATTCCCAGTAGCATAGGCTAAATAAGCTTTGTAATAAGTGGCTAAAGGGCCAAATTTTTTTGAATTTAATACTTTTTCAAAAAGGAGAGTTGCACTCTTATAGTCCCCATCCGCAAAACGTGCATAGCCATATGAAAAATAAAATTTGTCTAAGTCAGCTCCCTCAATAGAGAAAGGGTTCACCTTTACAAACCAAGGCAGCGCTTTGCTATACTGTCCTATATTAAAATAGGAATAACCCACAGAAGCATACATTTGGTTAGATTTTAAAGAACTGGGATATTGAGTCACAAATTCAGAAACCAAGACCATAGCATCTTTTTGATTGAGTGCTATAGCAGACAAGGTGTATATGTATTTGGCTTGCTCCGCAATTACCAAACCATTGTCTGTTATAAATTTTTGACTTAGGGCCTTTGCCTTTTTAAAACGCGCTGCGGCCAACCACTCTTGGGCCTGCTCCATTTGTTGTGACGCATAAGACGCTCCTTGCATAGATTGCCCTTGAACCTCTGTAAGACCATGCAAAAAAAGAAATCCTAAAAAAAAATAACTAATAACTCGCATAAATGATGAGTAGTTAAATATGAATCTTATTTCTTAAAACGCCTCATATTCAATTTAAGTATAAAGGAACGGAAAATTAAAAAATCTATGAGGTGTTTCAAAAGAACTTAGTACATTTATATCAACAATTTTTATATGTCAATTCCCGTATTACAAATTCAAAACGCATACATATACCAGGATCAGAATTTGGTGCTTCAAGACGTTCATATCACCCTTCAAAAAGGAGATTTTGTCTATTTAATTGGTAAAACTGGAAGCGGAAAAAGTAGTCTAATGAAAGCCCTTTACGGAGAAATTCCTTTGACTCAAGGAAGCGGCCGCATTGTGGGTGTCTCACTAGAAGGCCTTAAAGAGGCCGACGTTCCTTTTCTGAGACGCAAAATTGGAATTGTTTTCCAAGATTTTAAACTATTACCAGACCGCTCTATTATTGAAAATATGCTCTTTGTACTAAAAGCCACTGGCTGGACAAACAAACTAGAAATGGAAGCAAAAAGCAATGAAGTCTTAGACAAGGTAGGTATGAAAACCAAAGGATTTAAGTACCCTCATGAACTCTCGGGTGGAGAACAACAAAGGGTAGCTATTGCAAGGGCTTTACTCAATGACCCTGAGCTCATTTTAGCAGATGAACCTACCGGAAATCTGGACCCACAAACCAGTGCAGAAATCATGAAAGTGCTTATAGACGTTCACCAGAGTGGAAGAACCATACTTATGGCTACTCATGATTATGCCCTACTGTTAAAATTTCCTTTTAAAACATTAAAATGTGATGGAAGTAAAATTTTTGAAGTAGTACAAACGGGGCTTTAAGTCTGTATGTCAAATACTTAAATTTCTCAAAGACAGTCTGTTTCAACTCAAGGCACATTGTTCTCTATTTTTTTGTTTCTTTGTTTAAATCAAATGACTATTCATAGATGGAAATATTAGGTATTGACATTGGAGGTTCTGGAATAAAAGGAGCCATGGTAAATATAGAAACAGGTGCCATGCTCACAGAAAGATTTAGAATTCCCACTCCTAGAAATAGAAAACCAGAAGATATGGCCGCTGTAGTAGCCCAAATAGTAACACACTTTAGCTATAGTGGACCCATAGGAGTAGGATTTCCAAGTGTTATTAAAAAAGGTATTTGTAAAAGCAAAGGCAACCTTCACAAAAGTTGGAAAGGAATGAATGTAGTTTCCTTATTTGAAAAACACACCAAATGTAAAGTAGTAGTAAATAACGATGCAGATGCTGCTGCCTCTGCAGAAATGGCTTTTGGTGCTGGCAAAGATAAAGATGGTTTTGTAATGATGATCACCATAGGAACTGGGTTAGGAAGTGGTGCCTTTTTAAATGGGAAACTCATTCCAAACTTTGAATTAGGCCAAATTCCTTATAAAAAATATGACAAAATTGAAAGCTGGACCTCTGGGGCTGCAAAAGAAAGTGAAATGCTCTCTTTTAAAATTTGGGCCAAAAGATTTAACACTTTCTTACATTACGTAAACCTCATCTGTGCTCCAGACCTCATTATTATAGGAGGAGGCACTTCTAAAGATTGGGATAGATTTTCAGATGAACTTCATATTGACGTACCCATTATTCCGGCTGAATTCTTAAATAACTCTGGTATTATTGGTGCAGCTGTATCTGTAAAAAATACCTATAAAGAACTAGTATAAAACAATAAAAAAGCCCGCTATAAGCGGGCTTTTTTATTGTTTTATACTGTCTTATGATTAAGCAATTTTATTGCGCTTTCTATCATTTTCCGTCAAATAAATTTTTCTAAGTCTTAAAAATTTTGGAGTTACCTCTACATACTCATCTTTTTGAATGTATTCTAAGGCTTCTTCTAATGAAAATTTAATAGCTGGAACAATCTTTGCCTTATCATCTGCTCCAGACGAACGTACGTTAGAAAGCTTCTTTGTCTTAGTTACATTGACAGCCATATCATCTCCACGAGAATTTTCTCCAATCACTTGTCCTTCATATATATCTTCTCCTGGATCTACAAAAAACTTACCTCTATCTTGTAATTTGTCAATAGAATAAGGAATGGCTTTTCCTAGTTCCATAGAAACTAAAGAACCGTTTTGGCGCTGAGGTATATCACCTTTCATAGGCTGGTATTCTAAGAACCTATGTGCCATAATAGCCTCTCCTGCCGTAGCTGTTAACAGTTGGTTTCTCAGTCCAATAATTCCTCTAGAAGGAATTAAAAATTCACAAACCATTCTTTCGCCTTTAGCTACCATAGAAGTCATTTCTCCTTTTCTAATGGAAACCATTTCTACTGCTTTTCCAGAAACAGACTCTGGTAAATCTATAGTTAAAGCTTCAATAGGCTCACACTTAACTCCATCTACTTCCTTTATAATCACCTGAGGTTGTCCAATCTGCATTTCATAACCTTCTCTTCTCATGGTTTCAATGAGTACTGAAAGGTGCAATACACCACGTCCAAATACCAAGAACTTATCTGCAGAATTTGTTTCATTTACCCTAAGAGCTAGATTCTTTTCTAACTCTTTTGTCAGGCGATCTTTAATGTGTCTAGAGGTTACAAACTTTCCGTCTTTTCCAAAGAATGGGCTGTCGTTAATAGTAAACAACATACTCATAGTGGGCTCATCAATAGCAATGGTTTGTAATGGCTCTGGATTTTCAAAATCTGCTACTGTATCTCCAATTTCAAAGCCTTCTATACCTACCAATGCACAAATATCACCTGCTATTACTTCTGAAACTTTTAAACGTCCTAAACCTTCAAAAGTATACAGCTCTTTAATTCTAGATTTCACAACAGTACCATCTCTTTTCATAAGACATACTTGCTGATTTTCTTTTAAGATACCCCTTTGTAAACGTCCTATAGCTATCCTTCCTGTAAAAGAAGAAAAGTCTAAGGAAGTAATAAGCATTTGAGTATTCCCCTCTTTTACTTGAAAAGTAGGAATGTGTTCAATTACCATATCTAATAAAGGCTCTATATTTTCTGTGATTATCTTTGGGTCATCACTCATCCAGTTGTTTTTAGCTGAACCATAAACCGCAGGAAAATCTAACTGCCATTCTTCTGCTCCTAACTCGTACATAAGATCAAAAACCTTTTCGTGAACTTCCTCTGGTGTACAGTTTTCTTTATCTACTTTATTAATAACCACACAAGGCTTTAAACCTAAATTTATAGCTTTTTGAAGTACAAAACGGGTCTGAGGCATAGGACCTTCAAAGGCATCTACCAACAACAAAACTCCATCTGCCATATTTAAAACGCGCTCTACTTCTCCTCCAAAATCTGCGTGACCTGGAGTGTCAATAATATTAATCTTGGTGCCTTTATACACAACAGATACATTTTTAGACACAATAGTAATTCCACGCTCACGCTCTAAATCATTACTGTCTAGGATGAGATCTCCTGTTTGTTGGTTGTCGCGAAACAACTGACAGTGGTACATAATTTTATCTACTAGGGTAGTTTTACCGTGGTCTACGTGGGCAATAATTGCAATGTTCTTAGTATTAGACATAAAAGGCTTGTTTATTAGTCACTTAGCTTGGCTAAGCGCGCGCAAAGATACTTCTATTTTCATGGACATTACTAATAAATTTAATTTTTATTTGATTGTAATGTAGTTGGTATCCCTTCATTTAAAGTTCTAAAATTCAAGGAGACTTATTTATAATCAAAAAGCAATATCTTTGATATTTAAATTAAGTACCCATGAAATTAGATCTCATTCCACAAATTAAATACGCTTCTGAAGATAATTTTTTTCTTTTATCTGGCCCTTGCGCAATAGAGGGCGAAGATATGGCACTCAGAATTGCAGAGAAGATTATGACTATCACAGACAAGCTTAGAATACCTTTTATATTTAAAGGTAGTTTTAAAAAAGCCAACCGTTCTAAGGTAGATTCTTTTACTGGTATTGGAAATGAGAAAGCACTTGAAATATTAAAAAAAGTATCTGAGACCTTTCTAGTTCCTACAGTTACGGACATACATGAGGCTTCAGACGCTGCTTTAGCTGCCGCCTATGTAGATGTACTTCAGATCCCAGCCTTTTTGGTTAGACAAACAGATTTAGTAGTAGCGGCAGCAAAAACTGGAAAAGTAGTAAATCTTAAAAAAGGCCAGTTTATGAGTCCTGAAAGTATGAAACACGCTGTCCAAAAAGTACTAGATAGCGGCAACCAACAAGTTATGCTAACAGACAGAGGCACTATGTTTGGATACCAAGATATGGTGGTAGACTTTAGAGGTATTCCTACTATGAAAGCATACGCTCCTGTGGTTTTAGACGTCACCCATTCCTTGCAACAACCCAACCAAAATAGTGGAGTCACTGGTGGGAGACCAGATATGATAGATACTATAGCCAGAGCTGGAATTGCAGCTGGAGTGGACGGGGTTTTTATTGAAACACACTTTGACCCAGCAAATGCCAAGAGTGATGGGGCTAATATGCTACATTTAGATTACTTAGAAAAATTACTTAGCAATTTAGTATCGCTTAGAAAGACCGTGAATAGTCTAAATTAAAGACCCTATTCATTTTTATTTAGTGTTTACATAATCTTGTAGGTATTCATATTTTGGTGTGAGATGGCCATTTTCAGTCATTTTAGCCCTAGAGAGTATTCCATCTTTATCTCCATTAAAAAAAGCAGGAATTACGTGCTCCATAAAAGCGGCTCCAAAACCTTCAGAGGCATCGCTGGGAAGTTCACAAGGCAAATTGTCTACTGCCATTACTGCAATGGCTCTCTTTTCTCTAAAAGACACTTCTGTTCCTGTTTTCATATCTATCCCATAAATAGGATCTTCAATAGTACTGGCCCTAATCGTACTAGGAATTGGATGTCCAATATCGCAACTTATATCTGCTATCACACAAATTTTAAAATGTGGCAAAGCCAAATCTTTTAGCTCAAAAAAAGCAGGAGCTCCTTGGCCGTAAAAATGACCAGCAATAAAAATATCAGACACTTCTGCAAATTTTAAAAAATCTGATGAATATGCTTCTGGATTATTAAAAAAGTCTTTTTTATCCAATAAAACGCCATCTATTCTTTTGTTATAGTCTAGCACATCTATCTGACAATAAACTGCATGCTCAAAATTCTGATCTAAAAAATGATCAGCACAGACCTTCTCCATGCCCATAGCATCTAAAATTTCTGAGGCTCCGTTTCCAACCCTCCCCGTTCCAGTGAGTACTATTTTAATATTTGACAATGATATTTCCTTTAATTTTTTTACTAATGCAAATAAGTTTTTTGATTTACTAGCCATAGGCAATTCAAAAATACTTTGCTTTAATCCATATGTTCTTATGGCGTTATAAGCACCTACAAGGCCCGCATATCTGCCAAAGGCTACCAAGCGTTCTCCAGATACAGCCGTTATAGCTTCATGGTCATACAAGCTAATATTCTTTTCTAAAACTGCCTGCAAAAGCAAGCGGTTATAAGGCTGTTTTTTAATAGTGTGTGAAAAGAAAAAATAAGATTTATTGGGTATTAAAGACGCAATTGGTACTTCTTTCACGCCAAGTAAGACTTCACAAGCTTCCATTTTACTTGCTACTTCCAATTTTTTTTCACTGTAATGGCTATCTGCAAACACTCTAATATTAGAAGGCTCTACAATAATTTTAATATCAGGATATTGGTCTTCAAGGGATTGGCAAGCTTCAGGAGACAAAACTACCCTTCTATCTGGAGGGGTCTTACGTTCTTTTAAAATTCCAAACGAGATCATAAATATATTTTATCAGTGTAATTTAGGTTGAATTCACTGGCTTAGCAAACTTTTTTACTAACTTTGCAAAATCTTATGGGGCCGACCGGTATTGACAGCGAGGTCAATTGGGATGTAAGCATGTCGAGCGCTGAATTACAGCTCGTAAATCTCATTTTTCACACTTTTAATAGGCGAGAATAACTACGCTCTAGCTGCTTAATCCGAATTATAGTAGGATTTTGCCACGTCCTTACTAGGTAGGGAGGCCAGATGTTCCATGGGAAGCCCTTGTTGTTGGCGTCCCAATCCGGAGCACCATCAAAAACAACATAGAGAAATTAAGGCTTTGGTAATTTCTTAAAACTAAAAAAGCTAAGGTTGTGTTGGGCGGTTTTCGGTCAGACACTTCACAAAAACCAATCGAAAACTAAACATGAAGAAAGCATTGTAATTACTTGTTTGGACGAGGGTTCGACTCCCTCCGGCTCCACTTT
>CAWWAC010000023.1:0-27158 GCA_963934855.1 uncultured Flavobacteriaceae bacterium
AGTTTAATTAATGGCACTTCCAAAAATCTTAACAAAAATATTACTCAACATTTGTTTTTTTATAATACATAAATATATATATTGTGAATTAAAATTGAGATTAAATAAAATGAGTGAAAAAATTAAATATGAAATTGAATTTGTAATACAATCTTCCCCCCAACTTTTATTTCAATACATAGCCACACCCTCTGGACTCTCTGAATGGTTTGCAGACAATGTAAACTCTAGAGGAGAAATGTTTACTTTTATTTGGGATGAATCAGAAGAACAAGCCAGGCTAATTAAAAGGAAGTCAGATGAGTTTGTAAAATTTGTTTGGACAGAAGCAAAAGACAATACTTTTTTTGAATTGAGAATTATTGTAGATGAAATTACTTCTGACGTATCTCTGTTTATTACAGATTTTGCAGAGGAAGACGAAGTAGAGGAATCTAAGATGCTATGGGAAAATCAAATATCAAGTTTAAAACAAGTACTAGGATCTTCTTAGGGCATTGTAATATAATATAATACCTTTGGGCCTTGAACATTCAAGGCCTTTTTTATGTTAGTGACAAACGGAATTATACAAGAAAATACAGAGACATTTATTTCTCATCAGAATCTTGCTTTAACACATGCACATTCAATTATTGAGGAGTTAAGGGTACAACAAGGGGCCATATTATTTTGGGAAGCTCATTATTTAAAAATCATGGCTTCTATGCGCATGTTGAGAATAAGCATTCCTATGAATTTCACCCCAGACTTTTTATCTGATTTAATTTTAAAGACACTTAGTGAAAATCCCTCTTTAGAAGGGAATGCTATGGTGACTTTCCAGGTATACCCCTCCCATAATTTAAGTAGTAAAACAGAATACCATATTTGGCTACAAACACTAAATAAAAAAACACTTACAGAAATAAAAAGTCATTATTTTGAGATAGGGCTATATAAAGATTTTTTTATTTCTAAAGACACACTAAGTACCTTACCCACAAACAATAGGCTTATTTCTAGTTTGGCTGCTATTTTTGCCCACGAAAATGATTTAGATGCCTGTTTTATTCTCAATACAGACAAAGAAGTAATAGGGACTAATCTGGGTTGCTTATTTGTGGTTTCTGAAGGTGAAATTCATACCAGCGGCTTAACTTCTGGAACTACAGATACTGTGTATAGGAAAAACCTAATAGCCCTTATTGAAAAAGAGGCGTCATACAAAATTATAGAAGGGCCCATATCTCCTTTTTCTTTACAAAAGGCTTCTTCATTATTTATTTTAAATGTAAAAGATGGGATTATTCCAATTTCTAAGTATAGAAAAAAAGAGTACGATGCCTCAGATTTACCATTGAAATTAGGGTTGTTATTAGAGGCAAAGACAAAAGAAGCCTCAGTTTAAGTTTGGATTTTCAGGAGTGTTGGACCAAATAAGATATTCTCCTCCAACTTCTTTAATTTTTTCTTTCCAGAGCTCTACTGAATGGCTTTTTACTATAGATTTTAAGTCAGGATCTTCTATAGGAATCCAAGAATTAGCATTAATTTCTTTTAATAACTGAAGTGAAGACCAACCGGAATAACCTAAAAAGAAGCGAATATCGTTATTGGTAATAGTTTTTTCATTAACAGCTTTTGTGAGAGAATCAAAATTTCCACCCCAATAAATCCCATCATAAATTTCTATACATCCTTTAATTAATTTTGGAACCATATGGATAAAATACAGATTATCTTGTTCTACAGGGCCTCCATTAAATATTGGAAATGGAACATTTATATCTGTCACAAGTTCATTAAGGGTATAGGAAAGTGGTTTGTTTAAAATAAAGCCTATAGAGCCTTCTCTGTTGTGTTCAGCCAATAGTATTACGGACCTGCTAAAAGCCATGTCACCTGTTATGGAAGGCTCTGCAAGTAATATATTTCCTTTTTGAATGTCTAAATGAGTCATAATGATACTTAATATAAAGAATTAATCGGTTCAACACCAATTAATGGACAAAAAAAAAGCACCTCTTTGAGGTGCTTTTTTAAATTTTTAAAGAGTAAAACTTAGTTTACAGCTTTTCCTAATTCAGCTCCAGCTTTGAATTTTACAACATTTTTAGCTGCAATTTTGATAGTAGCCCCAGTTTGTGGGTTTCTTCCATCTCTTGCATTTCTTCTAGAAACTGACCAAGATCCGAATCCTACTAGAGAAACTCTTCCTCCTTTTTTAAGCGAACCTTCTATGTTACCTAAGAAAGATTCTAATGCTTTTTTTGCTGCTGCCTTTGTAATACCAGCGTCAGCTGCCATTGCATCAATTAATTCTGTTTTGTTCATGATAATTAATTTAAGATATTATTTATATAACTTATTACTCTAACAAATTTATACGGATTATGCATAAACACAAGTGTTGCCAAAGGAAATCGCTATTTTTGTTAATAACTTAGTTGTTTTGTTTATAAAGACAGCCATTTTTGTAAGTTTTTCCCAGACATCAACTAGAATAAGCCTTACAAGATGTAAGCATTTTCTTTCAAATGGAATCCATTAAGTACTTCATAAATTTCCATGACCCTTTTTCCAGGTAACTGAATTTTAGTAAAATGAATGAAACCGTCTTGTGTGGCTACTTTAAATTCTTTTTTAGATTTTATTATTAAACCAATATTAAAATGATGATTTGTCTTTTCAAAAAAGGCGCCTATAACCTTTATCACAATTGTTTGCTCTTGGTTAAAAAGAGTGGTCCATGCAGTAGGGTGTGGACTCATCCCTCTTATGAAATTATATATATCTGAGCCATTTAAACTCCAATTTATTTGACAGTCATCTTTGTAAATTTTTGGCGCATCTCTAAGTGTTGTATTTTCTAGTTGGAGGGTTGTAGTTGGTTTTTTATTTTCAATCATTAACAGGGTTGCTACTACTAAGTGAGCTCCAGACACCATAAGTGTGTCATGCAAATCTCCAGCGGTATCTTCTTTTCCAATGGGTGTTATTGTTTGAGCAATAATGGCACCAGTATCTATTTTTTGATCTATAAAAAAAGTAGTAACTCCAGTAGAGGTTTCTCCATTAATAATAGACCAATTTATAGGGGCTGCTCCTCTGTATTGAGGAAGTAAAGAAGCATGCAGGTTAAAAGTTCCTTTTTTAGGCATTGACCAGACCACTTCTGGTAGCATTCTAAAGGCAACAATCACAAAAACATCAGCCGCTAAGGATTTTAGACTTTTAACAAAATCTAAGTCTTTGAGATTGGTAGGTTGTAAGAGTGTTAGTTTGTGTTTAAGTGCCACTGTTTTTACAGGAGACACTTGAATTTTTTTACCTCTACCAGCGGCTTTATCAGCCACTGTTACTACCCCAACAATGGAGTGGTCTGTGTGTATGAGATGCTCTAAAATATGAGCAGAAAAATGGGGAGTTCCCATAAATACAATTGAAAGTTTATTTTTTGACATATTCATTTTGATCATTAACACTTATTTTTCCTTGCCTTAAAAGTTCTTGAAGACTATTGAGTACCATCTCTTTTTCAATATTTAGTTGGCTTACTAAATTTCTAGAATCAAAATGACCATTTTTAAGGACTTTTAAAATTTCCTGAGCAGTGTTTTTTAGTGCTAATTTAGATAATTCATCTGGTAGACTGCACACATCGCAGTGGCCACAATTTTCACTTTTCTCGTCAAAATAAGCCAATAATTGTTTACTCCTACAAGCTTTATTATTGGTGACATAACTCAAGACAGCTTGTGCTTTTTTAATTTTATCGTCACAAAGCGCCTCTATAGTTTTAGCAAAAGGAGCAATAGTTCTATTGTCTTCTCTAGGTACTAAATATTGAATTTTTAAATCTGTACTTTGTTCCTCTAGTAATATCATTTCATCTTTTGAAAGGACTTTTAGCCAGTCTTGAATTTTTTTTATGCCGGTATTGGTCTTCTTAGCTAATAAATAGGGATTAATTTTAGTTTTAAACTCAAAAAGCCCCCCATAAGTTCTTGTCAAAACAGAAATAATCTCATTCATTTCTTTATGAGTAGCCATATAACTATAAAGCGCATTTTTATTACATATAAATTGAATAGTAGTTTGTTTTTCAAAATCATCTTCTAGGTGTATAATTTGGTATTGATCCAAAACTTTCAAGGAATTATATGTTTTTATATTTCCAAGCTGGTACTGGTTTACAAATTGATTAAACGAAAAAGAATATGACTTTTCTTGGCCTTCACCATATGGAATTCTCAAATATGTATTGAGTTTTGCATAGGTGTGTTGAATGTCTTTAACAGTAGCTAAATGCTGGATGAACTGGTTTTGTTGCTGGTTTATATCAGTGGAGGTGATTAGAATAAAAGCGAATGCTTTTTCACCATCTCTTCCAGCCCTACCAGACTCTTGATAATAATTTTCTATACTATCTGGAATTTGATAATGAACCACCGCGTTTACGTTGGCTTTATCTATTCCCATACCAAATGCATTGGTAGCTACCATTACTTTATTTTTTCCAGATAACCAGTTTTTCAAAACCAATTCTTTGTGCTCCTTTGTACAACCACCGTGATAATAATTACTGGAAACGCCCTTTGTTGAAATCTCTTGAGACAAGGAGTGAGCAAGCCTCCTGCTATTCACATAAACAATAACACTTCCAGTTGCTTTTTTGCATATGGCATTTAAATAATACGCTTTGTCTTCTACCTCTAAAACCTGATAGCTAATATTGAGCCTATTAAAAGAGGCCTTGTGAATTTTTGTTTGATTTAGTTCTAGAGCGGTACAAATATCTAATTGCACCTTTTTAGTGGCAGTAGCTGTAAGTGCTATTATTGGCGCCTCTGTAAAAGACCTCAGTACCCTGCATTCCAGGTAAGAGGGTCTAAAGTCATGTCCCCAACTAGAAATACAATGCGCTTCATCAATGGCTATTAAATTAATATTTAATTGAGCCAACCTCTCTCTAACAAGTGGTTGCCTAAGCCGTTCAGGAGAGAGATAAATAAATTTTACACCTCCAAATTGGCAGTTGTCTAAAAGTTCAATAAGTCTCTCTTGTGTAATACCAGCGGTGAGCCCTATGGCTTTTATGCCTTGTATTTTTAATCTATTGACCTGGTCATTAATGAGTGCTACTAAGGGGGAAACCACCACACAAACACCATCCTTTGCAAGTGCAGGAACTTGATAGCATAATGATTTACCTCCACCGGTAGGCATGAGTGCCAACACGTCAAAACCAGCCATTACATCATTTATAACCCCTTCTTGAGAAGCTTTAAAAGCGTCGTAACCCCAGTATTGCTTTAGAATTTTAGCTGGATTTTTAAGCATGCTTAAGCCATAGTGTCAAGAATAAATGAAATTCTATTTTCAACAGTGTCTTTTGGTAAGATACTATTTTTGTAACCAAATTTTTCATAAGCCCCTTTTAAATAGGGGTATATTCTCAGGGCTTCCTTAAAATCTTCATAGCGCTCATTGTCTGCTGTGTAAATTTCCTCCCAGGGGGGGAAAATGAATACATAGTCATACCTATAGGCTTCACATGCTTCAATAAAGTGATTTGGATAAGAAGTTCCTATCCTGTCTAAATAAGCCACAACCTCAGGTATCCCTCTATCTAAAAAAACAATAGGAGCTTTATTTAAGGTAGCCTCTGTATACTGGTTTATCCTGCCTTTTAATAGCTTTTCACTAAATAAAATAGGGTTAGAAATAAAAAGTTGCTCAATTCCAGCTTGTCGGGCGTCTATAGTTATCTGCCTTGAAATTTCATGTAAGCAAGAATAGCCCATGCTTTCTAGCCTGTGAATTAAGGTTGTTTTGCCAGTGGCTGGCCCTCCAGCAAATACAATTTTTTTTGCCATAAAATCTCTGTAAATTAAGCACTGCAAGTTACATAAATCCACATAAAAAGTATGCAAAACCTAAGTTTAGACTATATTTGCAAAAAAAAAATTCTTTTTATTTTGGAAGATCAGAAAACACAAGACTTTTACAAACGCCTAGAAGATGAACTGGCTTTATATACCAAGTGGCCAGCTCCGTATTTATACAAATTTATTGTTCCTACTGCTCCAGAAAAAGTAGCCGCTATTGAAACTATTTTTGAAAATCAAAACGCAAAAATTTCTTTTAAAACATCTTCTAAAGGAAGCTATACAAGCGTCTCTATTTCACTCACTTTAGAGAGTCCTAAAGCGGTCATTGAAAATTATAAAGCAGCAGCCACCATTAAAGGGGTTATTTCTTTATAAAGGTGTTATTTTCTTTTAAACCTTTTTATATTTAGGCGTGTCTTTAAAATAGGCTCTCAAGTTTTTTTTTAGTATTTTGCAGTGTTAAAGCAGATGCTTTTTACTTTCCCATTAAACACAGATAAATTTTGGATTTAGTTTACAATTTAGAATACAATACAGAGCGAGAAAAACTCATTATACCTGAGTACGGAAGACATTTCCAGAAGATGGTAGACCATGCAGTCTCTATAGAAGATGATGAAGAACGCAATAAAGTAGCCAACGCTATTATTAGTGTTATGGGAAATTTACAACCTCATTTTAGAGATGTTCCAGAGTTTAATCACAAATTGTGGGACCAACTTTTTATTATGTCGGACTTTAAATTAGACGTTCCTTCCCCATTTCCTATTACCTCTAAGGAGTTATTGGAACAAAAGCCAGACCCTTTAAAATACCCTCAAAATTTTCCAAAATACAGATTTTATGGGAATAATATTAAAAGAATGATAGATGTGGCTATTAGCTGGGAAAAAGGTGAAAAACGCTCAGGCTTAGAACACGCCATAGCCAACCATATGAAAAAGTGTTTTTTAAATTGGAATAAAGACACAGTAGAAGATGGTATTATTTATAAGCACCTGACAGAGCTAAGTAATGGCGAAATAAATTTAGAAGCTTCAGGAGAGTTATTGACAGATAGTGAGGTTTTTCTTCAGAATAAAATTGTCAAGCAAATGCCCGTTACCTCGAGAAATAATAACAAGCCAAGAAACAACAACAATAATAATAGATCTAAAAAACGCTATTAATATAAAGATCAATGGGTACCTTTAAAATTGAAGGAGGGCACACACTCCATGGAAATATAATCCCTCAGGGCGCAAAAAATGAAGCTTTACAAATTCTTTGTTCAGTATTACTCACTGCAGAAGAAGTAACCATACACAATATTCCAGACATTATAGATGTCAATAAACTCATTTCTCTTTTAGAAGACTTGGGGGTTAAAATTCAAAAGAAAGGAAAAGGCTCTTATACATTTAAAGCAGACGATGTTAATTTAGATTACCTCCAATCAGACCAATACAAACTAGACGGTAAAGGTCTTAGAGGCTCCATTATGTTAGTGGGCCCCTTATTAGCTCGTTTTGGAAAGGGATATATTCCAAAGCCAGGCGGAGATAAAATTGGACGCAGGCGTTTAGACACTCATTTTGAGGGTTTTATAAAGCTAGGCGCACAGTTTAGATATAATGAAGAAGAGTATTTTTACGGGGTAGAGGCAGACAAGCTTAAAGGAGCGTATATGCTCTTAGATGAAGCCTCTGTAACTGGTACAGCCAACATATTAATGGCCTCTGTGATGGCAGAAGGCACTACCACTATTTACAATGCAGCCTGTGAACCTTACTTACAGCAGCTTTGTGCCCTTTTAAATAAAATGGGGGCTAAAATTAGTGGCATAGGATCTAATTTACTTACCATTCAAGGGGTTGCCATTTTAAATGGCGCTTCACACACCATGCTTCCAGATATGATTGAAATTGGAAGTTGGATAGGAATGGCCGCTATTACTAAAAGCGAGCTCACCATAAAAAACGTAAACTGGAATATGCTGGGCCAAATACCATCTGTTTTTAGAAAATTAGGAATTACCCTAGAACAAAAGGGCGATGATATTTTTATACCAGCCCATACAGAGGGATATGCCATTCAAAACTATATAGACGGGTCTATTTTAACCATATCAGACGCACCTTGGCCAGGTCTAACTCCAGACCTTCTCAGTATTTTATTAGTGACTGCTACACAGGCTAGAGGAGAAGTGCTTATTCACCAAAAAATGTTTGAAAGCCGGCTTTTCTTTGTAGACAAACTCATTGATATGGGAGCTAAAATTATTTTATGTGACCCCCATAGGGCTACTATTATTGGTCATGACTTTAAGTCTAATTTAAAGGCCACTACTATGGTTTCTCCAGATATTAGGGCAGGTGTTTCCTTGCTTATTGCGGCACTTTCTGCCCAGGGAACTTCTACCATTCATAATATTGAGCAAATAGACCGTGGTTATGAAAATATAGATGAACGCCTAAGAGCTATAGGAGCTCATATTGTTCGTTTATAGATGTTTATTAGAAAGACTTACCTTTTCACTGTGAACTAAAATATAGGCAATGAGCGCTTGCGCCATTGGCCCATTTTTGATTGACTTAGATAGGCATCTAAAAATAAAATACCCCCAAAACATATAAAGAATTGGAGGTTTTTACTTTAGTAATTATAGCGGCATTTATTTTCCTTGATTAATAGGAGCAGGGCCTTCTATCATAGGTTCATAAACCTCATTTCCTTTTCTCTCTTTGTACTCTGCTTTAACCTGGTTTACAAGTTTAGGATTGTCAAATAAATCTACCATAGTCATTCCCATGGCTTTGGCCGCATGAATCATTCCTTTGTGGCCAATACTCATTCCTGCGCAGGCTACTACTGCCCAAGAGTGCCATGGCGTGTCTTTTGGAGCTACAGTCACCCCCAGGTTAATATTGGCTACATTCCAACTTACATCACCCACATCCGTAGAACCACCACCAGAGTTTTCTCTAGTGTCTTCTAAGGGACTAATGATAGCGTCCATGCCTACTTGAGGTTTTCCGGTGGCTTCTTGAATTTTCATTCCAAAAGCGGTCTCTTCCTCCGTATAAGAAAGAGGCCCTAATAGCTCTAAATTCTTTTGCATGATAGCCCCGCCACTTCTATTTACTAAAGTTTCATAAATCCCAGAAATCAGGGATATTTTATAATCTACATTGGCCATAATTGCGGCACCTTCTGCCATGGCTTGTACGCGTTCATATACGGGCTTCATTCCAGAGCGTTTAGAGTCTCTTACACGCACCCATAATCTAGCATAATCAGGCACTACATTTACCACTTGCCCACCATCCTGAATGTGGTAGTGAATCCTTACTGTTGGCTTAATATGCTCTCTGTAATAATTAATTCCAGTAGTGTATAATTCTAAGGCGTCAGAAGCAGAACGGCCATTCCAGGGATCTGCAGAGGCGTGTGCAGCTTGCCCGTAAAACTCTACTTTGAAATCTATAAGAGCTAGTGAGCTTTGAACGTCAGCCCTGGTATCTGCAGAGGGGTGCCAGCTAATATTAACATCTACATCATCCCAAAGACCTGCTTTAACCATCCAAATTTTTCCAAAGAACTTTTCTTCAGAGGGAGTGCCTAAAAACTTTACAGTCCCTTTAATTTTCCCAGATTCTATAAGCTCTTTTACAGCAATGGCAGCCCCTAAACTTCCCGCTCCAAAAAGGTTGTGACCACATCCGTGACCAGCAGCCCCCTCATTTAAAAATTCTTTAGTGGGCTGTGCTTTTTGTGAAATACCCGGAAGGGCGTCAAACTCTCCCAAAACACTAATTACAGGGCTTCCAGACCCATAGGTGGCAGTAAAGGCAGTAGGAATACCCGCCACACCTCTAGTTACAGTAAAACCGTTGGCTTCTGCATAACTAGCTAGTATTTCTGCAGATTTATCTTCTTCAAATGCTGTTTCTGCCAATGCCCAAATAGAATCACTAATAGCAATAAGTGCTTCTTGGTGTTTTTCTACTGAAGCCATGACGGCTTTTTTGTGTGCGTTTACTTTTTGCGCATTTATAGCCTGAAAAGAGATGGCCATTAGGGCTAGTAAAATAATTTTTTTCATGGTTTTGTAAATTGATTATTTAAGAAAAGAAATATACAAAAAAACAATCAAATGAATCTGTTCTAAAGCAAATCAAATGTAAGCTAGTGAGAGATAAATTTTAGAAAATCACAATCGTATTACTGTCTTTTTTTTCTGGGTACTATATGGGTCTTAAGGATTCTTTTGCTCTCAATTTTCACGGCTTTTTGGTCTCTCATACTCCAAAGCAAGTCTGCGGCAAACTTCCTTTGCTTTTCTAAATTAATAATAGGCAAAGGATAAGAGACTCCTAAATTAAAATCTAGAAAGGCCGCTTCTAATGGGGGCATTTTCCATGGTTCATGAATGTAACTGGTGGGTAAGTCTTTTAGTTCTGGAACCCACTTTTTAATAAATAGACCATCTGGGTCGTGGTCTTTTCCATTTTTTATTGGATTGTATATTCTAATTGTATTGACACCTGTTTCTCCAGCCTGCATTTGGAGCTGTGGAAAGTGAATACCAGGTTCAAAGTCTAAGAAATTAGAAGCTAAATGTGGGGAACAATCCTGCCATGGCTGCCATAGAAGGTGGGTGAAAAAAGAGGCTAGCATAGCGCGTAATCTAAAATTTATAAAGCCAGTAGCAAGCAAACACCGCATGGCAGCGTCTACCATTGGCACGCCAGTTTGTCCTTTTTTCCAAGCTTCTTGAAAGGCTATATTTTTCTCTTTTTTAAGGCTGTGATAGCCTTTATTTACTGAGTCAAACTCAATACTAGGCTCCATTTCAAATTTTTGAATAAAATGCGCTTGCCAGCTAAGTCTTGAGAGAAAACTACTAGCATTTCTTTTGTTATTTATTTTAGGTAGTTGGTGTATGATATATTGAAAAACTTCCCTAGTAGAGAGCATACCCCAAGCTAAATATGGAGAAATTCTACCACTGTGCAATCTAGACTCCAACGGCTTTGAGTAAAATCTGTTATAGCCTGAAATTCTTTTATTTATAAAGCTATTTAAATATTGTACGCCTTTGTTTGTGCCACCTTCTTGAATAGCAGGGCTGGTTTCTTGAACTGCTACCACTTTTGTAGAAATTATTTTAAAAGGGAAACTCTCTGTAATATCCTCTATTTGTCTTAGACTTAAAAAAGAAGCTTTTGTGAAATCTGGACGATGTTGAGGCGCCCTCATTTGTGACTCCCAATGTGTTCTCCAATCTACTCTATTTTTAAGTCCTCTTAGAATAGAGTTATTAGGATATTCATGCCATTCAGTTTCATTTTTATTACACCACTTTTTAACTGCTTTATCTCTAGAATAAGTAATGTTCATACCTGTTTCCATATGAGAATAAATACCACTCACTTTTTCCCATTTATTTATATTATCAAAAACATCAAGTATATCTTCTCCCAAAACTATAATTTTAGTTTGGTGAAAGGCAAGTAAGGACTGGAGATGTTCTAAGCCTTGTTTTATAAAGTTTAAGTGTAATTTACTGTAATGACTGTCTTGAACCCAGCAGGGTTCAAAAGAGTATAATAAAAGAATTTTATGACCACTATCTATGGCTTTAGTGAGCGCTTGGTGGTCCTGAAGTCTTAGGTCTCTTTTAAACCATACAACAACCATATTAGCTCAAAGCTGTTTTATAAGTAATCAGACAACGCTCTCTGGCTATTTTATGATCTACCATTGGTCTGGGATAGCTAAGTTCTTGTAAGTCTGGCAACCATTTATTAATATAGGTATGCTGCTTGTCAAATTTATCTATTTGGGTCATGGGGTTAAAAATCCTGAAGTATGGAGCTGCGTCTACACCGGAGCCTGCTGCCCATTGCCAGTTACCCACATTACTAGCTAGTTCAAAGTCTAATAGTTTTTCTGCAAAGTAAGCCTCTCCCCATCTCCAATCTATTAAAAGATGCTTGCACAGAAAACTAGCTACTAACATTCTTACTCTATTGTGCATGGTACCATTTTGGTTTAATTCTCTCATTCCAGCATCTACCAAAGGGTAGCCAGTAATACCATTTTTCCATTTTTCAAATTCAGCTAAATTATTTCTCCAACGAATACCGTCATATGCAGGCTTAAAAGACTGAGTGATGGTGTGGGGGAAGTGCCATAAAATTTGCATAAAAAATTCTCTCCAAATGAGTTCACTTAAAAACACTTGGTTATTTTGAGCCCTTGCTTTTGTAACCATTTCTCTCACAGATACAGTACCAAACCTTAAGTGAGGACCTAATTTAGAGGTGGCATCTTCAATACCTGGAAAATCTCTTTTTTCTTGGTAATCTTCTATGAGAGCGGGGGTAACTTTGAATGCACTTACAATTAAAGAAGATTCCTCAAAGCCCATTTCTAACAAACTGTGTAAGGGTTTATTAAAAGCAAATAAATTTTCTAAAGGCATGTCTAAAATATCGAATCCAGTTGGGTGTGTGACATTAAAAAGACTTAACCACTTGTTTTTAAATGGCGTGTAAACCACATAAGGCTTGCCATCCTCTTTTGTAATATCATTTTTTTCAAATATCACCTGATCTTTAAAACTGAAAAAAGAAACCCCTTTATCATTTAAAAACGCAGCTACTTGCTTGTCTCTGTTAATAGCATACGGTTCGTAATCTTCGTTGACATAAACTCCTTGCAGTTCATAGGTTTGAGTGATCTGATTAAAACTTTCTAATACACTTTTGTAAAAGGAGTAAATACCACTCTGGCTTTCTTTTCTAAATTGAGAATTTAGCTGTTCTATATTTTTGTGAATAAAAGAGAGTCTTGCGTCATTTTTTGGCAGTGAATCTAAGATTTCAGGATCAAAAATAAAAATAGGAAGGACTTTATAACCACTATTTAGCGCATTTGAAAGCCCCGTATTGTCATGAGACCTAAGGTCTCTTCTAAACCAAAAAACTACAATTTTCTCTTTACTCATCAATGTACATTCAAGCTACTCATTCCTCCGTCAACACCTAATATTTGTCCGCTCATCCAACTGCTTTGGTCTGATAGTAAAAAGACTGCCATTTGAGCAATATCTGCTGGAGTTCCTACCCTTTTTAAAGGATGTCTAGCGTCCATCATCTCTCTTTTTTTCTCATTATTTAAAAGACGTCCTGCCAATGGCGTATCTGTTAATGATGGGGCTATACAATTCACTCTTATTTTTGGTGCATACTCAGCAGCTAATGATTTAGTAAAGCCTTCTACAGCTCCTTTGGCAGCTGCTATACTGGCGTGAAAAGGCATTCCCATACCTACCGCTACTGTACTAAAATATACTATACTAGAACCTAGGCTCATTCTAGGCATAATTGACTGGACAATAGGTAACATTGCAAAAAAATTAATTTCCATGTCAGATCTAAAAGCCTCATTAGAGAGCATTTTTAAGGGTTTTAGGTTTATAGAACCTGGACAGTAAACAAAACCATCAATTTGCTCTGGCATTAAGGTCATATCTAAGGTGTCTGAAAGCACGTCAAAAGGAATGTGAGTGATGTTTTCATGACTTTTTTCTGGAGCTGTTCTAGAAGCAACAAATAATTGAGCACTTGGTGCCATGAGTGTAATAATTTCTAGTCCAATACCATGTGAACCTCCTATGAGTAAAATATTTTTCATCGTTATATTTTTTTAAGTGTGAGTATTGTAGGTGTTGGAAGTTGGCCAAAGATTTCTCTGAGGGCTAACTCTCTGTGTGCAAAAATCTTCTTTAACTGAGGTTTTACTAAAAAAGGGTGTACCCATTGTCCCAGAATTCCAAAAGGTATCTTGTAATCTATAATGTCTTCCATTTCAACCCCTCCTTCTATTTCTTTAATAAAGTGCTTGTGATGCCATAACGCATAGGGTCCAAACCGCTGTTCATCTACAAAATAAATGCCTTCTTTTACTTGTGTAATTTCCGTCACCCATTTGGTAGTAATTCCTGGAAATGGTTTTACCGTATAATGAATGAGCTGGCCGGCATACATTTTTTTTTCGGCACCTGCCAAAATATGAAAACCCATGGCTTGAGGGGTAATTTTTTGTAGATTTTTAGGATCTGATAGAAAATTCCAGGCAGTGGCCATATCTGTTTTAATATATTGCTTGGCGTGTAACTGATATAGTTGCATAGAAGATTCGGTTTTTTTTACAAAGATATTATTTTGTTTAACTGTAGAGTATAATTAGTGAACAAATATTAAAAAATGACAATTGCATTTTTTGTATATTTGCATAAATTATAAAAACAACAATCATGAAAAAAATATTATTATTAGTAAGTGTTTTTGCAGCCTTGTCTGTGAGTGGACAAATTGTATCTCCACAACCAAGCCCTGCCGCAACTATCATGCAAACAGTAGGATTAAGCGAAGTAAGTCTTAAATTTTCTAGACCCGCAATGAGGGGAAGAACTGTTGTTGGAGACCTAGTTCCTTACAACGCTATTTGGAGAACAGGAGCCAATGCCAACTCTACTATGACTGTAAATACTTCCTTTACATTTGGTGGAACTGAACTTGCTGCTGGTACATATGCCGTTTTCACTAAACCTTCAGAAAGTTTATGGGAAGTGTATTTGTACTCTAAAAATGACAACTGGGGTACTCCTGCCAACTGGGATCAGAGCCAAGTAGTGGCTACAGCGACTGCTGCACCACAAAAAACAAATAGAGTCATGGAATCCTTTTCAATGGCTATTAATGAAATCTCTAACACAGGGGCTCATTTAGAAATTTCATGGGAACAGACTTTAGTTGCTGTACCCTTTTCTGTTCCAACAGACCAAGTGGTAATGTCTTCTATAGACAGCACCTTGTCTGCTACTCCCACTGCTACAGATTACTACACTGCTGCGGTTTATTATTTAACTGCTGACAAAGATATAAAGCAATCTTTAAAGTGGATGGATATGGCTATGAGTAAGATTGAAAAGCCTGCCTTTTGGCAAATGAGACAGCAGTCACTGGTTTATGCCAAAGCTGGAATGGTAAAAGAGGCCATCAAAGCTGCCAAAGCGTCCTTAATAGCATCCAAAGATGCAAACAATATGGATTACGTAAAAATGAATGAAGAGTCTTTAAAAGAGTGGATGGCTTTATAGAAGTCACAAACCTTTTAAATAATGTCTTTTATACAAGAGTAAACCAAAGTCCGTATTTTAAAAAACGGGCTTTGGTTTTTTAAAGAATACTTGTAATATATGTGCGGTTATTATGACTACTCCACAGCCAAATAAATTGAGCCATAAAAAAGACATCCAATCATTGTAAAAAGCAAAGATCACTATAGCTTGGGTAATAATGGCTCCGTAGAAAACTGGTTTTCCATGAATGTATTTAAAGAAAAATGCCAGCATGAAAATTCCTAATACGTTCCCGTAAAAAATAGAACCTATAATATTGACTAACTGTATGAGATTTTCAAATAAATTAGCTACAGAAGCTATGCAGATAGCCACAATTCCCCAACTAAAAGTGAAAAATTTAGACATTTTTAGATAGTGCTTATCTGCTGTTATATTGGGTTTATATCTCTGGTAAATATCTAAGGTAGTTATGGTACCTAGGGCGTTTAGCTCAGAAGCGGTAGAGGACATGGCTGCTGATAGAATAACGGCTAATAAGAGCCCTACAAGACCTCTTGGTAAATTATTGAGTATGTAGTGAATAAAAACATAGTCTTTGTCATTGACAGCCACTTCTGGAGCTGCCACTTTTAAAAGGGTTTTAGCCTTTGTTCTAAGGTCCATCTCATGTTGGTCTAGGCCATTGAGCTTTTTATTTATACGCAAGACCTCTGTGCTATTTTCTTGCATTTTTGCTTCTAGATAATTTCTTTGTAGCGATTGTTTTTGGATTTGGGTGTTTTTTAGTTCTGTTGACAAACTGTTGTAAGATGCTACGTATTCAGGAGCCTGCAAGGCAGATCTGGCAGCTGGGTTAAAATGTATTGGTGTATGGTTAAACTGATAAAACACAAAGACCATTACCCCCACAAAAAGGATAAAAAATTGCATAGGTATTTTAAATATTCCGTTAAAGACTAAACCCAGTTGGCTTTCGCGTTTAGATTTTCCAGATAAATATCTTTGTACCTGGCTCTGGTCTGTTCCAAAATAGGATAAGGCTAGGAAAAATCCGCCAGTAATGCCACTCCAAAAGGTATAACGGTTATTGGGGTCCAAGCTAAAGTCCAATACTGTTAATTTACCAGACCGGTCTGCAATGTCCATAGCGTTTGTAAAAGTGATATCGGCCGGGAGGCTAGAAACAATCATGTAAAAGGCTACGAACATACCGCCCATAATAACAAACATTTGCTGTTTTTGAGTTACATTAACTGCTTTGGTACCCCCACTTACTGTATATAAAATAACCAATCCTCCAAGAATAACAACTAATAATCTGAGTGGCCACCCTAGTACTGCAGACAAAATAATGGCGGGTGCAAAAATAGTAATTCCAGCAGACAAGCCTCTTTGGATAAGAAATAGCAACGCGGCCAATGTTCTGGTGTTGGCATTGAATCTGTTTTCTAGAAACTCGTATGCAGTGTGTACTTTTAGCCGGTCATAAAGGGGAATAAATACTAAAATAATCACAATCATGGCTAGTGGTAGCCCAAAATAAAATTGCACAAAGCCCATGCCGTCATGGTATGCCTGTCCTGGCGTAGACAAAAAAGTAATGGCTGAGGCTTGTGTAGCCATTACTGAAAGGCCTATAGTGGCCCAGTTGGCTTCTTTACCACCTAGTACATAATCAGAAACGCTATCACTGCCTTTGGTTTTCCAAATGCCATAGCCCACAATGAATAAAAGGGTGCTAATTAGAATAGACCAATCTATTGGGCTCATATTTAGTTTTTTGTAGTTTTTTGAGTTTGCGAATCGCCTAGAGAAATCATATTGCTAAAAAGTCTGAAGGCTCCAGGCACTCCTGCGGGTAATTCTCTAAAAAAGCTCAAGCCCGTATAAATAAAATGTCCTTTTCCTAAAGGGGCCACCAAAAGACTGCCCTGCATTGGAGCTTCTCCAGGGTCATTCATTTGTAAAAGTGGTGTATAAGCCTGGTCCCATTGCTTTGGAAAATACAAGCCCCGCTCTTGTACCCATCCGTCAAAATCCTTTTCTGTAATGAGATTGGGATAAGTCATAATAGGATTGTTCTTAGCAAGTAAAATTACTTTTGCGTCTTCTTTGGTCACCCTATCACTGGATAGTTCTAGAGGGTAGGGGGCAATAGACACTTGGTTGTCTCCACTTCTAGTAGCTGTGTTGTATTGGCTAATTAGCACCCCTCCATTTCTTACATACCCCATTAGTACTTCTTTTTTAAGACTTAGACTGGGGTGCACATTCAGGGACCTAATCCCTAAAATAACGGCTTTAAATGTGCTTAGATTTTCTGCGTTAAGATCTTCAATATTTAGGAGTTGTACTTTATAACCTATAGCCTCTAAGCTTTCTGGCACCTTATCTCCAGCTCCCATAAAATAGCCCACTTTGGCTTCTTGTTTTTTAATGTCTAAGCGCACCCATTTAGATTGGGCTTTCACTAAAATTCTTTGGGTAGGAATGTGATCGTATTCAATAGTAACTAAAGACTTGTCATAGGTTTGGCCGTTGGCCGATACCAAGGCATTTACCATAGTTTCAGAAATCTCATTACTTGGATTTACTTTAAAATTAAAAATAGCTACCTCCCCTTTTTCTTTTAGGGAGAAGCTTTGGTTTTTTGGTTGTACGCGCCAGTTTTCTGGCACCTCTAAATGCAAGGACCCTTCTTGATTGTCTGCTAAGGCTTTAATGGTTATTTGAATAGTTTTAGGATTTTGATTTGGAAACAAAACTACTTCCTGGTCTAGTTGGACAGATAGGGGAGGGAGCACATTAAAGGTTTCCCACAATTCCCCTTTTTCAGGTTTGGCATATCTATGCACTAAAGGAACCTCAAAGAATAGTTGGACCTCTTCATATGCTAGTGTAACAATGGCTTTAACAGCTGCAGGGCTTTCTGGAGCTCCAATGAGTGTTGGGTCTCCTACTTGGTACATACCTAAAGTAGGAGTTTCATTTAGCCAATAAGGATTGCTAAATGCAGCCTCTTTTGGAATAGAAATGGCCAATGAAACATCTTTGTTCTGGTTTTTAAAAAGGGCAGTTTTTTGAGGCGTTTCTTTTATTCCGGCACCTAAAATTTCAAATGATACCAAGGATAGTTTGTCTGTGCCTCTGGCTATCATATTAATGTTTGCTTCCACCACGGCCCCAGGAGCTGCAAAAGACTCTTTAGATTGAAAGCTTAAATAAAGGCCAGCCACCTCTTTAATGAGGTTTTTAATTTGTGAGGTTTTTTGATCTCTCCAAAAAGGATCTTTAATATTTTTGATTAGGCTATAAGCTTTTATAAGCTCTGGAAGGTGCTTAGAGGGATCTAAAAAATTAAAACTAGCTTCTAAAGGAACTAAAACGGCAGCAATTTCTGCACCTTCTGGAATTCTGTTCCAAGAGGTTTCTATGCCGCTAAAAATATCTTGATCTACAGGAGGTGCTCCACTAATAAGCTCTAAATATTCTTTTTCTGAACCCCTGCTGTTGAGCCTTCCAAACCCTTGACACAAATGTTGGCTACTGGCTAAAGAAGCTATTTCGTTATTAGAGATTCCTAAACTGGGATAAAACACCCCTACATCTAAGGTAATAAGGCCTTTTTTAGAGGCTTTTTCAAAAGCGCTTTCAGAGCCGTAAAACCACCATGAGGTATTAAAAAAGCTCCTTTTAGCTTGCCATGGTTGCTGACTGCCAGTCTTATTTATCTCTCTATTTGAATACTCTTCTTTGTTCGCATTAGTGGCCTCGTTGGTTTTTATATCAGTTTTTCCTGCCAGCTCAAAAGCAGCTACACTTAAAAGCGCACTAGAGGTGTGGTGACCGTGAGTATTACCAGCAGTTCTGTGGTCAAAACGGTTTATAATGATGTCTGGTCTTAGGCTTCTTATGCGGGAAATTACGTCTGACAATACCGCTTCCTTATTCCAGATTCTTAAGGTTTCTTCTGGATCTTTAGAAAAACCAAAATCGTTGGCTCTAGAAAAGAATTGTTGGCCTCCATCAATATTTCTAGCAGCTAATAATTCTTGTGTTCTTAAAACACCTAATAATTCTCTAATTTCTGTTCCAATAAGGTTTTGACCTCCGTCTCCTCTGGTAAGAGAAAGGTAAGATGTTTGAGCGTGTAGTTCATGAGTGAGGTAGGAGATCAATCTGGTATTTTCATCGTCTGGGTGTGCCGCAATATATAGTACATTTCCCAAAAAGTTAAGTTTTTTAAGGTCGTGAAAAACTTCTGCACTATTTTTTGGATTAAAGTCTTGAGCACTTAAAATAGAGGTGGATAGCAGGACTAATAAAACACTATAAATGAGTAAATTTTTCATGGGCTTAGATTTCTTGTTTGCTAATTAAAGCCACTCCTTTTTGTAAAAACAGATTGTTTGGGTAAGTGACCAAGTACCCTTCATCTGTTTTGAGTTCAATATAAAAGGCTCTTACATCAGTAATGACCGCTTCTAGAGGGAAATCATCATCTTGGATTTTAATTTTATCACCAATTTTAAAGGGAAATGAGAAAAATAATATAATCCCTGCCGTCACATTGCTCAGGATAGACCAGGTAGCAAAGAGCGCCACTCCTAACACAGCAAAAAAGGAAGAAAGAACCAAGCTCAAGTCTTTTAATTTTACTCCCCAAATAATGAGTAGTGCAACAAAACCAACGACTGTGATCCCAACGCTGGTGTATTTGATAATCAGTTTGGTTCTGGATTTATTTAGGTCACTAATTTTACCTACTTTTCTAATGGCTTTGGTTGTGACGAATTTAGTAATAAGAAGCCCTATTAAAAGGATAAGTGAGCTCAGTAATTCTTGTAAGTGAGTTTCAAAAAACTTTTCCATAATCTTAATTTAATTTAGGGGTTCCAAGTATTTTTTTTAATTCTTGGTACACCAATTCAGTGGGCAGTCCCACTACGTTGTTGTAGTTCCCTTTTATAGCGCTAATACCTATAAGACCTATCCATTCTTGAATGCCATAGCCCCCTGCTTTGTCAAAAGGTTTAAAATGATTGACATAAAAAGTAATTTCTTCTAGACTCAATCTAGAAAAAGTAACCTTTGTTTCCTGTATGCAGTGGGTTTGTTTCCCCTGATAGTGAAAGCAAACCGCTGTAAAAACTTTATGAGAACCTTCAGACATACTGCTTAACATTTCTATGGCTTGCTCCACATTTTTAGGTTTCCCAAGGGCTTGCCCTTGGTTCCAAACTATAGTGTCTGAGGTGATAAGTAGTTCGTGTGCTGCCAGACTGCCTACAAGAGCTTGGGCCTTTAATTTGGCCAAAAATAAGGGGATTTCTTTAGCTTTTAAGGAGGGTGGGTAAAACTCTTCTACTTCTTTAAGTCTAATAAGGACTTCAAAACCCATATCCTTAAAAAATTGCTGGCGCCTTGGAGAGCCAGACCCCAAAACTAAGGTAGTATTATTAAATGAAACAGTCATATTAATCAGTTTGTGCGTCATGGTTTATACCCCATTTTCCTTGAACCTTAAGCACCTGCTCTATGACGTCTCTCACGCAGCCGTCACCTCCGTTAATATGAGATATATAAGCCGCTATTGCTTTTACTTCAGGAACTGCATTTTGGGGGCAGGTGGGTAAGCCAATATGATTCATTGGTGCAATGTCTGGAATATCATCACCCATGTATAAGACCTCTGATGGAGCTATTTTGTACATGTCCAAAAAGAGATGTAATGGCTCCATTTTGTCATGTGCTCCCATATAAATATCAGTCACTCCTAAAGCTTTAAAACGGTTTTTTACCCCTTCATTGGTGCCCCCAGAAATGAGGCATATTTTATATCCCTTTTCTAAGGCTGTCTTTATAGCATATCCATCTTTAACACTTACTTTTCTGAGTAATTCTCCTGTAGTGGTTATAAGGACATTTCCATCTGTAAAAACACCGTCTATATCAAAGATAAAAGTAGTGATTTGGTGTAATAATTTTTTATAACTCATGAGCATATTTTTCGCCAATGGCATTACTTAATGTTCTGTAAATATTTTTGTGAAGGTCACTCTCTAGCATATTGAGATGAGCAGCCACAGTTGTGTTATCTTTTCTTCTGGCAGGACCTGTTTGCACTTTTTGTGCCCCGTATTTAATAGTGTTTTCTATTGTTTGCCTAATAAGAGGCTCTAAAAGAGTAAAATCTATTGATTTATTTTTGCAAAATTCCTGTGCTTCGCCAAATAAAAAAGTACTAAAATTATTTACCCAGACCGCTGATAAATGAAGGTTTTTGCGTTTTTCAGAGTTTAATATTTGTACTCTTTCACTAATGTCTCTAGCTATATTCTGTAAAAAAAGCTCCGTTTTTTTATCACTAGCCTCTATGAGAATGGGAATAATTTTAAAGTCTAAAGGACTATCTGAGCCAAAAGTTTGTAAAGGATAAAAAACACCTTTGTTAGGGTGTCCTTCAATGGCTGTTAAAGGAACAGCTCCAGACACATGGCATACCACAGCATTTGGGCATATTAACTTTGAGGATACTTCCGCAATAGCTTTATCAGAAACTGCAATTAAAACAAGATCAGCAGCAATAGGTACATTCCAATTAATGCTGGTTTTTACATTTTTAAAACCCGACAAAGCCTCTTCAGACCTACCTAAAATTAGACTCACATCTGAAAGGCTACTCTTATTAAAAACATCAAAGAGTTGTTTGGCAACCCTACCCGAACCAACTATAGCAATAGAAATCATACCCAAAAATAAGATAAATATGCGGGTAAGTAAGAGAAATAAATGCTTTTTAATGGTAGTTTTTAGTATTTATTTGGCTGTTAAAAAGAGAAAAAGGACGTACTTTTATAATCAAAAAAAGAGCTCCATTAATATGATTAATTTACTTAAAAAAGTACTCTTCTCTACTAGACTCATGTCTGTTTTATTTATTGCCTTTGCCACAGCTATGGCCTTTGGAACTTTTATTGAGAGCTGGTACTCTACTGAGACAGCGAGAATATGGATTTATAACGCCACTTGGTTTGAAGCTATGATGGTATTCTTTGTCATTAATTTTGCAGGAAATATAAAAAGATACGGCCTACTTAAACTTAATAAATGGCCCGTTTTATTATTGCATACTTCATGGATACTTATCATTATAGGCGCTTTTGTAACCCGCTATATTAGTTATGAAGGCATGATGCCTATTAGAGAAGGAGAAACAGAAAAAATATTTTATTCAGATAAGACTTATGTAACCCTTTTTGTAGACGGGGAGAATGAAGGACAGCCTGCTAGAAGAAGCTTTGAAGACCTAGCTATTTTTACGCCAGAGGCAAAAAAAACGTCTTTACCATGGACCTCTGATTTTGCTAATCAAGATTTTAAAGTAGCCTTTGTTTCTTTTCAAAAAGGGGCTCAGCAAGGCCTTATAGAAGATCCCAACGGCAGTGAATTTCTGAAAATTGTAGAGGCAGGAGACGGTAACAGACATGATCATTTTTTGGCGTCTGGTGAGGTCACTAGCATTCATAATATTTTATTTGCCCTAAATAGCCCAACAGTGGGTGCTATTAATATTAATACCACTACCACCCCTTTTTCCATAAACACTCCTTTTGAAGGTGATTTTTTACGTATGGCAGACCAACTAAAAGGGGTCGTAATTAAAGACAGCGTTCAAGAATTACAAATGCGATCCTTATACAATATAGGTGGCATGCAGTTTGTTATTCCAGAATTGCCCATTAAAGGGATTAATGGCATTGTTGCAGTACCAGAAGCAGAACAAACGCCAGAAACTAAAGACGCGCTCACTGTTTCTATTACAAGTAATGGAGAGACAAAAAACATGACCGTGCTGGGCTCTAAAGGAATGGCAAGCTATTCTGAAAAACTTTCACTAGCAGGTTTAGATTTCACATTAGGTTATGGATCTAAGGTTTACGAGCTGCCGTTTTCTATTAAATTGAATGACTTTATAGCAGAAAAATACCCAGGTACTGAAAAGGGTTACGCCTCATTTATGAGTAGAGTCACAATAGAGAACAGCCGTCCCTTTGATTATGACATTTTCATGAATCATGTATTGGACCACGGTGGTTACCGCTTTTTTCAATCTAGTTTTCATCCAGACGAAAAAGGAACGGTTCTCTCTGTAAGCCATGATTTTTGGGGTACATGGATTACTTATGTAGGATATTTTCTATTGTATATAGGACTTATGGGGATCTTATTTTTTGGAAATACCAGATTTAAAGACTTGGCCAGAACCTTAGAAAAAGTAAAGGCAAAAAAAGCAGCATTAACCCTTTTAATGTTAGTTGGTTTTGGTTTTTCTTCTTTTAGCCAGCAGCCAAACGCCTCGGCCAATGATGATACCCATGCTCACAGCAATCCAAAAGAAACAGCTACTACAGCAGATCTTAATAAAGCATTACAAAATACGTTAGTTACAAAGGAGCATGCAGCTAAATTTGGATCTATAGTGATTCAAGATGACGGAGGTAGGATGAAGCCTATTAATACTTTTGCCTCTGAGCTATTGAGAAAATTGAGTTTTAAAACTCAATATGAAGGCCTTAATCCAGACCAGGTTTTACTCTCTATGATGATTAATCCTGCACTCTGGTACAACACGCCTTTTATAGCCTTAGATAAAAAAGGGCAAAATGATAGTTTAAGACATATTCTTGGCGTGCCAGAGGGACAGCGGTACGTAAAAGCTACAGACTTTTTTAATGAAGATATGGCTTATAAACTAGCACCGTATTTAGAAGACGCTTATGCCACTACCAATCCTAACAAATTTCAAAAAGATTTTCAGGATATAGATCTCAGACTAGGGCTATTAAATAGAGCATTAGGGGGAGAGATTTTAAAGATTTTTCCGCTGCTCGATGACGAGAATAACAAATGGATTTCAGCTGTTGAATATCGCTCTGGAGCACATGTGATTGCAGACAGCTTATATTCAAATTTTGTTAAAAATTCAATTCCTTTTTATTTAATGAGCCTTGAAAAGGCCATAGCTTCTAAAGACTACACTCAGTCAGATAAATTACTACAGGCCTTTACCCAAAACCAAAACAACCATGGTAGTGAAGTCATGCCTAGTCAAAATAAAATACAGGCAGAAGTATGGTACAACCAATTAGATATTTTTAACAAGCTATACAAGTACTATGCCTTAACTGGGGTGCTCATGTTCTTTTTCTTGATTTTTCAGATCTTTAAAGAACGAAAGTTTTTAAAAGGAGGTATTTACCTATTTAAATTTCTTGTTTGGGGGCTATTTGCGCTTCATACCTCTGGGCTTATTATGAGGTGGTATATTTCTGGACACGCTCCTTGGAGCGATGCCTATGAGAGTATCTTATATGTGTCTTGGGCCACCTTAGCTATGGGAATAGCATTGGGTAGGAAAAGTGACCTCACCCTGGCGGCCACAACCTTTGTCACAGCCATGCTTTTATGGATTGCACACCAAAGTTGGGTAGATCCCTCTGTGGCTAATTTAGTTCCTGTATTAGATAGTTATTGGCTTATGATACACGTAGCCGTTATTGTGGGGAGTTATGGGCCATTGACAGTAGGAATGATCTTAGGGATTGTATCTTTAGTTCTTATTATCATGACCAATGAAAAAAATAAGAAAAAGATGGATCTCAATTTAAAGGAACTGACCATTATTAATGAACTCTCTATAACAGTAGGACTTATTATGCTTACCATTGGAAACTTTTTAGGAGGACAATGGGCCAATGAAAGCTGGGGTAGATACTGGGGCTGGGATCCTAAAGAAACCTGGGCTCTTATTTCTATTTTAATATACGCATTTGTTATCCACACCAGATTAGTGCCAGGTCTTAGAGGAAGATGGACCTTTAATTTTCTGAGTATTGTGGCTTATGCAAGTATTATGATGACCTATTTTGGAGTGAATTTCTATTTAGTTGGCCTACATTCTTATGCCAGCGGTTCTCAAGTAATTACACCCACTTTTATTTACTATTGTGTGATTGGAGTCATTCTATTGGGAGGCATTAGTTTCTGGAGAAATAAAATATTTAGCAAAAAATAATCAAAACCTATGGACCATAAAGATTTAGGCTTAAATGCCATGTGTACACACTTTGGAGAATTAGAAGACACCGTTTTTAAAGGAGCAGTTTCTCCTTTGTATATGAGTACCTCGTATGCCTTTGAGGATGTAGAAGTAAAGAGGTACCCTAGGTATTTCAACACCCCTAACCAAGTAGCTTTGTCAAAAAAAATAGCTGCTTTGGAACACTCAGAGCAGGCTCTTATTTTTGGTAGTGGTATGGCAGCAGTAAGCACGGCTATGCTGGCTTTTTTAAGTGCAGGAGATCATGTGGTTTTACAAAAAACACTTTATGGAGGCACCTATAACTTTGTAGTAGAGGAATTTGAGAGATTTGGAATACAATACACCTTTACTAAAGGCTTGGCTCCTGAGGACTTTAAAGCTGCTTTAAAGGCAAACACTAAAGTAATTTATATAGAAACACCTTCTAATCCTTTATTGACCATCACAGATTTAAAAGCAGTGGCGGACATAGCTAAAAGTGCAGGAGTGGTTAGTATGATTGACAATACTTTTGCAAGTCCGGTAAACCAGAATCCAGCAGATTTTGGAATAGATATTATTATTCATTCTGCTACAAAATATATGGGAGGTCATTCCGACATTTGTGCAGGAGCTGTAGCTGCTTCTAAAATCCATATGGATAAAATATTTAGATTGGCTAAAAATTTAGGAGGTTCTTTAAGTGATTACACTGTTTGGCTTTTAGAACGCAGTATTAAAACCATGGGTATTAGGGTAAGGGTTCAAAATGAAAATGCGTTAGATATGGCTCAGTTTTTAGAAAACCATCCTAAAATATCTAAAGTGTATTATCCAGGACTTAGTTCACACCCAGACCACCTATTAGCTGCTTCTCAGATGAAAGGTTTTGGAGGTATGCTATCCTTTGAATTGGCAGCTGGATTAAATGTCAGTGACTTTCAAAAAGCATTAAAACTAATAAAGCCCTCTATGAGTTTGGCAGGCATAGAAAGCACCCTTCTTTCCCCTACACTCACTTCTCATTCCTTATTAAGCCCAGAGGAAAGAGCTCACCAAGGCATTGCAGACGGACTTATTCGTTTTTCTGTTGGAATAGAAGAAACAGAACACTTAAAAGAAGATATAGAGCAAGCCATAAAGGCAATTTCACAATGATTGTCTATTTAAAAATATTTTTAAATTATTAATATATAGCGCTATGGGTGCTATCTAGAAAGGGAGTTATATGAAACTAGATATTTTAGCCTTTGGAGCACATCCAGATGATGTGGAATTAGGAGCCGGAGCCACTATAGCTAAAGAAATTAGCATGGGAAAAAAAGTAGGTATTATAGATCTTACTAGGGGGGAGTTGGGAACCAGAGGAACAGCGGCTATTAGAAATTTAGAAGCAGTTAAGGCTGCGAAAATCTTAGGTGTTTCACTCAGAGAAAATATGGATTTTGCAGACGGATTTTTTCAAAACACACCAGAATTACAAAAAGCAATTATAGCAAAAATTAGAGAGTACAAGCCAGATGTAGTTTTATGTAATGCAATCAGAGACAGACATATAGATCATGGAAAAGGGAGCGCATTAGTGAGCGATGCTTGTTTTTTAAGTGGGCTCATTAAAGTAGATACTCTTGATAGCTCTGGTGCTATTCAGGCTCCTTGGCGTCCAAAACAAGTGTACCATTATATTCAATGGCAAAACTTAACTCCAGATTTTGTGATAGATGTCTCTGGATTTATAGCCAAAAAACAAGAAGCTATATTGGCTTACAGTTCTCAATTTTTTGATCCTAAAAGCAATGATCCTCAGACCCCAATATCTTCCGAGAATTTTTTAGAAAGTGTGCGTTATAGAGCACAAGATTTGGGAAGATTAATAAATGTAGAAGCGGCTGAGGGTTTTACAGCAGAACGCCCTGTAGCTGTGAATAGTCTAGATGGGTTGATCTAAGTTTAATCTTAGTTTATTTATAGAAAGTTTTATAAATAGCATCAGAATTATTTTGAAAGACTGATGAAAATAAATTATATTTGCCCCCGATTACAAATGGTGGTTGTAGCTCAG
>CAWWAC010000024.1:0-26920 GCA_963934855.1 uncultured Flavobacteriaceae bacterium
GCACTTCTTTGGTTGTATATCCTAAAGAGGTGAATACTAGAATGGCATTACTGCCACTCACTGAAATGGTAAAATTACCGTCAAAATCTGTAGAGGTACCATTATTGGTTCCTTTTTCTACCACATTTACACCCGGTAAGAGTGCTCCAGATTCCAGCTCGGTTACCGTACCGGAAATGGTCTTGTTCTGTGCAAATACTCCATTGAGGCAGAGCATTGCAGCAAACATTAAGAAATAATGAATTTTTCTGTTCATATTTAGTTTAGTTAGTTATTTTTAAAGTCAAAAGACTCTTTAGATTTAAAAGTAAATTTGACAATATATTACAAATTACAAAAAAAAATTCGACATATAACATTATTTAAACTGCAAAAAACAGAACAACTCAAACGTTTTCGGAGGGTAAAAACCTAAATACTCCCTTATTTTTAAGGCATTAAAAACAAAAACAGCAAAAAAAAGCAAAAATGATAAATGAATTAAAATTTCGACCAATCCCCTCAAAACGTATCTCAACAACACTTTAAAAAAAAAACTAAAATCTATTTTTTAGATTTTAGTTCAAAAATTAATAGCTTTTACCTTACAAGATCTTCATGAGAAATAAATCAATCCTTAGTTATTTACCCAACTATAGTTGTGCTTTTAATGTAAGGGTTCTTAAATGGGTCATTGGCTTTGATCACAAGAGCTCCTCTTTGGTAATAAGTGGTATCTATACGAATCTCAATCTCGTTAAAACTAGGAGTAGTAACGGCATAAACCAGCAAAGAAAGAGTTATAGGGTAAATACCCGTCATAAAAAAAACGCCTAAGCACTCATAGTAGCGGTATTATCATTTCCTGGAAGACTACCTGCTGTTGCTTTAAAATAAGTTTCTAGCAAGGTGTTCACTCGCTCTTGGGTACGCCAAGCTTTACTGCTAACATAATTATATAATAGGGGTCTAACAACTGCCTATAACTATGAGAACGCTTTAAAAATCTTTCATAATGTAATTTTAAAATTCGTGGGTGCTCATAGAATACGGAAAAGACTTAGAAGAAATAGCTCTTTTTTTATAAGGTATATTTCCCATCTCTAAGCGTAATATACCACCTTTTTGAACTTCAGCAATCTTTATAAAAGAAGCGTCCCAAGATGCTCCATTTAAAAAGGATTGCTGTATATAAGGTGCATCTGGCCTATTGTTTGGGGCTATAATTTCAAAGGTGTTTCCGTTTTCAAGCTGTAACGATACCTTGTCAAACAAAGGACTCCCCAATACGTATTCACCTGTCACTGGAGCCACCGGATAAAAACCTATAGCAGAGAAGATATACCAAGCAGAAGTTTGTCCATTGTCTTCATCTCCACAGTAGCCGTCTGGCGCAGGAGTGTATAATTTAGTGAGTACTTCCCTGATTTTTGATTGAGTTTTCCAAGCTTGCCCAGCATAATTATAAAGGTATATCATATGTTGAATGGGCTAGGCTGGTGTGTTTGTTTAATCCCTCTAATGGTTTTGTCATGGTATTTATAGGTCCATCCGTCTCCCATTTTAGCAGTCATTGGTGTCCAAAAATTCATCCCCCAAGGGGTTGCAATAGCAGGATAGGTATTGCCATTAGAGAGACTAAAGTCTGAGTCTGTCCCTATAAGGGGGTTTACAAAATCTACTATACTCTTAGATTGTTGGGCAGCTGTAAGGGTTTCTGGATGGGCCGTTTATTGACATGCCTGCAGACTTAAAATTCCCAGTACAGTAAATACCCAAGCAGAAGTTTTGAATGACTTATTTATCATAGTTATTTGGTGTTTTAGACGCTTTTATGACTGCCCATTGGGCAGCAGTAATGGCATTACCGTCAAAAAATGAAACCCCATTCGCTCCATTGTCTCTAGCCAATTTTATGGCCTCTTTAACGTCATCCGCAGACATAGGGGGCATGTATAAGCCAGTATGAAGCCCTATATTTTTTCCATCTAAGTCGGAAACACCTTGTGCCGTAGCAAAGCCAATCCAATCTACGCCTTCATTATAAAAGCTGTTATAAATCATAGGAAGTACTGCGTCTATTTTCCATTTATCCCAACGTTGCCGCACCATATGGTCTGCCATTTCTGGATAAGGAAATACAGCTGCCGTGAGTATTTTATTATTGGCATGGGCAATGTCATAGGCAGCGTCTACAATACTTTTCACTTGATTAAGTCTAAATTGTTTCCATTCAATGTCAATTTCTGGATGCGCCATTTCTAAGGGGTTTCTGTGATGTTTTTCTTGGAATGCTGCTACACAGACCTCACAGTAGCAAAAATCAAATTCTGGCAGTTCAGTGTCTTGTACTAAATTGTATTTTGGCAATAAGCCCACAGGTAAATACACATCTGAATACCTAATATAATCCAAATGAACACTAGCCACACCAGGCACCTTAGCCAGTCCTTCTACTAGAGATAGTAAGTGGGCCCTGGAGTCTTCTCTAGTAGGGCACATCCATTTGTAATAATCCACATATGGCGGCTGGTCATAACAAGATTTCCCATCCCTACTCACCGCATACCAATCCGGATGCTTTTCTGCTTCTTTATCTCCTGGTCTGTTAATGGCCATAATCCAAGCATGCACTTCCAAGCCAGCTGATGCAGCTAATGGAGCCAATCTTTCTAGCAAAGCAGGCTGGGTGTTGGTGTTAATGAGTACCGCATCTATACCTCTCTCTGCATATTTATTGAATTCTACTAAATAAGAAGCGTCAGTTCGGTCTTCACTGGCTGTGGTCCACACCCAGTATTTAAAAACGTCTTTTTCTTTGAGGTTACTGGCTTTTTCATTACAAGCAGAAAGAAGCGTTAATAATACAATAGCTGAAAGGCTGGCTCTAAAAAAATTAAAGCGCTTAATGGGAATTCGTTTCATAACTGGTGAATTTTCCTGTGGTATTAATTTGTAAAGTTTTATTAGAAAAAGGGCTTTTTGCAGTGAGTGTATACCCCTCTTTGTGTTCGCTTAATTCTAAGCGGATGCTCTTGTAGTGTATTTCTACTTGAGGTCTTTTTAAAGACAATGATTTTCCTTCTTTAAAGACACTCAATAGTTTTCTGTATTCCTGATACATAAACCATTTTAAATACTCTTCTTGGGGAATAGAAAAGGGGTCTGTAAGAGCTGATGTATTTTGTAGTGGCGTGTTAGGGCTAAAAAATACATAGCCCCATTTCTCTGGTTCATGCATATTAATGACGCCCTGTGCAGACCACACCCAATTGTGTTCTGGAAGATAATTGCCCCCAGCCTCTTTTTTTCTACTGTAGCGATTGTCTTGTAAATCAAAATCCCAATTAACTCTGGAGAATCCCATACGCCAGAATTGCCCTATAGGGGGCAGAGACGCTGCACTGGCCTCCTTTAAAACATTCCATGGAATGGCCAGCTCTAAAGACCAGTATTCATCAATGTCTGTAGGGTCATTCAAACTTCCTTTTACAGAAACTGCAGACTGCACTCCTTTCATATCCCAATGGTCTAAAACCTTAGGGTCATTTCTGTAAGGAGCAGTTAAAAATAAATCCCAGAGGGTGTTTAGCACATTCATTTCAAACTCTATGTAGTTGTGAGTATCTCCATCTGGATCTATAAAAATTTCAAAATCATTGTTGTAAAAAATAACAGTGTCCCTTTGCTTAAGGGTTCCCCAGATGTGTGGCTCCTCTAATTTTGCATAGACATATAGATTTTCTGTGTCCCAAAGCATTTTCATTTGAGTTTTGTAAGAAGGCGTTTTCACCCCTTCAATGTCTACAAAAGGGTCTGACCAAGGGGCTGCCTGCCAATCTGTTTCATTTCCTTGGCCGTCAATATTAATCTTCAGGCTAGTCTTATAAACAGTGTAAGAGCGGGGAATGGGGGTGTTTTCATCAAAGACCAAAGACTGTGCTGAAAGAGACAGACAAATGATAAAAAAAAACAAAAATGACACTTTTAATTTCATGTGGGTTTGGTTTTGGTTATTGCTGTCAATAAAAATACTAATCGTATTATTGTAAAGTAGATGAATTACAATAAATCTAATTATAGAATCTATTTTAAGTGTAATTTGATGCTTTTAATAGTGTTTTCAAAAAAAATTAGACCAACGACTTTACCCTTATGCCAAACGTATCGTTATTAAAGGTACTTTAGGTAATACTAATTTTAAGCTGCTAACTGATTACACCCAATAAAGAGCCAAATAATCACTAAACCTAACAACAGAGTTAATAACCAATCTTTAAAAACTTCAATAAAATAAAATTGATAGCAGACAAACAAATATATACCCTATTAGGCCGCTCCTCTCATAGAGACAATTATAAAATCACCAAAAGACATCACATCATTTTTTGGAGTATTTATATTTTATTTAATACACTGAGGTGGGGAAGTTATTTTGATGACTACCTCTACTCTCTAAAGACCAATTTATTGGGGTTCCCCATTCACATGACTCTAGCCTATTTGAATGTGTATTACCTCATGCCTAAATTTGTTTACAAAAAAAAATACCTAAGCTATGCCGCATTTGTATTCACGGCATTGTTTATCATGTTATTGGTCAAATATTACCTAACCTACTACTTAGTGAGTACAAATGTGTGGCCAGAGGGTCCTGAAGAACCCAACGGCCTTAGTTTTAATTTTGCCATTCAAATGATGCTTGGAGAATTATATGTGGTGGCTTTTGTTACCGCTATTAAGGTAACCATAGATTTGCTGGGAGAAAACGATAGATTTAATGATTTAGAAAAAAGACAATTGACTACCGAATTAAGGTTTCTAAGAACCCAAGTCTCTCCCCATTTTTTCTTTAACACCCTAAACAATATATACGCCCTCACCTTAGAAAAATCCGATAAAGCGTCAGAGGTAGTACTAAAACTATCTGAACTCATGCGGTATTTGCTCTATGCCACCAAAAAACGCAAGCAAGACCTGACCAGTGAACTGCAGTGCATTCAAAACTATATAGATTTAGAGCGCATTCGCTTTAGTGACAAACTAATGGTGAAAGTGACTGTTCAAGGAGATCTGAACAATAAAAAAATTGCCCCTATGCTCTTAATTCCCTTTGTAGAAAACAGCTTTAAGCACGGAGCCAATCAAAATTTAGGAGCTGTAAATATTGACGTAAAAGCCACCGTTAATGGAGATTTTCTTAATTTTGAAATTAGCAACAACCTACCTGACCAAAGCTATAAAAATAAAGAAGTCAAAAGAAATAGTGGCATAGGCTTATCTAATATTAAAAAAAGACTAGAACTAGGATATGCGCCAGAAGATTATCACTTAGAAATATCCAAAACCAACCATCACTTTCATGTACGCTTAAAAATCAAAGTATGAGTTTAAAAACTATTATTATAGATGATGAACCTTTGGCTGTTAATATCTTGAAAAAATACTGCAGTGAAATAAAGGAAATCTCTTTAGAAGCCACTTTTAATAGTGCAGTAGACGCAGCCAGTTACATTCATAAAAATTATATTGACCTAGTTTTTCTTGATATTAATATGCCCCTATTAGATGGCTTGTCTTTTCTTAAGAGCCTAACTGTAAAGCCTATGGTCATCATGACCACTGCGCATGAAACCCACGCACTAGAAAGCTTTAAACTACAGGCCATAGATTATTTAGTGAAACCCATTCCCTTTCCTACCTTTTTAAAATCCGTACAACGCATTATAGGTCTTAAAACTACTAGAGGTGATAGTGAACAAGCCAGTCAAGAAGCCAAGAGCATTTTTGTGAAAGTAGACAAAAAGAAACTCCAGAAAATAGACTTAGACAAAATCATTCTCATAGAAAGCTTAAAAGATTATATTAGAATAAAGACAGATTCAGGCAAATTTATTATTCACAAAACCCTCAGTAGCTTTACTGATGAGCTCCCCAAAGACAAATTCATCAGAATTCACCGCTCCTTTACTATTGCTATAAATAGGGTAGACGCTGTAGAAGGTAATAGCTTAGAAATACAAGGCCAGCGGTTTACCATTGGCAGGAGCTACCTAGCAGAAGTAAAAGCAGTCATATTACAAGATCTTATACTTTAAGGGTGTTGGTCTGCCTATAGACTTCATTGAACAAGTTGATATTGTTATTAGTCTAAATTTGTTGCTCAAGGCGCTTTAAATCACAATCTTAGATGAGATTGTGATTTAAAGCGCTATGAAAAACTCAAAAAAACCAAGCTTTAAAAAAAGCGCCTTCAGCTTTCTTCTCCTATTAACTAGTCTACTTTTATGCTTCTACAGCTGTCAAAATAAAGGTCCAAAAATTACATCTATCTCACTAATCGGGCTTCAAGAAAAGGTGCCAGACAGTGTAGACTTCACCTTTCATGTTAAACCCATACTCTCTGACCGTTGCTTTAAATGCCATGGACCAGACAAAAACGCCATTGAAGGTGGTCTTTCGCTGCATACTGCAGCGGGGGCCTATATGGCCCTTGGCAAAGCCAAAGACCACCAGGCCATAGTGCCTTTTAAGGTCACAGAAAGTTCTCTAATAGAGAGAATTAATAGCACAGAGGCCAATGTACAAATGCCACCACCTGAATCTAATTTAAGTCTGAGCGCATATGAAAAAAAAATTTTAGAAAAATGGATCGCCCAAGGAGCTGCTTATAAAGAGCATTGGGCTTTTATACCACCCACTCCCAAAACAGTTCCAAAAATAGACACCAACTGGGGAACCAATGAGATTGACGCTTTTGTTTTGAGAAAGCTGTCACAAAAAGGTCTAAAACCCTCTGCAGCTGCAGACAAGGAGATACTTATTAGAAGGGTGTATTTAGACCTTACTGGCCTGCCTCCTAGCCCAGCAGAAACAAAAGCCTTTACCGCAAACTCAGACCCTGCCGCTTATTCTAAAATAGTAAACCGTCTTTTAAAAACAGATGACCACGCAGAACATATGACCGCAGAATGGCTCAGCATTGCACGCTATGCGGACACCCATGGCTACCAAGATGATTTTGAAAGGACCATGTGGCCCTGGAGAGACTGGGTTATTCATGCGTTTAAAGAAAATATGCCCTATGACACCTTTGTCACCTACCAGCTGGCGGGAGACCAAATGCCCAACCCCACACAAGAGCAATTACTGGCTACTGGCTTTAATAGGAATCACAAAATTACCTTTGAGGGAGGGGTAATTCCAGAGGAGTACAGAATAGAATACGTAGAAGACAGGACCAATACCTTTGGCACCGCCTTTTTAGGAATGACCCTTGAATGCGCCAGATGCCACGACCACAAATACGATCCCATCTCCCAAAAAAATCATTTTGAATTTTTTAGCTTTTTCAATAACTTAGATGAGAAGGGACTAGTCTCAGACAGAAATGAAGTGCCAGCCCCTACCATGATTATTAGTGAGGAAGATATGAATGGGGTACTTTCTTTTATTAACAATCAGCAAGTAGTGGGTATGGAGACTAAAAAGGAAATATCCGTAATGGTCATGAAAGACATGCCATCGCCCAGACAAACCTTTGTACTTAACAGAGGTGCATATGACCAGCCCTCAGAGGCCGTGTTCCCCAATACACCAGAAAAAATACTTCCCTTTCCCTCTGAGTACCCAAAAAATAGGTTGGGACTCTCTAAATGGCTTTTTCACAAGGACAACCCACTGACCGCAAGAGTGACAGTAAACAGGCTTTGGCAACGTTTTTTTGGAGAAGGACTGGTGGCTAGCAGCTATGATTTTGGAAACCAAGGGGAACCACCCACCCACCCAGAACTCTTGGATTATTTGGCTGTTAAATTTAGAAATGATGGCTGGGACCTCAACAAAATGATGGCCTTTATAGTAAATTCAGACACCTACAAACAAGAGAGTAAAATTACGCCAGAAGCCCTAGAGCTAGATCCTGAAAACAAGTGGTTGTCCAGAGCGCCCAGACTGAGAATGACTGCAGAAATGATTAGAGATCAGGCTTTGTCCGTGAGCGGCTTGTTAGTAAAAGAGCTAGGAGGACCTAGTGTGAAACCATATCAGCCAGAGGGGCTGTGGAAAGAAACTACTGGCGGCGGCGGCGGAAGTACAGCTAGCTATAAAGTAGGTAGTGGTTCAGATTTATACAGAAAAAGCATGTATACTTTCTGGAAAAGAACGGTCCCACCACCAAGCATGCTCACTTTTGACGCATCTAATAGAGATTTATGCAACGTAAAAAGACAAGAAACCAATACTCCACTTCAGGCGCTGGTGCTATTAAATGACCCTCAGATTATTGAAGCCTCCAGGCAGTTGGCTTTGCGGGCCCAAGGAAACACAGCTGGTCTTTCTGAGCAACTGGATTTTATGTTTATGGCTGCCACTGGAAGAACCCCAGACAAAAATACCCAAAAGCAATTAGAAGCCTTATACAATGACATGTTACAACAGGTGCAAAATAAAGGGGTAAACCCTGAGGCTTATTTAAGTATAGGCAAAAAACAGTTAGAAAACTTTAAGGGAGATCCTGCTTTTACAGCACTATCCCTCACAGCTCACACCATATTTAACCTAGACCAAACCATTACCAGAAGCTAGTTATGAGTGAAAAGAAAATTATTGAAGAGCGCTCCCTCCAGCTCAACAGAAGGTCTTTTTTAGGGAAAACTGCTCTAGGGCTTGGTGGCATAGGACTAGCATCTTTGCTAGGGACTCCTTATTTTAACAAAACCAAAAATGGGGTTATTACCTCTGCCACTCCAAGTACTGGGATGAAAGGGATTTTGGACGGTTTACACCATCCTGCTAAAATTAAAAGGGTTATTTATCTCTTTCAAAGCGGTGGGCCTTCACAATTAGAGCTTTTTGATTATAAGCCACTCCTCAATAAAAGGCGAGGAGAAGATTTGCCTGAATCTATTAGAAATGGGCAAAGACTAACTGGAATGACCTCTGGCCAAGATACTTTTCCTTTAGTAGGCTCCCAATTTGGCTTTAAACAGCACGGAAACAACCCTGCTTGGATTAGTGATCTCTTACCCTATACGGCTAAAGTGGCCGATGATATTTGTCTCATTAATTCCATGTATACCGAGGCCATTAATCATGACCCTGCAGTGACCTTTTTTCAAACAGGTTCTCAGCAACCTGGCAGACCAAGTATTGGCTCCTGGCTCTCTTATGGTTTAGGAAGTGAAAATGAAAACCTTCCAGCTTTTACCGTACTACTCTCTAGGGGAACCGGAAGGCCAAACGGTCAACCTCTTTACACCCGATTATGGGGAAATGGGTTTTTGCATTCATTGCACCAAGGAGTGCAGTTTAGAGCTGCCAAGGATCCTGTGTTATATTTAAATGACCCAGATGGCATGAACAAAGCTACCAAAAGAAATATGCTAGACCACTTAGCTTCCTTAAATGAGTCTGGCTATGAAGATTTTGGAGATCCTGAAATTAAGAGTAGAATTTCTCAGTATGAAATGGCTTACAGAATGCAAACTTCTGTTCCAGACGTGATTAGCACAGAGAAGGAGCCAGATTATATTTATAAAATGTACGGTACAGATGCTAAAATTCCAGGCACTTTTGCAGCTAATTGTCTTCTAGCCAGAAGGCTTGCAGAGAAAGATGTGCGGTTTATTCAGCTCTATCATATGGGGTGGGACCAGCATGAAAATTTACCTGGGGCCATTTCTAAACAGGCAAAAGATGTAGACCAGGCTTCTGCGGCCCTAATTTCTGATCTTAAACAAAGAGGACTTTTAGAAGACACTCTAGTGGTTTGGGGAGGAGAGTTTGGGCGCACCAATTACTCACAAGGATTGCTCACAGACACTAATTATGGAAGGGACCACCACCCTAGATCATTTAGCATGTATATGGCTGGAGGGGGTATTAAACCAGGACTTTACGGTAAAACAGATGATTTTGGATACAACATTGTTGAGAACCCCGTACATGTTCATGATTTCCAAGCCACCATGCTACACCTACTTGGAATTGACCATGAAAAATTCACCTATAAACACCAGGGAAGACGTTTTAGACTCACAGATGTAGAAGGGAAAGTAATCCACAATATTTTAAGTTAATAACAGCTATGAATAGAAGTCATTTTATTAAAACCTCTGCAATTGGTGCATTTGGAATGAGCCTTGGGTCTTGGAGTACCCTAGACTACAAGACAGTAAAAGAGGCTGTGATTGGCCACGGTAGCCACCGCTATAAAATAGACTTAAACTGGGGCGCACTAAACCCCAACTATTACCCAGTAAATGACTGCCATGAAATGGTTCAAGACAAAAAAGGACATTTATACCTGCTAACCAACCACACTAAAAATAATATCCTTATTTATAATACCTCTGGCACACTAGTGGGCAGCTGGGGACATGAATATCCTGGAGCACACGGCTTAAGCATTCACGATGAAAACGGTACTGAATTTTTATACATAGCAGACAACAATCGGCATGAACTTATTAAAACCACTCTTAGCGGACGTGTAATTCAGGTATTTCCCTTTCCTGCTATTTCTGAAAAATACACAAAACCAGAAGAATACATTCCTACAGAAAGCTGTGTAGCACCCAATGGTGATGTCTATGTGGCAGATGGCTATGGGGCACAGTATATTTTACATTACAACGCAAAAGGAGAACTGCTTAATGTGTTTGGTGGGAGGGGCACAGAGAATGATCAATTTCAAAACGCCCATGGCATTTGCTTAGACACTAGAAGCAAAACTCCTAGCCTACTCATTTCAGAAAGACAGGGTAATGAGCTAAAACGCTTTGACCTACAGGGAAATTATATGAGTAGCAGTGCGCTCCCTGGTGCTTATATATGCAGGCCCGTCATTCATAAGCAAGAAGTCTATTTGGCTACTATCTGGTCTGGGGACGGTGCAGCAGACAGTGGTTTTATTTCTATTTTAGACAAGGACAATCAATTAATTTCTGCTCCTGGAGGTGTTCCACCCGTCTATGGATCCGATAGAAAACTGGAGAAAATGAGGCAGGGCCTTCAGGTTTTTAAGCATCCACATGACGTGTGTATAGACCCAGATGACAACCTTTATGTAACCCAATGGAATGCAGGAAAAACTTATCCTATAAAACTTTTTAGGGTATGATCTTTACTAGTAAAATTTTTAATAAAATCATGGGTAGTTGTCTTTTGATACTATTTATACAGGGCTGTAAAAAAGCTACACAAGGTTCTGAAGATTTTGACGCCTACGCCCAGAACAGTCTATTCCAATTAGCTGCACCACTCTTAGAGGTTCAAAAAACACTCTTTAAGGACAGTACTCTATTATTTATAAAAGCGCCCTATCCTGGTGCTCAAGTATATTATGAATTAAATGACAGTACGGAAATTAGCCAGCAAAGTTACTTGTACTCAAAACCCATAGCTCTTTACACAAGCGTTAGTATCAGTGCAGTTGCCTTCCATAATGATTTTAAAAAAAGTGAGACCGTAACATCAGCTGTATTCAAAATCAAAAATACCTTAGAGGGTGTACTCATAAAAACCACACCACAGCCCCACCCTTCTTATGCAGGAAAAGGCCCTAATACCCTTATCGATTATTCTAAGGGTTCTCTTGCCTTTAGAAATAGCCCTGAATGGTTGGGCTTTGAAAGCCCAGAGGTGCTTATTAGCTTAAGCCTGCAAAAATCGGTTAAATTAGATCAAATCACTATAGGCACACTCATAGACCAAGACGCTTGGATCTTTGGACCCTCAGAGATAAAAGTCTACTCCAATGGACAGCTTTTAGCATTTGTGAAAATAACAGAGGCTGGTGTTTTACAAAAAAACCAATTAAAAAATATCCATATTAAACTCCCTCATAATAGCTATCAAAATTTTAATATACAGCTGCGCTCCGTGACTAAAATTCCAGAGGGACACCCTGGAAAAGGAACCCAAGCTTGGTTGTTCTTAGACCAAATACTTTTAGATTAATATGCCAAACGCATTAACCATTACAGCCTCTTTATTAGCCGCACTGCTAATCTCTTTAGAAGTCTCTCTATCTACCTCTATTCTAGGTAATTTTCACCCTTTATTGGTACACCTACCTATTGGAATATTTCTATTTGGATTTGCCCTTGAGATTTATGTGCGTTTAAAAAAATATGTGCTCCCTTCATTTATTCAGGAATTTATCCTACTAATAGCAGCCTTTTTTGCGCTGCTTTCTATAGGGTCTGGGTTGGTTTTAGGTGAGGGTGGTGGTTATGAAGAGGCCGCTTTAAAACTTCATAGAAATATGGGAATAGCTTTTGGCATTGGTGCCAGTCTGCTCTATGTGCTTTTTAAAAAACAAAGCAGCTGGTCCAGCAAGATCTATATGCCACTCTACTCTCTACTGGTGATTTTAATGAGCCTCACAGGTCACTATGGGGGAAATATGACTCATGGAGATGGTTTTTTATTTGGTACTCAAGAATCCCTCACTATGGCTAGAGTAGAAGACCTAGAACAAGCAATGGTTTATAACGACCTAGTGAAACCGCTATTAGAGGTTAAATGTGTTGGCTGTCACAGTGCCTCAAAAACCAAAGGCGGCCTGATTATGACCTCAAAAGAAATGCTGCTAAAAGGAGGAGAAAATGGCCCTATTTTCAGTACCGTTACAGACCCTGTAGGAACCCTCATTACAAGAATTCACTTAGACCTTGTAGACAAGCTTCATATGCCACCAAAAAGCAAAGTACAGCTCTCTGATCAAGAAATAGCCCTGTTGGATTGGTGGATGGAAAATAACTTTTGCTTTGATTGCAAAGTGTCTGAGCTTCCAAAAGCCAAGAAAATATCTTTGGCCCTTTTAGCTTTCAAAAAAGATGACAGCCCCTTATTGGAATGGGGCAATGACTTAGACCCTGTACCAGCATCTTGGATTCAGGAACTCCTAAATAGCGGTATAAGTGTTTACCCTATTGCAGCAGACAATCCTTTGCTAATTGCCAATACAAGAGGCAGACAAAACCTTGGTGAATCTGACTTTAAACTACTAAAAAAATATGCAGCCAATATTATTGAACTCAACCTCAGTAACTCCAATATGAATGACACTCTTGCCGTGTTTCTCCCTACATTTAAAAACCTCACTAAATTACAAATATCTCACACAGACATTACAGACAGCAGCCTTCAATACATCGTAGATTTAAATTATTTAGGTTCTTTTAATGCCTTTAATACCACCCTTACAGCTAAGGCATTAGAAAGTTTAGGAAATATGAAATCTCTTAAAAAAGCCTATTTAACAGACACTCAAATTGGCTTAAAAAAAATGAATGATTTTAGTCCAAAAAATCAGCAGTTGGTGCTGCAGTATATTTCAGAAGATGTATTTGCTCAGACAGCCATAGACCCTCCTACCATCATAACAGACACAGATTTCTTTAAAGATCAATTAGTGATCAGCCTGGCCTATGTATTTGACAATGCCAGTCTGTATTACACTCTAGATGGCAGTATTCCAGACACCACTAGCAACAAATACGCAAAACCATTTGTCATAAATAAAACCACTCAGCTCAAAGCAGTTACCTATATGGATGGATGGGGGTTAAGTGAACTTGCAGTTGCTGACTTTAAAAAATCTGCACTGTACTACAAAGACATTCAGTTACTTGCCTTACCTAATGAAAAATATGCAGCTAATGGGGGTAAATCATTGGTAGACCTCAAAAGGGGGAGCACTAACTTTGTGGATGGTATGTGGCTTGGTTTTGAGGGCGTTCACTCTGGTGTTCAGATGAGCTTGCAAAAAAAAGAAAGTATACATTCTGTATCAGTAGGAGCACTTTCTGCCCCTGCCAGCTGGATTTTCTTTCCAGCAGCTATAGAAGTGTACAGCGCTGCAGACGGCAAAAACTATCAACTCATTAGTAAAAAATCATTTGCACCTATAGATCCCACTAATGAACTCAGTAAAAAATTCTTTGATATTTCTATTCCTGAAACACAGACACAGTATCTAAAAATAGTCATTAAAAGTCCCCTTACTAATCCAGACTGGCACCCAAACCCTGGAGGGAAAAGTTGGCTATTCATAGATGAGATTATAATAGAGTAAACAGGGCTGAGTAACATATGTTACAATTTAAAAGGATTTAAGTGTTATTTTTGAAAAAAATATACAATGTCTTTTATTTTAGATCCCTGGCCCTGGTATGTATCTGGCCCTTTGTTTGCAATTGTTATGCTAAGTCTGATCCTTTTTGGTAAAAATTTTGGTATGTCTTCTAACCTCAGAACCTTGTGTGCCATAGGTGGTGCAGGAAAATGGTCAGACTTCTTTAAATTTGACTTTAAAGCTCAAAAATGGAACTTGGTAGTGGTTTTAGGAGCTGTAATAGGTGGTTATATAGGCAGCCATTTCCTACAAAACCAACCAAATATTAATATAAGCGCTGCCACCATAAGTACCCTTCAAGAAATGGGATTTAAAAATCCCGGAGCCCAAATACTCCCCCCTGAACTCTTTAGCTGGAGCGCCCTTTCAGACCCAAAAATATTAGGCATCCTTATCCTAGGTGGTTTCTTGGTTGGTTTTGGAACCCGCTACGCAGGTGGCTGTACGTCCGGCCATGCTATTAGTGGTTTAAGCAACTTACAAATTCCCTCCTTGGTAGCAGTTATTGGCTTTTTTATAGGCGGTCTGCTTATGACCCATTTAATCTTTCCCTTACTTTTCTAAGAAACAAACATATGAAATATTTAAAATTTTTAGCCGTGGGAGTGTTTTTTGGAATCCTACTAGTAAAATCAGAAGCTGTCTCTTGGTTTAGAATATTTGAAATGTTCCGCTTTGAGGCCTTCCATATGTACGGAATAATAGGAAGTGCCATAGTTATTGGAGCTATTGGTATTGCCCTTATTAAAAAGTTTAAAATAAAAGACAGTGCAGGCAACCTCATACAGATTCCTAATAAAGAAAAAAAATATACCTCAGCCATTCTAGGAGGCGCCACTTTTGGATTGGGTTGGGCACTGGCTGGTGCCTGCCCTGGACCTATGTATGTACTTGTAGGAACAGGGGCCTTAAGCATGCTCATTGTGATAGCAGCAGCCCTTTTAGGCACTTTTGTATATGGGCTTCTAAGAGATAAATTACCCCATTAAAAAAAACATTTTATCCATAAAAAGCAAGACGGAAAAAAGGATCGTCCAGCTATGGACAGGGCAGGCCAATACTAATTAATAGTGGCCTGTAATCCCGCGTCTAGAAGCGCCAAACATTGGGGCTCTAATTTTTCTAAAGGACCAGTTTTAACAGTACATTTTCCTTTAAAATGAATAATAAGTGCACACTGTTGAGCCTGCTCATCTGAGTGCTTACACACCCTCATAAGGGTGTTAATTACGTGGTCAAAAGTATTGACATCATCATTGTGAACCACCAATTCAGCATCTAGCTGCTGGGCCTCTAAAGTGTCTTCTGAATATTGGGTTTTTTCACTCATACCTCTGGGAAAATATTTTTATAGGACTTTAAAAACAGCAGCTACCCAATCATTTTTTTCTTTATGACGGATATACCCTAGACCTAAAGATTGGGCTTTTTCTTTAATCATCCCTAAATCTTGGTCATAAAAACCACTCATTAACAAATATCCTTCTGTAGATAAATGGCTCACATACTGTGCCATATCTTCCAATAATATGTTGCGGTTTATATTAGCCAATACTATGTGGTACTTTTTAGCATAAAAATGTGGCTCAGACAATAGTGCTACAGTGCCTTCAAATATTTTTATAAAGGCGCAGTCATTACGCTGTACATTCTCTGTAGCATTTAAGTAACACCAGTGATCAATGTCTATAGCGTCTACATCCGTAGCTCCTTTCAAGGCGGCTAAAATGGCCAATACACCCGTTCCGCTCCCCATGTCTAAGACTGTTTTATCCTCACAATCCAAATCTAAAATATGATCCAACATCATATGAGTAGTTTCATGGTGACCAGTTCCAAAACTCATTTTAGGCTCAATGACTATGTCATAACGAACCGATGGTTTCTCATGAAAAGGCGCCCTAACTACACATGTATTGGCTACCTGAATAGGAGAAAAATTCTCCTCCCACCGGGCATTCCAATTCTGCTGTGGAATTTCCTTAGAAGTATATGAAAATGTAAAACCTTCATATTGGTACACCTCCAATTGCTCTAGAAGAGAAGGTTCCCAAAAAGCCTTATTTACATATGCCACCACTCCGGTAGCGGTCTCCTCAAAACTCTCAAATCCAAGCCCGCCCAACTCTGCAATTAATAAATCCGATGCCGGCTGCAAAGGGGCCACCTCAAAAATACAGGCTATATAATCTAAGGTCATAAAACTAGTTAAATGCGTTTACAATAGCAGCAAAATCAATAGCTACCAAGGCGGCACCCCCTATGAGGCCTCCATCTACATCTGGCTTTGAGAAAATCTCTACTGCATTGCCTGGCTTCACACTCCCCCCGTATAAAATAGACACTGCATCTGCCAATTCTGAATAATAGGCGTCTGCTATGGTTTTTCTAATAAAGGCATGCATTTCTTGGACCTGTTCGGCCGATGCTGTTTCTCCTGTGCCAATGGCCCAAACTGGTTCATAAGCAAGAATAATGTGAGCCCAAGCCTCCTTTGGAAGAGAAAACAAAGCATTTTGTAATTGGCTGGCCACCAGATGAAAATGAGTACCAGCTTTTCTGTCTTCTAATTCTTCTCCAAAACAAAACATGATTTGTAAACCGTTATTAATCGCTTGAAAAACTTTTTTTTCAAGAATTTCGTCGGTTTCACCAAAATAACTTCTTCTTTCCGAATGACCTAGAATCACTGTTTTAATTCCTACACTCTTTAGCATTTCAGCAGAAATTTCTCCAGTAAAAGCACCATTGTCTGCATAATGCATATTCTGTGCAATTACTTCTATGGCAGAACCCTTTACAGATTCTAGAGCGGTGGTTAGGTTTACAAAAGTAGGTGCTATCATCACGGACACCTCTGCGGCAAGAGATTGCGCTTTTAGAGCCTCTATAAGTAGCTGAGACTCTTTAAGGTCTTTGTTCATTTTCCAGTTTCCAGCAACAATTTTCTTTCTCATATATGTTTATTTAAAGGTGTGTTTTAAGCTAGTAGACCAATTCATTAAAATCATTAAAATGTTTTTTCTGTGTAATGGTTCCGTGCTCTAGAATTAAAATAGCGGGGTTGGAGCGAACTATGGTTTTTAATGTAGTCTGGTCTGTAAAGTAGAAATCAAAGCCCAGCCCATATTTTTTAATAATATCTTCTGACTGTTCTGGTGAAGAGGCTGACATGCCTATAACCTCGTAACCAGCTTCATGCGCTTTTTTGGTACTCACTGCAACTGCCTTAAAGCCCTCTGCATTACTTTTTGCAAGGTCATAGCCAATTACTAGAACTAATTTAGGCACCATCATAATAGAGGCCGTATGGTCTACCCCATCTCTTTCTATGGTAAAATCATGTATAGGAGGCGTATAGCCCTCTTGAATTTTAGTGGTATTAACCCTTAAAAATTCTCCATCTACATTAGGGTAGTCTTTCTCTGTGCTTATAATGCGTTCTTCTCCATTCACATTAAAAACCCAATCGTACCTGTAAATAGCAGTAGGTGCATTTTTTGGAGTAGACATCCCTTCTGGTATATTAGCGCCAATTTTATAAGGTCTAAAGTCTATAACAGGCAAGTGGTTTAATACCCAATAACCAAAAACAACAGCTGCCGTAAAACAACCTAATACTAAAACATGAGTGATAGATTTAGATAAAAAAGCCTTAATATGTTTCTGACCTATTATTAAAACAACTATAAAAAGACCTAAAACAATGTCTTTAGTAAAAGACTCCCAAGGAGTGAGTTTGATAGCGTCTCCAAAGCAACCACAGTCAGTTACCTTGTTAAAATAAGCAGAGTAAAAGGTAAGGAAAGTAAAAAAAATAATCATGGAGAGCAGGCTCCAAAGGGTCCATTTAGTCATATATCCCAATAATAAAAAAACACCCAAAAGCACCTCTACTACTACCACAAAAAAAGCCAACGAAAGGGCGAATGGCATTAGAAATGGAAGGTCTAAAACCCCTACACTAAAGTATTCTTCCAATTTAAAAGAAAAACCAACGGGGTCATTGAGCTTAATTAAGCCACTAATGACAAATAATACACCGACAAATACCCTACTAAAACCTACTAAATATTTCATTGGTATCTAATTTTTTTTGATTAACTGATATGAATATGCCTCTGTTGCAAATCGCTGCATAATAAATTACTTTACAATGGCTGCTCTAAGTGAATAAGAGCAAAAACTGCATAATTGAGCATGTCCTGATAATTGGCCTCTATACCCTCACTCACTATGGTTTTTCCTTTGTTATTTTCTATTTGCTTGACCCTTAATAATTTTTGCAAAATAAGGTCTGTTAAAGAGCTTACTCGCATGTCTCTCCAAGCCTCACCGTAGTCATGATTTTTATTTTCCATAAGTATTTTGGTTGCAGCTACTTTTAGATCAAAAGCTTTAAGTGAGTCCTCTAGACTCATATTGGGCTGCTCAGATACCCCTAATTCAATTTGAATAAGAGCCATAATACAGTAGTTAATAATGCCTATAAATTCAGGAACTTCTCCCTCTGCTACCTTTTGTGCTATACTTTGTGCTTCATTCTGCTGTAAGCCTCTAATTCTTTGGGCCTTAATAAAGATTTGATCTGTAAGGGAAGGCAGTCTAAGAATGCGCCAAGCAGCACCGTAATCCTTCATCTTCTTTCCAAAAAGATCCCTACATTTTTGAATCACTTCATTATATTGCTCAGAAGTATTGGCCATGTCTTTGCTTAATTTCCGTAAATTTCGGTCAAATAATTATGACCGACAACCCTATCCCTTTGAAACTTAGGTTCAAATGAAAAAAAAATTAAATATTATGACACATATACCCCCATCTATAAACTGCAAAGGCGCTTTAATAAGCTTTGACAGCCCTAAAATTATGGGCGTAATAAACCTCACTCCAGACTCTTTTTATGACGGTGGGCGCTATAAAAATGAAATAGAAATTCTAAAACAGACCGGTAAAATGCTAGAAGAAGGCGCTAGCTTTATAGATCTAGGGGCCTTCAGTTCTAGACCTGGGGCAGAATACGTGACTTCAGACACAGAGGCGCAAAGGCTACTCCCTATTGTTGAGCTCCTTTTAAAAGAGTTTCCAGAGGCTTTACTCTCAATAGACACCTTTAGGAGTGAAATTGCCAAAGCATCGGCAGAAAGGGGCGCCGCTCTTATTAATGACATTTCTGCCGGCGCCTTAGACCCAAACATGATGGCCACGGTGGCTGTATTAAAATTACCTTACATCATGATGCATATGAGAGGAACTCCAGCCACTATGCAATCCCACACCCAGTACAACAACCTACTAGAAGATATTCTCTTTTACTTCTCAGAAAAAATAGCCACTGCAAAAAGCCACGGACTCTATGACCTAATAATAGACCCTGGTTATGGTTTTGCAAAAACAACAGAACAGAACTTTAAGCTACTTAAAGAAAGTAGCCTCTTACAAAGTCTAGACCTACCTGTTCTCACTGGACTTAGCCGTAAATCTATGATCTACAAAACTTTAGATAGCACTCCAGATAAAGCCTTAAATGGTACCACAGCCTTACATATGCAAGCCCTTTTGAGCGGCAGCCACATATTACGGGTTCATGACGTGGCGCCTGCCCAAGAGTGTGTTTCTTTATTTGAAGCCTTAAGAAATAGCTAGCTAGTATTTAAAATAAGTCTTGAATTCAATCAAAAAAAAACTCATAATTCCCGGTATTGCTTAATTTCCTATTTTTACATAAAACCAACAAATTGGAACTTTTTAATTTTCTAGATTTTAAAATTACAGATGCCATAGACATTGTGCTAGTGGCGCTACTACTTTTTTATATATATAAATTAGTAAAAGGCACCGTAGCCATTAATATTTTTATTGGTATTGTAATGGTGTGGGGACTTTGGAAGCTCACTGAGCTTTTGGAAATTAAAATGATATCTAGTATCATAGGCGGTTTTATGAATATTGGCCTCATAGCCCTTATTATTGTTTTCCAGCAAGAAATTAGAAAGTTCTTATTGATGTTGGGCTCTACCAACTTAGCTAAAAAACGTTCTTTTGTAAAGCACTTTAAGTTTCTAAATCAAGATTTACAAGTTTTAGATACAGATGTTGCTGCCGTGGTTGCTGCCTTATATAAAATGGAACAGACTAAAACGGGCGCTCTGTTAATCATTGAAAAAAATAACTCCTTAGATTTTGTAAGGCAGTCTGGTGATAGAATGAATATTGAACTAAGCCAACCTATTATTGAGAGTATATTTTATAAAAACAGTCCCTTACATGACGGAGCTGCAATTATTGAAAATAATTTTATTGTAGCAACTAGAGTCATTCTTCCAGTCTCTGAGGAACGCAGTATTCCTCTTAGGTTTGGACTTAGACATAGGGCTGCAGTTGGAATTACTGAAAAGACAGATGCTTTAGCACTAGTGGTTTCTGAAGAAACAGGTACCATTTCCTATATTAAAAATGGAGAGTTTGTGCTATTTAAGGATTCTGAAGAATTGGTGAAAATGCTGAGAAAAGACCTGATGTAAAAACTTTATAAGACTAAGGTAAACACCTATTAGCAAAAAATAAGTTTACACATAAAAGCCACTATATTTTTAGACCTGCTCCTCTACAGCTAAAAACTGAGCCTCATATAAATTTTTGTAGTATCCGCCTCTAGCTAAAAGCTCCTGGTGCGTGCCTTGCTCTAAAATCTCACCAGCGTCCATGACCAGTATATTAGTGGCTTTTTGAACAGTAGCTAAACGGTGCGCAATGACTATAGAAGTTCTTCCCTCTGTTATTTTGTCTGTGGCTTGTTGAATGAGTTGTTCTGAACCACTATCTATAGAAGAAGTGGCCTCATCTAAAACCAAAATAGAGGGCTGGGTCACATAAGCCCTAAGGAAGGCAATGAGCTGGCGCTGTCCACTAGAAAGCATAGCGCCCCTTTCTTTTACGTTAAAAGAATAGCCTCCAGGAAGGCTAGAAATAAATTCATGAACGCCAATGGCTTTAGCTGCTTTAATAATTTCTTCTTCAGAAATATGAGGGTTCCCCAAAGAAATATTATTGGCTATGGTGTCTGCAAAAAGAAAAACGTCTTGCAATACTACTGCAATGTGGCTCCTTAATGAGGCCAATGTAAAGTTTTCTATGTCAGTGCCATCTACTTTTATAGCGCCAGACTGAATGTTATAAAAACGATTTAAAAGGTTGATAATAGTAGACTTTCCCGCTCCAGTAGCCCCAACTATAGCTATTGTTTCACCTTTAGAAACCTTAAAAGAAATACCTTTTAAAACGGGATCTTCTGGAGTGTAACCAAAGACTACCGTCTCAAAACTAATATTACCTTGAGTGTCTTTTAACTCTTGGGTCCCTTGAGTTTCTGTTTGATCTTCCGTATCTAAAATTTTAAAAACACGAGCGGCCGCTACCATACCCATTTGTAGGGTGTTAAATTTATCTGCTATTTGTCTCAGTGGCCTAAACAACATTTCTGAGAGTAATATAAAGGTGAAAATAGTTCCGTATTCTGAAGCGCTTACACCAGAAATATTTTGCATACCGCCGTACCAAACAATAAGGCCAATAGTGATAGAAGACACTATGTCTGCCACTGGAAAGAAAACCGAGTTGTACCAAACTGTCTTAAGCCACGCCTTGGTGTGCTTTTCATTTATAAGCTCAAAAGCTTTTTTCTCTGCAGATGCCCTGTTAAAAAGCTGTACTACTTTCATTCCTGAAATGCGTTCTTGAACAAATGAATTAAGCTGAGCCACCTGGGCCCTTACCTCTGTAAATGCTCCTTTCATAGCACGTTGGAATAGCCTGGTTGCATATAAAATAACAGGCAAGACCGCAAAAACAATTAGGGACAGCCTCCAGTTCATATAAACCATTACAGCTGCCACCACTATCATTTTAAGCAAATCTGATACAATTACAAAGAAGCCTTGAGAAAATATCTCCCCTATGCGTTGCATGTCCCCAACTGCCCTTGTAACAAGAATTCCTATAGAGGATTTGTCAAAATACGCCATTTTAAAATGTGTCATGTGCTTAAAAAGCTTTACGCGCACATCTCTAATCACAGACTCCCCTAACCAGTTAGCAAAGTAATTAAAGGCCAATTGGCTTAATACTTCTCCAATAAGCACAACCAGCATGAGTAGTGTTAGGGTGAGTAACTTGTGAGCATCAGCCATTTTAATGGCCTGGTCTACTAAAGAACCAACCAAAACAGGTCTTAGCACAGCAAATCCAGATAAAATAATAGCCGCTAAAGCCACTCCATAAAAAGTAGTGCTATAAGGTTTTGTGAATTGAAGTAAACGCTTAAATAGGTTTCTATCAAAAGCATTTCCGGTCTCTTTTTGCCTAGACATAAATATTTTTTGGATAATTTATTTCGGTTAAATACAATCCTTGAGCTGGAACAGATGGACCAGCCAAACTTCTAGATTTAGAGGCAATAACTGCCTCCATATCTATTATATTTTTTTTGTGCGTACCAATTTCTAAGAGGGTTCCTACAATGGCGCGAACCATATTTCTCAGAAATCTATTGGCAGTTATAGTAAATATTAAAAGATCTCCTTTTTGCTCCCAACTGGCTTTTGAAATGTCACATAAAAAAGTGTGAACGTCTGAATGTGTCTTAGAAAAACACTCAAAATCTTGATGATTGATAAGTATTTGAGATGCTTGGTTCATGGATACTATATCTAAATGCTGGTGTACAAAGTGGGCTGTAGTGTTTAAAAAGGGATTTTTATGGGTAGATACCCAATATTCATAGGTCCTACTACTGGCACTAAAACGTGCATGTGCTTGATCTGATACCTTATAGATGGTATTAATAGCTATAGAGGGAGGTAAAAAAGCATTAAGTCTAGCGGTGAGGGTGGATTTTTGAAAATGAGCCTCTGTCAGAAAGTGGGCTATCATTTTTTTTGCGTGCACCCCAGTATCTGTCCTACCTGCTCCAATAAGTTCAATAGGAATGCCTAAAAGCATAGAAAAAGCATGCTCCATGGTTTCTTGAACACTGCTGGCGTTGGGTTGTTTCTGCCAACCGTGAAAAGAAGTTCCGCAGTAAGAAAAGTCTACAAAATATTTCAATGCAATCAATTACTTTTGTACACAAAGATACCTTAAGTACCTGTGAATTTCTTGATTCTTTAAATTATTTTATACGTTTTAGGAATTGAAATAAGACTACATATGAAAAAAATACTCTTACTCTCGGACACACATTCTCACATAGATGAAAGAATACTGCATTTTGTTAAGCAAGCAGACGAGGTATGGCATGCAGGAGATATAGGTGACTTAAAAGTAACTCAGGCACTTGCTCTTCTAAAACCTCTTAAGGCTGTCTATGGAAACATAGACGATGCTAACGCTAGGCTCACATATCCACTAGATCTTAAGTTTGAATGTGAGGGAATGTCCGTATGGATGACTCATATTGGTGGATATCCTGGAAAATACAATCAGAGAATTAGAGAAGATATAAAGCAAGCCCCGCCTGACATTTTTATTGCCGGACACTCTCACATATTAAAAGTACAGTGGGATAAAAACCTACAACTCATGCATATGAACCCTGGAGCCTGTGGTTTGATTGGCTTTCACCAAATAAGAACCATGCTCAGTTTTAAAATTGATGGAGCAGAAATTAAAGATCTTGTAGTCATTGAGCTTGGAAAAAGAGGCGAAATAATTAAATGAAAAAATATAGACAGTGCAGTAATCTAACCTAAAAAATCTTATTTTAAAATTTATACAATACGGTCTAAAACTTTAAAATTAAGCATAAAAAAACCCGGGTAACAAGCCCGGGTTTTACGCACTAATACTACTAAGATGTTAGGTTTAACGTAAACGATCCACTGATTTTACGAGATCCTCGTCCTTTTTAGTGGCTTTATTAGCCACAGATAAAAAAACGATAGAAATAATAGGAACTAGCATCCCAATACCCTTCTCAGAAAGCAAGCCCTCTCCAGGTAAACTTAGTGTTCGATAAACGAAAAATCCTAGTAAAAAAAAATTTAATATGATATTTAACCGGTTCAGTACAAACTGGTTAATTCTTTTTTTATAAGAAAATAAACTAATTATTGCTAGTAATGCAAAAATGATGAACGTACCTTTGTTCAAGGCCTTAACCAAAGTAAAGATAGTGTTTTCTGGGCCTTCTACAATGATATTGACAAAAAAAATAGCCAGAATATTTGCTATAGCAACAAAAAATAAATAAAGCGATTGTATTCTCTGAATCATGTGATTATGATAAATTCTAAAATCAAAAATAAGCGTCTTTTTTTAGAATGTAAGCAGATATTAATTTTTATTTGTATTATTGTACTGTTGTTTTACATTTAGACTACAACACTCACCTCAGGGAAATCCATTCCCCTTATCCAAGTAATAATTTTAATCACATTACTTTCTAAAGATCCACTTATTATATCATTGAATGTTTGAAATTTCGAAACTAAAAACCATGAAGCTTCCTGAGCTTCAGGAAATTGCACAAGGCCTTAAGGTGCCTAAATTCAAAACTTTAAAAAAAATAGACTTAGTATATCAGATTCTTGACCTACAAGCCGCAAATCCAAAAGCAGTTTCTGCTGTGGCGCCTGTATTACGAGAGGCAACTGTACAAACTGAAAACAGCTCAGAAGCGCCAAGAAAGAAACTACTACCAAGAGAAAGAAATGCTAAAGTAGTTGCTCAAGACAAAAACGCAGACAAAGAAGTCCAGAAACCACAAGAAACTAGAGCAGATAAAAAAGTTCTTACTCCTAGAGGTGAAAAGAATTCTGAGCCAGCCGGTTCTAGAATAGCTTATAATGAAGCTAAGGTTTTAGCCACTGAGACTTCTGGGGAAAGCACTACAGAAACTTCTCAACTAGAATCAACAACTATAAACCACAAAGATGCTCTTGTTAGAAGACTTCCAATTGCACGTCCTAACAAAAGACCAGAACGCGCAGACCGTTCAGAGATAAAACCCAACATAAATGCAAGAAATACTGAAGGGAGAACAGTTGACAATAAGTCTAATGAGGTAAGAAACCACCCACAACACGCCCCCAACCAAAACAATAAAAACAATAAAAAGAACCCCAACCAAACCCGTCCAGAAAAAAACTTTAACTATGACAAAGAGTTAAAGAATAGATACAAGGATCCAGAATACGAATTTGACAGTATTATTGCTTCTGAAGGCGTATTAGATATTATGCAAGATGGGTACGGATTCCTAAGATCTTCTGACTACAATTATCTTTCATCTCCTGATGATATTTACGTATCACAATCACAGATAAGGCTTTTTGGGTTAAAACCAGGAGATACAGTTCTTGGAGAGGTAAGACCTCCAAAAGAAGGAGAAAAGTATTTCCCTTTAATTAAGGTAAATAAAATAAACGGCCAAGACCCTCAGGTGGTGAGAGATCGTGTTGCTTTTGAGCATTTAACACCTTTGTTCCCTGAAGAGAAATTTAAACTTTCTGAACGTCAAAGCAATATTTCAAATAGAATTATTGACCTCTTTTGTCCTATTGGAAAAGGACAACGCGGTATGATTGTAGCCCAACCTAAAACGGGTAAGACCATGCTGTTAAAGGATATTGCTAACGGAATTGCAGCCAACCACCCAGAAGTGTACCAATTAATACTCCTCATTGATGAAAGACCTGAAGAGGTGACAGACATGCAGAGAAATGTGAAGGGGGAAGTGATTGCTTCTACCTTTGACAAGGAAGCATCCGAGCATGTTAGAGTAGCAAACATTGTGCTTGAAAAAGCCAAAAGGTTAGTAGAATGTGGTCATGATGTGGTCATTCTTTTAGATTCCATAACCCGTTTGGCAAGAGCTTATAATACAGTTCAACCAGCCTCTGGTAAGGTATTGAGTGGTGGTGTAGACGCAAATGCCCTTCACAAACCAAAACGCTTCTTTGGAGCAGCCAGGAATATTGAAAATGGAGGTTCTTTAACTATAATAGCTACTGCTTTAACAGAGACTGGTTCTAAAATGGACGAGGTGATTTTTGAAGAATTCAAAGGAACTGGAAATATGGAGCTACAGTTAGATAGGAAAATATCTAACAGAAGAATTTTCCCTGCCATTGACCTCACCTCCTCTAGTACTAGACGTGATGATCTCTTGTTAGATGAACAAACTTTACAACGCATGTGGATTATGCGAAAATATTTGGCAGATATGAACCCAGTAGAAGCTATGGAGTTCATTGAACAGCGTTTTAAACAGACTAGAACTAATGAAGAGTTCCTGCTTACTATGAATAAATAAAAGTTACAAAAATTATAAAAAACCCCCTTCGCATAAATAGTGAAGGGGGTTTTTTTAGCCCTGAGGGTATAGGGCACAAAAAAAGCCTATGGTATTTAAAAATACCATAGGCAATATAAGTGATATAGCTTAAATCCTTGTTAAAGGGATGCTACTTGCTTGGCTAATTTACTCTTTAAATTAGAAGCTTTGTTGCTGTGAATGATGTTGCGTTTTGCCAACTTATCTATCATAGAAACTAAAGATGGAAGCTGAGCTAAAGCAGCAGTCTTATCTTCTTCTAAACGTAATTTTTTAAGAGCGTTACGCATAGTCTTGTGCTGATACTTGTTACGCACGCGCACTTCCTCGTTTCTTCTAATTCTCTTTAATGCAGACTTGTGATTAGCCATAGTTTTAATTTGTAATTGTTATGAATGTTTCCATTCTCTTTAGTAGTCCGTAGGGGAATCGAACCCCTGTTACCAGGATGAAAACCTGGCGTC
>CAWWAC010000025.1:0-26019 GCA_963934855.1 uncultured Flavobacteriaceae bacterium
ATGAAAAAATTATTATTCTCTTTAATTACTGTTAGTTTAATTTCTTGCCAAGCACCTAAAGAAAAACAATCAGAACAATCCAGTGAGCCAACTGTTATTGGATATGAATTTAATGATGCAGGAGAAAAGCTAAATATAATAGCTGGAGATGCGGCAATAACTGATATTTATTTAGAATATATTCAAGCTCACAATGACAAAGATTTAAGTAAAATATCAGAAATAGATATGGACAACATAGTTGTTAGAGATGCAAACGGTGCTTTAATAAATGGGAGTGATTCTCATACAGAGCAATTAGACATTTGGTTTAATACAAGTAACCCCTCTTGGAAGGTAAAATTTATGGTGGCTAATAATGTCCAAGGTAATGATGGAAAAAATCAAGCCTGGCTGACAACTGGCGTAGATTTAGTTCAATCAATAGATGGAAATAATGTAACAAGCCACCATATAGTAGATGTTAACTTTGTTAATGGAAAAGTTAAAGAGTTAATAGTATATGATAGGGCAAGTGAGCAGGAATAAAATATTATAAACCATACTTATTAAAAGCCTGTCAATTATGACAGGCTTTTAATAATTTAAATTCTTCTTGGAAGATCAATAGTAATACATTACTAAATTCATCATTTCATCTGTGGAATTCCAACCATAGGTCACATCCTTTGGGGGTGAAGTAGGATTTAATGGATTATTGGAAGTGTTGTCAAAAGTAGCAGTCATCAATAATAAAGTGCCCTTGGGCAGGAAAACTGGAGACTCAAACATATAGGTGCTTTGCCAGTTATAATCCCAATCAGGAATACTGATTAATGGCACTTGGTTTTGGTCTGGGGTAATCGCTAATGCAGTCATGCTTTTTCCTAAAAAATGCATATGGGGCAATAGAGAAACCACATTCATATCTTGCTCCAAAACCTTGCTCACATAAAAAGTCGGAGTTGTTTCTGATTTAAGGACAAAAGGCTGATTAGATATGTCCTCTTCTCTAATGGATAGACTCTTAATCAAATGCTGCACAGGCTCATCAGATAAATAAATATGTACTTCAGACATGTCAGAGGTAACTTCTGAAGAAGGTGCGTAATGAATATTAAATATAAGGTCTGCACCTTTAGGGATTAACTTTGCAGAACCTGAGGGATAAGCCACAGGGATATTACCTGGAACCCAGCCGTATAAAAACTCATCCATCAAAGGTTGAGACTGAAATGTCCGTGATCTAGGATCAAACTCTGAAAGCCCATCTATGCCGGCTGTCTGTCCGGAGGTATCTACCATAATGCGGCTGTGGTGAACATAGCGTTTATTCCCTGCAACGAAAGCGATCGCAGATATATACACGTCTTTTTCGAGATTAGTAGGCACATGAAAAAAACGATAATCCTCGATGCCTTTCGATGACAATTGAAATGGGCGATTCATCCGATAGATCAAATCAGGTTGTGCAGATTCAATAGAGTTATTCTTGGGGGAATAAGATGGTTGTACCTCTCCCCTTTTCATCCCTTGCACTACCCACAACTGAATCTGATTGATTTCATTATCGGTAAGTATCCGCTCGTTTTTAAAATGGCTAAATGAAGGATCCGCCTTCCAAGGAGGCATATACTTGGTCTGGGATACATGTGCAACGAATTTACCCCTTTTTTGAACCTCTTGAAATGTGGTTAATGGAAATGGTCCATATCCACCTGCACGATGACAGGAAATACAATTTTTATTTATTATAGGTGCAATATGCTTTTCATAGGTCACTTCCTGAGCTGTAACTAGGGTAAAACATAAGCAAAACAAAAAAGCAGGGATCAACTTATTAACCATGATGATGCGTTGGATTTATTTCAAGAAAACAACCAATGGCTTTGGTCCTAAATTTCTGAACAGGTATGCCTTTTAAAAAAGATTGATAGGCATCTAAAAGATAATGTTGACTGGGAGCTCCCCTGTTTCTGCCCAAACTTACAAACCAATTATCTATGGCGCCAGAATAAATGATTCTGTCAAGACTATCCACCAAAAAAACTTCTGGTGTCACTTCAGCGTGATACCTGAAGGCCAATTGATGTTGTTTATCAAAGACACAGGAGAATTTGACCTCAAACCTTTGCTTAAAGTCATCCAAAGCTAACTGAGAGGTCGATTCTTGAAATACACCAATAACATTGAGATTTGGATACAACTGCTGTAGTTCATTTAATCTATAGATATATTTCTGGGAAATGGGGCACTCAACGGCCATAAACACATAGCTAGTAACACCCATATTTGAATCAAGCAAAAAATCAGAATTATTTGTATAGTCTAATTGGCCTATAAAACTATTGAAGTAGGATAGAATTATTAGAGAAAAAAGATTCATCTAGATTTAGATATTGTATAATTAATATAGTAAAATAACAAAAAAACAATTGAAAATTCATTGTTCAATGCCTCTTTTCCGTTCAATGAATTAGACAGTCTCTAAACGGGCATTATAGTCTTACTTCATTGATAGTATTTTTTTCTTACTTAATCCTTTGTAGTTAGGTTGAACCTAATCTTACCTTAACCAATTATGAAAAAGTTATTCTTCCTGCTTATTGCTTTTGCTTTAGTTTTATCCTGTTCTTCAGAAGAGACCAAGAAAAGAAATTAAAATGAATAATGGGATGGGTACTAAAAGTCTAATCGATTTTTTAAATCAACTGGAAAAAAGTTTTTCTATTTTGTAGGCCTCCCAAAAAAATAGGGCAGTAATAAAAACAGTCTTAAAAAAGGATTTTTTCGTTTTAATCTATTTTAAATTAAGATTAATAAATGAGCATAAGGTTTAGCTACCTATAAAAAGTCAATAAATGCCATTAAGTATTATTATGTTTTTATACATTTAGAATCATAAATACTTACTTAATGGTAAAATATATTCTTTCTTTAGACCAAGGAACAACCAGTTCTAGGGCTATTATTTTTGATAAAAAAGGTAATATTATATCAGAAGCCCAAAAAGAATTTACTCAAATTTTTCCAAAGCCAGGTTGGGTAGAACACGATCCTATAGAAATTTGGTCAACCCAAACAGGGGTGGCAGCGGAAGCCATTGCTAAAAAAGGCTTAAAAGCAGAAAATATTGCTGCCATTGGAATTACCAATCAAAGAGAAACTATTGTAGTTTGGGATAAAAGAACAGGCATGCCCGTTTACAATGCTATTGTTTGGCAAGATAAAAGAACTTCTGAATACTGTGACAGTTTAAAAAAGCAAGGACTTGAAAAACTTGTTAGAGAGAAAACAGGGCTTGTGATTGATTCTTATTTTTCTGGCACCAAGGTTAAATGGATACTTGATCATGTAACAGCTGCTAGAAAAAAAGCAGAGGCAGGTCATTTGTTACTAGGCACCATTGACTCTTGGCTTGTATGGAACTTCACCAATGGAGAAAAACATATTACAGATGTTACAAATGCCTCTAGGACCATGCTCTTTAATATCCATAGCATGGAATGGGATAATGAATTATTAGACTTGCTGACCATTCCCAAGACTATGCTCCCAGAGGTGAGAGAATCTAGTGAAGTATACGGGCATACAAAATCTACTTTTTACGATGCTAGAATTCCCATCTCTGGAATTGCAGGTGACCAACAAGCTGCCTTATTTGGACAAATGTGTACTAAGCCAGGTATGGTAAAGAATACCTATGGAACAGGTTGTTTTATGCTTATGAATATTGGAGAAAAACCACTAGTCTCTAAGACCAACTTACTCACTACAGTGGCATGGAAAATAAACAATAAAACAACTTATGCTTTAGAAGGAAGTATTTTTATTGGTGGAGCCGTGGTACAATGGCTAAGAGATAGTTTGAAAATTATTAGAACTTCAAAGGAAATAGAATCCCTAGCAGCATCGGTAAGCCATTCTGATGGGGTGTATTTTGTTCCTGCTTTTGCAGGTCTTGGAGCCCCTCATTGGAATCAAGACGCTAGAGGAACAATTTTTGGATTAACCCGCGGGACCTCTGATGCACACATTGCGCGTGCTGCTTTAGAATCTATTGCATATCAAACCATGGATGTCTTAAAAGCCATGGAACAAGACGCTGGAATTTCTATTAAAGAATTACGTGTAGATGGAGGTGCCACTATTAATGATTTGCTCATGCAGTTTCAGTCAGATGTTTTAAATACAGAAACAGTCCGGCCTAAAATTGTAGAAACAACAGCCATGGGAGCTGCTTTCTTAGCTGGACTAGCAGTTGGTTATTGGAAAAACTCTGAGGAAATTCAAGAGATTTGGCAGACAGATAAACGGTTTATTCCAAATTCTGATAGGAATTTAATGAAAGAAAATATATCAGGTTGGTATAAAGCAGTTCGTGCTTTAGAATATTGGACAAAAAATTAAAAATATAAAAATATGACTCCTTTTATAGCTGAATTTATAGGAACAGCCATCCTTATTCTATTGGGTGGTGGGGTAGTAGCAAATGTCTTACTAAACAAAACTAATGGTAATAATGGTGGGTGGATAGTGATTACTACTGGTTGGGCGCTTGCTGTATACGTTGGTGTTGTAATCACTTCTCCCTATAGTGGTGCACATTTAAACCCAGCAGTTAGCATTGGTTTAGCGGTGGCAGGAAAATTTCCCTGGAAAGAAGTTCCTACATACATCTTTGCCCAATTAATAGGCGCTATGTTAGGTTCCTTTTTTGTTTGGCTTATGTACAGAGATCATTTTTCAGTTACTGAAGATGGTGCCACTAAAAAAGCTATTTTTTGCACTACACCCGCAATTAAAAATACTTTTTCAAATTTATTAAGTGAAGTATTAGGGACTTTTGTTCTAGTTTTTTCAGTGCTTTATTTTTCAGATGCCTCTTTAACAGAAACACAAACTACTATTGGTTTAGGCTCTTTAGGTGCACTTCCAGTAGCTTTAGTAGTATGGGCCATTGGGCTATCCTTAGGGGGTACAACAGGCTATGCTATTAATCCTGCACGAGATTTTGGTCCAAGAATTATTCACGCTTTGTTACCTATTAAAAATAAAGCCCCAAATGGATGGAGTTATGCTTTCATTCCTATCTTAGGCCCCATTTTAGGAGGCTGTTTAGCTGCTTTTTTAATGTTATTATTGTCATAGAGCTGAGGCCTTTTTTTAAAGGTGTTTACCAAAAAATACATTCCTTTAACATCCATTAAAACTTTAAAAACAGTTAAAAATTATTTGAATCATAAAATAATTGCTAATTTTACATTAAATGAAAATATTTATTCATAAAATAATGTCTATCTCAATGGCTTTAGTAGTGTTGCTATCTACTATATCTATGACTATAGATATGCATTATTGTGGAGAAACTATGGTGGATTTTTCGCTCTTTCACAATGTAAAATCTTGTGGAATGGAAAAGGCACCGTTGGTATATCATTGTGAAAATTCAGAAATAAATAAAAAACCTTGTTGTTCAGACCAACAATTAATTTTTGATGGGACCCCTGATTTAAAAGGTGCTTTTAACAATTTTACTCCACAGCAGCAGCTCTTAGTTTCATTATTTTTATATTCTTATACAAGCCTATTTGAAGGAACAGTATCTAAAGAAGTTCCTTTCTTTGACTATGCACCGCCCTTTGTTAAAAGGGATGTGCAGGTATGGCAACAGACTTTCTTAATTTAATTTTTAACAGCCCTCTTATGCCCAACGGTTTTTCCGTGAAGGGCATATTTTGTTGTGTTTGTTTTTCTGTTTTTAGATCTTCAATCCTTTCATAACTGTTTAATTATTAGATTATATGCTTAATAAAGCAATTAAATACCTCATAGAGAATAAACTCGTTGCCGTTTTAATGCTCACCTTATTTGTAGGCTGGGGTATTGTAAATGCGCCCTTTAACTGGAACACTGGCTTTCTTCCCTCTAATCCTGTGGCTGTAGACGCTATTCCAGACATTGGAGAGAACCAACAAATTGTTTTCACAAAATGGCAGGGGCGCTCTCCGCAAGACATAGAAGACCAAATTACCTATCCTCTAACAGCTTCATTGCTAGGAATTCCTGGAGTAAAAACCATTAGAAGTTCTTCTATGTTTGGTTTTTCTAGTATCTATATTATTTTTGAAGAAGATATAGAATTCTATTGGTCTAGGAGCCGCATATTAGAAAAGCTTAATTCACTGCCTACAAACCTATTACCAGATGGTGTAAACCCAGCCTTGGGACCAGATGCAACAGGTTTAGGTCAAGTTTATTGGTACACCTTAGAGGGTAGAGATGAAAAAGGAAACACCACAGGCGGTTGGGATTTACAAGAAGTGCGAAGCATTCAGGATTACTATGTAAAATATGCGCTTTCAGGTGCAAGTGGGGTTTCAGAGGTAGCCTCTATTGGTGGTTATGTTCAGGAATATCAAATAGATGTCAATCCTGAGAAAATGCGTCAATACAAAATTGGTCTTGCTCAAATTGTAAAAGCAGTAAAGGAAAGTAATCAAGACATAGGTGCGCAAACTTTAGAAATAAATCAGGCAGAATATTTAGTGCGAGGTTTAGGCTATGTAAAGTCTATTGCAGATTTGGAAAATGCGGTAGTTTCATCTGAGAATTTCACCTCTTTACGTATAAAAGATTTGGCTCAGGTGAGCTTGGGCCCAGCAGCAAGGCGTGGCATTTTAGACAAAGAAGGAGCAGAAGTAGTAGGGGGTGTGGTTGTGGCGCGTTATGGCGCAAACCCTATGGAAGTCATTAATAATGTGAAAACTAAAATTGAGGAACTAAAAGGGGGTCTACCCTCAAAAGTATTGGCAGATGGAAGGACCTCACAGCTTACAGTAATTCCCTTTTATGACCGCACTGAGCTTATTACAGAAACTTTAGACACTCTTAAAGAGGCGCTCACGCTAGAAATCCTAATTACCATTTTAGTTATTATTATCATGGTTTTTAATTTAAGGGCCTCTATCCTAATTTCTGGTTTGTTACCCTTAGCTGTTTTAATGGTTTTTATAAGCATGAAGCTATTTAATGTAGACGCTAATATTGTAGCGCTTTCGGGTATTGCCATTGCTATAGGCACCATGGTAGACGTTGGGGTCATATTGGCAGAAAACATGATACGGCATATGGAAGATCAGAAACTGAGTTCCAATGAAAACGGCATAGCATACACTACAAACGAAATTATTTATAACGCCACGGCAGAAGTTTCAGGAGCTATATTAACAGCTGTACTCACTACTATTATTAGTTTTGTGCCAATTTTCACCATGATTGGCGCTGAAGGGAAATTATTTAGACCCTTAGCTTTTACAAAAACTATGGCGCTTTCAGCCTCTTTAATTATTGCACTTTTTATAATTCCACCACTAGCGGCTTACTTGTTTAGAAAACAGAAAATTAAAAAATCATTCCGTTACCTATTGAATGTTTTAATTATGATTTTAGGCGTCATAGCTATTATTTACGGGTATTGGCTAGGATTAGTTCTAATTGCTTTTGGTGTAGTAGCTTTATTAACGTTCAATGAGATCCTTTCTAAAGTACGCGCTAACCTAATTAATATTACCATAGCGTCTGGCGCTATAGTCATACTACTAGCCACATACTGGAGACCCTTAGGCTTTGACAGAAATATTGTTGTAAACCTCATTTTTGTGTCTATTATTTGTTTTGGAATCTTAGGACTTTTCTCCCTATTCAGAAAATACTACAGTCAAATTCTAAAATGGGCACTGGCCCATAAAATACTATTTCTAATCATTCCACTCAGTGTACTTATTTCTGGTATTTGGATTATGAATAATACAGGAAAAGAATTTATGCCCTCACTTAATGAAGGCTCTTTCTTGCTAATGCCTACTTCTTTGCCTCATGCTGGTGTAGAGGAAAACAAACGAGTATTACAGCAACTAGATATGGCAGTTGCTAGCATTCCTGAAATTGAAACTGTAGTTGGAAAATCTGGGAGAACAGAGAGTGCCCTTGACCCAGCCCCACTATTTATGTATGAAAATATGATTCAGTACAAATCTGAATATATGCATAATACTACAGGTAAAAAGCAGCGTTATAAAGTAAATGAACAGGGGTTTTTTATCATGAAGAATGGCTCGGTGTCTGCAAATCCAAATATCAATACAGATAACAAGCTGAGCTTTGCAAATAACTTTCCAATAGACAGCAAACATTTAATTGAAGATGAAGATGGAGATTTCTACCGCAATTGGCGTCCAGAAATTAAAAATCCAAATGACATATGGAATGAAATTATAAGGGTCACTAAATTGCCAGGGGTTACCTCTGCCCCTAAGCTACAGCCTATAGAAACTAGGCTTGTAATGCTTCAGACAGGAATGAGAGCCCCTTTGGGAATTAAAGTAAAAGGCCAAGACTTAGCCCAAATAGAAGCTTTTGGTTTACAGCTTGAAACTATTTTAAAAGAAGTAGAAGGCGTTAAAGAGCAAGCTGTTTTTGCTGACCGTATTGTAGGAAAACCTTATTTATTAATAGACATAAAAAGGGAGCAACTAGCTAGGTATGGAATATCTGTTATGGATGTACAAGAAATTATACAAGTTGCCGTAGGTGGCATGCCCATTACGCAGACCGTAGAAGGCCGGGAACGGTATGGCGTTCGCGTGCGCTACCCGAGAGAATTACGCGGAAATCCAGACCAGCTTAAAAAAATTTATGTGCCAGTCTCATCTGGCAGTCCTGTGCCATTAGGAGAGCTGGTCACTATAAGATATGAGCAGGGGCCTCAGGTAATTAAAAGTGAAGATACTTTTTTAATAGGCTATGTGCTCTTTGACAAGCTGGACGGCTTTGCAGAAGTAAATGTAGTAGAAAATGCACAGGCATTAATTAAACAAAAAATAAAAGCTGGCGAATTAATATTACCTAAAGGAATTAGCTATCAGTTTGCAGGAACCTATGAAAACCAGTTACGAGCAGAAAAAACACTTTCTGTAGTGGTCCCATTAGCCCTAATAATTATCTTTTTAATTCTGTATTTTCAGTTTAAATCTGTGAGTACCTCACTGATTGTATTTACAGGAATTTCCGTGGCTTTTGCTGGTGGTTTTATTATGATATGGCTGTATGGCCAAGATTGGTTTTTCAATTTTAGCTTCTTTGGCGAGAATATGCGAGACCTATTTAACATGAAAACCATTAATTTAAGTGTAGCGGTATGGGTTGGATTTATAGCCTTATTTGGAATAGCTACAGATGACGGTGTGGTCATGGCCACTTACCTTACACAAACCTTTGAGCGTGAGAAACCAACTCATAAAAATGAGGTTAGACACGCAACACTAGAGGCTGCAGAAAAGCGCATTCGTCCTTGTTTAATGACTACAGCTACCACCATTATTGCCTTACTCCCTGTATTGACCTCTACAGGGAAAGGAAGCGATATAATGATCCCAATGGCCATACCCATATTTGGTGGAATGGTCATAGACATTACCTCTTACTTTATTGTACCCGTTTTATACAGCTGGAGAGAAGAGATTAAATTAAAAAGATTAAACAAATGAAAAATGTAATAAGCATCCTGTTTTTGTTTCTTACTGCCTCTGTGGTAAAAGCACAAGAATTGCAATACTTTATTCTAGAAGCAGAAAATAACAATCCTGAGATAAAAGCCTTTAATCTCCGTTATAATATTGCAGAAGAAAAAGTAAATGAAGTGAATTGGGTCCCCAACACAGAATTCAGTGCGGGTTATTTTGTGAGCGAACCTGAAACTAGAACTGGACCGCAAAGAGCGCGGTTTTCTGCAAGACAAATGCTGCCTTGGTTTGGCACTATAACAACCAGAGAAAATTATGCAACTGCCATGGCCAATGCAGAATATATAGAAATAGTAATTGCAAAACGCAAACTGTCTCTTTCTGTCTCTCAGTCATACTTTGGACTCTACGAAATAAAAGCGCAACAAAGGGTACTTAGTAAGAATGTTCTGTTATTAAAAACCTATGAGAAAATAGCGCTTAAATCATTAGAAGTTGGCAAAGCCTCTGCAGTAGATGTTCTTAGATTGCAGATTAGACAAAATGAGCTGCAACAACAAAAAGACCTATTAGATGAGGCGTATTTAGCTGCTCAAATTAGCTTTAATAAATTGCTTCATAGAGAGGGAGCAACGGAATTAATAATTCCCAATGAACTGTTTTTGCCAAATGAAGACGTGTTGCCTATTAAGGGTGTTTTAAGCCTAAATCCAGAGTTGCTTTTATATGACAAACGCTATGAATCTGTTGCAAAAGAAGAACTGCTAAATAAAAATGAACTAAACCCAATGATAGGTTTTGGCCTAGATTATATTCCAGTTTCTGAACGTACAGACATGAACTTCAATGACAATGGAAAAGATGTTTTTATGCCAATGATGACTGTTTCCATTCCTCTTTTTAATAATAAATTTAAGTCTATTACAAAACAAAATGAACTGAGACAGTTAGAAATTAACTCTCAAAAAGAGAGTAGATTAAATATTTTAGAAACTGCTTTTGCTAAAGCTATATCAAGGCGCAATCAGGCAAAAATTCAATCCTACACGCAAGAGAAAAACTTAAAACAGGCTCAGGATGCTGAAGAAATTCTCATCAAAAATTATCAAACTGGCACTATTAATTTTAATGATATTCTAGACATACAAGAGCTACAGTTAAAGTTTCAAATGAACCAAATAAGTGCTGTAACTAGTTACTACACACAAACTGCTATTATTAATTATTTAATTAACTAAACATCTATACTATGAAAAATTCTATAATCATTTTATCCATTTTTCTATTGGCTTCTTGCAAAGAAACTCCTAAAAAGGAAACAGAAGTAAAAACAGAAATAACAGCAAAACAAGGAAAAGAATATACTTCTGCATATGTGTGCCCTATGCATTGCACAGGTAGTGGCAGTGATGTGGAAGGCAGTTGTAATAGCTGCGGTATGACGCTGGTTAAAAATGAAGCCTTTACTTCAAAAATAATAGCCACTGAAAAAAAAATACTGAGTCCGCATACCAGTGCAATGGCTATGATAGGTGACGCACATGTTCATATTGATTACTCATCCCCTGGCGTAAGAGACCGCATTATTTTTGGTGGTCTACTCCCTTACAATGCTGTTTGGCAGGCTGGAGCACACCAAGCCACTTGGATTGAAACCAATAAAAACCTCACATTTGCCGGCAAGCAGCTAAAGGCTGGCAAGTACGGCTTCTTTGTTATTCCCAACAAAGAAGTGTGGACTGTTATTTTTAATTCAAACTGGGACCAGCACGGCAAAGATGAATATTCAGAAAATGAAGATGTACTGCGCTTTGATATAAATCCAAAAATGTTAGAAAATATTCAAGAACATTTAGAATATAAAGTAACAGAGATTAGTAATTCACAGGGCACTATTAGCCTGAGTTGGGAGAAACAAATTATTAAATTTTCATTTGAGGTAAATTGAGATGTTAACAAGAAAAACAGAATTAAAAATTAGAAAAGCACACCGGTATTTAGGCGTTTTTTTAGGACTGCAATTTTTAATGTGGACCATTAGTGGTATGTATTTTAGCTGGACAAATATTGACGAAATTCACGGGGATCATTTTAAAAAAGAACTTACAGAGCGCGAAGCAATAAAAGTAGCAGAGCGCTATATGCTAGCAAGCTTAGAATTTGAACAAATACAAAGAATAGAAACGGTGGGAGCTCATCACGAATATAGAGGAAAGCCACTGCCAGCTTATGAAATCTCTTATAAAACTGATGAAAACTTAAAAGCTTATGTAGCCATTGAAAACGGTGCTTTTCAGACGGTAAGACACAGAGAATGGCGTTGGTTTGATTTCCTATGGATGACACATACCATGGATTACCAGGGCCGTGACAATTTTAACACTATTGTTCTAAGAGCATTTTCTTTCTTAGGTTTAATCACTGTATTAAGTGGCTTTTTACTGTGGTTTATAAGTTCTGCCACTATTAGAAAATTAAAAAAATAGCAATATGAAAAAAAGCATCTTTTACCTTGCTTTGGCAACAATTACCGGACTCCTTGGGGGTTATGTAATCTTTGGCGACAATTCTGACATTAGCAATAAAGAAACCTCTGAGAATCACAAGCACACTCAAGGGACAGAGAATGAAATGTGGACCTGTTCTATGCACCCACAAATAATGAAAACAGAAGCGGGCGATTGTCCAATTTGCGGAATGGATCTAATCCCTGCAGCCTCTAGTGCAGAAGGCCTTGCTGCTAATGAAATTAAAATGACTAACAATGCAATGGCACTGGCTAATATTCAAACAAGTTTTGTAGGTGTAGGCACCTCGAAAGGGGGAGAAACAACCGTTTCCCTATCTGGAAAAATTATAAATAACCAAGAAAACAATTCTATTCAAGCCAGCTATTTTGAGGGACGTTTGGAGCAATTAAATATAAATTACGAAGGGCAACTAATAAAACAAGGACAGTTATTGGCTACTATTTACGCGCCAGAGTTAATAGCTGCACAACAAGAGTTAATTACTGCTGCCTCACTAAAAGAGACACAAGCAGAATTGTACCGTGCAGTTCGTATGAAATTAAAATTGTGGAAGCTTTCAGAAAATCAAATAAATGAGATAGAAACCTCCGGAAAAGTAAAAGAACGATTTCCCATATACGCTACTATTTCAGGAACCGTGTTAACAGTGCTAGCGGCAGAGGGTGATTATGTAAAACAAGGACAACCCATTTTAAAGGTCAATAAGCTACATTCTGTTTGGGCTGCTTTTGATGTCTATGAAAGTCAAATTTCAAAATTTCAAAAAGGACAGCAAATTACAGTATCTACTACTGCATATCCAAATAAGGAATTTAAAACAGTCATATCCTTTATTGACCCTATTGTTAATAGTGAAACCCGTATAGTAAGCATCCGTGCCACACTAAATAATACGGATAATTTATTTAAGCCCGGGATGTTTGTGACTGGTAAAATTAAACCCTTAGCTCCCGTCCAAGAATCCTTAATAAGCATTCCTGCAACTGCAGTTATGTGGACAGGAGAGCGCTCTTTGGTTTATGTAAAGACCCATCCTAAAGAAGCTATTTTTGAAATGCGAGAAATAATTCTTGGTAGGCGTAATGGAGATTTCTATAGCGTTACAGCTGGAATAAAAAATGGAGATGAGATTGTTACCAATGGCACCTTTACTGTAGATGCAGCCGCACAGTTACAAGGCAAAAAATCCATGATGAATAAATCTGGCAATAAAACCACCACAGCCCACCAAGGTCATATAGGAATGAAAGCACCAACAGAGAAGAATACCAATGCTTCAGCTAAAATGAAACTACCGCAAGGGTTTGTAAAAGAGTTTCAATCTGTTGTTACAGCATATCTTAAAATGAAAAATGCCTTTGTTAGCAGCCAATCTAGGGAGATTTCAATTTTTGCAGAAGCCACAAAAAAAACACTAATATCTATAGACCTAACCTCTTTAGCAAAGATGGAGCAATCACATATAAATAATAGCATTAAAATACTCAGTGTCATTGCAGAAAATGAAGATTTAGAAAAACAACGTGAAAATTTTGTGATTCTAAATGAAAATATAGTGGCTCTTACTATGAATTTAAAAGGCTTAGAAGTCCCACTCTATGTTCAAAAATGCCCCATGGCCAACAATAACAAAGGCGCAATTTGGCTAAGTAAAGAAAAAAATATTTTCAACCCTTATTTCGGAGATAGTATGCTTAGATGTGGAAGTATTATTGAAGAATTAAATTAAAAATTTATGTAATTCCATCTTATTAAAAGGGAAGGCTTTTATTTGCTGGATTTCTTTTTCAGAAGAAACTGTTTTAATAATCATAGACTATAGCAAAGGCTTGCTTTATTTTATAAATGTAAAAAAAAATGAAATTACTAAAGCATTTTTAAAAGTACCTTTGTGTTATGAGTGTATTGGTGCAAATTGTCATTAAACCTTCCCAACAAGAAGAACTAGATTTTATTTTTAAATCTGGGCTCTTTAAGGCTAAACTACAAGCCCATGAGGTGGTAGATTGGCGCATAAGAAAACGTTCTTTAGATGCCAGAAAAACCAATATAAAACTCAATCTCCAATTGGAGTTTTGGAAAAAGGGAGAAGAGAGAGAAAAGGTATCGGCCTGGAAGGCCAAAGAAATAGATCCTAGCAAAAAGATAGCCATAATAGGAGCCGGGCCTGCAGGTTTATATGCAGCATTAAGGGCCTTAGAGGCAGGGCTTATGCCTATAGTATTTGAGAGAGGAAAAGATGTGCGGGCCAGAAGAAGGGATTTAGCGGCCATTAATAAAGAACAACTCGTAAATTCAGAGTCTAATTACTGCTTTGGAGAAGGTGGGGCAGGTACTTATTCTGACGGAAAACTTTACACCCGCTCTAAAAAAAGAGGCAATGTACTCAAAGCCCTGGAGTGGCTAGTACATTTTGGCGCACAAGAAGATATTTTAGTAGATGCCCATCCTCATATTGGAACCAACAAATTACCGGCTATTATTACGGCCATGAGAGAAGCTATCATTGCGGCTGGAGGTGAGGTGCATTTTAACGCCAAACTTACAGACATACAATTAGAAAACGGGGCCCTCAGCGGACTTCAAATTAATGAGGGAAACTGGCAGCCTTTTAAAGAGGTGGTGCTGGCTACTGGACATTCAGCCAGAGATATATTTTACCTACTTCACAAAAGAGGGGTGCTTATAAAGGCTAAGGCATTTGCGCTGGGCGTTAGGGCAGAACACCCACAAGAACTCATAGACCAAATTCAATATCACGGAGACACAGATAACCCCTATCTACCACCAGCTTCTTATGCACTGGTAGAACAAGTAAATGGCCTGGGTGTCTATTCTTTTTGTATGTGCCCTGGAGGCATTATTGCGCCATGTGCCACAGAACAAAATGAGGTGGTGACCAATGGCTGGAGCCCAAGTAAACGCAACAATCCTTACGCCAACTCAGGAATAGTGGTAAGCGTAGCTCCAGAAGACCTTCCTAATTTTACACCCAATGACCCATTTGTGTGTTTGGACTTTCAGAAAAAAATAGAACAAGATTGCTGGGAGGCAGCTGGAAAAACACAAAAGGTGCCTGCCCAAAGAATGATAGATTTTGTAACGGGAACCCTTTCTAAGGACTTTCCTAAGACCTCATATCAGCCTGGTATTACTTCTGTAAACCTGAGCGAAGTATTGCCTCCTCTAATCTCTAAAAGACTTAAGAAAGCCTTTAAAATATTTGGTCAGAAAATGAAAGGCTACTACACCAATGAAGCGGTCTTACACGCTCCTGAAAGCAGAACCTCCTCTCCTATTTCTATTCCTAGAGACCCAGAAAGCCTAGAACATATAGAAATCAGAGGGATTTACCCCTGTGGAGAAGGAGCTGGCTATGCTGGAGGTATTATCTCTGCAGCCATTGACGGGATAAACTGTGTGGACGCTATTGCAAAAAAATTAGAAATGAGCGCTAAAAACTGATAAGAAAGTGGCTTTACAATTAGAAAAATCTTACTAAAAGTCTGAATTCAATAACTGACCTGAAAGTTGTAAGAGGGCATATTCTGCCAATTTAGCGTTGTATTTAGACGTATTACTGCTGGTCTGGGCATTGAGTAAATTTAACTGGGCCTGTCTAAATTCAATGGCGGTAATACTACCTAAAATATACTGCTGTTCTGTGCGCTCAAAATTGTTTTGGCTGGTGGCAACTAAATCCTGCTGTAAGGCAAAAATAGCCAAGCTATTCTCATACACATCCCATGCATTTTTTAGATCTCTTTCAAAAGAGGCGGCTTGTTGAGCAGTGAGTATGGCCTGGTTGTCTAAGACTATCTTAGCGTTTTTTATTCTGGTGGTGGTCTGCCCGCCATCAAATAGGTTCCAAGTGAGGTTGGCCCCTAAATTTAGATTGTAAGTAGCGTTATTAACCCCAGGGAAAAACGCCGATGCCGCACTTTGGTTCAAATTCCATCCATAAGCGCCCGTTAAACCAATTCTAGGTAAATAACCAGAGGTACTTACCTTTATATCATATTCATTAATACGCGTATTGGCCTTGGCTAATAAATACTGAACGTTGTTAGTCTTGGCAGCCCCTAAAAGACTTTCTATTTGTTGTAAGGGAATAAAAGTGACTTTAGTGTCTACCTCATAGGCTACAGACTCATCTTGTTGTATAAGCAAACTCAAATCTCTTTTAGAGGTAGCCAAGCTTTGCTTGGCGCTCAAAAGTGAAATGCTGTCATTGGCCACGTCTACTTGGGCATTTAAAACAGCTAACTTATTAGACTGCCCAAGCTCAAAGGCGTATTGAGCCCTTTGCAAACGCCTTTGAGAAAGGGCTAAAATATTTCTTAAAACTGTAGTGTTTTCAGAAGACTGAGCCACTCTAAAATAAACGCTGAAAAGCTGTATCACAGTATTTTCTATGGTCTCTCTTAGCTGTAATTCACTCAGAGAGTACCTAGCCTTTAGGGCCTTGTAATTATACATCCTACCCAAACCGTCAAATAAAGTGTAGTTCATTTGCAGCCCTGTACTATACCTTTGGGCTTCTGCATTGTCTATAGTAAAATCTGGTCTTGGTGAGCCATCTTGCAAGAACTGACCTGGAAATTCAATAGTACTGTTGTCTTGGTTGTAGCTGGCCGCACTATTAGCAGTCAGACTAGGCAAGTATCCACTGTTTAAAACACTGGCATTGTTCCTGGCTATGGCCAACTGATTCCTAGACACTAAAATTCCAAAATTCTTATCTAAGGCCTCTCTAAAAACAGTTTCTTTATCTAACAATTGCTCCTGAACCTGGGCTTTTAAGCTGGAAAAAGAACATATGATAGATGCAAATAGAATTAGGTATATGTTAAAAATTTTCATAATTCATTTTTTTAAAATCAAGCGCTAGTGGCTTTCTCCCTCTAAAAGCTTGGCTTCTTCTATTTCAGTGACCGCTCTTTCTACTGCTTCTTTATTTGGCATATGACCAGTTAAAAGCCATTTAAACGTAGTTTTTAAACGGTTATTAAAGGCCAAGAATACAGGAAGTAATAAGAGGGTTAAAATAGTAGCAAATCCAATTCCGTAGGCAATAGAAATAGCCATGGGCTTTAAGAATTGTGCCTGCCTACTTTTCTCTAATAACAAAGGAGCTAAACCTGCAATAGTAGTAATAGAGGTTAGGAAAATAGCTCTAAATCTAGACTTTCCAGCCTCCATTAAGGCAGAGTCAAAGTCCATTCCTTCCTTTAAATTAGTGTTAAAGCGCCCTATGAGTACTAGACCGTCATTCACCATAATTCCAACCAGGGCTATAATTCCCAACAGGGAAATAATATTGATAGGAAAGTTATGTATCCAATGTCCCCAGGCCACAGCGGTTAAGCTAATAGGCACCATAATCATAAGTAACAAAGGCTGTGTATAGCTTCTAAATGTAAAAGCAATAGTGAGGTAGATTAAGAATAAAATAGGGATTCCTGCTTTATTTAGTGATTTAGCCAGCTTATTTGCCTCTCTATTTTGACCCTCATAAGAAGGGCTTACAGAGGGGTATTTGGCTTGAATACCAGGCATGACGTGTAATTTAATCTCTTCCATAATATCACTCCCACTGGTGGTATTTGGATTTTTTAAATCTGCGGAAATTTGAATTTCTCTCCTTCCATCTAAGTGATTAATAGCTACATCTCCTCTTACAATGCTGTATGTGGCAATCTCACCAAGTGGCACCCTATCACCAGAAGGTGTTAGAATTCTCATGTCTTCTAGGTTGGCAATAGAGGAGCGGTCTACTTTGTCATAACGTACCCAAACCCTAATCTCGTCTTGGCCTCTTTGAAATCTTTGTGCTTGGGCACCAAAAAAGCCAGCCCTTACTTGGGCCATGACGTTTCTAACATCTAAACCAAGTACATAGGCATTGTCTTGAAGGCTCAGTCTAATTTCTTTTATTCCGGCAGGGTCGTTGTCTATCACGTCTTTGAGTAAATCATTTTGTAATAGTGCGTTTTTAAGTTCTATTTTAGCCGCCTTGAGCTCCTCAATATTATTGCCTAATAAAGAGACAGATACCGGGCTTCCACCAAAGTTTCCGCCAGAGCCATATATGAGTTGTTCCACTCCTAAAATAGGCCCTACTAACTCTGCCAATCTAGTGGTAACCATATCTGAACTCACAACGTCTGGCCTTTCTTCTCCGGGTAACAGATTTATTTCTATGCTAGCTCTTGAGGCCCCAGGGCCAATGGTCTTAACGGTGCTTTCAAACAACACATTACCAGTCCCCTTTAAAAATTGTTCTGTTAATTCTAAGTTTACAATTTTGGATTTCTCTTCAATAATATTAATGATAGAATCTGTTATTTTTTCATTAGTACCGTTGGGCATAACTAAACTTATATCTACCCTATCACTGGCCACTCTAGGAAAAAAGGCTGTTTTAATAATACCCCCCCCTACAGACCCATAAGTGAGAATGAGTGCTATGACAAAAAGTGAAAAAGTGAAAAATTTATTCTTTAATGAAAAAATGAGTGCTGGTGTATACAAATAGTCTCTCATCCCATTCATAATCTTCTCTCCTGTAGCATTAAAACCCCTAAGTTTAGCAAAAACCTTTGCCATTCCGTCCTTTGGAGTAGAGTCTAAGGGCTGTAAAGCCTTAGAGTGTGCCAAATGTGCAGGAAGAATAATAAGGGCTTCTACTAGGGAAACTACTAAGGTAAGGATCACAATTACAGAGACCTCTCCAAAAAATTCACCTATTCTACTGTCCAAAAATAAGAAGATTGAAAAAGCTAAAATAGTAGTAATAATAGCAGAAATAATAGGAGGTATTACTTCTAAAACACCATCTATAGCTGCTTGTACTGGTTTTTTACCTCTCTCATAATGCTGGTAAATATTTTCTGCAATTACAATACCGTCATCTACTAAAATTCCAATAACAATGATCATTCCAAAGAGTGAAAGCACATTAATGGTCACATTAAAAAAGCCTGCAAAGGCAAACATTCCTAAGAAAGCTACCGGTAAACCAAAAGCTACCCAGAAGGCCAATCTAGTATTTAGAAATAAGGAGAGGAAAAACAACACCAACAACATTCCTTGCCAAGCGTTCTTCACTAATAGTGCAGTTCTCTGTGTGAGAGTGATAGATTGGTCGCTAAGCACGCTTAAATGAACTCCGTAGTGGGTTTCATTATACTGCAATGCGTATTCTTTTATTTTAGTGGCTGTAGAAATTAAATCTTCAGTATTGGTACTATTAATAGTAATATTTATAGCCTCTTCTCCGTCAAAATAAGTGGCATTTGGAGACTCTGAAAAGCGGTCTCTAATTTGTGCTACATCTTTAAGCCTAATAAGGGTTCCATTAGATTGAGTACTTACAATTAAATTAGATAGTTCACTCCCAAAATAAGATTTGTTATTAGCCCTAATTAAAAAGTCTTCCTCAGAAGTTTTGACAGTCCCTCCTGTAATGAGTAGGTTGGCATTTGCAACCGCAGTTGCTACGGATGTAAAACTTACATTATACGCTAATAATTGGGTCTCATTTACCGCAATTTCAATTTCTTCTTGAGGGTAACCAGAAACAATAATTTGAGAAATCCCATCCATGCCTCTTAGGTCATTTTCAATACTCCTGCCCATCTGCTTCAGGGTCTTTAAGGGAATATTTTTACCGCTCAAAGCTACAGAAATAGTAGGTCTTACTACCTCTTGTTTGGCCACCACTAATGGCTCCATTCCTGTGGGGTATGACGGCACTCTGTCTACTGCATTTTTCACTTCCAAGAGCATAAAATCTATGTCTCTGCCTTTTTCAATTTCTACTGTAATTCTCCCGCTATTTTCGTTAGCAACAGCAGTCACCCTATCTACTCCCTGAAGCCCTTTAAGGTTGTCTTCAATCTGTAATACAACGCCCTCTTCAATTTCTAAGGGAGAGGCACCAGGGTAGTTAATACTAATTTGAACAATTTTTGACTCTGTGAGCGGAAAAAAAGAGGATTTAAGTGCACTAGCTCCATAAATTCCAAAGAGAACAAAAGCCAATACAAAAATATTAACCGCTACCTGATACCTAATAAAATACGCTACTAAATTTCTCATTTGGATGGGTTTACTAACATCCCTTCATAGGCACCTAAAAGTGGTTTAGCTAAAATGGTAGTTCCATTAGGAATACCTCTAACCACTACCTCTTCCTCGGAAAAATGCATAGGAACTACAGAAATAGATATGAGGGTATTGTCTTGTACTTTAAAAATAGTAAACTCTTGGCTCAATAAGCCTCTGGGGAGGGATACTGAATTTTCAATATCGTCTCCTGTAATATTAGCCTTTAAATAAACCCCATCTGAAAGGCTGCTGTCTTTAATTTCTATCATCACAGCAGTGGTTTGCGTACTGGGGTCTACACTTGCATTTATTCTAGAAATAACTCCTAGATATGTAGCGGTCTCGTCTAAGCTACTTAGAACTACTGAGGCGCCTGTACTTAGTTTGTCTGAATATGATTTTGGAATAGAGACTGTAAGTTCATACACTCCAGGCTTTATAAAAGATCCTAATTTTTGGCCACTTCTTACCAAAGTGCCTTCTGTTACAAGAGCCTCTGTAAGCACGCCTTCAAAAGGAGCAGTAATAGTGTACTTAGAAAGTCTTTGCTCTAAATTTTTTACTGAATAATAAGCACTTAAAATACCCCTTCCAGAAATAAAGAGCCTAATGCCGTCCTCTCCCATTAGAGGGAGAGGTGTTAGGTTTTGGTTCACATTAATGGCCCTTAAAAAAGCAGCCCACTTGCTGTATTCTTTTGGATAATCTAATCTAATGTCTGGAAGGGCGGCCGCTATTTGGTTGTGAAGGTTATTTCTTGAGGCTTTTACATTGGAAAAATACTCTGCAGCATCTAATTGAAGAAGGGTTTCATTAGACTGATAAGATTGACCCGTTCTAAATAGTTTTTTACCAGTAGTAAAAACTCCTTGAACTTCTGCGTAAATTTCTATTCTCTGTTTTGCTTTTAATAGCCCCTGTGCAGGAATAGTTACTTTTACATCACTATTAGTGACCTTCTGCACTACTACTTCTTTAACAATTTTTTTTGCTGGGGCTACTGCAGCTACCTTGTTGTCTACTAAATTCTTTGCAAAAAGACCAGATAATACAAGTCCCACAATGGCTATTACACCCAAAATTAGAGTTCTTAATTTTTTTAAATCCATGGCATTTACTTCTAAGCAATTAAGACTTCAAAACTATTCATAAGTAAAAGTATAGAACGTTAAAAAAAACTTAAATTAGTTGGGTTACTTACACTAAAAAATAGGGGGTGTTTTTATTAATCAATCTCTAAACTCACCGTTTCCCATTCTTTCATAAATTTCTGAAGCTGTTTTTTATTGTCTTGGTAGGTGTTAAAAAAACTAGGGTCTGAGGTTGTTTTATCATAATTATCTTCTAGAGACTTATCCTGTTTTAAAATGGCCATTTCTAAATCAGATATCTTTGCCTCTAAATTGCTCAATTTATTCTGAAGAGACTTTAAGGCTTTCTGATCCTGATAACTCACTGTCGCTTTAGGAATTGTAGCTGCTTTTTTCTCGTTCTTTTGCTGCTGTTTCATTTCTATGACTCTGAAATCCTGCACCTTTCTCTGCTCTAAATAAAAGTCTATATCTCCTAAATACTCTCTAATTTTCTGATCTTTAAACTCGTATACCTTATTGGTGAGTCCTTGTAGAAAATCTCTATCATGAGACACCAGTATTAGTGTACCTTCAAAGTTTTTAAGCGCTTGTTTTAAAACGTTTTTAGATTTAATATCTAGGTGATTGGTAGGCTCATCCATGACCAATACATTTAAAGGCTGTAATAACATTTTGGCCAATGCCAGTCTATTTCTCTCTCCTCCAGATAATATCCTTACGTATTTGTCTGCATCATCTCCCCTAAATAAAAAAGACCCTAAAATATCTCTCACCTTAGAGCGGTTGTTCTCATTGGCAGCGTCAATCATAGTGTCTAATACCGTCTTATTTCCATCTAAATACTCTGCTTGGTTTTGCGCAAAATATCCAATTTGAACATTGTGACCTAGTTTAATATGTCCTCCAGATGCTTCTATATCTCCCACTATAATTTTAGCAAGGGTAGATTTTCCCTGTCCATTTTGGCCTACAAAGGCTGTTTTGGAGTCTCTCTCAATAAGTAAATCTATTGAAGAAAGCACTTTGTTTTCTGCATATGATTTAGAAACCTGATGACTTTCTATCACTACTTTTCCTGGAACTACAGAAATTGGAAATTTTAACTTCATGACGCTGTTGTCATCTTCGTCAACTTCTATTCTATCTATCTTATCTAGCCTTTTAATAAGAGACTGCGCCATAGAAGCCTTTGAGGCCTTGGCTCTAAATTTCTCAATTAAACGCTCTGTTTGTTGAATTTGCTTCTCTTGGTTTTTTTGTGCGTTTAACTGCAAGGTTTTAAGCTCATCCCTAAGCACTAAATATTGAGAATACGGCTTGTTGTAATCGTAAATACGCCCTAAAGAAATTTCAATACTCCTGTTGGTCACATTGTCTAAAAACATTTTATCGTGTGAAACAATCACCACAGCTCCTGAATACAGATTTAAAAACTGCTCCAACCAAATAATAGATTCAATATCTAAGTGGTTGGTTGGTTCGTCTAACAAAAGCACATCATTGGTCTGTAATAAAAGTTTAGCCAATTCAATGCGCATGCGCCAACCTCCAGAAAAGGTTTCTGTTTTCTTTTCAAAATCTTCTCTTCTGAAACCTAAACCCTGTAGAATTTTCTCTGTCTCTCCTTGGTAATTATATCCCCCTACAAGTTCATACCTTTGTGTAAGGTCACTTAAATCTTCAATAAAAAGACTGTATGTGTCACTCTCGTAATCAGTCCTGGTAGTCAATTGGTGATTGACCTCTTCTAATTTTAGCTCTAGGGCTTTAATTTCTACAAAGGCTTGTTGTGCCTCTTCTATAACGGTTCTTCCTTGAACAAAGTCTATGTCCTGTCTTAAAAAGCCTAATCTCAGATCTTTTTCACTAGCTATAACTCCCGTATCTGGAGCCATGTCTTTTGAAAGCAATTTGAGTAAGGTAGATTTTCCAGCCCCATTTTTTCCAATTAGACCCACGCGGTCTCCAGCATTTAATCTAAAAGAAATTTCTTCAAAGAGGTATTCTCCTCCAAAACCTACAGATAATTTGTGTATATTAAGCATTATTTGAGACTAATGTTACATTTAAATACTCCATAATGAAGTACTTTTATTAAAATTTTGTGCAAATGTTAAAAAAAGGAAACAAACTAAATAGTATTTTAACAGGAAGTTGTCCCAGATGTCATGAAGAAAGCATGTATTTGGACGGAAATCCCTATCATTTAGTTAAATTGTTTAAAATGCATGATCGTTGTGGGCACTGTAATGCCAAATATATGATAGAACCTTCCTTTTTTTACGGTGCAATGTATGTGAGTTACGGAGTAGGTATTGCTTTTGCCGTAGCTGCTTTTGTTATTTCCTTTTTATTCTTAGGAAGTAGTCTTAAAATATCTTTTCTAGCCATTGTTGGTACCATGATTGTTTTTTATCCTGTTATCGTTAGGATCTCAAGAAATATATGGATTCACATTTTTATGCCATTTGACCCTCTGGCTATAGAAAAATTTAAAGCTTCTCAGAAAATCTAAGAATGTCCATTTCAGGATCTAAAGGCATATTTTTATAGATTAAATCACTGAGCGCTTTAGCAGCTGTTGGCGCAATAAGCACCCCTCTAGATCCCATCCCATTTAAAACGTAAAGGCAAGGGTGCGTAATATGCCTTCCCAATAGTGGCCTCCTATCAGAAACTGTGGGTCTTATACCAGCAGCATGAGAGATGATTTCATAGGGCAGAGTCATAAAACGTTCTAGGCGATCAAGCAAGAATTTCTGAGCATCGGCAGTAGGTCCAAGGGTTTTATCCCTCCAAAAATAAGTAGATCCCACCCGGTATAAATCACTGCCTAAAGGTATGATAAACACCCCAGACTTTATAATAGACTTCTCTTCTAGGCCAGGAATTCTTAGGGTCAGCACTTCTCCTTTTGTACCCTCTAAAGGCAAGTCTCTAAAAAATGGATTTTGTTTTAAACCGTAGCCTTCTGCAAATACAATCTGTTGGGCATAGTATTCTTTGTATTGAACCCCTTGGTCTTTAAAGTCAATAGCTGCGTGCTCAAAGCTTTGATTTTTCAAAAGTCCCTTTGTGGTTAAATAGGAAGCAAAGTCTCTTAAAAGCGCCTTAGTAGCCACCCTTCCAGTCTTTCTTACCTCTCCAAATTTAAAGGGCACAGAAAATCCGCTGTTTTCATTGTTTAACAACTGTAAAGATAAAAAGGGGGAAAGAGATTCTTTATCTGCAGCCTGAAACCATAGGTTTTGCTCTTCTATAGAAGCAAACCTTCTTAGAATAGGCGCTTTATAGTCAAAAGTACTGCCCAACCTCGCTTCTATTTGAGCGTAAAAGGGAAGTGCTATTTCTAGCTGTTCTTTGGCCTGCCAAGCAGCAGTAAAACGTTTTAAAATAGTGGGGTTATAAAGGCCCCCTGCCACCACAGAAGCGTTTTGAGATTGGTCAGAAAACACCACAAAGGATTTTCCTAGCTGCAACAGCTGCTCTGCGTACGCTACCCCTGCCAAACCAAGACCTACAATAATAGTATCAATCTGTTTCAATTGCTATAAAAATATACGTTACAAAAAACGCCCCATAAATGAGGCGTTAAAAATGGTTTTAACAGGGTTTAATAACTCCACATGTCTTGCTCCTTATCTCTAATGGCTTCTTTAATCCTATTAGACTCAATAAGCTGGAATAAAGCATTCTTTACTATATAATCTTTAATGTCTCTGTCACCAAATTCATTGTCTTCTCTGTAAATCATAGAATTAAAACGCCTAGCATTTAAAAGCATATCAAAAGATATAAAATTAGACGGATTGCTCTGATTAAAAACCTGAGCCTTGTGCAATACATCTCTGACAGATGGGTACCACAACCAAAAAAGAGGCACTTTATTTTCTTCAGGATCCACGCTGTCGTCATCTATAAAATTAACATCTGGCGCCACAGGAGCTATTCCTAAAAGTCTGTATTTTAACTCTCCCAAACGCTTATCAAAATACCACATGCCTTTAATAAGGTACTGCTCAATATCTGCTGCCGTAATGTCGCGCCTGTTAATATACTCTTCTGGAACTACCTCTCCTGCATTTAGGGCTTGAAACCCCATATCTGTAGTGTCTACTTTTTGAAGCGTAGCTTTTAAATCTTCAAAGGCGCGTTTCTCAGTAAAATAGGAATCTACATACACTTCTTTAATAGTTCCGTTCTTAATATTCTTTACTAAAACATCATAAAGAGACCTTCTGGTGATGTCTAAAGACACAGTGTCTACAGGATAATAGAGGGGGAAATTAATTCTTTCATCCAAATCTATAACCTCCCAAACTGTTTTAGACCATAAAATATCTCTCTGGTCTACATAACCGTAAGACATAGGCTTTCCTTTAGATTGAGTGCTAGCTATCTCTAAAGCTCTCATTTCTTGGGGCGTTTTAGCATTGAGCACGTCTTGCTGCGCTACCAGGGAAATAGTCCCTAATAAAATCATTCCAAGTGTCCCTATCCAATTGTTATATGGTTTCATATATTTTTAGTCTACGAGCTCTACCATTATAGAAGTTACATTCTTAAGGTTGTAGCTCTTGTTGTTAGTTATATACGCTTTAATATCAAAAATTTGAATGAGATCACCTCTAGAGGCTCTCTTTAAGGCAGCTTTGGCATTTGCATCAAATTTATTTCCATTCACTACTAAACTGGGCTGGCCTGGAATTTTTACTTTAAACTCACTCACAGCAATGTTTAAATCAAAATCAAAATCATCTAATACAGCTCCAATGGTAG
>CAWWAC010000026.1:0-22857 GCA_963934855.1 uncultured Flavobacteriaceae bacterium
ATTTGAAGGGATAACCCCTAAAGAATATCACAATAGCCTGCGCTAACATTTGTGGGTTGCCATTATTTAAAAACTCTCAAAATACTTAGGTATAGCACTTGGTGTCGCTTGTATTTTTGTCCTGGAGTGTCATGAGACATTGCCTTGGCCATTGCTAAAAATTGCCATTGTTTTGTCCTACCACCAACCCCTATTTCTAAAGTATTTCTAAAAGGAATGCTCGGAAGAGTAAAGGGGGAACTATTTTCAAAAAGACTTCCGGAAAGGTTGTAGTCATGAACGTTATACTTTAACTGAATGCCTATATGAACTCCCCAGCCTAAAGAGTTGCTAGCCAACACCTGATCGTAAAAAGCCATAGGCTCAATAGTTCCTATCTGAAGTCCAGACCTTAGTGAACTTTCTATGCGGTGGGTAGCTAAATGCAACTCCGTTTGATTAGTAAATGACGTATGGGCTTCTATTTTTATAATTTTTGTATATTGTCCTAAAACCCCTATATGAAGACCACTGGGTTGTTCTCCCTCCCAACTAAGCTCTGGTAATCTAAGTATCCATTTGTGATAGGCGTTTTGGATGGGTTTACTCAATGAAGGTGGACCACTGAGCCCCAATTGAACTCCCCATCTAAAATGTGATTTTTCAGAAATGGCATTACTCACTTCTCTTTGTAAATAAAGATAACCACTAAAAGGGTAGTCCATATTGGTGGTCATTCTGTCATAACGGGCTATGGGAGTGTAAATTTCTTGACCTAAGGTCCAGTGAATACTTTTAGTTTTTTCATTTTCATTTTTTTTATGCCCATATTTTAGAAAAATCCCGCTAGAATAATAATAATCTTTTCCAAAAAATAAATCATTGTCAATGGAAAGCCCTGCATATTGTTGTGCTATTAAAGGTTGCACACTGTAAAGTAAAATTGCTATAAGAATTGCAGCAGCTCTCATTTTTTCCAGTTTTGAGCCAGACTATCAATTAAAAAATGCTGCTGTAGCTGTGTTTGTGCTGCAAATTGTAACAGACTAAGGCCACGCTCTAGGTTTTCATTAGGGTGTTTCACTTTATAGTATTTATTGCCTTCTAAAAAATCTGTCACTGCTCTAAGGCCATGAATATAAGGCATATAGACTGCGCCAAAAGCAAAACTTTTCCACTCAGATTTTGTATAGACTCCTTTTGTTTGTGAGAGGCCCTTTATAAAGGCTAGGGCGTAATCTGCTCTAAAGTATACTGCAGTGCTAGTGTCTCCTTCTTTTGCGGTATTGGCAATACAGCGCAGTGTGTCTCCAAAATCATAAAAAGCATACCCTGGCATGAGGGTGTCTAGGTCTATGAGGCAGCTGCCTTTTTGAGTACTCCTATTAAAGAGCATATTATTGAGCTTGGTGTCATTGTGGCAAAGCCTAATAGGTATTTCCTGTGGTAGCTTAGAAATAAAATACCTTAGTTTTTTAATAATGTTAAGGGCTTTTTCTGCGGTTTTTATTAGGGAAGCATCGGCCTTTTTAAAGGCCCATTCAAATTGATCTAAACGCAGACTCATATCTTGAAATCCTGGAATGCTATTGTGATAGTCTTCTGTATGGGTATCTTTTAAAATGAGGTGAAATCCAGACAGCAGCCTGCCAGCCTCTTCTGCAATTTTTAGATTGGGCGCTAGATCATAGGCCACCGTACCTGGAATATAGGTTTGCATGCGCCAAAGACTCTCTGTAGGATCTTTTAACAAATAATCTCCAGCCATACTTTTTATAAAGCTAGGGCCGCTATAGTCTTTAGGAACGGGTAGTTTTTGAAACCGCACTATATTTTCCATCAGCGCTAAGGGCGCTTTAAAGGCTTCGCTATTTAAGCGTTGTAGTATATAAGTGCCTAGATTGGTTTTTATTAAAAAGCTGTCATTAACAAGTCCTTGGTTTAGGGGCTCAATGCTCAAAACATCAACACCTGCTATGAAGTTTTTAATAATATGATATAGTACCTCTGCCCCTATCTTTTCCATAAGCTTGCCGGGTAGATTCCAGACACATGAAGAGAGTTTAAAATACCCATAGCGGCAGCTTTATCCTGGGCGTAGGTGAGTCCAAACCACTGGCTAGTGGTAGCAATAACACCCACACTCACTTCGTTAACTTCTAACTGCTCTGCCACAATATAAGGGAGGTATAATTCTCCTTTTTCTGGCGAATCTCCAGAGAGAAATTCTACAAAACGTGCTGTGATAGCAGGAAAAATATGTGGGGTACACAGCCAGAAGTTCATGCTTACTGGACTGTCCATAGGAAAGGTATTTCCGGTCTCGTAGTCTGTCACCACATTTGGAGCTGTGGCCTCTAATCTGGTGTGTTCTTGTATGTCTTGCAACTGACCACCGCTTACTTTACAAACCCCTCTAGAGACGGTTCCATAATTAGAAAGGGTATTTTCTAGCCTGTAGGCTACCAGCCCGTATGTCGTATTATTAGGTAATTTATTTAAGTAAGCGCCAGCGTCTTTAAAAGCTTCTGGGCCGTAGTAGTCGTCTGCATTTACAGTGGCAAAAGGGCTATGAATATCATGCCTGGCCGTCCAAACTGCGTGGGCAGTTCCCCAAGGTTTTTCTCTGCCAGCTGGGGCCGTAAAACCCTCTGGGACGTCTGTAATTGATTGTCCTAGCACTTTTAACTCTATATGACTTGGTAGTTTAGAAGCCAAATAACTTTTAATATCTCCCACATTGTTTGGTTTTGCAATCACTACTATATGAGTAAAACCTGCAGCAATAGAGTTGAAAATAGTGTATTCTAAGAGGTATTCTCCGTTGGGACCTAGACCGTCAAATTGCTTGAGGCCTCCGTATCTACTGCCACTCCCGGCAGCCATTATAAGTAATGTCATAGTTGTATTATAAAACGGTCACAAGATACCACATCCTAGATAAATTGTTCTTTTAGTAGGCTTATTTTAAATCTTTTTCCTAAATTTCTATCATATAAACAACCTTAATCCATCCAGGATGTCTTCTAGAAGATCTTTTATTCAAAAATCTGCCGCTTTTGGAGCTGCTACGCTAATAGTCCCCAATGTGTCTTTTGGCCAGGCCTTTAAAAACGCCAATAACAAGCTCCAAATAGGAATTATTGGGGTGGGTCTTAGAGGCACCAACCACTTAGAAAACGCCCTTAAAAGGGACGATGTAGTGGTGACGGCTATAGCTGACATAGATCCAAATAGAATAGCCATTGCTCAAAAAATTATAGCAGAAACAGGCGCCAAGCCAGCCAAAGTTTTTGGAAAAAATGAGCTGGATTACAAAAATCTTTTAGACCTTAAAGAGGTTGATGCTGTTTTAATTGCCACCCCCTGGCTTTGGCATACGCGCATGGCTGTAGACGCTATGAAAGCTGGAAAATACACAGGAGTAGAGGTGTCTGCAGCCAATACCATGGAAGAGTGTTGGGATTTAGTGAATACCCATGAGCAAACAGGAAGTCACCTAATGCTCTTAGAAAACGTGAACTACAGAAGAGACGTCATGGCAGTACTCCATATGGTAAAAGAGAATGTCTTTGGAGAAATGCTTCATTACCGGTGTGGTTACCAACACGACCTTAGAGAAGTGAAATTTAACAACGGAAAACAGCCTTATGGGGGCGGGGTAGAGTTTGGAGAAAAAGCTATTTCAGAGGCCAAATGGCGCACCCAACACTCTGTGAGTAGGAATGCAGATGTATACCCCACACACGGCTTGGGGCCGGTGGCGGCCATGGCCAATATTAACAGAGGCAATAGATTTGTCTCAATGTCTTCCCATGCCACTAAAGCAGTGGGTTTGCATAAATACATTGTAGACAAAGGTGGTGCAGAGCACCCCAATGCTAAGGTGCGTTTTAAGCAGGGAGATGTGATTACTTCTACTATTGAAACGGCTATGGGAGAAACCATTCTCATTACTCATGACTGTAATTCTCCAAGGCCGTATTCCTTAGGCTTTAGGGTGCAGGGCGCCAATGGTCTTTGGGAGAATGATGGAGATAGAATTTATATAGAAGGACAGTCTAAGCCCCATAGATGGGATGATTCCGCAGAATGGTTAGATAAATACGACCATCCGCTTTGGAAAGAATACGGAGCATATGCAGAGGGAGCAGGTCATGGAGGCATGGATTTCTTTGTGCTAAATGCTTTTGTAAACGCTGCTAAAGCCAATGTGGCGCCTCCTATAGATGCCTATGACGCTGCTGCCTGGTCTGCAGTGACCCCGCTGTCTGAACTTTCAATAGAAAACAACGGTAGCGCCCAAGATTTTCCAGACTTTACAAGAGGCCAATGGATAAAACGCCCACCTTATCCTTGGATTACCAATCCTTATTAGTGAGTTTATTTTATGATTGTTGCAAAGGACCTTAAGTTTCTTAGCTTTTCTTCTTAATTTTGACCTGCTATGAAACACTCACTATTCCTCCTATTAGTGCTCTTCTTATTTGGCTTGACACTAGTGGCTCAGGCTCAAACTATCACTCAAACCAAACCACAAGACCAGGTTCAAGGATCTCTTTCTGGACAAATTCTAGATGAAAAGTTGGTGCCACTTTTTGGTGCCACAGTGATTATAGAAGGCACTATTTTTGGAAGTACAGCAGACGAAAATGGGCGTTATAGCATTACAAATATCCCTCCAGGTGCGTATAAAATACAGGCCAGTTATTTGGGTTTTAGTACGCAGACAGTCTTTAATTTCCAGATTAGGTCTGTAGGAACTCCCCCCTTAAATTTCACCCTAAAAGAAGCCTCTGAAAGTTTAAATGAAGTGGTGGTGTCACTAAGTCCAATAAGCCGCCCCATAGAAACACCCCTTTCTACTCAGTCCCTCTCTGCTGTAGAAATAGCTACGTATCCAGGAGCCAATAATGATGTGGTACAAGTAGCCCAATCCCTTCCTGGTGTATCTCCCTCTATTGGAGGCTTTAGGAATGACCTTATTATTAGGGGGGGTGCCTCTAACGAAGTAGTCTATTATTTAGATGGGATAGAAATTCCAAATATCAATCATTTTAGTACCCAAGGAAGCTCTGGTGGGCCGGTGGGAATGCTCAATGTGTCTTTTATTTCAGATGTGAGGTTGTCTGCCTCTGCCTTTGGTGCTCAGTATAACAATCCCTTGTCTGGTGTGCTTCAGTTTACCCAAAGAGACGTGAACCCAGACGGTTTTGCAGGAAACTTTAGACTCAGTGCCAGTGAAGCCGCTCTAACTATAGAGACACCCTTTAGATCTAAGGCTGCTAAAGCAGCAGGAGAAGCGGCTAAAACAGACCTGCTTTTTTCTGTACGCCGTTCTTATTTACAGTTCTTATTTGAGCTTATAGGCCTTCCTTTTAGGCCAGACTACTGGGACTACCAGTATAAACTAAACCATAAAATAGACCCTTATAATAGCTTGTCTTTTGTAGGGCTGGGGAGCATAGATAAATTTACAGTAGCTACAGACACAGAAGATTTTACCCCAGACCAGCAGGCTACCTTTGATCAGGTGCCTGTAATCTTTCAAAATACTAATACCATAGGAGCTACTTGGAAAAGGAGGTTTAAAGACCAGTCTGGTTTTATGGAAATGAGTTTGAGTAACAACAGCCTTTGGAATACCTTTAGCCAATACACAGACAACGCCAACCAAGTAGATTTGCGTTTTCAAAATGACGCCTTGGAGTCTGAAACTAAACTCAGACTTGCGGTAAACCGCTTTACAGATGGCTGGAAACTAAGTTATGGAGGTAAGCTGCAAAGGGCTTATTATGAAAATACTACCATCAATACGCGCCGGGCTTACCAATACGTCACTTCTTTAAATTTTCTGAATTACGGACTATTTGGTCAAGCCTCAAAAAATTTTTTAGGAGACAAGCTTTCCCTCTCTATGGGTTTTAGAATGGACGGAGACAGTTTTACTAAAAATAATTCAATACTAGAAACATTTTCTCCAAGGGCTTCTGCCTCCTATACTTTAGCACCCTCTTGGAAGCTAAACGGAACCGCAGGAATTTACTATAAAATCCCGCCCTATACCATGCTAGGATACCGCAATGAAAACCAAGAATTGGTCAATGAAAATTTAGATTATACCAGGTCTGCACATCTGGTTTTGGGGCTAGAAAAAATATTGAGCCCTTCTGCTAGACTTTCATTTGAAGGTTTTTACAAATACTATACTGACTACCCTGTTTCAATGGCCGATGGTGTTTCAATGGCTAACAAAGGCGCTGGTTTTGAGGTTTTAGGTAATGAGGCCATTGCCTCTGTAGGAAAAGGAAAGGCCTATGGTTTAGAATTTCTCTGGCAGCAGAAGCTCACTAAAAATTTCTTCGGTATTTTTTCCTACACCTATTTCTACTCTACTTTTAGTGGCTTAGACCCAGTGGTATTTAGACCCTCTGTTTGGGATAGCAGGCACTTGGCATCATTTACTACAGGCTATAAGCTTCCAAAAAACTGGGAGGTGAGTGCCCGCTTTAGGTATGCAGGGGCTACCCCTTTTGTACCCACAGACTTAATGCAAACCACCACTTTTTACCCAGAGATTGTTTTAGATTATAACCGTTTGGGAGAAGAAAAACTCAGTGCTTTTAGTCAGTTAGACCTGCGCTTTGACAAGAAATGGTTTTATAAAAAATTGGCCTTAGATTTCTTTATAGAAGTGCAAAATGCCACTGGGAGCAGCAATCCTCAACCCCCTTCTTACGGACTATCCAGAGACACTAACGGGCTCCCATTAAATCCAAGCAGCTTATCTCTAATCCCACAAGAGGCAGGCTCAGTGATTCCAAGTTTTGGAATTGTAATAGATTTTTAAAAGCAGGGTCAGTTATAATTATGACCCTTAAGCATTGAAGCTTAAAAAAGCTTTCTTATATTTGTAAAGTTGTGTTGTGTCTTAACCTTTTGTTAAGGCCGTGTTGTGATAGCGAGGCTGTCCAACCAATGAAAGGCTTTCCAATTTTGGAAGGCTTTTTTTTATGGATAATAATCAATGAGTTCATAGGCAAGTCCCGCAGCTAATTTAGCAGTGGCCTGGTCTCTGTCATATGTGGGGTTTAGCTCTGCCAGGTCCATACTGATCATTTTTCCTGAGGCCAATACTAGTTTTAAAACCCTAATGCCAAAATCTAGCTCAAGCCCTAAGGGCGACGCCGCACTTACTCCAGGAGCTATTCCCTGGTGAAAAACATCTAAATCTATGCTTAGGTATACCGCGTCTAGAGGGGCTATAAAAGTGATTATTTTTTCTTCTACCGCTGGCCATTGTGACATTTGGCATTCTTCTCTAAAAACAAGAGTGCTTTTAAGGCCTAGCGCTCGCTCTATAAGACTAGGCGGGTTGGCATTTTCTCTAAGTCCCACGCAGCAGTAATGAAAGGTTTTTCCATGGGCTGCTAAATGAGTAGCTATCTGGCTAAAGGGGCTACCAGAAGTTCCTTCTGGGCTAGGCATTCTGAGGTCTAGGTGTGCGTCTAGGTTTATAATACCCAATTCGGTTTTTGGTTTGAGGGTGTTTAGGTGTTCTTGAATACCCATGAAATGACCGTAGGCCATGTCATGCCCCCCTCCAATTACTATGGGTTTAACCCCTTGCGCTAATAAATGGGCTAGGGCGCTCCCAAGTCTTTGCTGGGCCAAAGCTAGTTTTTTATCTGGGCAGTACACACTGCCAAAATCTGTAATTTTTATATTTTTGTTGTTGGGGTGTGCTAATTTTCCAATACAGCTTCTAAAAGCATCTGGCCCTTCTGCAGCACCAATACGCCCGTGGTTTAGAGCCACTCCGTGGTCTACTCCATAGCCTAGAATGCCAAAGTGAGGCAGAGAAGTGGTTGGAGTATTTACAATTTCATGAGCCGTTTTGAATGTTTCCTCTTCTAATTCTGAGAAAAGTTTTTCTAATGAAACACATTGAATGACTTGATATAAATATTCATTTGCCTCTGCAGGACGGCCTGAGTATAAATCTAATGAGGTAGTTTTATAAAACATAATGATCTTTATTATTTACTTTTTAAGCTATTTTGCACCAGGCTGTCTGAGGCTGTGTTTACAGGCGTTAAATTAAATTTTGGGTGGTCTTTCATCAATCTTTTTGTGGTGCTTATGGCATGAGGGTTTCTGGCCCAACTGCGCCTGGCCAGCCCATTGGAAACATCAAAAAATAACATATTTTTAAGCTGCTTAGCGGCTCTTTTACTGCCGTCTAAAACCAAACCAAAACCTCCGTTTATGACCTCTCCCCATCCTACACCGCCACCATTGTGAATAGACACCCAGCTGGCGCCTCTAAAACTATCTCCAATGACATTGTGAATGGCCATATCTGCCGTAAACTTACTGCCGTCATAGATGTTAGAGGTTTCTCTGTAAGGGGAATCTGTACCGCTTACATCGTGGTGATCCCTACCCAACACTATAGGGGCAGAAATTTCACCATTTCTAATGGCTGTATTAAAGGCAGCAGCTATGGCCATTCTTCCTTCTGTGTCTGCATATAATATTCTAGCCTGTGAGCCCACCACCATTTTATTTTCATGGGCCGCGGCAATCCACTGGCAGTTGTCTACAAGTTGCTGTTTAATTTCTGGAGGTGCTGTCTTTTGCAGTTGTTGCATAACAGCAAGGGCTATGGCGTCTGTTTTGGTTAAATCTACTGGATCCCCTGAGCTACAGACCCATCTAAAGGGGCCAAAACCGTAGTCAAAACAAAGGGGTCCTAAAATGTCTTGAACATAAGAGGGGTATTTAAAATCTATACCATTAGCAGCCATTACTGGCGCGCCTGCCCTAGAGGCTTCTAATAAAAAGGCATTTCCATAGTCAAAAAAATAAGTGCCTTTGGCCGTGTGCTGGTCTATAATAGCGGTGTGGCGCCTTAGACTTTCTTGTACTGCTTTTTTAAAGGCATTTGGATCACTGACCATCAGTTCATTAGCCTCTGTATAACTTATGCCTTCTGGGTAGTAACCACCCGCCCAGGGGTTGTGAAGGGAGGTCTGGTCTGAGCCTAAGGTTACATATATGTCTGCCTTGTAAAAGGCTTCCCATACGGCTATGACATTGCCTACATAGGCAATAGAAACCACTTCTTTATTAGTTTGTGCTTTTTTGGTTCTGGCTACTAAGGTGGGAATGTCTTCTATGAGAAGGTCTACCCATCCTTGAGCATGTCTTTTATAGGCTGCCTCTGGGTTTACTTCTGCGCATATAGTAACACAACCCGCAATATTTCCAGCCTTGGGTTGGGCACCACTCATACCCCCCAGCCCTGCAGTGAGAAAAATATGTCCAGCTACAGGCGTTTGGTCACCTATTTTTTTCCTAAACGCATTAATTACCGTAATGGTGGTTCCATGCACAATTCCTTGGGGGCCAATATACATAAAGGAGCCCGCTGTCATTTGTCCATACTGGCTTACACCTAAGGCATTCATGCGCTCTAAATCTTCTGGAGCACTGTAGTTTGGAATGACCATGCCATTGGTAACCACCACCCTAGGGGCTTTTTTAGAAGAAGGGAATAGCCCCATAGGGTGGCCTGAATAGAGATGAAGGGTTTGGTCTTCTTCCATTTCACTAAGGTATTTCATGGTCCACTTGTACTGGGCCCAGTTCTGAAATACAGCGCCATTCCCACCATAGGTAATGAGTTCTTCTGGATGTTGAGCCACTGCAGGGTCTAGATTGTTGTCTATCATGAGCATGATAGCAGCAGCTGCTTTTGTCTGGGCAGGATATTCTTGTATAGATCTGGCGTAAATGGCATAGCTGGGCTTAAAACGGTACATATAAATGCGGCCGTGTACCATCAGTTCTTCTGCAAATTCTGGAGCTAGGGTTTTATGCCAGGTTTCTGGGAAATAGCGCAGTGCATTGTGTAGGGCCAATTGTTTTTGAGCGTTACTCAAAAGGTCTATTCTCTTAGGGGCTCTTGCCAATCCTTTTTTATATAGTGGCTTTGGGGGCAGTGTGCTGCCAATACCTTCCTTAATTTCTGTTCTAAATACCTGTATGTCTAATGAATCACTCATCTTAATCTGCTTGTTTGCATGAAACTTGTACGCCTCTTTTTATGACATGGCTGGGACCCATCATTCCTTGTTGGTATAAAATATGGCTGAAGTCTGCGGTTGGAAAAAGTAATATATCTGCTAAGTATCCGGGGGCTAATACACCTCTGTCTTTCAAGCCCAAGGCAGCGGCGGCCCTAAAGCCAATAGCGCTGAGCACCTCTGCTTGGCTTAGCTTTTCTGCAGCACCTAAAATGGCTGCTTGGCAGAGCAAATGACCCATAGGAGCAGAACCGGGGTTCCAGTCAGAGGCAATGACCAGCGCTGCCCCAGCATCTAACAACTTTCTGGCAGGGGCATGGGCACATCCCAAACCCAGTGACGCACCCGGCAGTGCCATGGCTATGGTGTCACTGGCAGCCAAGGCATTAATTTCTTTTAGAGTACTGGCCTCTAAGTGGTCTGCGCTCAAAGCAAAGTGGTCTATAGCTACTTGGCTGCCCCCAGCTGTAAATTGGTCTGCGTGAATACAAATATCAAAACCCTGTATTTTGGCTGCCGCTAAATATGGGGCAATGACGTCAGGGGTAAAGGCTGTTTGCTCTATAAATGCATCGACCCTACGGGTCAGTTTTTCTTTTACTAAAACAGGAAAGAGCTGCTGCACTATTTCTTCTAAATAGGCCGATGGGCTGCCGGGATAATCCTTTGGAAAAACATGTGCTGCCAGGCAACAGGAAATAAGATCTACTGCACTATTTTCATTGGCTTTTTTAATGGCCCTTAACATTTTTAGCTCTTCTTTTACGCTGGCTGCATACCCGCTTTTAACCTCTATGGTGGTGACCCCTCTTTGCAAATGTCTTTGGGCATTTTGGCGGGTGTTTTGTGCCAGCTCGTTTTCTGAGGCAGCCCTAGTGTGAGTAACTGTGTCCCAAATACCACCTCCTGCTGCTGCAATTTCTAGATAGCTAGCGCCGCTATTTCTAAGGGCGTAATCTGAAGCCCTATTGCCGGCAAAGCAAATGTGGGTGTGGGCGTCTATAAAGCCTGGAATTGCCACCACAGGGGTTTCTGGTTTTATGTATTGTGTTTGTTTGTTGTGAATGGCCTCTTTTTGTTGTTTGTAAAGTTTTTTAAAAGGGCCTATTTCTTTAATTAATCCCTCAGAAATTAGGATGCCTTGGGCTTTTAACACTTCTAGCTGACTGTCTTTTAAGGCTCCTTTAAGTGGGAGTCCTGTCATGGGAAGTAGCTGGGTAATAGGCCCTATAAGTAGGGTTTGAATAGAGGTATTTATCTTTTTTTCCATGGCAGAATTTAATAACTTTCAAAGAGATCTTCGTGCTTAGAAGCGAACTGGAATGTACCACTTTTTAAGGTTTCTGCTAGGGCCTTGGGCAATGCAGCAGATTGAATGAGGACTAAGGCTGCGGATATGTCTGGTGAAAAAATCCGGTCTACTGCCGCAAATGAAACTTCTTCTCTGAGTCTTTGGTACAGGGATTCTAGTAGTGTTCCAGAGGGCATTGGCCTTCTAAAGCTAAGGGCTTGGCAGGCAGTAAGCAGTTCAATAGCCTGTATTTTCTCAATATTTTTAGCTACTTGCAGTGCTTTTCTGCCTCCAATAGAGCCCATACTCACATGGTCTTCTTGGCCCAATGAAGTGGGTATGCTGTCTGCAGAAGCAGGAAAGCAGAGGCCTTTATTTTCACTGGCTAGTGCTGCGGTGGTGTATTGCAACATCATATATCCAGAATTAATTCCAGTTTCTTTCATCAATAGTTTGGGAACTCCTGGGCTCAATCCTTCTAGGGCTAAATAGACCCTTCTGTCTGCAATAGACCCTAATTCTGAAAGGGCCAAACATGCGTAGTCAAGGGCCATGGCTAAAGGTTGGCCGTGAAAATTGCCTCCGCTAATACTGAGCTCTTGATTAATAATTACGGGATTGTCTGTGACTGCATTGAGTTCTACTTCTACCAATTCTTTTAGGTGTAGCCAGGCATTTCTGGAGGCACCGTGCACTTGTGGAATGCACCTTAATGAATAGGGATCTTGTACTTTTTCACAGGCCTCATGGTCTTTCATGATGGGAGAATCTTGTAAAAGGGCATTCATTCTATGGGCCACATGTACCACCCCTTTAAAGGGTCTTAACTGGTGTAGTTTGGGGTGAAAAGGTTTAATAGACCCTTGTAGGGCCTCTACCATCAGGGCACCAATAAGATCTGCATGTATTAAGCAATTATGAAAAGTGTGTACCACCATCACGGCGTGGGCCGCAATAAATTGGGTGCCGTTTATAAGCGCCAAACCTTCTTTGGGGCCAAGTGATAAGGGATTGAGTCCTGTTTTTTCGCAAAAATGGGATCCTGTCATTCTTTGGCCTTGATAGTGAATATGGCCAGCTCCAATGAGGGGAAGAAATAGGTGGGCTAGGGGGGCTAGATCGCCCGATGCTCCTACAGATCCCTGCTCTGGAACTTCTGGAATGGCTTGGTTTTCAATAAACCACTGTATGCGCTCTAGGGTGCTTAAAGCGATGCCTGAATACCCCTGAGCTAAAGACTGCATTTTTAAAATAAGCATGAGTTTTGCAATCATGGGGTCTATGGGGCTTCCAACCCCTACCGCATGACTTTTAAGAATATTGGTCTGAAGGGTCATACTTTCAGCTGCAGATATTTTAGTAGTGCAAAGGGGTCCAAATCCGGTGTTTATACCGTAGACAATGGCTCCTTTAGCTACTATGTCTGCTACTGCTTGAGCACTTTTTTGAATCTGCTCTTTTGCAATAGGCCCTAAAATTCCTTGTGTTTCTCCTTTGGCTATGGCCAAAGCCATACCTGTTGAGAGAAGGTCTGTTCCGTATAAGAATGTGTCTTTTGCTTTCATTTTTTATGAATATATATAAAGATAGCCTTTACATTAATGCTTTTTAATACCAATAATATGTATATTTAATGCTTATAAAGCATCAATATTTGAATTTATTTTATATATGATTACTAATTTTTCAACTACTCTGGCTCAAATAGAAATTAGACATTTAAGGTATTTTATGGCAGTAGCTCAGCATTTACACTTTAGAAAGGCGGCAGCTTCATTATTTATTTCACAACCTGGATTGAGCCGTCAGATTAAAGATTTAGAAGCCACCTTAGGAGCGGCTCTTTTTGAGAGAGATACCAGACAGGTAAGGCTCACAGCTGCAGGAGTTTTTTATAGAAAAGAAGTGGGTTTTTTACTGCAAGAATTAGAACGTAGCAGCATACAAGTGAAGCAAGTGGCCGCTGGTTTGTTGGCGGAAATTAAAATTGGCTTTCTGGGTTCTGCTGTGCAGACCGTAATACCAGAGATGTTGGTACAGTTAAAATTGCAGTTTTCAACTATCAAAACAAGCTTGGAAGAGCTCTCTAATTTGGCACAGATAAAAGGGGTAATGGAGCAGCGTTTGGACATTGGTTTTGTTAGGGTGCAGCAGGTTTCAGACAGCTTAGGTATACACTCTGTGCATGAAGACAGCTTTTCTTTGGTGGTCCCTAAAGACCATTTTTTAAATGAAGAGAATTTCACTTCACTAAGACAGTGTATGGAGAGTCCTTTTATTTTGTTTGATCCTGCTTATAGCCCTCAGTATTTTAATACCATTATGAGTTTGTTTGAACAGGCTGGTTTCTCTCCCAAGCAGTCTCATAAATCTGTACACGCACAGACTATTTTTACTTTAGTAGCTCAAAATTTAGGATTGGCTATTGTGCCTGCCTCATTACAAAAAGGATTTGACATGGGGGTACGCTTTATTGCGCTAGACCAACTAGAGCAAAGGGCCATTCTCTCCGTTATCTGGAACAAACAGAGCCGAAACAAAGCCTTGGTGCATTGCTTAGAAGTGTTGGGGGTTCCTTTAGATAAAATTAATATTTTATAGAAAGTGAACCCCCTTTTACAAGTCTAAATCATAGCTATTAAAAATGAGATTTTTCCCCTACCTTTGATTTTAGATGCGCAGCACGCTTTACATACTCGTTTTTTTTCTGCTTAGCGGTTGTACTTGGCTCACTCCCAAGGAGGAGTTGAAAGCAGCTTATGTGGCAGCACAACTCAAGACCATAGATTGGGAAGTGGTAGATCAGTTTCCTCTTTTTAATAATTGTGATGAAACAGCCACAAAGACACAGCAAAAAACATGTTTTGAAGGGCTAATAAAGGCAGAGTTGGCACAGCTCATTCAAGAAATGAATGCGATAGATAGTCTTTCATTTTCTGGCAATTTCACTCTTTCTATTCTGGTAGACACTAAAGGAAGCATAAGCATTGAAGACCCCAGAAGTCCCCCTTTTGAGTTAAGTATTTATGAGTATTTTAAAAGCAAACTACATGGAAAGTTTGCGGCACTCCCTCCATTAGCTCCTGCTTTAAAACAAGGAATTCCAGTGGCTACCCGTTTTCAGATTCCTGTTGAAATACACTTAGATTAATATTGGCAAAAGAAAGAATTATACTTGGTATTGACCCTGGAACTACTATTATGGGCTTTGGGCTTATAAAAGTGGTGGGGAATGAAATGGAATTCTTACAGCTCAATGAGTTACTGCTGCAAAAGTATTCAGACCCTTATATGAAACTTAAACTTATTTTTGAGCGCACCATTGAACTAATAGATACTTACCATCCAGATGAAATTGCCATTGAAGCTCCCTTTTTTGGCAAAAATGTTCAGTCTATGTTAAAGCTAGGAAGGGCCCAAGGCGTGGCTATGGCAGCGGGTCTTTCTAGAGAAATTCCCATTACAGAATACCTCCCTAAAAAAATTAAAATGGCCATTACTGGAAATGGAAATGCCTCTAAGGAGCAGGTAGCTAAAATGTTGCAAAATTTACTCCAATTAAAAACACTTCCTAAGAATTTAGACAGTACAGATGGTTTGGCAGCAGCAGTTTGTCACTTTTATAATTCAGGGAAAGTAGTGGGTGTGAAATCCTATTCTGGTTGGGCTTCTTTTGTAAGCCAAAATGAAGCACGCATAAAAAAATAACCAATAAAAACTCTAAATGAGCGGCATTTACATTCACATTCCTTTTTGTAAACAAGCTTGTAGTTACTGTGATTTTCATTTTTCTACTAAAATGACTTCAAAGGCTACTATGGTAGCGACTTTGTGTAAAGAACTAATGCTCAGAAAAGATGCTTTTTTAAATGAAAGGATCGAATCTGTGTATTTTGGGGGTGGTACTCCTTCAGTTTTATCTGCAGTAGAAATATCTGCATTATTAGAAGCTGTGAATACTCATTATGTGTTGAGCCATAGGGCAGAAATCACACTAGAAGCCAATCCAGATGACCTCACTGAAGACTATGTGAAGGCGCTGTCAAAAACAGCTGTAAACCGTTTGAGTATTGGGGTACAGTCATTTAATGAGCAGGCGTTAAAATTTATGAACCGCGCTCACACCACCACTCAAGCCTTAGAGGCGTTGGGGTGGGTAAATAAATATTTTTCTAATTACTCTTTAGACCTTATTTACGGCCTGCCCGCACTGACAGCTTCTGATGTTAAAGCCAAAGCTCTTTGGGAGCAGGATGTAGAAACAGCCCTTAGTTTTAATCCTCCTCATATTTCTGCTTACGCCTTAACTGTAGAACCTAAAACAGCTTTGGAACACCAGATAAAAACAGGAAAGCTAGCAGCTTTAGATGAAGATATGGCTGCAAACCAGTATTTGTATTTAAAAAAGAAACTTAAAAAAGTGGGCTACGAGCATTATGAATTTTCAAATTTCTCTAAACCTAGTTTTCATGCAGTCAATAATACGGCCTATTGGGAAGGTAAATCTTATTTAGGAATAGGACCATCGGCGCATTCCTATGACGGTGAATGCCGCTCATGGAATGTGGCCAACAACCCCAAGTATTTAACAGCCATAGACTCAGGAAAGTTACCTAGCATTAAGGAAGTACTAGACTTGGCGTCTCGTTACAACGAATTTATAATGATGGGTCTTAGGACCGCTAAAGGAGTTTCTTTACATAAAATAGAAGCTTTATTTGGACCTTATTTTTTAGCGTACGCCAAGAGGGAGGCTGCTGTGAAAATTAATGAAGGAGTACTGGTTTTAGGAGCAGATATGGTATTAAAAGTCCCCGCTAAGGCACAGTTTTTAACGGACGGTTTGGCAGCACATTTATTTTATATAGACTGAGAATATGAAGGTATTAATAACCACAGATAGAGGAGAGAAGCAAGTAGATTTATCCAAGCCTATTGGTATTCATATCCCAATAGAAAACGGTAAAGGTGTATGCGCCTGGTATGCTGCTCCGGCTACTATTATCCCTGCTCATCAAGGAAATTTTGTGGGGAGTATAGAAAAGGGTGCAGCTGTGAATTTTAATGATATTTCATTTAATCCACATGCACATGGCACACATACAGAGTGCGTAGGGCATATTTTAGCTGGTAATTACAAGGTGTTGGATAGCTTAAATCAATATTTTTTTGAGTCTCTTTTAGTGACTGTAGCTCCAGTTTTTACAAGGGAAGATTTAGTGATCACTAAAGAAATTTTAGTGGCCGCTATTGGTGACAAAGATGTACCGCAGGCACTAATTATAAGAACCTTACCCAATGAGGTAAGCAAGCTTTTAAAGCAATATAGCCATAGCAATCCTGCCTATTTAAGTGAGCAGGCAGCTATTTATATTAAAGAGTTAGGCGTTTCTCACTTATTTATAGACCTTCCCTCTATAGACAAGGAATTTGATGGGGGAGCAATTTTAGCGCACAAGGCATTTTGGAATGTAGGGGGTACTATTAGAATCCACGCTACTATTACAGAATTTGTTTTTGTTCCTGATACCATTTTAGACAATTATTACTTTTTGCAATTGGGTTTAGCTCCTTTTGTAAACGATGCTAGCCCAAGCACTGTGCTTTTATACCCCTTTGAAAACAAATAAAAGTTTTTTTAAGACCATTGGTCTTTTTTAATTTTCATTTCACCTTTTGCTTTAATATAATCAGTATTTTTATTTTTGTAACATTGTATTTAATGTATTAAATGACCCTTTTACTTATAGAAGATGACGATATAGAAATCCTTAAACTAAAAAGGTGCATAGCTAAACTAGGACAGCATCACGCTATTGATGAAGCTCACAATGGAGAAGAAGCACTTGCTCTTTTAGAAGGTAAAAGTTTGCCAGATTTATTATTGTTAGACCTTAATATGCCTAAAATGAATGGCCTGGAGTTTTTAAAGCGTTTAAGAGAAATAGATAGATTAAAGTGCCTGCCAACTGTTATTTTAACTACTTCTGTAAATAAGACAGATCTGAAAGCTGCTTATGCTTTGGGAGTTGCAGGTTATATTGTGAAGCCGCTCAGATATGAGGATTATGTGTTAAAAATTGAGGTACTACTCAATTATTGGAAACACAATGAGCTAGTGTGATATTAAAAACGGTTCATTTTTGTCTTATATACAAAAAACGGCTTTTCACAACATTTTATATGCCTTTAATTTCAATAAGGTTACTTTAGTAATTCAAATCTTTATTAATGGAAGGGATTATTTTCGCGGAATTTATAGACATGGTGATTTCAGATCTTATAATGCAGAATATATATGTCTAAAGCAGAAATTACGTCACTAAAAATGGCTTTGGAAAATGAGATTCAGGCCAGAGTGCAATCAGAAAAAATTCTTGAGGAAACTTCTAAGGAGTTTTATGATATTGAGTATCATTTAAAGGAGGAGAACAAGTGGCTCAAAAGACTTTTACTAGAAAAAACATCTGAAGCAGAAGGGCAGCCTCTTCATATTCCAGATTCTTATTTAGGAATTGATTTAAAAGCATTATCAGAACAAAAAATTAAGCTAAAAGATTCTCAAAGTAGGATAGCAACTGTGATTTCAAATTTAAAGTTTGGCGTACTCTTAGAAGACGAGCACAGGAATATTGAACTGACCAACCAAGTATTTTGTGATATGTTTGGAATTACTGCTACACCCGATCAGATGGTGGGTTTAAATTGTTCAAACGCTGCAGAGCAATCTAAAATATTTTTTAAGGACCCAGATAGTTTTGTAAAAAAGACAGAAAAATTATTAAGAGATAAAAAAACAGTGATTGCAGAAGAGCTCATCACACTCTCTGGTAAGGTATTTCAACGTGATTTTATTCCTATATACAGTGGAGGGTTATACAAAGGAATCCTATGGGTATACACGGATATTACGTTGACAAAGCAATATAAAGACGCTCTTCAGTCTCAAAAAGAAAAGTACAGCAGTATTATTGCTAATATGAATTTAGGATTAGTAGAAGTAGATAATATAGACAGGGTTCAATTAGTAAATAAAAGTTTTTGTGCTTTAAGTGGTTATAGTGAAAATGAGCTTATTGGTAAAAAGTTATCCAAATTACTTAAAATCTCAGACCCTAATATGATGTCTATTCACCACAAAAAAAGGCTAAACGGCATTTCTGATACCTATGAAGTGAGTGTTACTATAAAAAATGGATCTGTAAAATATTGGGTCATTAGCGGAGCACCTAGATTTAATGAAAAAGGGGAAGTAGTGGGTTCGATTGGAATTCATTTAGACATAACTGCACAACATGAATTAGCAGTTCAAAAAGAATATTTATTACACGAGTTAGAAAATAGTAATGTTAGTTTAAACGAGTACGCACATATAGTGTCTCATGATTTAAAGTCCCCCTTGAGAAGTATAAGTACCTTGGTGTCTTGGTTGGCAGAAGATCATGGAGAAAAACTAGGAGTATCTGGTTTGGAACAGCTAGACTTAATACAGTCTAAAATTAGCTCTATGGACCAACTCATTATAGGAATATTAAAGTATTCAAGTATTGGAATTGAAAAGCAAAATATTTCATTTATTGACCTAACTGCACTTATTTTAGAGATTAAAAATACACTTTATTGGCCTCAGCATATTGAATTAAAGTTTTTAAATAAAATGCCCAAAATAAGAGCAGACAAGATTCAAATGCAGCAGTTATTTCAGAATTTAATGGGGAATGCTATTGAATATATAGATAAGCCAGAGGGGCTAATAAGTATTGGTTTAGAGGATTTAGGTAGTTTTTGGCAGTTTTCAGTTTCAGACAATGGTCTTGGAATAAAAAAAGACTATTACCATAAAATTTTTGAAATTTTTCAGTCTGTAGGTAATAACTCCAATGCAAGTGGTATTGGTCTTTCTATTGTAAAAAAGATAGTTCAAATTTACAATGGAAAAGTTTGGTTAGAAAGTAAAATTGGTGAGGGCACCACCTTTTACTTTACCATAAAAAAGACTATCTCGTAAGTTATTTGTAAATTCATGTTTATTAAAACTTAATGGAGACACCCAATTTGAATTATATTGAAAGCTTAGCAGATGGGGATCTAGTTTTCAAAGAGAAACTTATTAGAATTATTAAATTTGAATTCCCCCAAGAGCAGACTTACTACCTACAGGCGATAAAAGCTAAAAACTTTAGAGCAGCAGCAGAAGTGGTGCATAAGCTAAAGAATAAAATTAGTATGTTTGGTCTAGAGCAATGTTATTCTTTAGCCCTAGTTCATGAAGAAGAATTAAAAATAAATAGGAATGAACAACAGGCTTCTTTTGAACTAGTTTTAAATTGTATTTCTAATTATTTAAAAGATATTTAAAATGAAAAAGTGTGTTATTTTAGATGATGATCAAGCAGCTATTTCGGTGGTAGAGCACCTCCTGTTAAGCCAACCGTCTAATTTAACAGTGGTAGCTACTTATAACAATGTAGAAGAGGCTCTAGACTATTTAAACAAGCACAATGATATAGATATTTTGTTTTTAGACGTTCACTTACCTCAAATGAGTGGTTTTGCTTTCTTAGATGTTCTTAAAACTAGGCCTAAAGTAATATTAACCTCTTCAGATAAAAACTTAGCTTTAACGGCCTATGATTTTGATTTAGTTGTAGATTATTTGGTAAAGCCACTTCAAAAAGATAGATTTATACAGGCTATTAATCAATGTTAAAAAAGCAGTAAACATGAATTGTATTATTGTAGACGATCAAGAATCTGCAAGACTAGTAGTGAGGCAATTATGTGCTGGAATTGAAGATTTAGATATTATAGAAGAGTTTTCAAGTGCCATAGAGGCTATTAAGTTTCTAAACCAACAAACGGTAGATGTGATTTTTTTAGACATTCACATGCCTGGCTTTAGTGGTTTTGATTTTGTTCAAACTATTAAGAATACCGCTAGGATTGTACTTATTACCTCAGATAAAGAATTGGCTATTGAGGCTTATGAATATGAGTCTATTTCTGATTATTTAGTAAAGCCTATCACTCAGGAGCGTTTTAATAAGTCTATACTAAAAGTGAAAAACACGCTTCAAAGAACTCCTTACTTGCATACAAATTTGACTCTGGAGCAACAACAAGGCAATGATCTTTACATCAATATAGACAGAAGACTTACCAAGTTAAAGTTCGATGATATTTTGTTTATTAAAGCTAAAGGGGATTATATAGATGTAAAGACCCATAAGGAGGTGTATTGCGTGCACTCTACTCTAAAAAAAATCAAAGATAAATTGCCAGACAATATTTTTTTGCAAACTCATAGATCTTATATTATTAATTTTACCAAAATCATTGATATTGAAGATAATTCTGTCTTGATAGAGAAAAATGTAATTCCCATTAGTCGCTCTAATAGGCCGGAACTTATAAGGAGGCTGAACTTGCTGTAAATAACTCAATTTAGTTTCAGCTTGCAGTGAATCGATATTTTTTTAGCCCAAAGGAAACCAAATTCCACTCATCCTATTTAAATCTTATTTTACCCACTTAAAAGCTCATTAGAACACCTTGGTGTCATGATGGTTTTCTGCTTGTGATAAATTCGTTTCTTAAATTAAAAATTTAATGAAACAAAATACTGGCGTTACTAAATTTAAAGGAGTACTTACCAAAGAAAATAACCGCGAGGTTTATAAGCTTTGTAATGTGAGTATAGAAGATGGTACTATAACCTTAAGTATATTAGAAACCTCTATACAATGCGCACAGCAAAATTGAATTTTTAAAAGCCTTTTCCTCAATCAGGACACACCGGAATCTTTTATCTTTGAGAGTGTTGTAAAATGCTTGTAAAAGTAGGGAATAGTTTCTATTCCTTTAAAATAATTCCAAACTCCAAAATGCTCATTTGGTGAGTGAATTGCGTCTGAGTCTAGACCAAAGCCCATTAAAACAGACTTACTATTTAATGCTTTTTCAAAAAGCGAAACTATAGGGATACTTCCTCCACTTCTCTGGGGTATAGGTATCTTTCCAAATGTTTTTTCATAAGCTGCTGCTGCTGCTTTATAGCCAATATGATCTATTGGAGTCACATAGCCTTGGCCTCCGTGGTGTGGTGTGACACTTACTTTTACGCCTATTGGTGCTATGTCTTCAAAGTATTTCTTAAATATTTCAGTGATGTCTTTCCAGTCTTGGTTGGGTACCAGTCTCATAGAAATTTTAGCAAAGGCTTTAGAGGGTATAACCGTTTTAGCTCCTTCCCCTGTATAGCCTCCCCAAATACCATTGACATCTAAGGTAGGTCTAATGGCGTTTCTCTCATTGGTGGTATAGCCTTTTTCACCGTATACTGAAGCAATATCTAATGATTTCTGATATTTTTCAAGATTAAAAGGAGCCTCAGCCATGGCCTTTCTCTCTCCTGCTGAAAGTTCTTCTACCTGATCATAAAAACCCGGAATGGTAATGCGATTGTCAGTGTCATGAAGGCTGGCTATCATTTTAGATAAAATATTTATAGGATTGGCTACTGCACCCCCGTATAAACCAGAGTGCAAATCTCTGTTGGGTCCTGTTACGCAAACCTCTACATAACTTAAGCCTCTAAGACCAGTAGTGATAGAGGGTGTTTCGTTGGAAATCATTCCTGTGTCTGAAATAAGAATGACATCGTTTTTTAATAATTCCTTATTCTCATTTACAAAAATAGCCAGGTTGTTACTGCCTACTTCTTCCTCTCCTTCTATCATAAATTTTACGTTGCAGGGCAATTGATCTGTTTGGATTAAGTATTCAATTGCTTTTATATGCATAAACATCTGCCCCTTATCATCGCAAGCGCCTCTTGCAAAAATAGCGCCCTGTGGGTGAATCTCTGTTTTTTTTATCACTGGATTAAAGGGTTCAGACTCCCAAAGATTGATAGGGTCTGGTGGCTGTACGTCATAGTGACCGTAAACCAGCACAGTAGGCAAACTGGGGTTTAATATTTTTTCCGCATATACTATAGGGTGCCCTTTTGTAGCATAAATTTTTGTATTTTCTAAACCTGCAGCTTTCAAAAAACCAGCAATAGCCTCAGCTCCTTCAGCTACTGATGTTGCATACTTAGGGTCTGCACTAATAGAAGGAATTCTAAGTAAGCTAAAAAGTTCTTCTAAAAGCCTGTCTTGATTTTGTTCTATATAGGATGTTAAATCTAACATTTTTGTTTTTTTTAATTAGGCAAAGCTACAAAAAGTACTTTTTAAACTATAGGACTTTTAATATTCAAATTTTAGATTATATTTGCACTCCTTTTGCAGGCGTGGTGGAATTGGTAGACACGCTAGACTTAGGATCTAGTGCCGAAAGGTGTGAGAGTTCGAGTCTCTCCGCTTGTACAAAAAAAAAAGTCGCTTCATTTATGAAGCGGCTTTTTTTGATTTGTAAGCTTTGTCGTTGGATTTTATTTTCACAAGAGCATCATTTATTAATTTTAGTTATATAATTCATATAAAATATATA
>CAWWAC010000027.1:0-19946 GCA_963934855.1 uncultured Flavobacteriaceae bacterium
AGGCAAACGTTCGTGAGCGTTAAAGATTACCAATATTTGTTAGTTATATTTGACCATTGTTGACACTAAAAAATTATTGAATGAAAGATTTTTTTAATAAAATTTGAATATAAACACACAAATACACTTAAAAAATATTATAATCTATAGAAATAATGTCTTTAGAAAATAGTCAACAAGGAAAAACAAGGCTACATCCGCGAAATAAAAACCAAAAAAAATACGATTTAGTTGCGCTCGTAAATTGTAAGCCTCAATTAAATCAACATATTAAACTAAATAAATTAGGATATCAATCTTTAGATTTTTCAAACCCAAAAGCAGTGAAACTTTTAAACAAAGCCATACTGCACTATTATTACGGTATAGAAAACTGGGACTTCCCAGATAAAAATTTATGCCCACCAATACCTGGAAGAGCAGATTATATTCATCATATGGCAGATCTAATATGTGAAAGTAATAATAGTAAAATGCCAAAAGGTGAAAAAATTACCTGTCTTGATGTTGGTTTAGGTGCTAATTGTATATATCCTATTATTGGCGTGACAGAGTATGACTGGAATTTTATTGGCACTGATATTGATTCAAAATCTATTGTGTGGGCAGAGCAAATTATTAATTCAAATGAATTACTAAAGGATAAAGTTAGTTGTAGATTACAGAAAAATTCATCGGATATTTTTAAGGGGATTATAAGTAAAGAAGAAAAAATTGATTTAACTATTTGCAATCCGCCTTTTCATTCTTCTTTAGAAAATGCACAAACAGGGACCCAAAGGAAAATTAAAAATCTAACAGGTAAAAAAAATAAAACAACTGAATTAAATTTTGCTGGAATTAGTCATGAGCTTATTTGTGAGGGAGGAGAAGAACTGTTTATTCAAAATATAATTAGAGAAAGCAAAACCATTTCTAAAAACTGTTTCTGGTTTTCTACCCTAGTTTCTAAACAGTCAAATCTTAAAGGAATTTACACCGGCTTAGAAAAAAATAAAGTAATTGAAATTAGAACAATTTCACTAGAGACAGGTAATAAATCTAGTAGGATTGTAAGCTGGACTTTTCTTTCTAAAGAAGAACAAAATGTATGGAGAGAAACAAGATGGTAAACATAAAAATTCTTGAATAAGCTTTAAATAGCTCCATATTATTAATTCTAATTAGATGAAAATGTGACAATTGTCTATTTTATCCTTCCATTAGTTTGTATTTTCACCTATATTAGAATTTGATATAAGAAGATCTATAAAATTACTAATTAAAATACAAGCCATATCCAACATCCAACTTTCACAAGAGAAACAGGAAATGATTTTTCAAAAACCTTAAGAATAAGGGTAAATGATTATTTCAAATCAAATAAACTTGACAAGTATGCCAATGCCAATATGGTTATTAAGACGGTGTTTATGCTTGCAATTTTTTGTATTCCATTTGCAATTATTAATACAGGAGTAGTCACAAGTAGCTGGCTTCTTTTTGCCCTCTATATTACAAGTGGGTTTGGAATGGCAGGAATTGGAATGAGTGTTGCTCACGATGCTATTCATGGGGCTTATTCAAAAAACTCAAAGACAAACACACTCATTGGTTATTCATTAAATATGATAGGAGCCAATGCACGGGTTTGGAAAATACAGCACAATGTCCTTCATCACACATACACCAATATTGAACATGCCGATGACGACATAAATGCACCTTTTTTTCTCAGATTTTCTCCAAATGCTAAAAAGTATTGGACGCATAAGTTTCAGCATATTTATATCTGGTTTTTTTATGGTTTAGCAACCATCTCATGGATAACAACTAAAGATTTTGTGAGAATAAACAGGTACCACAAAATGGGATTTTTAATTGAGAAAAATGAATTTAGAAATGCGGTTATAAGCATTGCAGCATGGAAAGTTTTTTACTATTCTTTTGCTCTTATTATGCCTATAATCATGGTAAATCTACCTTGGTGGCATGTATTATTAGCGTTTCTATGTATGCACTTTTTAACTGGTCTTTTAATTAGTGTGGTGTTTCAGGTAGCTCACATAATGCCCAGTTCTGAATTTCCCCTTCCTAACGAAAACGGTCTTATAGCAGGAGATTGGTCTACGCATCAATTTGCAACTACGGCTAATTACGCTCCAAAATCTACTATTTTTTCTTGGCTTATAGGTGGTTTAAATTACCAGATTGAACACCATTTATTACCTGGAATTTGTCATGTTCACTACAAAGAACTATCTAAAATTGTAATAGAAACTGCCAAAGAGTACAACCTGCCTTATAATACAAATCAAACTTTTTTAAAAGCCATAAGGGTTCATAGTAAAATGCTTAAGCAGCTAGGAAACAACTAGATATAAAAAAAGCCCCAAAATTGGGGCTTTTTGTTTAAAAATAATGGACCCAATTATTTAGGCATTACTACAGTATCTATTACATGAATAACACCATTACTACCCATTACGTCTGTAGCAACAATCTCGCTGAAATTCCCGCTAGAGTCTTTCAAAAAAATTTTACCGTCTTTTTGAACTACAGTTAATACTTGGCCATTTAGAGCTGTTAATTCTACCATACCCTTTCCTTTCTTTAAAGCAGCAACTACGTCATTTGCTGTTATATTTCCAGATACTACGTGATACGTTAAAATATTAGCTAAAGCTTTCTGATTTTTTTCTTCTAAAAGTGACCCTAGTGTTTCTGCATTAATTTTTGCAAAAGCACTATTAGTTGGAGCAAAAACGGTGAAAGGGCCGTCTCCTTGTAAAGCACCCACTAAATCTGCTGCTTTTAAAGCAGTTACTAAAGTTGAAAAATCTTCATTACCAACAGCAACATCCACTATTGTTTCCTGTGCTGTAATCTTTTGAGAAAAAGCTACAGACAACATAATTGTAAAAATAAGTACTAATTTTTTCATAATTTATATTTTTTAAATTCAAATAAAGGTACAATAAATAATTCTCTATGTTTAAACTTTAACTTAATTTGTTAAACAGTTTACTTTAGCTACTAAAATAAAAATATAAAAATGAATGAATATTCACCAAAAGAAGAACAGCTTAACATCATTACTCATGCTTTTGGATTTGCCTTAAGTATACCTGCGCTAGTGCTGTTAATCAAAAATGCTAGCCATTACGGAGATTTATTACATATTGGGAGCGCTGTAGTGTATGGCGGGAGTTTGGTGGTGTTGTACGCAGCTTCTACTTTATACCACAGTGCTAAAAAACAAAAACTAAGAGAACATTTAAATATTTTTGATCATTCAGCTATTTATGTGCTCATAGCCGGAACCTATACCCCTTTTACCCTTATTACTCTGAATAGCCGTATTGGATGGATCATTTTCAGTGTTTCATGGGGAATGGCATTTATTGGAATTATTTTAAAACTATTTTTTACAGGAAAGTATAAAATTCTTTCAACCCTTATTTACGTTCTTATGGGCTGGATGATTGTGTTTGCCATAAAGCCATTAATAAATAGCCTACCATCAGAGGGACTGCTATGGCTTTTTGCTGGAGGCATTTCGTATACCATTGGTGCTATTCTATACAGCGTAAAAAAAATAAAATTTAATCATGCTATTTTTCATGTATTTGTTTTGATAGGTAGCTTTTGTCATTTTTATTCTGTGTTTTATTATGTGATACCCAGTAAGTAAATTCCTGCTAGATTTCACAAAATTAATGTTCTAACTTTAAACCAGAATAATCATTAGTAAATGGATAAGGAAAATCATTCACCAAACAGACAACCCAACAACCCCCTGCACGGTATTAAATTAGCAGACTTATTAGAATGTTTGGTAGAACTGTATGGTTGGGAATACCTAGCCCAAGAAGTCAATATTAATTGTTTTAAGAGTAAGCCTTCCCTGAAATCCAGTCTTACATTTTTAAGAAAAACACCTTGGGCAAGGGAGAAAGTGGAAAAGATATACTTAAATTTAGAAAAGAGAAATTGATGAAAAAAATACTCATCCTCTTTCTACTAATCCCAGTAAATCTTTTATCACAGGAAATAATAGGTAATTGGACTGGCACTTTAGTTTTTGGGATACAAAAAATTGAACTTAGCATTTTAATTGAAAGAGAAGGCCAAGTGCTAAAAGCCAGTATGGATATTCCAGAACAAGGAGTATTAAAAAACAAAGCTTCGACAGTATTTTTTGAAACAAGAAACTTTGAATTTTTTTTTCCTTTATTTAATATAGTTTACAAAGCAGTACTTTCATAGCAATTAGATCTAATTGGAGATTTTGTGCAAAACGGATTTAGTATTCCACTAGTATTAAAAAAAGGGGCTATTATTTTAGAGCGGCCACAAACCCTAAAAGGACCCTTTAATTATACCACAGAAGATATTACTTTTAAAAATTTAAATCACATGTTTCAAGAGTCACTTAGCGGAGAAATTAGTGAATACTACACCAACACTCAAACCATTTCTGCTGAAGTATTGGAAATAATAAGCAGCTGGATAGTGGGTTTAAAAAATAAAAGATAGTACATGCTAGAGGTTTATATTTCTAATATTTTAAAAGAGAAATACCAATTAGAAGGGGCTTTAACCCCCTTGGCAGGTGAGTTAGACTTAAATTTCAAATGTACTAGCGCTGATGGAGCCATTTTTATTATTAAAATAGCCCACCAAAGCGCCTCAACTTCAGAAATAGCTTTTCAAGAAGCCCTCTTGCTTTATATAGAAAAACAGCAATTATCTTTTAAATACCCAAGATTAATAAAGAATAAAGATGACCAATACCTTAGCGTTCTAAGCATTGGAACCGAGCAGCGTATTCTTAGAGTTATGAGCTGGATAGATGGTAGACTCTGGGCGGTAGTGAATCCAAAATTAGAGGTGCTCAGGGAAGGGCTTGGCGCCCATTGTGGTCATCTTACTAGAGTATTAAAAGGCTTTACCCACCCTTACGCTTCAAGAGTGTTACAATGGGATATAGCACAAGGTCTTTGGATTAAAGACTATATAACACTTTTCACCAAAGCACAATTGGTCTTAATTTTACCATTTATAAAAGCCTTTGAAAAACAAGAATTGGCATATAAAGAACTACCAAAAGGGGTGGTTCACAATGACGCCAATGACTATAATATAATTGTTTCAAAGACACTAATAAACCCTAAAGTTATAGGAATTATAGACTATGGGGACGCCTGTTATACCCAGATTATCAATGACCTAGCCATTGCCTGCACTTATGGAATTATGCATACGGAAGATCCTTTACAGGCTGCGCTCTCTATAGTTGCCAGCTACCACAAAGCATATAAATTAACAGAGGCTTCTTTAGCGCATTTACATACAGCCATTGGCATGAGGCTCAGCATCTCTCTCACCAAGGCAGCAATCAACAAAAAAGAGGCTCCAGACAACACCTATCTCTATATTAGTGAGACTCCCGCATGGGAGCTATTAAAAAAATGGACAGCAATAAATTCAAGTTTTGCTCACTATGCTTTTAGAAAGGCCTGTAATTTCTCTGCACATCCAAAGCTAAGCGCCTTTAAAAAATGGGCCATAAAAGAGAAGCTCTCTTTAAAATCCATTTTTCCAAATCAGAATAAAACAGCCGTTCACCACCTAGACCTTAGCGTAGAAAGCCTTTGGGTAGAACACCAGGCTGCCTTTAATAATTTAAACTACTTTGAGTATAAAATTCAAAGTCTACAAAAAGAGCATCCTGAGGAATTCATTGCTGGTGGCTACCTTGAGCCCAGACCGCTATACACCTCTGAAGACTATGACAAGGCTAGTAACCAAGGTCCAATAAGCCGTTGTATTCATATGGGTATAGATTTTTGGCTGCCAGAACAAACACCCGTACACAGCTTATTTGATGGGAAAATAATCATTTCCTTAGACAGAAAAGGGGCCAAAGAATACGGTGGTTTTGTAGTGCTAGAGCACAAAGAAGAAGGGCTTGTTTTTTATAGCCTATACGGACACCTATCTCCCGCTTCTATTCTGACTCACAAAGCGGGCAACACCCTTTTAAAAGGCACCACAATAGGTCTCTTAGGCAATGCCACAAACAATGGAAATTGGGCACCTCACTTACATTTCCAAATCATGCTAGACCTTTTAGGTTACCAAGATGATTTTCCTGGGGTTCAGACTTTTCAGCAGCAGGCAATCTGGGCAGATATTTGTCCAGATCCTAACCTACTATTCAAAGTATCGGCCTTGGAAAGGCCAAAAAAAACAACTAACAAAACACTTTTAGACTACAGAGAAGCACATTTAGGTAAAAGTCTGAGTTTACAATACCAAACTCCAATTCAAATAGTAAGAGGTGAGGGTGTGTATTTAATAGACCAAAATGGACAAAAATATTTAGACACCGTAAACAACGTAGCCCATGTGGGGCATGAACACCCTAGACTCATTGCGGTTGGTCAAAAGCAAATGGCAGTCCTTAACACCAATACCAGGTACCTGCACTCAAATATAAATAAAGCTGCAGCAGCTATTTTAGAAACCCTCCCACCCTCTTTAAGTGTGGTTCATTTTGTTAATTCAGGTTCAGAAGCCAATGAACTAGCCCTTAGAATGGCCTATGTATGCAGCGGGAGTAAGCAAATTATAGCCAGTGAGCATGGGTATCATGGCAACACAAACAGCACCATTGGCATTTCTTCCTATAAATTTGACGGCAAAGGGGGACAAGGAAAACCGAAGCACACCCACCTAATCCCAATTCCAAATGCCTTTAGAGGTAAGTTTCGTGGTTCAGAAAGTGGTGTTCAATACGCAGCAGCCCTTTCTAATACTATTAAAGCCTTGGAGGCTAAGGGTCAAAATCTTGCCGGTTTTATTATAGAACCCATTATTAGCTGTGGAGGGCAGGTACCTTTAGCAGATGGTTTTTTAGTTGAGGCTTATAAACTAGTCAGAGCCGCTGGTGGGCTTTGTATTTCAGATGAGGTACAAACGGGCTGCGGGAGAATGGGAAGTCATTTTTGGGGCTTTGAGTGGCATGGTGCTATACCAGACGTTGTGACTATTGGAAAGCCCTTAGGCAACGGTCACCCTGTAGCAGCAGTTGTTTGTACCCAAGAGGTAGCCCAAAAGTTTGCCAACGGTATGGAGTTCTTTAACACCTTTGGTGGTAATCCAGTTTCCTGTGCCATTGCTTTAGAAACCCTACGTGTTGTCAAGGATGAAAAACTTAAAGAAAATGCCTTGGAGGTAGGGAATTTTTTAAAAGAAGGGTTACAAAAACTGATGTTTAAACACCCCATAATAAGGGACGTAAGGGGACAGGGTTTATTTTTAGGAATTGAGTTCTTAACAGAAAATATAATACCATTAGCCTCAGAAACTAGCTATGTAGCTAATAGAATGAAAGACTACGGAATTCTGATGAGTACAGACGGTCCAGACCGCAATGTATTAAAGATTAAACCTCCCATGGTATTCTCTATAAAAAATGCAGAGAGACTTTTAAACACCCTAGATATAGTATTGGGTGAAGATTTTATAAATGCAGTCTATGATTAGGCAGTTGCTTTAAACTTTAAAGCTGTTTAAAATACTGCCTGTCAATTTTGTACAGCGAAACTCTACTAGCATTTTAACTTTAAGATACCCTGTCATGTCCTAATTCTTACCATTCGTTTTTAAACCATTGGCACTGAATCATGTGATTATCAAATATGAATCTGAAAAATTGCCCCTATTTATCCACTCTTACTAACATTACTAACAAGGGTGTCATTTTTAACCAAATTAGGTAGCTCCAATTTTAGGATTAACCTCTTTGTACCCGCATAGAATTGGCTTGATTTTTAATACTAAAATAGTAATATCTGTTGTATATTGTCACCCGTAATTTAATAGAAAATAATGATGAAATACCTCTCTCTCCTTTTTTTAGGGATGCTATTAGTAAACTGTGCTAAAGATGAAACATCTAATGATTTGGAAATCCAAGAATATTTAGAGCAAAATAACTTAGCCGCTACAAAGACTAGTTCTGGCTTATATTACATTATTGAAAGAGAAGGTGCTGGCGCAAAACCCACAAGCAACAATTCAGTAAGAGTAGCTTACAAAGGTTATTTTACAAATAAATCTGTTTTTGACCAAAGCACTGCTGCGGGTATTTCTTTCCCTTTAAACGGAGTTATTAAAGGCTGGACAGAGGGCATTACCTATTTTAAAGTAGGAGGTGCTGGAAAATTACTTATACCTGCTTCTTTAGGATATGGAAACAGTTCTTACAATGGAATTCCGGGAGGTTCAGTTCTTATTTTTGATATTGAACTATTAGAAATTACTAAGTAGTTTAGTAAGTTCCTATAGTCTGGTCCATCCATTTTAGCCTATTGACTAAATATGCTCTGAGCTCACTCACGGCTAAAGGATAGTCTACTGGAATACCTATCCACTTATTAAAGTTGCGTTGTATAGCGCCATTGTCTTGTAAGTATTTAGAAGTACTGTCTATCAGTCCTAATACTTGATTATTACTTAAGCTCCCTGCACGCACTTCCTGCCATCTACTTTTTAAAGCCGTTTTAAATACAGGGTCTTGTAGCAGTCTTGGCCACCAAAAAGGTACCATCCAAGCGTCTTGCTGCACATAGGTATTATAATTGGCAATCCAATCATTAAAAGGAACCCTTCCTTGTCTATTATAACCAATATTAAGATCCCAAATAGGACCCATCTTTAATTTTTCACCCCTGTCCTTGTGTAGATAAGTACTCAGTCTATAACCGTCTACATTTCCTGTTATTTCATTAATAATAAAAAAATCTACAAAACTATTTAAATCTATATAATTGGTGTAAGTACGCTGCGCACTAGCAAAATTATCTGAAATCAAAGCCGTTTCAAAATCAGTTAAATACTTCTGAATATACTGCTTTTGAGCTGTGGTAATGTCTTCTGGCTTGGGGTATTCATATAGAAAATAAGTCTCCAAGTACATCTGTGGGTGATATGGCTCTCCGTAGGCAGGGAAATTTATAGGATTTTTAAAAATGTCATAAGGAGATCTAAAACTAATAGCTTCATTGTATTTAGCGTCATCTGCCCAATTGTTATTGTAATATTCTAAGGGCTGTCCAGCAGTTGCTTTACCCCCAGCAGTCTTGTCTATCTTTAAAATATAGCCACCAGTAATAGCTTCTGCAGAAGTATCTGTAGGCTCCAACTTTTTAATATTTATTCTATTTTTGTCGCGCTTAAGCTTCTCCATAAAAATATAAGCGCCCATATAAGTGCCATTAATTTCTAAGTCTATAAACTCTGTTCTAGCAGCGTAATGACCCATTTTTCTATAGAATTCATATCCCAAATAATGATGCATAAGGGTGGGATCAAAAATAGTTTTATCAACCGCCCTAAAAACGTCTCCCATTAAAATATAATCTACCTCTATTGGAAAATTTAGAAACTGAAATGGCATGTCTGCTCCGGCAGCATTCCAACTTTCAATTCCATAAGATTTTTTATCAGACATTCTATAAGAAGTAGACCCTCTGTATTCAATACCAATTGGGCTGTCATGCGTTTCTAACTTATTTAAGTACACCTTTAAATTACCTCCAACTTTAGGCTCATTTTGAATGATATTGTCTGTAGTAATCTTAAAATAAGGCAGCTTACTATCTCCCGTTTCTACTGCAAGCTTCACTTTTTCAGGTGTATTAAGCTCATTGGAATTATCCTTAGCACAATTAATAAAAAGTACAAAAACTAAAAGGTAAGGGAAATATTTTCTCATTTTAATCATTTTTTAAAGATAAAAATAATGGTTATATCTATTTAGTGTGTGCGCCATAGAATAAGCTAGCTGGGACTGTTGTGTTTATTTTTTTAAAAAGTGTTTAATAAACTTTATAATTAGTATAGTTAATTTAAACGTTTGCTGATTTTTTTTTAAAATTAAAGTAAGTTTAATTATTATTACATAGTTTTAAAAAAATAAAAAATTGTAGAAATGAAAATTGTAGAAATAAAACAAATTGTAAAACCAAATGTCCTGTTATTTTTTCTTTTTTTAAGCTTTTTAATATCATGTTCTGGAGATGATTCAGAAACTATACCAGATCCAGTAGGTGTTGTTGTTAAAGGCTGTGATACCTTTATAGAATCTCTTCCTAGTTTAAACACCGCTACATTAGATTTTGAATGTAAAGGAAACCCTTTTTCTGAAAAAGGAGCTCTCTCAAGTAGCAATTTAACCGGAACTTGGGGTAGATTTGGAGGACCAGACGGATCCGCTTTCTTAGAAATAAGTTATGAAAATAATCCTAACCCCGGAGCGGTAAACAGTTCTTCAAAAGTATTGAAGATAGAAGAAGACGCAGGTATAGAACCATGGGCTGGTTTCTTTTTTAATTTGAATGAAAAAATTATTTTCCCTGCTGGTCAAGAAGCTATCTCTATTGATGTTCACTCAGCATCGCCAGGACAAAACGTACTGTTGAAAATTGAAGACTCCTCAAATTCAGATAATTTCAAAGAAGCTACCGTAACCACTACAGCAAATGGTGCATGGGAGAAACTAGTGTATAATTTTACTGCTGAGGAGAGCAATAAATACGATAGAATTGTAATCATTACTGCTATTAATATTACCAACAGTGCTGAAACAACTTACTATATAGACAATATAGCATTCTCTATTCCAGTAGCTGTTGAAGAAGTAAGTGGACCAACAGCCGCTCCAGCAGCACCATCTTTGAACGCAACTGGCGTAATGTCAATATTTAGTGATTCTTACACTGATGTAGCAGACACAGACTTTAATCCAAACTGGGGGCAAAGTACCACAGTAAGCAAAGAAGATCTAGGTGGCAACAACGTACTAAAATATGCCAACTTAAATTACCAAGGAACTGCTTTTGCATCTCCTTTAAACGTAAGTGATTACACTTCAATTCACATTGACTACTGGACTTCAGATTCAACTGCACTAAATTTCTTCTTGATTAGTTCAGGGGAAGGAAAAGAAAAAGGCAAAGCATTAGATGTAAGTAATCTAGGGCAGTGGAATAGTGTTGATATTGCTTTGACTGATTTCTCAGATATAGTAGACTTAGCAGACGTGATTCAATTCAAAGTAGTCGGAAACGGCATTGTTTTCTTTGATAATTTTTACTTTAAAAAATAACAGTAATACTTAAAATAAAAACTAAAAAATAGCATTAATGAAAAGAAAAAATGAACACTCAAAATCATTTTTATTTATTAATGCTATTTTTTTATTACTCTTGGTTTCCTGCGCAACAGATGAGACTTCAGAGGAAGACAACACTCCTGTAGAACAAGGACAAGGCCTAACTGATCAAGATAGGATTGGACTCGTTTGGTCTGAAGAATTCGAATCTAACAGTCTAGACAACAGTACATGGACACATGACTTAGGAGACGGAAGTGCTTTTGGCATACCAGGATGGGGGAATCAGGAACTACAAACCTATACTTCTTCTTCAAAAAACATAAAGCTTTCTAATGGCTTTTTAACCATTAGCGCCATTAAAGAAAATATAGATGGCAAATCTTACACTTCTGCGAGAATAAAATCTCAGAACAAATTCTCATTCAAGCACGGACAATTAAAAGTGAGGGCTAAATTTCCACAATCTAAAGGAACATGGCCAGCACTTTGGTTAATGGGAGCTAATTTAGATGCTGTTGGGTGGCCTAATTGTGGAGAAATAGATTTAGTAGAACAAAATGGGCAAGAAAAAGATAAAATGATTGGAACTGTCCATTGGAAAAATACATCTAATAATACCAATGCAAAATTTTCACAGGAAATCATATCTAGCGGTATTGGAGCTGATTTTAAAGAGTATTCATTGATTTGGAGTGAATCTACCATAAAAATGTATGTTGAAAATGTAAAATACTTTGACATTAATGTCAACTCATCTATGCCATTTAATCAAGATTTCTTTTTGTTGATTAATATTGCTATGGGAGGTAGTTTAGGTGGTGCTATAGCTACTGATTTCAAAAATGACCAATTAGTTATTGACTATATTCGTCTATACGAAGACTAAATAATTATTTAGTCTTTATCACTCTATACTCCTTTAGATAGTGCTCTATCATAGGCTGGAAAGGTCCAAGTTGGTGTTGTTCTAAGGGAAAAGAATCTAGAAAAGGTGGGTAAGGAGAAGACAGTGGTTTTTTAAGCCTGTTTGGGAAATCTGCTGCTAAATCAGATTTTATTGGACGGTTTTTTTGGTTTACATATGCCGCTACGTCATAGGCTTCTTCATCTGTAAGAATGGGGTTTTCATGACTTACCCCAAATGGCATATTGTATTTTATAAACTGAGCTGCAGTTATTAACCTACTCATTCCCGCACCATTGTTATAGGCTTGTGCACCCCAGAGTGGTGGGTAAAAATAAAGTCCATTTAGGTTGTCAAAGGTTCCTTGCCCGTCTTTTTGGTGACAAACCACACATTGCTGTTCGTACACAAGAGCCCCCGCAGTCAAATCTGCCTGTCTATTGGGTAATTCTATTTCTTTAAGACCGTTTTCTAGTGGGGAAGCCACGGAAACTCCTTCAGGTTTATATCTTTCCAGCCAGCTTAAATAGGCCACAAAAGCCTGCATCTCTCTCTGATTTGTCTCCATAGGGCGGCCGTTCATACTTCTACTGAGACAGCCGTTTATCCTGTCCTCAATAGTGCCTATTGTGTCTTCTCTCCCTCTGTATTGAGGAAATCTACCTAGAACTGTATTTAAAGGTATTCCAAATGCTTTGGTGCCTTCATTTAGGTGGCATGAAATACATTCCAAGCTATTACCACTATAGCGCATAGTGGTATCGGCCACATGTGGCCCTATGGTTAAAGAGGTGTTTATCAAGAGCTGATAACCAAGTTTTATTTGCTCATTTTGAGTTTTATAAACAGCTTCTTCTATAACCGTGGTAAATTCTTGAAGGGGGATGTAAGTTGGCGCTGCTTGATTTTGAAACCTATACAACCATATAATAACCACTACTAAAATAGCTATGTAGGCAAGAAATATTCCCAATATGGTTTTAGCTAATTTTCTAATGGCTGCTTGCATATTACTAAATTAATACTTTTTCTTAGCTTTGAAAATAAAAACCCGGACTCTCAATTCTAGGCAGTTGCACCGGAAGTTTTGACGTTTGGTATACAGTGCTTATTTTTTTATGATTATTAAATTATGCTTTTAAAACTTTACTTTGACATACAAAATTGGTTTTAGGAACAGTAGTTTTTGCAATGGCATTGAAACCCCCTTCAACTTCGCTAAAGTTTCTGTACCCACGAGCTAGTAATATTGATGCTGCCATCATTGAACGGTAACCTCCTGCACAGTGCATAAAGAAATGTTCTTCGGGATTGATGTCTTTCACCCATTCATTTATAGCGGCTAATGGACGACTGTATGCTTCTTCAACGTGTTCTGCTTCGTACTCACTTTCTTTACGGACATCGATAACTCTGCTTTCTCCAATTTTCACTTCTTTTTCAAACTCGTCTGCAGTTATTCTGGTTACAGTATCGACTTCATAACCTGCGGCGGACCATTCTTGAAAGCCATTTTTTAAATGTCCGATCACGTTATCGAAACCAACACGAGTTAAACGGGTTACTGTTTCTTCTTCTAAACCTAAATCCGTTACTAATAAAATAGGTTGTTTTACATCACTAATTAAAGCACCAACCCATGGAGCAAAATCGCCATTGATACCAATGTTTATTGATTGAGGAATAAATCCTTTTGCAAAATCGCCATTACTACGAGTATCTAAAATCAATGCTCCGGTTTCTTCAGCAACTACCTCAAATTCGGTTGCATTGATGGCTTTCATACCTTGATTGAAAACAGTTTCAAAACTCTCAATTCCGCTTTTGTTCATTGCTACATTCATTCCAAAATAGGCTGGTGGTGGTAATAAACCATCGGTAACTTCATTAATAAATTCTTCTTCAGTCATAGTAGCACGCAAGGCATAATTGGTTGCTTTTTGCTCACCAATAGTGCCTACCGTTTCTTTGCTCATGTTTTTTCCGCAAGCCGATCCTGCACCGTGCGCTGGATAAACAATTACATCATCAGCCATAGGCATTATTTTATCTCTCAAGGAATGAAATAACAATCCAGCTAACTGCTCTTGTGTCATGTGAGCAGCTTTTTGTGCCAAATCTGGACGACCCACATCACCTAAAAATAAGGTGTCACCAGAAAAAATAGCGTAGTCATTACCATCAGCATCAATTAATAAATACGTGGTACTTTCCATTGTATGACCAGGTGTGTGTAATACTTTTATTTTGATATTTCCAATTTCAAAAACTTGATTGTCTTTTGCTGAAATGAATTCGAAGTCAGGTTTTGCATTTGGTCCATAAACAATGGAAGCTCCTGTTTTTTTACTTAAATCTAAATGACCCGAAACAAAATCAGCATGAAAATGGGTTTCAAAAATATATTTTAGTTTAACTCCATCTTTTTCTAATCTATCCATATAAGGTTGTGTTTCACGAAGAGGATCAATGATCGCTGCTTCACCATTGGATGTGATATAGTAAGCACCTTGTGCTAGGCATCCTGTATAAATTTGTTCTATTTTCATTGTATTTTTATTTACTATTTTTAATATTGTTCTACAAAATTAGTATTTGATTTTTGCAATAATTGTAACAATTATCACATAATCTTTTTTATAGAAAAAATATTTCTTTGATTATGATATAAATCCCCATTACGAGAACAAACCAACCAAAAGCAGGTTTTAATTTTTCGCTGTCTATTTTTTTGGATAAAGCCGTTCCTATAACTATTCCGATAATTGCAAAAGCAGAAATTGTGAACAAAAATTGCCAATTGATTAAAGTCGCTTCACCTTCACCAAAAAAACCAATCAATGATTTGGCAGCTATTACTACTAATGAGGTTCCAACAGCTTCTTTCATTGGTAATTTACTGAAAATTACCAATGCAGGAATAATTAGAAATCCGCCACCAGCACCCACTAATCCTGTAAGAACGCCTACAACTGCCCCTTCAATTACTATTAATGGATAATTAAATTTTTGTTCTTCGTCGTTTTCTGCACCATTAATTTTCTTAACTTTTTTAATCATACTATATGATGCTGCAATCATTAAAACAGCAAAAAGAAGCATCATCAAAATACTTTTGCTAACAACAAAATCGCCAATTGTAAAAACTTCTTTTGGTATTGCAGGAACAATTAAAGCACGAGTTGTAAAAACAGCTATAATTGATGGAATACCAAAAACTATTGCTGTTTTGATATTGACCAAACCTTTTTTGAAATAACTAACAGAACCAATACCGCTAATTAAACCGACTATAAATAAAGAGTAAGATGTTGCTACAACAGGCTCGACAGCAAACAAGTAAACTAAGACTGGGACAGTTAAAATTGAACCACCGCCACCTATTAATCCTAACGCTACACCAATAAGTATTGATGCAAAATAACCTATGTATTCCATAATTGTAAAATTTTATGATGCAAATATTGGCAGTTTAAATTTTACAATTTGTAACTTTTATCACATAGGTGCTTTATTTTAAAAGCTCTATGTGATTTCGGTGCAATTTTAGGGCACCACGTTGCTCTAATTTTTTGAGTAACCGAGAAATCACTTCTCTTGATGTATTTAATTCGGTAGCAATTTCTTGATGTGATAATTTTAAATCTGCACAACCGCAAGCTTCTCGATGACGCTTTAAATAAAACTCTAAACGTTCATCCATCGCTCTAAATGCAATACTATCGACTACTTCTAAAACCTCTTCAAAACGACTTCTATAGGTGTCAATCACAAATTCGTACCAACTACGGTGTTGCATCATCCATTTATCCATAAGTGATAAGGGAACCATAACCAATTCTACATCTTCTACCACTTTTGCCATAATTTGGCTTTGCTCATTTTTTGTGCCACAAATCATAGAAATTGCACACGCCTGACCTGGTTGCAAATAGTACATAAAAAACTCTCCGCCATCTTCGTCTTCACGATAAATTTTGATGCTTCCGCTTAAAACTAATACTGTATTTTTTATATACTGACCTGTTCGCATTATGACATAGCCCGCTTTAAATTCTTGAACCACAGCATTTTTTTCGATGTCGTCAACTAATGAACTTGAAAATGAAGAAAATAAATTTTTTATAGATTGGTGCATTAGGATGATTTTTTGAAATGCAAAAGTACTATAAAACTAATGGATTGTTATGTAAGAATGCCAATTTATGACTGGTCTCATTTTTAAAAACTGTGCTAGTAATTTTTTTTGGAGCTCAAATAAAAGTTATTATTGGTATTGAAATTAGAGTATTTATTTTAATTTTCATAGTTCTACTATTTCTTGAAATCTAATTAATGAGGCAATTTATCTCGGAAATAACCATATACCCACGTTCCAACAATGGCAAAGAATAAGGTTACAAACATTACGGTTACTCCAGTTCCTATTTGAGCGAAGAGTGGACCAGGACAAGCTCCAGTAATAGCCCAACCTAAACCAAAAATCAGTCCTCCAATAATTTGACCTTTGTTGAATTTTTTATCATGAAATTCTATTTTTTCTCCATAAATAGTTTTGATATTGAATTTTTTTATTAAAAAAACTGAAATTGCACCCACCACAACGGCACTACCGATGACACCGTACATATGAAACGATTGAAAACGGAACATTTCTTGAATGCGGAACCAACTGATAATTTCGGCTTTGATGAATACAATTCCGAATAATAATCCTACGATTAGATATTTAATGTTGTGGTACCATTTGTGTTCTAAATGACTTTCGTTTATACAAATTGTGTCTAAAGAACGCGTTTCAAAATCTGTGTTTTGATCTATATTATTCATAATTTATTTTTTAAAGTGAAAGGATGTAAGGAAGAATAAAAACTGCCATTATTAGTCCGCCTATAAAAAAGCAACAGGTAGCAATTAGTGATGGTATTTGTAGATTTGATAAACCCGAAATTGCGTGTCCGCTAGTACATCCGCCAGCATAACGAGATCCAAAACCTATCATAAAACCTCCCACAACCATCATTAAAAATCCTTTTATTGTGAATAGATTTTCCCAAGAGAAAATTTCTGAGGGTAACATTCCGTTGATGTTTGTAATACCATAAGTAGCTAATTCTGTCCTTAAATCGTCATTGATGATTATTGGGTTCGGATTGGATAAAAAGTGAAAAGCAATTACACCTCCTATTAGAATTCCTCCTATAAAAAACATATTCCAAATTTCTTTTTTCCAATTGTAATTAAAGAATGAAATATTTGATGGTAAACAAGCTGCACAAGCGTGACGTAAATTGGCGCTAATACCGAAATTCTTGTTTCCTAAAATTAACAATGCTGGTACGGTAAGCCCCACTAAAGGACCAGCAATGTACCAGGCCCAAGGTTGTTTGATGAATTCTATAATTTCCATAGTTTAAATTTTATGTTGCAAATTTGAACTATAAAAAAGAGCTAGTTTGTAACCTTTGTCACATAACAAAAACAGCCCTATCTATATTTGAATTGATTGTAATGGTATCTGCTTCTTTATCAATGGCAACTTCTATTACTTCTTCAATTTTCAGTAAAGCTGTTTTATACTGTTCATACAACCACCGCATTTAATAACTGCTGTCCCCACTTAGAAAGCAAAAACCAATGGGTCTATTCTAATAACAGATGTAGATGTAATAACCACGTGAATTTATTTGGTATAAGGGAAGGATTCACCTCTTTTTGTAGCTCTAATAGCAACTTGGGTAATCTCAAACAATTCCCTGTAAAGATTTATAAAGATATTATATTGATAGATTTTAGTTAAAATACTTTAGATCTAGACTATAAATAATGATTCGCTTGTCATTTTTTGACTTAGTTACCTTAATGATCTCTTCTGGTGTTTTCAAAATAGTTTGTAACTTATAATGCAATTCTCCTAATACTTTATTCTTGGTTCTCATATTATGAGAATAGTTATGACTCGAATTCTCTACCACTTTTAAAATTTTAGAGGTCTCCACTGATCCTTCCTTGACTAAAACATCAAGCATTGCTAATTCGTTTTCTGTCAAAGAATAGAAGATCTTTTTATAAATAAGACCATTCCCGTTTAATTTTATTTTATTTTCTTTAAATCTAACTTTCTGTATTTTTTTAGAAATAACATACAAAGGAACAATGAAGATAATGGAGAGTAAATACCACCACTTATTAAAAGCTGGATACATTTCTAATTCCCTTACCATAGGACCAAAAAACTCATCTTCATTCCTAATTACCAAATTAATTGCTTCAATGTTATTAGAATAAGTAAAACAATAAAAAACCCCTGCTTTATAAATTGTTTTTAGTCTCGATCCTTTGATTAACATCTGATGAAGGGTGTTTTGTGAATACACCTCAACCTTATTCTCAAAAGGATCCACCACAAAGATTTCTTTGTCATCAAAAAAAGCAATCCGATCATTAAAAGCTATAGAATGCTTAAATGAATTAAAATCTAAATGAGTGGCTCCAATGGATTCCCATGTCTTATGAGTAAAATCAAAAGACCAAATTTCATTGTTGTAGAATTGATCTGTTAGATTATTTTTATTTAACTGTTTACCAGAAAATATAATTATTTTATTATCCTTTTCTACAAATATATTACCGCTAGTTCCTGTAGGTATTTCTTTACTATTAATAGGTGGAAATATTTCCCATTCCTTAGATACGGGTTCAAAAAATGTGAAAAAATTTCTCATAGACCAAAAACCATAACCTCCATATTTAAAAATGGTGTCATTATGATTCATAACAGAAGCATCTATCTGCATTCTATGTTGAAAAGACCTATCTATTCTATTTATGCCACCTAATTCATAAGCATAAACAGCGCCTCCCAAAGGGTCTAAAAAGTGTAACTCATTATGAGCCACAATGGGCAGATAATTATTAATATTAATTTGAGATTTAATAAGTCTTAAAGAAAAAGTATTAGGCTTGCTTATAGGAGATGCAAAAACATGATCTGTTCCAAAAACAAATAATGAATCCTGATAAATCACGGCCCTATCTTGCCTCTGAATTTCCTGAGAAAACAAGGAACAGCTTATTAATAAAAATAATAATCTTATCATACTACAAGTATAATGAAATTGTCTTATTAAATCGATATTATATGTAAAGTACTAATAACACGGTCATTAGAATCTTTGGAAATCAATTTCAATTATGAGTTTGATGAATTTATTCATGTCAGGCCACTTTAAATGGACAATGGGTGGGAAATAGTTCTTGGACGAGGTTTAGACATCTTATCAAAAGACACCAGGATACGCTGACATCACAGATTACATTGAAGAACTTAGATTGAGTAAGGCTTTTGAGATCACATTTGTCAAAAACTAATTGTAAAACTGAATAATTTGAATAACAAAAGAATCATAGTTTTTCCCCTTTTATCAATGACTTTATTTTCAAATCAGATATAATGTATTTAAATAATTTTTTTAAAAAAATAATAGGGTTTACTAAGAGGTAGTTGTTTTAAAACTATTCTTATGGTTATTAATCCATAGTACTGCCCAAACCCAAAAACTAATTAGGTTAATTTAATTATGATTAAATTAGAGCGTTGGCTGTAATTTAATACCATGAAACAAAACTTATTTTTTTTGATTTTAGTCCTATTAATAGGATGTAAAGATTTAGAAACCCCTACTGTTTCTCAAGATTTGCATACCATAATTGATTCGTATCAGAACCATAAGTCTTACGATTCTGATATATATCCGCTTGGATTAGTAACCAAAGAATATTATAAATCAGAGGCATTGTTCGCAAAAGAAAAGCTTCAGGAATTGTCTTTGGTCACTCTAGAGAATTTGTCTGAAACGGAACGTATCTCTTCAA
>CAWWAC010000028.1:0-18465 GCA_963934855.1 uncultured Flavobacteriaceae bacterium
TCTGTCAAAGCCGTTACTTCTTTAATTTTTGAAAGTTCTATGCCAACATCATTTAAAATCACCATTGAATTGGCTGCAATATCTTTGTGTGATTCTTCTAGAAGACCTTTCTTTTGAGCTGTTGTTAAAACACCAATACCTAATGGTTTCGTTAAGTACAGGATACTTCCGGATACAGCCTTATCATTGCGTTTTAAATTAGAAATGACAACGGACCCCGTAACCGCAAGTCCAAAAATAGGTTCTGGGTTGTCAATACTGTGACCACCAGCAAGTATTATTCCTGCATCAGTACAGGCTTTTCTTCCACCCTCCATGACCTCTGCAGCTACTTCAGGAGCTAATTTGTCTATGGGCCAACCCAAAATGGCTATTGCCATTAGTGGCTTGCCTCCCATAGCGTATACATCACTAATAGCATTTGTTGCTGCAATCCTTCCAAATGTAAAAGGGTCATCTACTATCGGTAAGAAAAAATCTGTAGTACTAATAATACCTAATCCATTTCCCATATCGTATACTGCAGCATCATCTCTTGTATCATTACCTACTAAAAGATTCTTGTCTTCAATTTTTGGTAAATTAGACGCTAAAATGGTGGTTAATACCTTTGGTGATATTTTGCAACCACAACCAGCACCATGGCTATAGCTTGTTAATTTTATAGTAGTATCCATTTTTTTATTTTTTTAGGTTTATTAAAAAACTTGCTGTTTCCTCTGGATTTACTGTAGAAACCTCAAATTTTAGTACAGTAGATGGGTCACGCTTTTCTAATCCTTTTAAATAGTATTTGTCGTAATAAAAAAGCACCATCTCTACCACCTTATTATAATTTTTTACTTCTAGAGCTTCTAAAGCGAGTTTTGCTTTGTCATTACCAAGCCTTTTAGTTATTTTGCTAATGGCGTCTGCCAATTTATTATGATTTAGATATGCATAAGTAGTGACTAAGTGGTTAGTCCTTTCCTGAAAAGGAACCTCTAAGAAGTAGACAGGCATCTCCATCATTTTATGATAAAATGCGTTAGGAATGGACACTTTTCCAATAGACTTACTTTCATCTTCTACCCATATTGGCAAATGAATATTAAGAGAATGAAGTGCTGAGAAAAAATTGTTTTCAAATTGTTCGGTGGTTGGCTGGGGTGGTAAATCTATACCTCCAAAAGCAGAACCTCTGTGGTTGGCCAATCCCTCTAAGTCTATGACTTGTTGTCCTTTATTTTTTAAAGAATGTAGTACTTCTGTTTTACCAGCACCGGTGAAACCACCTAAAATATTAAGATTAAATGATTGATCAAAAAAATCTAATACATAATTTCTAAAAGCTTTGTATCCTTTTTCTAAAAGGTATACTTCTTTAAACCCATTCTCAAAAAGATAATTAGCAAAAGCATTACTTCTCATTCCGCCACGCCAGCAATGTATGACCACTTTTTTTTGTGGTGCAACCTCAAGAGACTTACTAATAAAATTTTTTAGTTTGGGCTTTACAAATTCATACCCAATTGCAATGGCTCTTTCTTTTGACTCTTTTTTATAAGCAGTACCCACAACAGCTCGCTCCTCATCTGTAAATAGTTCAATATTATAAGCATTTGGAATATGTCCTTTTACAAATTCTCCTGGAGAACGAACATCGATAATGGGTATATTATTTAAATTTTTAAAGTAAAAGTCTACAGAAATAATTTGTATCATTTATAATTATGTAAGATGTGTCAAAGGTAAGCTTATTGATCACAGGTGCTCCAATACAAAATAGTAAAATATACCTCTAACCTATTAGGTTTACGGCTAATACTTAAAGCCTATGAGGCTAATTTGAAAACAAGAGTCAGATTTTTTGGAGGAAATGTAAATTTGTTTTAATATTTTGATTTACTTACTGAGAAATGCTTAAAATGTTTTTTTAAAAACCGTTTAATAGACTTTTTGAGTTGCTTTAATAAAAAGAGAATACTTTTTTTGATCAGCATTTAGTCTGCTTTACCCTCTAATAATGTATTCCATATTCCCAACTTGTCAGGGTAGACTATTTCCATTAGTCCAGTTCCTGCTTCATTTTTAACCATTTCTATATCAATATGGTTTTCATTGCGAGCTTTGAATGACGCTGAATATATTTAAATTTGAATTCGATTTTTTTCTCTCTGGTTACTTATTTAAACATCTATCTATTTCATTTATAACGGAGTCAACTCATTTTTCTTGCTTAGTATCAATCAATATTTTAGTTAGTTCAGCATCTAAATCATTGAACATATTTTAGCATATTGAAATTTATTTGTATTCTTTTATAACATGCTGATAATTTGTTCACAAAAAGTCTAAAACCGTAAATTATTTATAGCATTAAGTAATCTTTTAAGCCTTGATAGTTCGCTATTTTAATAGAAGTCTTTTGTTTTGAGAGGACCTCAACAATTTTTTGAGGAATGGTGAGGGTTTTTCCTAGGGTTTCTTCTACTACTTCTAAAAACTTGACTGGGTGTGCCGTTTCTAGAAATACGCCATAGGTATTGGTCTGAACCTTCTGGTATTCTAAGAGCCCAAGATACCCAATTGCCCCATGCGGGTCTGCAGTATAATTATAATTTTTGAAAAGAGCTAGCATGGCTTCTTTAGTGGCTGTATCTGAATAACTAAAGGAGCTAAAGCCTTTTTCTAGTAGTTTTAGGTCTTTGTTTTGCATTTCTAAAATCCTAATAAAATTACTAGGATCTCCCACATCCATAGCATTAGAAATAGTAGCCACAGATTTTTTAGGGCTGTAAGTACCAGTTTGCATGAAATCTGGCACCACTTTATTGGTGTTGGTGGCAGCTATAAAGTGTTTTACGGGCAAACCCATTTCTCTAGCTACCATGCCAGCACAAATGTTTCCAAAGTTTCCTGAGGGTACTGAAAAAACGAGATCTTTTCCGCTTTCTTCTAGCTGGGGTTTTAGCTGTTTGTATGCCAAAAAATAATAGAGCATTTGGGGCAACCATCTAGCTACATTAATTGAGTTGGCAGAGGTTAGCTGTTTGTGATTTGTGATTTCTGAATCTAAAAATGCACTTTTAACCATGGCTTGGCAGTCATCAAAACTTCCGTTTACTTCTAATGCTACTATGTTTTGCCCTAATGTGGTGAGCTGCTTTTCTTGTATAGGACTCACCTTTCCGCTGGGGTATAAAATCACTACGTTTACACCTTCTACACCAAGAAATCCGTTTGCTACAGCCCCGCCAGTGTCTCCAGAGGTGGCTACTAAAACCGTGATATGGGCTTGTTTTCTATCTGAAAATAAGCCCAAACATTGAGCCATAAACCTAGCGCCTACATCTTTAAAGGCTAGGGTAGGGCCGTGAAAAAGTTCTAGAGTCCCTATAGTTTCGTTTATAGATACTACAGGAAACTCAAAGTCTAAAACGCCCTCTAACACTTTTTTTAATTCATTTTTAGAAAGTATTCCTTCTGTGTAAGGATGCATGACTTGTATACCTATTTCTATAGCACTCATAGCGCCAATGCTTTCAAAAAAATATTTGGAAAGCTTAGGAATATGTTCTGGATAATAAAGTCCTTTGTCTGGGGCTATTCCCTGAATAACTGCTTGTTTAAAGCTGGCTTTGAGAGTGGGCGTATTGATTGAGAAATATTCCATAATTTATGGGATTAGGCAAACTCCCTTAGGATTAATTTTTGAAATGTGAATGTCAAAGCCAATGCCTAGTGGCTGGTAGGCTGCCCTAATGGCATGGGCTACCTTATTGGCGTTTTCTATCCCTTTGGAAAAGGCAAACACAGAGGGACCAGAGCCAGAAATACCACAACCCAATGCTCCTGCGTCTATTGCCGCTTTCTTAACGTCTGCAAAGCCAGGTATTAAAGCACTTCTTAGTGGCTCCACTATTACATCTACTAGGGAGCGCCCAATAAGTTCGTAATCTTCTTTAAACAAACCAGCTATAAGACCACCCAAATTACCCCATTGGGTAACTCCATCTTTAAGACTTAAATGAGTCTTTAATACACTCCTAGAATCTGCGGTTTTAATTTCTATTTGAGGATGAATAACTGTGGCGTATAGTTCAGAGGGACTTGGCAAGCTAACCACGTCTAGTGGCGCATAACTTCTCACCAGTGTAAAGCCACCTAAAAGCGCAGCCGCTACATTGTCTGCATGTGCTACGCCAGAGGCTAAACGCTCTCCTTCCATAGCAAATGGAATGAGCGCTAGATTACTCAACGGATTTCCAAGGAGATAGTTTATTCCCCAAACAGCACCGGCGCTGCTAGCAGCACTACTGCCAATCCCACTCCCTGCCTTTATCTTTTTATGAATGATTATTTCAAAACCAGCTTCTGAATTTAAACTTTTTAAAAGGGCTAAACCTGCCACTCCTGCTACATTTTTCTCTGTTTCAATAGGGAGGTTTTGACCGGTGATTTCTGTAATTCTAATCCCCTTTTCTTTAGATTTAGATATAATCATTTCATCTCCAACACCTTCTAAGGCAGCACCTAAGACGTCAAAACCACATGAGACGTTAGCGATGGTCCCAGGACAAAATACACGCACTAATTCCATATTAACTACTTTTTAAACTTTATTTTCGGAGACAATTAAAGGTAAAGATTAAAAATTTCCAACACGAATTATATCTGCAAATATTCCAGAAGCAGTTACCGCTGCACCTGCACCAGCTCCTTTAATAATCATGGGCTGTTGTGGGTACCTCTCTGTATAAAATTGCACAATATTATCACTGCCTTCAAGTGCATAAAAGTCATGCCCTTGCGGTATTTCTTCTAATCCTACAGAGGCTTTTCCATCTTTAAAACTGGCTACATATTTAAGCTTGCATCCTTTTTGTTTTGCAGTGGTATAGAGCTTTTGAAAGTGTGCTTCATATTTTATGAGGCTATTGAAAAATGCTTCATTAGAATTTGTTTCTAAGCTTTCTTTTGGTAAAAAAGGATTGTTTTCTATATCTGAAATTTCAATTTCATTTCCACTTTCTCTGGCTAAGATTAATATTTTTCTCATGACATCTATACCACTCAAATCTATAGTTGGGTCTGGCTCTGTATAACCCTCTTGTTGTGCTTGCTTTACAATGTCATGAAAGCTAGTTTGGTTATTAAAGTTATTAAACACAAAGTTTAAACTTCCTGAGAGTACCGCTTTAATTTCTTTGATTTTATCTCCTGAGGCTACTAAGTTTTTTAAGGTGTCTATAATGGGAAGGCCTGCTCCAACATTAGTTTCAAATAAAAAGGAGGCATTGTATGTCCTGGCCAAATCTTTTAGCTTCTTATAATTTGGATAGGCAGACGCACAGGCAATTTTATTACAGGTCACTACAGAAATACTTTTAGATAAGTAGTTGGCATAGCTACCTGCTATTAATTCACTGGCTGTATTGTCTACAAAAATAGAGTTCCTGAGGTTTAGTTGAAGTACTTCTTCTAAAAACTGATCCTTGTCTGTATGAGTTCCTTCTGATAATAAAGATCCCCATTCTTTTAGATCAATCCCGTCTTCTTTGAAATACATGGTTTTAGAATTGCTAATTCCCACCACCTTTACTTGTAGCTTAAGTTGTTTTTTAAGAAACTCGTTTTGTTGTAAAAGCTGCTCTAATAGCTTGGCCCCCACGTTACCTACACCCATAATAAAAAGGTTTAGCTGCTTTATGTTCTCTTCAAAAAAGACTTCATGTAAAGCATTTAGTGCTTTTTTAACGTCTGCTTTTTCAATGACGGTAGAAATATTTCTCTCTGAGGCGCCCTGAGCTATAGCTCTAATATTTACATTATTTTTACCTAATGTAGCAAACATTTTACCACTCAGACCCTGATGTTTTTTCATAGAATCACCCACCAATGCTACAATAGCTAAGTTTTCCTCTGCCCAGACTGCCTTAATTTTTCCTTGGCTAATTTCAAATTCAAAAGCTTCATTTACAATGGCTACAGCTAATTTAGTGTCATGTTGGGAAATACCTACACAGATAGAGTGTTCTGAAGAGGCTTGTGTAATAAGTACTACACTAATTTGTGCATTGGAGAGTACTTCAAAAAACCTTTTTGAAATACCAGGAATACCCACCATTCCAGATCCTTCTAATGAAACTAGGGCTATATTTTCTACATGACTAATTCCTTGAACTGTTTTATTTTGGTCTCCTTGATGTTTTTTTATTAGAGTACCAGCCGCTTGTGGGTCAAAGGTGTTTTTTATAGCAATGGGAATTTGATTTTTTAGAACAGGATGTATGGTGGGTGGGTATATTACTTTAGCGCCAAAGTGAGAGAGTTCCATAGCTTCTTCATAGGAGATATGGGCTATGGGTCTTGCCTGCTTTACTATTTTTGGGTTGGCGGTATACATACCGCTCACATCTGTGTAAATTTCTAATAGTGTTGCTTCTAAAGCAGCTGCTATAATGGCAGCTGTAAAATCTGATCCACCCCTTCCAAGTGTGGTGGCAATCCCTTGTTCATTTGCGGCTATAAATCCACCTAGAATCACCACGGCAGCTTTGTTATTAGCTTCATAAGCCTGTAGTTTCTCGTTAGTTAAAGGGTAGTTTACAGCGGTTTTTCCATGTAGTTGGTTGGTTGTTATTAGCCTACGTGCATCGGCGTGGACGCAGTCCACGCCTGATGCTTTAAAGAAAGAACTAATAATGCACGATGACAACAACTCACCATAACTCACTACTTTATCTGATAGTTTTGGGGTGATTTCTCCAATGAGGTAAGCGCCCTCTAAAAGAGTCTCTAGCGTGCTGAGCTCTCCCATTACAAAAGTAAAAATATCACTTTGATCCTTTGGAGCTAATAAGGATGTAATGGCTTCAAGATGCCTATTTTCAATAGCCTTTAGAGGTGTTTTATATTGTAGATTTTGAGCAGCGGCTAAGCTGGCAGTTTCTAACAATAAATCTGTAATACCTCCTAAAGCAGAAACAACCACATATTGCTTTGAATAGCCATTTTGTGCCACAATATCTCTTACTAATTTTATATTTTGAGCGTTGGCTACGGAACTACCCCCGAATTTTAAAACATTCATGCTAGTTGGTTTAATGAAAAAATAAAAAATGAAATAAGTCTGCTTAACTAATTGTCTATAACCCCTAAGGGGTGATGGTTGCAGTAGTAGCCATAGCAGAACCATTGGTTCTAAAACTAAGGTTAATTATTTTTTTAGAAAATGGTAAGGACATACTACTCTTATTATAAAACAAATATAGTTTAATTAGATATTTCGAAGACAAATAGGTATAATTTTTAGCAGATATTCAATGTAATGTGTGCTTTGTTATTAATTTAAAATCTTAAGGCTATTATTTTTATTATATTTAAAAAGCCCCTGATTTCAGGGACTTTTTAAATTTGTTTGAGCAAAGTGTTTGATGCTATTTACTTTAAAAAGTAAACTGCTACGAAGTTTCTGAAGATTTTTCTGCTTTTTTAATAGATATATCTAATGTCTCTTCATTATTTCCTTTATAATCTAGTGAAATGGTGTCGCCAGATTCTAAATGTGCATTGACAATTTGTTCTGCCAAACTGTCTTCTATATACTTTTGAATAGCTCTTTTTAATGGCCTGGCACCAAATTGTTTATCAAAGCCTTTTTCTGCAATAAAATCTTTTGCTTTTTTGCTGAGTTTAAGTGTATAGCCAAGTTTTTCTATCCTATTAAATAATTTCTTGAGTTCAATGTCTATGATTAAATGGATGTCATCCATTTCAAGAGCATTAAAAATTACAATATCATCTATTCTATTTAAGAACTCTGGGGCAAATGCTTTTTTTAATGCATTTTCAATCACTCCTTTATTGTGCTTTTCAGACTGAGATTGCATAGAAGAAGTCCCAAAACCAACTCCTTGTCCAAAATCTTTTAACTGTCTAGAGCCAATGTTAGAAGTCATGATAATGATGGTGTTTCTAAAATCTATTTTACGTCCAAGACTGTCTGTTAAATAACCGTCGTCTAAGACTTGAAGCATCATATTAAAAACATCTGGGTGTGCTTTTTCTACCTCGTCTAACAAAATAACTGCATAAGGCTTTCTCCTGACTTTTTCTGTGAGTTGGCCACCTTCTTCATACCCTACATATCCTGGGGGAGAACCTATAAGCCTTGAGATAGCAAATTTCTCCATATACTCACTCATATCTATTCTAATGAGTGATTCTTCAGAGTCAAAAAGCTCTTTTGCTAATACCTTGGCTAATTGAGTTTTTCCAACTCCAGTTTGGCCTAAAAAGATAAAAGATCCAATGGGCTTGTTAGGGTCTTTAAGACCTGCTCTATTTCTCTGAATGGCTTTGGCTACTTTGGCCACTGCCTCTGGTTGTCCAATAACTGCTGCTTTAATAATTTCAGGAAGCTGGGCCAACTTAGAACTCTCTGCTTGTGCTATTCTAGTAACGGGAATACCGCTCATCATAGACACTACATCTGCCACGTGGTCGTCTGTTACTATTTCTTTGTGAAGTTTTGAGTCTTCATCCCATTGTTCTTGAGCTTCTTGAAGTGATTTTTCTATTTTTTTCTCATCATCTCTCAGTTTGGCAGCTTCTTCATAGCGTTGTTTTTTCACTACGTTATTCTTCTCCTCCCTAACAGTTTCAAGTTGTTTTTCTAAGCTAACAATTTGTTTAGGAACATTCATATTGGTAATGTGAACCCTAGAGCCTACTTCGTCTAAAGCGTCTATGGCCTTGTCTGGTAGAAACCTATCAGTAATGTACCTGTCTGTTAAACTAACGCAAGCTTCTAAAGCTGCGTCAGTATAAGTAACATTGTGATGTTCTTCATATTTTGTCTTAATGTTTTGAAGAATTTCTAGTGTTTCAGAAACCGTGGTGGGTTCAACTATCACTTTCTGGAATCTTCTTTCAAGGGCTCCGTCTTTCTCTATATACTGTCTGTATTCATCTAAAGTAGTGGCGCCAATACATTGAATTTCTCCTTTTGCTAGTGCGGGTTTAAACATATTAGATGCGTCTAAGCTTCCAGTAGCTCCTCCGGCACCAACAATGGTGTGAATTTCATCTATAAAAAGAATAATGTCGTCATTTTTTTCTAGCTCATTCATGACCGCTTTCATGCGCTCTTCAAATTGCCCTCTGTACTTAGTTCCTGCCACTAATGAAGCCAAGTCTAGGGTGACCACTCTTTTGTTAAATAAAACCCTAGAGACTTTCTTTTGGATAATTCTAAGTGCAAGTCCTTCTGCAATGGCACTTTTACCCACACCAGGTTCACCGATAAGTAAGGGATTATTTTTCTTTCTACGGCTTAAAATTTGTGACACGCGTTCTATTTCTTTTTGTCTTCCAACAACGGGGTCTAGGCGGTTTTCCTCTGCCATTTGCGTAAGGTCTCTTCCAAAGTTATCTAAGACAGGTGTTTTAGATTTTTTACCTCCTTTATTGGCTGTAGTACCTGATCCAAAAGAAGCGGCATTGCCATCTTCAGGTTCTGGCTCACTAGAGAAAGAAGCCTCTGGCACATCTCTGGTGTAGTCATCATCTGAAGTAATCATAGATTTAAACTGCTCTTTTACACCATCGTAATCTACCATCATTTTTTGTAACAACTTGGTGGTAGGGTCATTCTCATTTCTGAGAATACAAAGTAATAAATGTGCCGTATTAATAGCAGTACTTTGAAAAAGTTTGGCTTCTAAAAAAGTGGTTTTAAGTGCCCTTTCTGCCTGACGAGTCAGGTGAAGGTTCTTTTTGTCCTGCTGCATGAGGCTAGGGTTTGGATTGGCAGGACTTAGAATTTCTACCTTTCTTCTCAGGTGTTCTAGATCTACTGAAAGGGCGTCTAAAATACTAATGGCTTTGCCACCACCGTCTCTTAGAAGTCCCAACATAAGGTGTTCTGTTCCAATGAAATCATGCCCTAATCTTAAGGCTTCCTCTTTGCTGTAAGCAATTACATCTTTTACTCTTGGTGAAAAATTATCGTCCATAAACCATTTGTTTATACTCAAAAATACTAAATCTTAATGAGTCTTTTGCAAATACTATACCCATTTAATATAATATGACACAATTGACAAAAAAACCGTCTGTAATCAAAATACAGGCCTGCTATTTTATTGACTAATTAAAGCCATCCTCTTGTTGATAAATTATTGAATAAAGTGTTTATGAACCACCCAGAAAGAACCCAAATTATGTATATTGGCTTGATTTTTTTAATGATTAATGAATAGTATTTTAATATGGCAGAAGGAGAAAAATTAATTCCCATTAATATAGACGATGAAATGAAGTCTGCCTACATAGATTATTCTATGTCGGTCATTGTGTCACGTGCCTTACCAGACGTTAGAGATGGTTTAAAGCCTGTGCACAGAAGAGTGCTTTTTGGTATGCATGAATTAGGAGTAAGAGCCACAGGTTCTCATAAGAAATCTGCAAGAATTGTAGGAGAAGTACTAGGTAAGTACCACCCTCATGGAGATACCTCAGTGTATGACGCCATGGTACGTATGGCTCAGGAATGGAGTTTGAGGTATATGTTAGTAGACGGCCAAGGTAACTTTGGTTCTATAGATGGAGATAGCCCTGCAGCTATGCGATATACGGAAGCTCGTATGCGTAAAATTGCAGATGACATGCTTATAGATATAGACAAAGACACTGTAGATCACCAATTAAACTTTGACGATTCATTAGAAGAGCCCACTGTACTTCCCACAAGAATCCCCGGTTTGTTAGTCAATGGAGCCTCTGGTATTGCTGTGGGTATGGCCACTAATATGCCCCCTCACAACCTTTCAGAGGTGGTAGACGGAACCATTGCATATATTGAGAATAATGATATAGAAATAGAGGAACTTATCACACATATTAAAGCGCCAGACTTTCCCACTGGAGGTATTATTTACGGCTATGAAGGTGTAAAAGAAGCATTTCATACTGGCAGAGGTAGGGTAGTAGTAAGAGCCAAGGCCATCATTGAAGAAGTGCAAGGGAGAGAGTGTATTATTGTATCTGAAATTCCTTATCAAGTCAATAAGGCAGAGATGATCAAAAAGACGGCAGATCTTGTCAATGAGAAGAAAATTGAGGGAATTGCCACTATTAGAGATGAGTCTGATAGAAATGGAATGCGCATAGTATATATATTAAAAAGAGACGCCATTCCAAATATTGTTTTAAATACATTATATAAATATACCGCACTTCAGTCTTCATTTAGCGTGAATAACATTGCACTTGTAAACGGAAGACCACAGCAGCTTAATGTAAAGGAAATGATCCATTATTTTGTGGAGCACAGGCATGAGGTAGTAGTTAGAAGAACTAAATTTGAATTAAGGAAAGCCGAAGAGCGGGCTCATATTTTAGAGGGCCTTATTATAGCTTCAGATAATATAGACGAGGTTATTAAGATTATTAGAGCATCTTCTAGCCCAGATGAGGCTCGTGAGGCGCTCATGGAGCGCTTTAAGCTAAGTGAAATTCAAGCCAAGGCCATTGTAGAAATGCGTTTGCGCCAATTAACAGGTCTAGAACAAGACAAGTTAAGAACAGAATACAATGACATTATATCTACCATTTCAGATCTAAAAGACATTCTTGATAAAAAAGATCGTAGAATGGAAATTATTAAGGAAGAGCTTTTAGAAGTAAAGCAAAAGTATGGGGATGAGCGTCGTTCAGAAATTAACTACGCAGGCGGGAACCTTAGCATTGAAGATATGATTCCTGATGAGCAGGTGGTGATAACTATTTCTCATGCAGGATATATTAAGAGAACATCACTTTCTGAATATAAAACTCAGAACCGAGGTGGCGTTGGACAAAAGGCCTCTGCTACCAGAAATGAAGATTTCTTAGAACACTTATTTGTAGGGACTAACCACCAATATATGTTGTTCTTTACCCAAAGTGGTAAGTGTTTCTGGATGCGTGTTTACGAAATTCCCGAAGGAAGTAAGACCTCTAAAGGGAGGGCCATTCAAAACCTGATAAATATTACTCAGGAAGACAAGGTAAAAGCATTTATATGTACAGAAGATCTAAAAGATGAAGCTTATGTGAATAGCCACTATGTTATTATGGCTACTAAAAAAGGTATTGTTAAAAAGACCACTTTAGAGCAGTATTCTAGACCCAGAACCAATGGTATTAACGCAATTGGAGTGAGGGAAGGAGATGAGCTTTTAGAAGCTAAGCTAACCACAGGATCCAGTCAAGTATTTTTAGGTCTAAAATCTGGTAAAGCTATTAGATTTGAGGAGAGTAAAACGAGACCTATGGGTAGAGGTGCTTCAGGGGTAAGAGGGGTTACTTTGGCAGACGAGTCAGATGAAGTTATAGGGATGGTTACCGTTCACAATGAGGAAGAACATATTTTAGTGGTTTCAGAAAAAGGGTATGGAAAACGCTCTTCAATGGAAGATTACAGGGTGACTAATAGAGGTGGAAAAGGAGTTAAAACCATTTCTATCACTGAGAAAACAGGGGGCCTTGTAGCTATAAAGAACGTGACTGATTCAGATGATTTAATGATTATAAATAAATCTGGTATTGCCATTAGATTAGGAGTTGAAGATTTACGTGTGATGGGTAGAGCTACCCAGGGTGTTAAGCTCATTAACATTAGAGAAAATGACTCTATAGCAGCAGTTGCTAAGGTGGTAAAAGAAGAGGAGACAGCACTAGATTCAGATGATGCTTTATTAGACACTTCCTTGATCCACCCTACCCCAAATACAGAATCTAAAGCAAATTCTATAGAAAATGAAGGAGAAGAAGAGACTGAATCTTAAAAATGATTATTTTTACGCCCTTATTATAAAAACATAACAAATATAAAATGAAAAACACTTTTTTATTTCTAATTGCTGTGGGAATTACAACAGTTAGTTTTGCTCAAAAAGATGAGATTAAAGCGGCCACTAAAGCACTTAAATCTAATGATGCTCCTGCAATATTATCTGCTTTAGAGGGAGCTGCAGCTATTATTGACAGTGCAGAGGACAAGTATGTGGGTCAGTATTATTTTTTACAAGGAGAAGCTTATGGTATACAAGCAAAAGCAGGTGATTTTACCGCTTATGACAAAGCTGCTACTGCTTATAAGAAAGTGGTAGCAAATGAGTTAGCTTCTGGTAAATCTAAGTACACTACAGATATTAATCAGAAATTTGTAGCCATGACCTCAGACATTGTAAATGCAGCAGTTCAAGACAACAATGATGAGAAGTACAAAGATGCAGCAGAAAAATTATTTTTAGGCTATACCATGAGCCCACAAGACACTGTATTTCTTTATTATGCAGCTAGTAGTGCTGTTAATGGAAATGAGTATGAGCTGTCTTTAAAGTATTACAATATGCTTAAAGATTTAGATTTTGATGGTTCTGAGATGAAATACTCAGCAGTAAACAAAGAAACAGGTGAGCGCGAAGAAATGCAAGAAGTGCAACGTAACTTAATGGTGAAGTCTGGTGCTTATGAAGATTCTAAAGACGAGCGTACTCCCTCTAGAAATAGTGAGGTTATTAAGAATATTGCTCTTATTTACACCCAATTAGGTGAGGATATTAAAGCAATGGAAGCTTATAAAGAAGCCAGATTAAAAAATCCAAAAGATGTGAGTCTTATTTTAAATCAAGCTAATCTTTATTTTAAACAAGGCGACAAAGACACTTTTAAATCACTGATGAATGAAGCTACAGAAATAGATCCTACCGATCCGGATTTGTTCTACAACATAGGTGTAATTAATATGGAGCAAGGGAATTCAGAAGAGGCTAGAGCAGCATATTTAAAAGCAGTTGAACTATCTCCTACTTATATTAATGCTTATTTAAACCTTTCTACTTCTTTTGTAAATGAGGGAAATAACCTTATTGATGAGATGAATAAGCTAGGAAACTCTAAGAAAGATATTGCACGTTATGACGTTCTTAAAGCACAAAAGCAAAATTTCTTTGAGCAAGCTGCTGCAACCTTAGAATCAGGTTTGATTGCTAATGATGTTAATTTAGATCTATTAGGTCAATTAAAAAATATATATGGTGCCATTGGTGACAATGAAAACTATTTGAGAGTAAAGAAACTACTAGAGGAGTAGTAATAAACACTTTTTAATCTTTAAAAGCCACCTTATAGGTGGCTTTTTTATTTATATAATTTTCTTTATCACTCTCAGATTGTGTGAGTAATGATTAGTTTGTGAGTTAAAAATACCTGTGTGATCAATACGGTCTATTCTCACCTGACCATAGCAGTGAATAATGTGATGGTCTGGTAATATAATTCCTACATGGTCTATAATACCTTCAGAATTGTCAAAAAAAGCCAAATCTCCTAGCTCTGATTCTTCAATAAAACTAAGAGGCTCTCCTTGTTTAGATTGTTCAAGTGCTGTTCTAGCAAGCTTAAAGCCATTAAGTCTATAACTCATTTGGCTCAGTCCTGTAGCGTCTATGCCAAAGGGTATATTGCCTCCTTTTAAAAAAGGGGCATTTAAATACAATAAAGCACTGTTTACAACGCCTAATTTTGAGTTTTCAGCAGTAGTTTGCCCTTCAAAGACGTGCCCTAACAACGCAGATTGTTGGTTTTGTGCGCCCAATAATACAGGCATTAATGTTTTAGAAGCAGTCTGAATAAAGCCAGTGAGCTCTTGACAATAAGTGGGTATCTCAAATTGAATTTTTTCATATTGAGATTCAGATATTTCTTGCACCTGAAGTTTTTGAACCCAACCCTCTACTTGGTCATAGGCCAGCCTTATTTTAAACCAAAATTTTCTTTGGTCAATAATTTTAAAAGATTCTCCGTAGAAGGCCATTGTAATCAGGCCACTTTCTTGCTCAGGAGATAGCTTTACAGCTATATTACTCAATAGTGAAATACCAAATTGCATGGATTAGGCGTCTAGATTATTTTCAATAATTAGAGCAGAAGCGCCTCCGCCACCATTACAAATGGCTGCTGCGCCATAGCGCGCTTTCTCTTGTTTTAGTATATGAAGGAGGGTTACTACAATTCTAGCTCCTGAACACCCTAATGGGTGTCCAAGTGATACGGCGCCACCGTTAATATTTACTTGACTCTCTGGGATCCCTAAAATTTTCATATTGGCTAAACCTACCACGGAAAAAGCTTCATTAAATTCAAAAAAGTTGATATCTGTTTGGCTAAGTCCAGCTTTTTCTAGCGCTTTTGGAAGGGCTTTTGAAGGCGCAGTAGTGAACCATTTTGGTTCCTGGGCTGCATCGGCATAACCTCTAATAGTTGCCAATACTTTTAAACCCATTGATTTGGCTTTTTCTGCACTCATTAAAATGACTGCTGCAGCACCATCATTGATGGTAGAGGCATTGGCTGCTGTTACAGTTCCATCTTTTGTAAAGGCGGCTCTTAATTGGGGTATCTTTTCTATAAATACATTGCTGTATTCTTCATCTTTTTTACATATGATAGGATCACCTTTTCTTTGAGGAATGGACACTGGAATAATTTCTTCTATAAATTTACCAGCATTCCAAGCGTCTTTAGAACGTTTGTATGAGTTTATAGCATAGTTGTCTTGTTCTTCTCTAGTAAAATCATAAGCTAAGGCACACTGGTCTGCAAAAACACCCATGGCTATTTGGTCATATGCGTCTAGAAGACCGTCTTTTTGCATAGCATCTTCTAGGGTAGCAGCACCAAATTTTTGTCCATTTCTCATATGAACTAAATGGGGAGCTAAGCTCATATTTTCCATACCACCAGCTATAATAACATCACAATCTCCTAGGGCTATTGATTGCGCAGCTTGCATAATAGTTTTCATGCCAGAGGCACATACCTTATTAATAGTGGTGCAAGGAACTGTATGAGGAATTCCTGCTCTAAGAGCAGCTTGCCTGGCAGGTGCTTGTCCATTACCAGCTTGAATGACGTTTCCCATTAACACTTCTTCTACTTCTGAGGGGTCTAATTGAATTTTGTCTAAGGCACCTTTTATAGCAATAGCACCTAATTCAGGCGCAGGAATTTGTGATAAAGCACCCATAAAACTTCCTATGGGTGTTCTTACTGCAGAAACAATGACTACTTCTTTCATATATGCTTATATTATTCCTTCAAAAATACTAAATTTAGATTCAAAAGGGACGCTGCAGAGAAAACTAAAATGAACGCTGTCTCCTTTTATTTTTCTAATTTTGAATTAAAGCTTTACTATGGCCAAAGGTCTAGACACCCTGTATAAAAATCAATCTCTTGTTTACAAGTATATTCTATACGCATTGGTGGTAGGCCTTATTGTATATTTTTTTCCAAAAGGAGGTAAATTTAAGTATGAGTTTCAAAAGGGAAAGCCTTGGCAACACGAAACTCTTTATGCGCCCTTTGACTTTAGTATTAAAAAAACACAAGAAGAGATCAGTCTAGAGAATGCCTTAGTGAGTGCACAGCAGATTCCATATTTTATTAAATTTGACAGTGTTTCTAAGGAACTAAAAGAGACGTTTCTAATAAAGGTAAATGAAAAACTGCAAACTGTTTCTGACTCCAAAGACAGTGCAAAGCTAAAAGCAGTGAGCTTAGATGTTTTAGACAGTATATATTCTAGAGGACTGGTGGCAAGAACTTCATTAATATCCTTAGGAGAACAAATTTACGTAGTTCAAAATAATAGAGCAGTTCTTAAAGACCTTTCTTCTTTGCTGACCATCCAGACGCTTCTACCTTATTTAGAGAAGCAATTAAGACAACAGCTGCCAGCTGCCCAAGCCACTTATTTAAAGGATTTGCTCTTAGAAGGGATAGTGCCTAATATTAATTACGATAGAGAACTGTCAGAAAAGTCAGTAAATGCGACCCTTGCAAATATTTCACTTACCAGAGGTTTTGTAGATAAAGGGAAGCTTATTATTGCTAAAGGAGCTGTGGTAGAGCAAGATAATTATAAAATATTAGGGTCTTTAAAAGGGGAGTATGAGTCTGAGTTGTGGACCGCTGCTAATTATTACATTATTCTTTTTGGTTATACATTATTGGTAGCGTTAGTGATGATGATGCTTTTTTTATTCCTAGCTAAATACAGGCCCCTTATATACAGAGACAACACCCAGCTTACCTTTATTGTTACCAATGTATTTTTAATGGTGCTGCTTACTACCTTGGTGGTGCAATACAATGATTCTTATGTGTTTGTAGTGCCATTATGCATATTGCCACTGGTGTTAAAAACTTTTTTTGATGCCCGTTTAGGACTTTATGTTCATGTGCTTACAGTTCTTATTTTAGGTTTTGTAGTGCCCAATAGTTTTGAATTTATTTTCCTTCAAATTATAGCAGGAATAGTGACTATTTTGTCTGTAACCGAGCTTTATAAAAGGGCCAATTTGTTTATTTCCGTAGGTCAAATTACCATTGTTTATATGTTGGGATATTTCGCTTTTCATATTATTCAAGAAGGTAGTTTTAACAACATTCAATGGCTGGTCTTTGGACTCTTTGTTCTCAATGGAATGATCACTCTCTTTGCGCAGCCACTTATTTATATTTATGAGAAAGGATTTGGATTGGTGTCTGAGGTGTCTCTTTTAGAGCTTTCTGACACCAACTCTAAACTACTTAAGGAGCTTTCTAATAAAGCGCCAGGAACCTTTAATCACTCTTTGCAGGTAGCCAATTTGGCAGAAGCCGCTGCCAATGAAATAGGGGCAAATGCCATGCTGGTAAGAGTGGGCGCTCTCTATCATGATATTGGGAAAATGAATCAGCCTACCTATTTTTCCGAAAACCAAATTACCTCTGTAAATCCCCACCATGAATTAGACCCTGCAGACAGTGCAAGAATTATTTTAGACCATGTAAAAGATGGAATTGAAATAGCTAAGAAGTATAATTTACCAGACAGACTTATAGATTTTATAAGGGTACACCACGGAACCACACAGGTATATTATTTTTACAAAAAAGCCCAAGAGAGTAATCTCCAGGTGTCTAAAGACCTTTTTACTTATCCTGGCCCCCTTCCTTTCTCTAAAGAGACAGCCATTTTAATGATGGCTGATGCGGTAGAGGCGGCATCTAAAAGTCTTAAAAATCCTACTTATTTAGAGATAGATGACTTTGTAGAAAAGATTATCAGTGGGCAAATGAATGCCAACCAGTTTGTAAATGCTAATATTACATTTAAAGATATTGAGCTTATTAAAAAGGTACTTAAGGGCAAACTCACTAATATTTACCACCTTAGGGTTGTCTATCCTGAATAATTTTAATCACATCAAAAATAAAGCTAAAAAAAGCTATTAAAATGTTGTGATATTATGTTGTAAAAAAGTACATTTGCAACCGCGTTTTAAGACGTAAAATACATTTTGTATTTGGAGAGGTGCCGGAGTGGTAACGGAGCAGATTGCTAATCTGTCGACGGGTAACTGTCGCCAGGGTTCGAGTCCCTGT
>CAWWAC010000029.1:0-17451 GCA_963934855.1 uncultured Flavobacteriaceae bacterium
TTTTTTATTTTTTAAATAAAAGGCAAAAAAAAGGAGGCTAAAAGCCTCCCTTAAAAGAAATGGTTTGGTAGGTTATTTAGGATCTAAAATGTGATCTATTCTTGCAATGGCGTCTTGAAGGTGGTATTTAGTCATGGTATTTGTGGCATTTCCCAAGCCACTTCTAAGTTGCGCTCTTAGGGTCACTAACTCTCCTCTTGCTACTGAACGAATGTCAGATTGAGAGGTGTTTACCGCAGTAGATTTCCGATAACCTCCGTAATCTGGAAGTTTTTTTTGATTTTCCGCAGTCATGAGGTATTCAAGGCGTTCAATATGCCCTTTCTGTAAGTTTCTTCTGTAGGTGTCAATAGAACGTCCTGAATATATTTCAGACCAAATGCCTCTTCTGAGTTCAGACATCATTTGAGTAAGGGTGTACGCCTTACTGCCCATGGCAGTCTCATGCTCTATAAGTCTAGCCATTTTACCTAGGCTTAAAACATTTTCAAGTGTTCTCACCTGCATGGCTCTAATACGGTCTATAGTTCCTGAGTACTCTGTTTTAGAGAAAATCTCTTGGTCCAACATCCACTCTGGAGTATCAAACAATTCTGCTTGTAAAAATTTCATAGCCTCTCGCTGATGTGCTTTGGCTACTGGCGTATATACAGCTCCTTCTTGTTCATAGGTTTTGTGATTTTCGTAAACCCCTCCAATATTGTTAGAGACATGTCCCATATAGCGGTTAAACTGAGAGAGAACCTGCTCATAAAGCGTTTGTAAATCATCGTAGTCTTTTCCGTTTTCTGAGGTCCACTTTATTAAATTTGGAACTATTCTCTTAAGGTTTTTAATTCCGTAGGTACTAGCTTTCATTGCATTGTCGCCTAAGTCTTCTGTCTGAGAGCTAGGATCTACAACATCACCTCCTTGTTGGCTACCAAATCTGTAAAGAGGGTCTCCGTCATGGGCCAAAATCCAGCTATTTAACACAGGTTTTTCTTCTTCTGCTGTTTTGTCAAGGATAGGTCTGTATCCCCATTCTATAGCATATTTGTCATAAATTCCAATATTTGGCATAAGGGCTACTCCTTTGTCTTCTGGTTGTGCTACGTAATTAAAACGCGCATAATCCATAATAGAGGGTGCCGTTCCAAATTTACTGGTAAAACTAGCAGACCTTAACGAATCTACAGCATATGCAGCACTGCTACCCATATTATGTGGCAAACCAAGGGTGTGTCCTACTTCATGAGAAGAGACAAATTGGATGAGACGGCCCATCACTTCATCTTTAAAGGATACGCCTTGAGCTTCTGGATTAATTGCAGCTGTTTGTACAAAGTACCAGTTGCGCAATAAACTCATTACGTTGTGGTACCAGTTAATATCTGATTCTAATATCTCACCACTTCTAGGGTCGCTTACATGGGGTCCGTTGGCGTTAGGAATGGGTGATGCCAAATAACGAACTACAGAATAACGCACGTCTTCTGGAGACCATTCTGGGTCTTCTTCTACTGTAGGTGGGTCCATAGCTATAATAGCATTTTTAAAACCAGCAGCTTCAAAAGCTACTTGCCAGTCCTCTATTCCCTTCTTAATGAAAGGCACCCATTGTTTTGGAGTGGCTCTATCTACATAGTATATAATTTGTTTCTTAGGCTCTACTAGCTCACCTCTATTGAATTTTTCAATATCTGCATCTTTTACCTCTAATCTCCATCTATCTAGGAATTTAACAGTTTTACTTTCTTGTGCTCCTAAACCATAATCTACTTGTTCACTTTCAAACCACCCTACTCTTCGGTCAAAATAGCGGCGCTTCATGGGTTCCTTAGGCAATAAAATCATAGAATTATTAATCTCTACAGAAATAGATCCCAAACTGCTGTTAGAAGGAGGTTCTCCTGAAAAATATGTTTTTACGTGTCTGGCTTCAATATTTAAGGGATAACTTTTTAAACTCTCTATAAAGCTTCTGTCACTATCTAATCTGCTAACTTTATATCTTTTTTTATAAGACTCTGGCATGCCAAGCGCATTTACGTCTTTATTAAAAAGATCAGTGACATTAATAACGGTAGCAGTAACAATAGAGTCTTTTCTATTAGATTTTACATCAAAAGAATACAATACAGGTTCAAAATTGGAATTCACTACAGCTTCTTTTACAGGTAGCGAGTCATTGGCCACCACGTCATGACTTACAATTCTGAGATATACCTTATTCCCTTTTTTTTCCCATCTCATGACTTGGGTATTTATTTTACCACCTCCAAAACCTATACCAGCTGCTGTTTTTGCAATGCGGCTTACCATAAGCATTTCTCTTCCCATAAGAGAATCGGGAATTTCATAGAAATACTCCTCTTTAACTTTGTGAACATCAAAAAGACCTTTATCTGTTTTGGCGTCTTTAGTAATGACCTTTGAATAAGCTTGAGGCTCAGTTTTCTCTAATTTTGCAGGCGCTTCAGAAGGAGTTTTTGTCTTAGATTTTTTCTTGAATATCTGAGCCTGAGCACTGCCTATACTAGCCATAATAAGGCAAGTTAAGAGCAAAGATTTGAAGTTTTTTTTAGTCATGTGTGTATGTATTTTTTGTTTTAGCTTTTCAAATAACCGAAAAATTGCTCTACTGAAATGTTAAGGAAATCACAATAAATTAGTATTTTAATTTTTACAGATAAATTTGAAATGAGTCAATTACAGTTTAAAAAAGCAAAGGAATTATAAACTCAAAAAGAAGAATTAATAACAAAACAGCCACCAAATTAAGTATAATACCAGCCTTTACCATGTCTTTCACTTCTATAAAACCACTGGCAAATACAATGGCGTTTGGAGGAGTGGCCATAGGAAGCATAAAAGCACAGCTGCTAGCCATAGTAACAGGTATTAGTAAGTAAACAATTGGAATACCCAAACCTATAGCAATTCCAGCTACTACAGGGGCTAAGACTGCAACTAAGGCCACATTACTCATGAGTTCTGTCATAAAAAGCATAAGTACAATTAAGAGTCCTGCTGTCATACTAACGCTAAAATTACCAGCTGCAATGGCTTGTGAAACCCGGTCTACAATTCCAGTAACGGACATTCCATTTGCCAGGGCTAGGCCTCCTCCAAATAAAATTAAAATACCCCATGCTAGTTTTTCTGTATCTTTCCATTGTAGTATGAAATCTCCTTTTTTAAGATTGAAAGGAATTGAAAATAAGGCAATAGCAGCAAATATGCTAATCATGGTGTCTGTAAGTCCTAAATTAGGGAGCGCAGCGTTTATAAGGGTCCTGAAAATCCAAAGAGAGACGGTCACTCCAAAAATAACCAAAACCATTTTTTCTTTAGGAGTTGTTGGGCCTAATTTCTCTAACTCATTTTTTATGACCTCTTTAGAAGCAGTAAAATTTAATCCCTTGCTGGGAAAAATTAGGTGTACTAAGGTAATGTAGCTTAAGGCAATCATAATAATGGAGAAAGGCAATCCAAATGCCATCCATTTAAGGAATGAAATTTCTATTTGGTATTCGTTTTCTAAAAGTCCAATTAAAATAGAATTTGGAGGGGTTCCAATCACTGTGGCAATGCCTCCTGCATTAGCAGAAAAAGCAATACCCAGCATGACACTTATAGAAAAATTTTTATCTTTTTGAGTAAAACCATCTGAATCATCTACAAGTAGCTTAATTACAGACATAGCAATGGGAAGCATGACTACGGCAGTGGCCGTATTGCTTATCCACATGCTTAAAGCGGCTGTAGCAATCATAAAACCCAAGACCACTTTATTGGGTGTGGTACCTGTTATTTTAATAATGTTAAGGGCTATTCTTCTGTGAAGGTTTACTTTTTCTAGAGCCAAAGCCATGACAAAGCCTCCAAAAAAAAGAAAGATGATTGGACTTCCGTAATTATTACCCACCTCTGCAATGGGCATGATATCTAATAATGGAAAAAGCAACAAGGGGAGCAGAGCAGTTACAGAAATTGATACGGCTTCACTGAGCCACCAAATTACCATCCATAAGGCAACTGCTATGACAGCGTCTCCTTCTTTGCTTAGAAGAGGGGTGGGTAATAAGAGTACTATTAAAAATAATATAGGGCCTAAAAAAAGTCCTAGGCGTTTGCTTGTATTCATCTTTAAAAAAATTTAGTCTAATCTAGCTTTTTTTAGAGAGAATTAACAAATACTTTAGGAAATTCTAAGATTCTTTTATTGAACAGATTAGAACATCGGCCTGTTTGGCCACAAGAACAAGATTTAATTTAGTGAGGGCCTTTATAGACCTATCCCATGCTTTGCCACTTAGAGCACTGGTATTTTTTAATTCTAAAAGGGGGATAGTACCGGTCTTTTTAAGAAGTTCAAATATTAATTTTTCGTCATCTGAAAGCGCTATAGTTTTTCTTTCTGGGCGCATTTGAGGGAAGAATAACACCTCTTGAATAGAAGCGTTGTTAGTCATAAGCATGACTAGACGGTCTATCCCAATCCCTATACCAGAGGTAGGGGGCATTCCGTATTCTAAGGCTCTTAAAAAGTCTTGGTCTATAAACATAGCCTCGTCATCTCCTTTTTCTGAAAGAGCTAATTGGTCTTCAAATCTGGCTCTTTGGTCAATAGGATCATTCAGCTCAGAATAAGCGTTGGCCAACTCTTTTCCATTAACCATAAGTTCAAAGCGCTCTGTAAGTGATGAGTCTGAGCGGTGTTCTTTGGTAAGAGGGCTCATTTCTTTTGGGTAGTCTGTAATAAAAGTAGGTTGTATATAGTGGTGCTCACAGCATTCTCCAAAAATTTCATCAATTAATTTACCTATACCCATACTCTCACTCACTTCTATTTTTAAGGATTTTGCTACGCCTGCCAAGGCGTCTCTATCTAAGCTCGCCACCTCATGTCCAGTGTGAATTTTAATGGCTTCTAAAATGGGAATTCTAGGGTATGGCGCTTTAAAATCTATGATGTTTTTTCCTACTGTAATGGCAGTAGCTCCGTTAGATTCTATTGCAATGGTCTCTAAAAGTTTTTCTGTGGTGTCCATCATCCAGAGGTAGTCTTTGTAGGCAACATATAGTTCCATGACTGTAAATTCTGGATTGTGGGTGCGGTCCATGCCTTCATTTCTAAAATCTTTAGAAAACTCGTAAACCCCGTCAAAACCACCTACAATTAATCTTTTTAAGTATAACTCATTGGCCACTCTTAAATAGAGTGGCATGTTTAGAGCGTTGTGGTGTGTGACAAATGGCCTTGCAGAAGCACCCCCAGGAATGGGTTGTAGTATAGGCGTTTCCACCTCTAAATAGCCGCTATCATTAAAAAACTTACGAATGCTATTGGTGATTTTTGTTCTTTTAATAAAGGTATCCTTCACCTTGGGGTTTACTATTAAATCTACATAGCGTTGTCTGTATCTAAGTTCTGTATCTTGAAACTCATCGTGCACTTTTCCTTCCGTATCTGTTTTTGGCAATGGCAATGGCCTTAGCGCTTTGCAAAGAAGTGTAAAATTTTTAACTAAGATTGTTTTCTCACCTACCTGGGTGGTAAATAAGACACCCTCAATGCCTAAAATATCTCCTAAGTCTATTAGTTTTTTAAATACTTCGTTATATAAAGATGAATCTGGTGTGCGGTCTATTTCATCTCTATTAAAATATAATTGAATGCGTCCCTTGCTGTCTTGAATTTCAGCAAAAGAAGCTTTTCCTTGTAGCTTTTTTCTCATTACCCTACCAGAAACTACTACGCTTTTACCGGTTTCATAATGGTTTTCAATGTCAGAAGACATGGTGTTTACAGGGTATAAAGCTGCTGGATAAGGATCAATTCCTAAAGCCTTTATTTTGGCTAATTTTTCTCTTCTTACAATTTCGTGTTCAGTCAGTTGCATGGGTCATAATTAAAGAGGTAAATATATGAACTTAGTGTGAAATATGCAGCCCTCTTGTAACAATATAAGGCTTGTTGCGTCTAAAGCCTAGTACATTATTTTTTTTAAATTTTGAGTATGAGTTTTTGGCGGGTTTTATTGGCTATTCTTTTTCCACCGCTTTCAGTTATTGGAAGGGGCTGTGGCTCCATTCTCATAGTTTTTTTACTAACCTTGTGTGGTTGGGTGCCTGGAGTGATTGCAGCCTTAGTGATTTTGAATAATCCAAATGATTAAAATAATGCCTTAAATCTTATATTTGTTCTATGAACAAAAAGATTGCTTTAGAGGATTTAGGCCTTAAAGATTACAAAGAAACTTGGGAACACCAAGAAGCTCTTTTTGCTCATACAGTTGCTATCAAAGTAAATAATAGAAGAAATGGCGGCACAGAACCTACTCCCAATCACTTTATATTTGTAGAACACCCCCACGTTTTTACATTGGGTAAAAGTGGTGACATTTCTAATTTACTGGCCTCTAGTGCAATGTTAAAAGAGAAGGGCGCTAGCTTTTATAAAATAAATAGAGGGGGTGACATTACCTATCACGGCCCAGGGCAAATTGTGGCCTATCCTATTTTAGATTTAGAAAACTTTTTTACAGATATTCATAAATACCTGCGCTTGTTGGAAGAATCTGTCATTCTTACGCTTGCTCATTATGGAATTGTAGGCAGCCGTTCTCCTGGAGAAACAGGTGTTTGGTTAGATGTGGGCACTCCTTTTGCTAGAAAAATATGTGCCTTAGGTGTTAGGGCCAGCCGCTGGGTAACCATGCATGGTTTGGCGCTAAATGTCAATGTAGATTTAGGTTATTTTGACCTTATGATTCCCTGCGGAATTAAAGGCAAGGCGGTGACTTCTATGGCTGCTGAATTGGGAGGTATTCCACAAGATATTGAAAAGGTGAAATCATTATTACTTCAAAATTTCTTAGCCCTTTTTGAGGGGTCTTTATAAGGAGCTGTTATTGAAGTTCCATTCCTTGTGCATAGAATGATGGGTAAAGCTCGTTTTTTTAGTTGCTAATTTTATATACAATTAGGGAGTCCTCATTGTCCTTGGTCAATATTTCTAGATTTCCATCTAAATCCATATCTACTAAATCTATGGCTTCACTTCCAAATACAGGAAACTTGTGAATGGGTGTCAGGTTTTCATTAAAGAGATAGACCTTGTTATTTTGAATATCTGTAATGGAGATATAGATTTTTTTATTGAAATCAAAAATTTTTGGGAGGGTATATACACCAAAATCTAGGACAGCCTTTTCTCCTTTGCTAAATAATATGTTGTCTTCTAGCACTACTAATTGGTTTTTGTAATGAGTAGTTTTATGAGTGGCATTTACTCTTAGAGATTTTGTTTTTTCCTTTCCGTCAGGGTCTATTTGAATGAGGTTTCCATTTAAATCTGTAAATGCAAAAGTTCCTTCATACAGCATGATTTCATTATCTGAAAAAGCGTACTCCTTTTTATTTTTAATTCTGGTTTCACCTGTTCTGCCTAAGAGGTCTATTTGGCCGTTAATTCCCCTTAGAACTATAAAATCAGCTCCCTTTATTTTAAAGTGTTTGGGAGCTTCTATTAGCTCACTATTGGTTTTGCTAAAAGTAAATCCTTTTACTTTTTCTCCTCTGTTGTCATACATATAGATGTTTTTCCCCTGAGAAAAAACAAAACGGTATTCTCTTGTACTGTCGTAATCAAAGACTGATAGAGCTCCTAGGGAAGCTCCCTTAAAATTTTGTTTAAAGGGTTTTACTTCTGCCCCGTTTCTGTCTATAATAAGCCATTGGTCCTCTGTTGTGAATGCGAGTTGTAACCGCCCATTTTTGTAAATATCTACTTGTACTACTTTTCCTTGAATGGGGCTGTTGAGTTGTTTTTTCCAAAGTAGTTTCCCTTTGTTATCTATAAGGTATAACAGGTGCTTCTGGTCCTGTACTAAAATATCTTGTTCTTTGTTTTGATGGTTTTCTACCCATTGAAGCGTTTTCCCTAAAGGAGCCTCTAAATTGAAAGTAAATAATGGAGTAACAGAAGTTTCTTTTAATGAAGGAGCAATTTCTAATATTGCTAAATGTTGGTGAAAAAAACCTTGGTCTGCCACCCACTGAGAAGCAAAGACTTCTAAATGGTCTTTCTTACTGCTACTAGACAATAAAAACTGGTAAGGTTCAATTGCTTTGAAGGGGCTTTTATGAGACTCATAAAATAATAAACTAGAATTCTCTGCAAGTGTTTCCTTTGATTTTATGTATGCATGGTTGTTGGCTAGAGTTGTCTTGGTATTCATATTTCCAATTACGGTTTGAATATCTGAAAGGCTAGAGCCCACCACAAAACTTTGGTCTATTAGACACCCAAAGTTGGCTTGGACTTTGTCTATCAGGGGAGAAAAAATGTCACTAATAATTTCACCCGTATTCATTTGGTATATTGAGGTTCCTTGGTAGGTGACAACAGCTCTTTTTTGCTTCATTAAAAAGGCTTCTGTATTTTGAGTGTCACTTAAATGTATGATGCCTATATAATTTTTGTTTAGCCTAAATTGAGACACTTCTACAGCTTGCTTAAAAAGCGTATCCATTGGCTCAGATCTGTTGAGATATTTTCTTTGTTGAATTTCAAAATCTTCATAATTTGAAAGGTTGTATGCCCACATTTTGTCTGCGCTATCCGGAATATATTCTGGACTTTTTAAATAGGAGGGGCTGCTGTCTTTAAATAAATTTAAAAAATAGGGAAGGCTATCATTTTGAGAATTAAACCCATGAAAGTCTATTTTTTTGTTTTCATAACTAGTATTTAAAACCCCCCATTTTCCAAAGTGTTTTTCAGAGAAAGGAATAAAGTTATTAGTAGCTAGCCAACTGTTTTGGTCTAGAGAAAAATAGAGGGCCTCTTCCTTAGAAACTCTAAATAACGCCAGCAATTCTTTTGAATATTTTTTAATATCCCAAGATCTAATGGCATTTTCTATCATGAGTTTGGAAGAGCTGTACAGTACTTCTTGGTTAATTTGCGTGCTGTACAGTAAAAATTCTTTATCGGCTGAATTTGAAAGGCCATTTTCTAGGGCATAAGAAACAATAGTATTAGACTCATAAGCACTAGTAGCTCTAAAAAAGGTATTTTTAAGGGTAACAGCGTCTTTTTGACTTACAAAGAGAAAATCTATTTGATTTTTGCCAATCTCACGCAAGCTTATAATAGCGGGGTCTACAGATGAAATATTTAAAAGACTTTGATATAGTACTTCGCTATTTTTAAAAGAGGCCTTTGATATGAAATTTTGGAAAGCAGAATTGTTTTTCAAGTTATTTTTTAAAAAACTAAAATTTTCTGTTCTAATAATAAAGCTTGCCTGCTCTGGAACATGAACGAGTAAAGGAAATTCTTTTAGAATGGTGGGTTTGTTACAAGCGCTAATGAACAAGGTCAAAAGTCCAAAAAAGTAAGATTTCATTGGGTGTGTTTTCTAAAGCATTCAATCAAAGGTAGTATTAAAAGCCTAAACTTTGCATTGGGTTTAACAGTCTAAATGTTTTTCTATGGTAGGGACTTGGACCATAGGAAACAATTCCTAATCTGTGTTTTTTTGTAGGGTATCCTTTGTTTTGGTTCCAACTGTATTGAGGATATTCTTCATGTAGGGTTTCCATAAACAGATCTCTTTCTGTTTTAGCTAAAATGGAAGCTGCAGCAATACTGCTGTAAATCCCATCTCCTTTAATAATAGTGCGGTAAGGAATGTCTAAATAAGGTTTAAACCTATTCCCATCTACAATGATAAATTCTGGACGGATTGTAAGTGTCTCTATGCATTTGTGCATGGCCATTATAGAAGCATTTAAAATATTAATTTCATCTATGACCATATGGCTAATATGAGCTACAGCATATGCCAACGCCTCTTGTTTTATGATAGGAGCAAGTAAGGCCCGTTGTTTTTTATTTAACTGTTTTGAGTCATTTAAAAGAGGGTGTTTAAAGTGAGGTGGCAGTATGACAGCTGCCGCTGTAACTGGGCCTGCCAAACATCCTCTACCGGCCTCATCTGTGCCGGCAACCACTAATTCGGTATCGTAATCACTAAGCATTTAAAGTGTTTAATATTACATTAATATTAAAATATTAACAAATAAATTTTTTTATTTAAACTATTCATCATTTTTAATGATTATTAATACTGAATAATAGCCATTTTATTAATTTATGATAAAAATGCTGTTAAAGTGACTAAAACACTAATTTTCGGCATGTTAAATTTGCGTTAACAATAAATTTTAATCATTTTTGCGATCAATTAACTAAAAAAAAAATCAATGAAATTAAATTTAACACAGCTTTTAACATCTTTTATGATGTTATTGTTTGTCTTTTCTTTCGCTCAAGAAAAGACAGTTTCAGGAAAAGTGACGGATCAAAACGGTGCTCCCTTACCAGGGGTCTCTGTATTGGTGGTAGGTACTACAACAGGTGCCCAGTCAGATTTTGACGGTTTGTATAGTATATCTGTTGCGCAAGGGGCTACTTTGCGTTTTAGCTACATAGGACAAAAAACCCAAGATGTAGTGGTAGGATCTTCTAACACTGTAAATGTTCAATTAGCAGAAGATGCCCAGGCATTGGAAGAGGTAATTGTAACAGGATTTGGTAACGTATCTAAAAATTCCTTCGCTGGTTCTGCAAAGGTAGTTTCTGGAGAAAACATTTCTAACAAGTCATTCACCAACGTATCTCAAGCTTTGGCAGGAGAAGCGGCAGGTGTGGCTGTATTTAATACTTCTGGACAGCCAGGTAGTACTTCAACAATACGTATTCGTGGTTTTGGATCTGTAAACGGTTCTCAAGATCCATTATATATTGTAGATGACGCTCCTTTTGAAGGTTCTTTAAATGATATTAACCCAAATGACATTAAATCTGTAACCGTATTGAAAGATGCTTCTGCCACTTCTTTATATGGTGCAAGAGGTGCTAATGGGGTAATTGTTATTACTACTAAAAGAGGTAGAGATACAGGAAATGCTATCAATGTATCTGTGAAAAGAGGAACAAACTTCCAAGGAATTGGAAGATATGAGACTATTAAATCTCCAGAAGAGTATATTGGGATTAACTGGCAGGCAACGCGTCAAAGAGGTTTAATAGAAAATGGCGGAGACAATGCAGCTGCTATTGCATTTGCCAATGCGAACTTATTTGAAAATGATGACAACACTTTCTCAGGATCAGATATTTCTTCTGTATATAATATGTGGAATGTGTCAGGTTCAGGTGCGCAAGGAGTTTCTGAGTTAATTGATCCAGCAACTGGAATGGTTAGATCTGGAGTTTCTAGAAGATACAATCCTGAAAAATGGGAAGATTTTGCTTTTCAAAATTCTAACAGAACTGAGGCAAATTTAACTATCTCTAACTTTAGTGATAATTCATCTTTGTATACCTCAGTAGGTTTTATTGATGACATAGGATACGCTTCTAACACAGACTACAAAAGGTTAAACGCTCGTGTGGCCGCTACCAATACCTTTGGTGATTTTATAGACATGAACACTTCATTAAACTACACACAAAGTGAAACTAATAACAATGGAACTGGTGCATCTTCTTCTTCACAATTTTGGTGGATAGATAACCTTCCTACCATTTATCCTCTTTACACTAGAACTGCAGCGGGTCAGAAAATAGAAGATCCAATATACGGTGGGTTCTTATTTGACTACGGTCTTGAAGACGGTCGTGGATTCGGTTTTGCCACCAATGGGGTAGCAGATTCTCAAATCAACATCAGTAATAGTAAAGGAAACTCTGTAAACTTCAATAACGACACTAAAATTACTTTAGCAGAAGGATTGAAATTTGAGAACAACTTCGCTTACCAGTATTTTATGAGTGATGCTACTTCTCTAAACGAACCATTTTATTCTCCAGCAAAAGGAGATGGGGGTAGAATTAACAGAAGCCGTGGAGAAACTAAAAACTATACCATTAGAACTGGATTGAGATACAACAAGTCTTATAAAGACATGAATTTGTCTGCATTTGTTTCTCACGTAGCCACTGCTTATGAGTTTAACTACCTAGAAGCTGAGCGTTCAAAATTAGTGACGCCTTTTGGGACTGATATTGCCAATGGGGTTATTAATAATCCTTCTGATGGATATACAGACAATGAAAGAACAGAATCTTACATTGCTAATGTAACAACAGATTTTAAAAACAAATATTTCTTAAATGCTACTTATAACAGAGATGCATCTTCAAGATTTATAAATACCAAATGGGGAAATTTCTATTCAGTTGGTGCTGCTTGGATATTGACTCAAGAAGACTTTATGTCTGGGGTAGATTTTGTAGACTTCTTAAAAGTAAAAGCTTCTTACGGAGTGTTAGGACAATCTGCTGGAGTAGGATTTTATCCAGGCTACAACCTGTATTCTGTGAATAACCTAAATAATAATATTTCATTGGCATTTACAACAAAAGGAAATAAAGACCTTACTTGGGAGAGTTCAAACCAATTTAACACAGGGGTTGAATTTGAATTGGGTGGTTTTGTAGAGGGCTCTATAGAAATTTATACTAAGAAAACAACAAATATGTTCTTTCCTAGAAACGTAGGTCCATCTGTAGGATATTCATCTATTCAAGTAAACGATGGTGAATTGTTGAATTCTGGTCTAGAATTCGATTTTGACTTTAGCTTGGTAAAGAGCAGTAAATTCTCATTAAACTTAGGAGTTATTGGTGAGAGTTTTAAAAACGAGTTATTGGCTTTGCCAATTGATCCAGCCACTGGAGAGCAACAAAAGTTCAATGATGGTACATTTGCTAGAGAAATCGGTCGTTCTTTATACGACTGGTATATGCCAGTGTATGTTGGAGTAAATACAGAAACTGGAGCAGCTCAATGGGAGCGTAACTTTGACGACAAGAACAGCAACGGCACTTTTGACGACGGAGATACGACCATTACTTCTTTAACCTCTTACTTAAATGACAATCCTTCTGCTAATGTAGCACAGGAATTGACAGAAGTGTATGCTGAAGCGACTGATAAATTCATTAATAAGACGGCTATTCCAGACCTTAGAGGAGCCATTAGATTAAACGCTCAATTTGGCGACTTTTCATTGAGCACTTTGTTTAACTACCAATTGGGTGGTTGGGCATATGACTCTGCTTACGCTAACTTAATGGACAATGATTTAAATGGTACAAATAACTTCCATGTAGACATTAGAGACCGTTGGCAAGCGCCTGGAGATGTGACTAATATCCCAAGACAAGATGTTCGTAAGCAGATTCAGCAAAGCGCTACTTCTACTAGATTCTTAACAAAATCTGATTACATAGCTTTAAACAATATTAGAATTGGTTATAATGTGCCTAAGTCTTTGACATCTAAAATTGGACTTAAAAAAGCAGATGTATTTGTAACTGGAGATAATTTATGGTTTATGTCTGAGAGACAAGGATTTAATCCTTCTACGGCCATTACTGGAGGTACTAGTATTTACACGTACAATCCATTATCTACCATTGTATTAGGTGTTAACATAAACTTATAATGATCATGAAAAAAATTAAAATAATAGCATTAGCAGGGGTCTTTGTTTCACTTATCGCATGTGAGAAAGACTTTCTGGAGACATTCCCAACAAATGTGTTGTCTCAGGAGCAAGTGAATGAAGCCGCTGAGGTAAATCCTAGTGTTGGAAAAGGAACACTTTTAGGGATTTACGAGAATTTGTACCGTAGGGGTAGTGGAGGAACTGATAATCAGGAAGATTTTGGTATCACTACGCAGTACATTCAATTGGATATGTTGTCTGCAGATATGGCGCATTTAGGAAAGAGTTATAACCGTCAAACGGCTATCTCTGAACTAACTGCAACCCAAGATCCAGACAGTGAATATAACTACAGACCATGGAGGTTCTTATACAGAGTTATTAACCTGTCTAATTTGGTAATTGATGGTGCTGGTGGTAATGACGTTGTACCAGATTCTCAAGTAGCAAGACACACTTTAGGACAAGCGAAAGCGCTTAGAGGTTATGCTTACTTTTTCCTAGCCCATGTATTTGTGAATGATATTACAGATATGAGTAAGGCAGTATTGCCTATTTATAAAAGTGCAGAAGATTTAGACCAGCCAAAAAGCTCTTTGAAAGATGTCTTTGACCTAGTACTCAGTGATTTGACTGCTGCCGAGACTTTATTAGAAGGTTTTGTAAGAACAGATAAGATTGAAATTAACCAAGACGTAGTAAGAGGCTTATTAGCCAAAACTTATGGGGCACTCAATAACTGGCCTAAAACAGAGGAGTATGCTGCTAAAGTAGTTACCTCAGGGACCTACCCAATAATGACTGCAGATGAAGTGGCTTTATTGCCAGGTGAAAGTGGAGCTGTGGGTGGTTTTAATGATATTAATTCAATCCCAGGAGTGATGTGGGGTATTGATATTACACCAGCAGGACAGGGTTTAGCATCTCTTTTCTCATGGTGGGGTTTCATGGACTACTACAGCTATTCTTATGCTGCAGTAGGAAATAGAAAAGGAATGGATTCTGGTCTTTATGCAAACTTCAAAGCAGACGACATTAGAAAGAAACAGTTTAACTCTATTTTAATGCCAACGGGAAAATTTTACTACAAAGGGGCACATACAAATAATTTTAGACCTTTCTCTGGGCCTCAGTCTAACATTGACTCTGATTCTCACTATATGAGAATAGCTGAAATGTATCTTTTACATGCAGAGGCTGCCGCAGAAAACGGTAACGATGCTGCCGCTAGAACTAGTTTAAAGGCTTTATTGGACTTAAGAATTGATGACAGTTCTTATATAAACGCTTTGTCTGGTAAAGCATTGGCAGAAGAAGCTGCTTTGCAGGCACGTTTAGAGTTGTTTGCAGAAGGACAGTCTTACTTTATTATGAAGAGAAGACGTGAGACTAGAAAAAGAGGTGCTAACTGGTTGGACAATGCTGGAGAGTCTTTTTCACATACAGACGAGCGTTTGACTTATGAGATTCCGCAGGCTGAAATCACATTTAATCCAAACTTAACTGAGCAGAACTAAGTTTCTATCACATGCTATATAAAACGGCCCCCATTTGGGGGTCGTTTTTTTTTAGCTTTATTTTACCAATCATATTTTTGCAAAACCATTACCTTTGCCCCTTTAATAAGCGTTTTTAATGAGAAGTGTTCTAAGTGCCGTTTTACTATTTTTTTCGCTGGGCTTGGTTGTGGGTCATGCGCAGTCAAAGGCGCATCGGACGGAGGCCAAAAATGACACTATCCCAGTAAAGGCAACAGACACTATTCCTGTAAAAACCGCAGACACCATTCCCCTTAAAACTAGGGATTCCCTGCCTCTAAAAGTTCAGGACTCTTTGCCTAAAAAACTTCAGGATACTATAAAAGTATTAACTAAGGCAGACAGTCTAAAATTGTTAGTAAAAAAATTGGCTGCAAAAGAAGTGGTAAAATTAGATACCATTATAATAGGAATAAAGGATTACAGGCTTATTTCACACCTAAGAGACACCACCTTTTTAGACACCACCCTCACTATTCAAAAAGAATATAAATACAACTACCTTAGGCGAGACGATTTTGAACTCATGGCCATGGCTAATATGGGCCAGCCTTATACAGCACTTGGTGCACAAATAGGTCCTAAAAACTATTTGCCAAGTATTGGTGCAAAAGCCCGGCATTTTGGTTATAAGGAGTTAGAGGACGTCTTGTATTACAATGTCCCCACACCCCTCACGGAAATGATGTTTAAGACTTCTATGCAAGAAGGCCAGTTTTTAGATTTCATGCTTACTGCCAATACGGCCAGAAAGACAAACTTTTCCATCACACATACAGGTTTTAGATCATTAGGAAAGTACGCCTATGACCAGGTGCAGTCTAGTAATTTTATAGCCACCTTTAATTACCAGACTAAAAATGAGGCCTATAGCATGCGCACTCATTATGCAGCACAAAATATTGAAGGACAAGAACACGGAGGCTTGCCATTTAGAGAAAGACAATTTCAATCTGCCAATCCTAGGTTTTTTGACCGCTCTAGAATAGATCTTTATTTTTTTGATGCTCTATCTGTAGCTAGTGGCAAAAGAGTTTTTTTAGATCAGACTTATAGGCTCACCAGAAGCCGCTCCAATGACTCACTAGCAAAGCCAAGGAAGAGCAGTTTGGTGCTGGGGCATTCTGTAGCTTATGAAACCAGGTCTTTTCAGTATTTACAATCTTCCAAGAACTCTTATTTTGGAGACGCCTTTGAGAATGTGATTAGAGACAAATCACATTTAAAAACTTTAAATCAAGAAGTTTCCGCCACTTTTAGTAATCCCCTTTTGGGCCGCCTTAAAACACAGGCTAATTTCTATGACTACCAGTATTATTTTAACAGCTTACTCATTACAGGCAGCCAGACCATAGCTTCTGCACTTTCAGGTCAGGAATTTACAGTGGGGGGTAGGTATGATAAAATAACAGGCCCCTTTGATCTTAAAGCCGCTCTTGACTACACTTTAGTGGGAGACTTAACAGCCCACAAAGCCCAAGCCTCTCTTGGCTACTTATTCAACAAGAAACACCGCTTAGAAATAGGAGCACAGAGCCAGTTACGCATGCCAGACTTTAATTTTCTTTTGTATCAAAGTGATTATAAAAATTTTAACTGGCAAAACAGCACAGATTTTCAGATGGAGGACAGCAAACGTGCCTACCTTAAGTTTGATTCAGATTTTTGGGGGCAACTAGACGCTAGCTTCAGTTTAATTAGCAATTACACTTATTTTGCAGGACATCAACCCGTCATTCCAATAGCGCAGCGCCCAGATAATTACGTATTTGATCAGGTCTTGGATAACGCCTACGTAAAGCCTTTACAGGAAGTAGCAGCCCTATCTCTGATTAAAATAAAATATCAAAATGAAATTAGGGTAGGGCGTTTCGCTTTAAATAACACTATTATGTACCAGCAGGTGTCTCAGGAAAACGGAGCCCTATTTGTGCCAGAAATTACTACTAGAAATACCCTATATTTTTCAAAGAATATTTTTAATGGGGCCATGTTTTTACAGACTGGCCTCACCTTTAAATACTTCACTCCATTTTTAATGGGTGGTTATAGTCCGGTACTAGGCGAGTTTTACACACAAAATAGCACCCTACTAGGAGGCTATCCACTTGTAGATTTTTTTATAAATGGGAAAGTGAAACAGACCCGTATTTACTTAAAGGCAGAGCATTTAAATGCCCCCGTTACAGGCTATGACTATTATGTAGCCCCAGGTTATCCCTACAGAGACTTTGTAGTCCGTTTTGGATTAGTTTGGAACTTTTTTAAGTAGGTAGCTCGCTTTTTTTATCTCTTTTTTATTTTTCATTTTAACCTTTTGGCCCTTGGCCGATACTTTTCACCCTCCCTTACAAACTTTTTATTTACTGTAACTAACTGTAAAATAGGGGTGTGGGGA
>CAWWAC010000030.1:0-16407 GCA_963934855.1 uncultured Flavobacteriaceae bacterium
GTGCTCACGACTGGATTCGAACCAGCACGTCCATAGGACACAACCCCCTCAAGATTGCATGTCTACCAATTTCACCACGTGAGCATTTACAAGTCATAAAGGAACAAAAAAAAGCCCAAAATGATAGTAAACAAAAAAAGTTAAGTACGAGACTTAACTTTTATGTGACCGGGCTGGGGCTCGAACCCAGGACCATCTCCTTAAAAGGGAGATGCTCTACCAACTGAGCTACCAGGTCATTTACTAATTTATTGTGGTTAGCGGGTGCAAATATACCATCAATATTCTACTTTCCAAAGGCAAAAGAATATATTTTTATCTTTTTTTTAGAATATCCCTGCAGGTCAGTATTTTAGATTTTTTTTATTTTAGTTTACAAGGGTTGATTTGTTTAAATACTTTAAATTATAAAAGACTTACTTTTGAATATTCCTTAAAATTATATATTTAGTTTCAATTAAGAAGCTCAAACTAACTTTGTTTTTTAAACTGAATTTAAGTATAAATTCAAAGATGCACGGTACCTTTATAAAACCATATGGGGTAAAAAAATATAGCTATGAAAATTGTTTTAGTTGGGTATATGGGCAGTGGAAAATCTACAATAGGTCGTTTATTGGCTAATAAGCTAGCGATCTCTTTTATAGATTTAGATGATTATTTGGAAGTAGAGTACGGGATGAGCATTAAGGGTATATTTGATGAAAAAGGAATTATTTTTTTTAGAAAAGCAGAGTGTAGCGCTTTAAAGAGACTTGCACAAAGCACAGACTCCTATGTACTAGCTACTGGTGGCGGTACTCCTTGTTATGGAGATAATATGAAGGTGATTACGGCTAGTTCAGACGCAGTTGTATATTTAAAAATGAATATTCCAGAGTTAATTGTTAGGCTCTTACCTGAAAGGTCTCAGAGACCTCTTATTTCGCATTTAAAAGAAGGTGAAATGGCAGAATTTTTAGGCAAACATTTATTTGAAAGAGCCCCATATTACAACCAAGCATCTTTGGTACTTAGTGTGCAAAATCAAAGTCCAGAAGAAGTCGTTATTCAAATTCAAAAAGACCTTGGTTTATTAAATGCTTATTCTTCTAAATAAACGGCATTATTTTCTGGATCAAAACTTACTACTACATGTTCTTGTAGTGAGGTTGAGAGTGAAATTCCCTTGAAATCTGCTTTTACTGGATACTTTTTGTGGTTTCTATTTACTAGTACAGCCGTTTTTAATTGCTTAAGTGGCACTTCTAAAAAGTGATGCACTCCGTAAATGAGTGTACTTCCAGAGTTTAATACGTCATCTGCAATGACTAAGGATTTATTCTCGTATTCCTCCCTTTTTAGAGATGTAGTGACCCCTTTTAACGGATTTTTTTTATCCATTTTTACCTCACACAATGTAACTTTAGCTGTGGTAATTTTTTCTAAGGCTGCTGCTAATTTTTTAGCGAAATCTAGTCCTGTACCTATAATTCCCGCTACTACAATTTCTTTTTCATTGACATTAGATTCGTAAATCTGGTAGGCAATCCTTTGAATTTTGTGAGCGATTTCTGGATGGGATAAAATTTTATGAGCCATAATAGCTATTATTATTTGTTGTTAAAGATAAAAAAGAGTTCTCTATCTGCTCTTGGTTTTATTGAGTTTTGCGCAGTTTCTATAAAAGAGATATGAAAGCAGTCTTCAAATAAATCAAAATACTCTTCTATGCTACCCCCAAATGGAGGTCCCTCTTTGGTTAATGGGAATTGAAACAATACACCACTTAGTGTAGCTCCAGATTTTAGTAGGGAAGCCATTTTATTGACATACCTAGCTCTTAAGGAAGGATCTAATGCACAAAAAAATGTGTGTTCTAAAACCAGATCAAATTCAAAGACTTCTAAATCAAAAAAGTCTGAACAAATAAGTTGGTTTTTTGGAAAATCAGGACATGCTTTTTCAATAGAGGCAAGTGGCTGTGCTGCAATATCTACTACGTAGGTGTTTAGGAAGCCTTTGTTAAATAGATAAATAGCTTCATGGCCCATTCCAGCACCTGGAATTAAAATCTTAAGTTCTTTGTTTTGCTTGTGAGGCAGATCTAATTGGTCTATAATGTCTTTAATTGGTGGCGAAATGCTTTTTAAGTCCCATTCTGTCTCTTTCTTTGAATACCGCTCTTCCCAATATTCTTTATTAAATATCTGCTTGCTCATCTTCTCCATGGTCTTGGTTGTAATCTGAAAGATCTCTTCTCTCTTTTTTAGTGGGCCTACCTGTGCCTCTTTTTCTGTAGTGTTCTTGTGCCAAAGCAGTTATTTTTTGCTGTTCCAAGGTTTCTAGAGGAGTAGTGTCTTTTCTATAAATGTCTACCAACTTAGCAGCCAGCCTACTATCTGGAATATCTAATACGGTGCATTGAAAATTAATTTGATTTTTCCTAATGACTAATTTGTCCATAGGGTATACCTCTCTGGACGGCTTGGCAATGCCTTCATTTACTCTTATTTGACCTTTTTTACAGGCCTCTGTGGCTATGTTTCTGGTCTTGAAGTATCTCAGTGCCCAGAGGTATTTGTCTAAACGCATAAACAATACAAATTCTTTGTTAATGTCTCAGACAAAAATACGAGAAAATTGTATCTTGCGTGCCTTAAATGATTCAGATGTTTATGAATAAGTTTTTTCTTTTTGTCTTAGTATTATTCACAGCGACTTCTTGTAGTAAAAATGAAATAGTAGGGGTAGAAATTGTGCCACCCAAAGCGCTTGGTATAGTAGAATCAGAAAATGATTTAGATATAAAGGCTTTTTTAGAAACACATTTTTACAACTATGAGTCTTTTGAAAACCCACCTAATGGTTTTGACTTTAAAGTAAGAGTAGACACTATAGCCGGGGAGAATCTTTCTAAGACACCTCTTTCTTTAATGATGCAGTCAGAAATTATTTCTATAAGCTCAGATTTTTTTGGTCTTGAAACCAAAGAAACCGTAGATCATACTTTTTATTATTTAGTAGTTAGAGAAGGAGCTAGTGGTATTTCTCCAACGGTTGGAGATTCCACCCTTTTAAAATATCAGGGTAGTTTTTTAAATGGAAAATCATTTGACGCTTCTGCAACTTTTATTTGGCAATATCTGCCTTTTACTATAAGAGGCTACCAGTTGGGGACCTCTAAATTAAAGGCGGGTTTAAATGTGGTAAGTCATCCAGATGGGACCACTTCTTTTTCAGATAGTGGTATTGGCTTATTTGTATTTCCCTCTGCTTTGGCTTATTACAATTCGTCTTCTGGTTCAATACCAGCGTATGAGCCACTTGTTTTTTCAGTAGAGTTGGGGAAATATATTAAAGATACTGATTTTGACAATGATGGAATTCCATCTATCATGGAAGACTTAAACGGAGATGGTATTTTTAGCAATGACAACACAGATTCATTAGAAGAAGCTAGAACTTTCCAACAAGCTGTTGCCAATCATGCAGACTCTGACGATGACGGAGACGGGATTCCTACCAGAGAAGAGATAGTATTTAATGCAGATGGTAGTATTAGTTTTCCAGATTCTGACGGGGATGGAATTCCAGACTACTTAGATAAAGACTAGCAGTCTAAAGTGCATAAGAGAGTGCAAAAATAACCTGAGTGGGTCTAGTGTCTATTAGGCTCTCTGGAATGGAACTTAGGTTGTTGTTTATGAGTTGTATTTGGTTTGGACTTAATCCTCTTTCAAATCTCACATCTAATCCTAAGCGCCCTAAATTAAGTCCTCCACCAAATTGAAAACCAATAGTGGTGTTTTTTTCAAGGTCTTTTATTCCTACTCCTTTTACATCAAAGTTATTAGATAAAACCAATTGCAAAGAGGGGCCTGCAAACACATGCAGAGGCCCTAACAACTCTAAGCCTAATAAAAGGGGAAAGTCTATTTTAGACTGGCTGTAAATTCCTTTAGAACCTGAAAAATCATAAGCACTTTCTGTATGTGTATAGACTAATTCTGGCCTTAGGTAAAACACAGGAAGATTCATTTTAGCGTATACTCCTAAGTGGTAGCCCATTTTTTGCTCGGAGCCTGCAATAATATTATTTGAAGCAGAGGTAATGGAAGTTTTTAAATCTCCATTTTGGCTGTAATTTAAGCCCGCTTTAATACCCAGTCCGGTTACTTTTTGTGCACTTAAATGACAACTTAAAAACAGTGCTGCAGCAATTATTATATTTTTCATTAGGCTGGGTTTAAAGCAAAAGACACACTTTAAGTTCTAATTAGAAGTAAAATGCGTCTTAGCTATTTGAATGAATAACGTATTTATTTACGTTTTATTACTTTTTCTGCTGCTAGGCTTATGGCGGCGTGGTTTAGTCCATACTTATCCATGAGTTGCGCAGGGGTTCCGCTTTCTCCAAAAGTGTCACGGGTTCCAATTAATTCTTGAGGGGTTGGGTGTTGAACAGCTAAAGTTCTAGCTACACTTTCTCCTAAACCTCCAAGTATGTTGTGTTCTTCTGCAGTCACTATACAACCTGTCTTGGAAACAGAGGCTAAAATAGCTGCTTCATCTAGAGGTTTTATAGTGTGAATGTTAATCACTTCTGCACTAATTCCTTTTTCTGCAAGTGTTTCTGCAGCTAGTAAAGCTTCCCAAACTAGGTGTCCGGTTGCCACAATAGTCACATCTGTTCCTTCTTGTAGCAATATGGCTTTTCCTATTTCAAAAGGAGCTTCTGCGGGAGTGAAATTGGCTACTGCAGGCCTTCCAAAACGTAGATAAACGGGCCCCTGATAATCTGCAATAGCAATAGTGGCTGCCCTGGTTTGGTTGTAGTCACAGGTATTAATGACAACCATACCAGGAAGCATTTTCATGAGTCCAATGTCTTCTAAAATTTGATGAGTGGCCCCGTCTTCTCCTAAGGTAAGCCCGGCGTGAGAAGCACAAATTTTCACGTTTTTATTTGAATATGCTATTGATTGTCTAATTTGATCATAGACCCTACCCGTAGAAAAATTTGCAAAGGTGCCCGTAAATGGAATTTTTCCTCCAATGGTAAGCCCAGCAGCAATCCCTATCATATTAGCCTCTGCTATTCCTATCTGGAAAAATCTTTCCGGATTGTCTTCAATAAACTCATCCATTTTTAAAGAACCAATAAGGTCTGCACATAGGGCTACCACATTTGGGTTGGTTCTTCCTAAGTGAGCTAATCCAGCTCCAAAACCGCTTCTAGTGTCTTTTTTTCCGCTATCTGTATATTTTTTCATCTGTATTGGTTTTAGTAGTCCCCTAAGGTTTCTGGATTTTGTGATAATGCGCTGGCCAATTGGTCAGAATTAGGTGCTTTTCCATGCCATGCATGCGTGTGCATCATAAAATCTACTCCATTTCCCATGACAGTGTGCATGAGCATACATACGGGTTTCCCTTTTCCAGTAAGTGCTTTTGCAGCTTTTAAACCTTCAAGAATGGCTCTCATATCATTTCCTTTTTCTATGGAAAGTACTTCCCAATCAAAGGCAATAAATTTAGAGGCTATATCTCCCATATGTAGCACATGGTCTGTAGAGCCATCAATTTGTTGTCCATTTAGGTCTATAGTTGCAATCAGGTTGTCTACCTTTTTTGCAGAGGCATACATAATGGCTTCCCAGTTTTGCCCTTCCTGTAACTCACCATCACCATGTAAACTGTAAACCAGATGTGCATCTTTATTTAATTTTTTTGCTTGAGCAGCACCAATGGCTACAGACATTCCTTGGCCCAGAGATCCAGAGGCTATCCTAATACCTGGCAAACCTTCATGCGTGGTAGGATGCCCTTGGAGTCTAGAATTAATGAGTCTAAAGGTATTAAGTTCCGCTATTGGAAAGTATCCGCGGCGTGCTAAAACACTGTAAAAAACAGGAGAAATATGGCCGTTAGACAAAAAGAAAAGATCTTCTCCTGTTCCATCCATATTAAATCCTTCTTTTAATTCCAGAACCTCATTGTAGAGGGCTACAAAAAATTCTGCACACCCAAGAGACCCTCCAGGGTGTCCTGAGTTAACCTTGTGTACCATACGCAAGATATCTCTTCGGACCTGCGTGGTTAAATTATTTAAATCTGTAATGTTTGACATCTTGCATGAGTTATTTAAGCATTGTAAAAATAAGACCCTTGTGTGGGCTTCACAACACGAGTTGTTAGTATTTATCAACGAAAAAGCTATTTAATTTTATGAATCACTTAGGTGCATACTCACGAGGGGTTTACTATATTTGCGGCTAGATTTATAAAATTTGAAATTTATTTTATCTCATAAAGACCCTCAATCCAAAGCTAGGGCTGCCACTTTAGAAACAGATCACGGGATTATTGAAACTCCAATTTTCATGCCCGTAGGCACTGTGGCATCTGTAAAAGGTGTGCATCAGCGTGAGCTTAAAGAAGATATTAAACCAGATATTATTCTAGGAAATACCTATCATTTATACCTGAGACCTCAAACCAATATTTTAGAAAAAGCAGGTGGTTTACACAAGTTTATGGGTTGGGATAAAAATATTTTGACAGACAGTGGTGGTTATCAAGTCTATTCTCTTTCTTCTAATAGAAAGATCAAAGAGGAGGGTGTAAAGTTTAAGTCCCATATAGACGGTTCCTTTCATGTTTTCACCCCTGAAAATGTGATGGAAATTCAAAGAAAAATAGGAGCAGATATTATTATGGCTTTTGACGAGTGTACTCCTTACCCATGTGACTACTCTTACGCTAAAAGATCTATGCACATGACCCACAGGTGGTTAGAGCGCTGTTTAACTCACTTAGACAAAACCCCCATAATTTATGATTACCAACAAACTTTTTTCCCTATTGTTCAGGGGTCTACATATAAGGATTTAAGAAGGCAATCTGCTGAATATATTGCCTCTGTAGGAGCAGAGGGAAACGCTATTGGGGGTCTTTCTGTTGGTGAGCCTGCAGATGAAATGTACGCCATGACAGAGGTGGTGTGTGAGGTGCTGCCAGAAGACAAGCCCCGCTACTTAATGGGGGTTGGTACGCCTATTAATATTTTGGAGAACATAGCTTTAGGAATAGACATGTTTGACTGTGTTATGCCTACCAGAAATGCTAGAAATGGAATGCTTTTTACTGCGCATGGCACAATTAATATCAAGAATAAAAAATGGGAGGCAGATTTTTCTGCCATAGATGAAATGGGACTTACCTTTGTTGACACTGAGTACTCCAAAGCCTATTTAAGGCATTTGTTTATAGCCAAAGAATACTTAGGCAAGCAAGTAGCCACCATTCACAACCTTGGTTTTTATATGTGGTTGGTGCGTACTGCAAGAGAAAAAATTATAACTGGAGAATTTGCAGCTTGGAAACAAATGATGGTATCACAAATGAATAAACGTCTTTAAATTGAAAATTTTAGATTGGTACATTCTCAAAAGATATTTGCTCACTTTTTCAGTGATGCTTATGCTCTTTGTGCCCATAGGAATTATGGCCAACCTGGCAGAGCAAATAGGAAAGATAATAGACAACAATGCTCCTGTGAATGAGATTGTTGCCTATTACGGTAATTTCACCATCTATATTGGTAGCCTTCTATTTCCAATTTTCTTATTTTTGTCTGTTATATTCTTTACTTCTAAGCTGGCTAACAATACAGAAATTGTTGCTATTTTAAGTTCTGGAGTTTCTTTTAATAGATTTTTAAGACCCTATTTCATTGGCGCAAGTCTTATTGCTGTGCTCATGTTTTTTATGGTGATGTTTATTGTGCCTCAAGCCAGTAAGGGTTACAATGAATTTATTTTTAAGTACTTAAGAAAGGGTAAAGAAGACAGGGTGACCAATAATATCTTTAACCAAATTAACGATCAGGATTTTTTATATGTGAGTAGCTATGACCCTAGCAGACAAAGAGGATATAATTTCACATTGGAACATTTTAATGAGAAAAATGAGCTGGAGTATAAAATTTCTGCAGCTACTATTCGCTGGAGAGAAAAAGATTCTACATATCAGCTCACTAGTTTTGAAAAAAGAATTTTTTCAGATAGCCTTTCAATGGTAGTGTCTAAAGCCAGTTTAGACACTGTGTTTAATTTTAAAATATCAGATCTAACACCTGTATCATATATAGCAGAAACTAAAAATCTCATTGAGCTCAATGAATTTATTGAGGATCAGAAAAGGAAAGGGGCAAGCAATATTAACACTTATATTATAGTCAAATATAAGCGCTGGGCTTTGCCATTTACCGCCTTTATTCTCACTTTTATAGCGGTAGGTGTTTCTGCAGCCAAAAGAAGAGGTGGTATGGGAGTAAACCTAGCCTTTGGTATTTGTGTGGCCTTTATTTATATCTTTTTTGACAGGGTCTTTAGTACTTTAGCACAGCAGTCTGGACTTTCTCCTTTAGTAGCCATACTAATTCCTAATATTGTTTTCAGTTTTATAGCCATTTATCTGTTAAACAATGCCAAACGCTAACCTTAAGCACTTTGCTCACCTTCACTTTATAGTATTCATTTGGGGTTTTACAGCAGTCATTGGAAAGCTTATTTCCATAGACGCTTTACCTCTTGTTTGGTATAGGATGACAATGGCAATGGTTATTGTATTTTTTTATATTAAGTGGATGGGTTTCTCTCTCCATTTAAAATGGCGTACCATTTTATCTCTTTTGGGAACGGGTGCAATTATTGCGCTACATTGGGTCACTTTTTTTAAGGCTATTAAGCTTTCTAACGTGTCTATTGCACTTGCCTGTATGTCTGTTGGTGCTTTATTTGCATCTATTTTAGAGCCATTTTGGTACAATAGGAAAATGATAGGGTATGAGGTGATCTTTGGAGGTTTAGTTGTATTAGGCCTTGGCGTTATTTTTAAAGTAGAAACTCAGTATTGGCAGGGAATTATACTAGCGGTTAGTTCTGCCTTTCTAGTAGCTGTGTTTTCTTTGCTCAATGGCAAATTTATTGCCAGCTATAAACCTTCAATTATTGCATTTTATGAAATGGCTGGAGGGGTTTTGGTACTCAGTTTGTATTTGGCTTTAAGAGGTTCTTTTAACGCTTCATTTTGGGAAATTTCTATATCAGATTTTTGGTATTTATTTCTGTTAGCCTCTATTTGTACTGCTTATGCTTTTATAGCTTCTGTTAAGTTAATGGCTTTTATTAGTCCTTATTCCGTCATGCTTACCACTAATTTAGAACCTGTTTATGGAATTGTGCTGGCCTTTATAGTTTTTGGAAGTAGTGAACAGATGACTCCTTTATTCTACGCAGGGGCCAGTCTTATTTTACTTACTGTAATTGCAAATGGGATTTTAAAAAACAAGCCCATTTTAAAAACTAAAACTTAGGGGTAGCTTTATAGCATATAAATTTTATATTTGTAGGTTATTACCAATTAAAACACCCCATGGAGTATTTAGATTTTGAGCTTCCAATTAAGGAGCTAGAAGACCAGCTAGACAAGTGTGTGATTATAGGAGAAGAGAGTGATGTAGATGTCTCTCAAACCTGTAAACAGATTGAAAAAAAATTAAAAGAAACAAAAAAAAACATTTATAAAAACTTGACTGCCTGGCAGCGAGTTCAACTGTCTAGACATCCTAACAGGCCATATACCTTAGATTATATTAGAGCTATTTGTGGGGAGAGTTTTTTAGAGCTCCACGGAGATAGAAACGTAAAGGATGACAAAGCCATGATAGGTGGTTTGGGAAAGATAGGAGATCAAACCTATATGTTTATTGGACAGCAAAAAGGATATAATACCAAAACAAGACAGTATAGAAACTTTGGAATGGCTAACCCAGAGGGCTACAGAAAAGCTTTAAGGCTTATGAAGTCTGCGGAGAAATTTGGTATTCCTGTGGTAGCTTTAATAGATACTCCGGGTGCTTATCCTGGAATAGAAGCAGAAGAAAGAGGTCAGGGAGAAGCCATAGCTAGAAACATATTGGAAATGACTAGGCTTAAAGTACCTATCATTGTAATGATAATTGGAGAAGGAGCCTCAGGAGGTGCCTTAGGTATTGGAGTGGGAGACCGCGTTCTAATGCTTGAAAATACTTGGTATTCAGTCATTTCTCCAGAGTCTTGTTCCTCTATTTTATGGAGAAGTTGGGAGTATAAAGAAATAGCTGCTAGCGCTTTAAAATTAACCGCTACAGATATGAAAAAACTAAAGCTTATAGATGAGATTGTAGGAGAGCCTTCTGGAGGCGCTCACAGTGATAGAGATAAGATGTTTGAGATTGCTAAAAATAAAATTCACAGCCATTTTGAGGAATTAAAAAACTTATCCCCAAAAGAATTGGTAGCCCAGCGCATGGACAAATATGCCAATATGGGAGTCTATAACGGCTAATCCCTTTGTTTTAATAGAATTTTAAAAACTGCTGTTTTTTAATGGTGGTTTTTTTTTAGTTATAAACAATTTTTGTAACTTATTAACAAAGAAATTGTGAATAGTCCTTTCTTGTTTTTTCATCATCCTACCTTTCTAATTACCTACATTAGCACTTATGGATAACCTCAAGCCTTTACCAAGAAACCAACCTATATCAGCGTCTTTAGTGACGCTAGAGAGAGGTAAAATTCCCCCTCAAGCTGTTGATTTAGAGGAGGTTGTTCTAGGGGCTATGCTTATAGACAAAAAGGGGGTAGATGAGGTGATAGATATTTTACACCCAGATGTTTTCTATAAAGACGCCCATAGGTTTATATACGAGGCCATTTTTACTTTGTTTGAAACCTCTGAACCCATTGATTTATTAACTGTTTCCGCTCAATTAAAGAAAGAAGGAAAACTAGAAGTTGTAGGTGGTGATTTTTACCTCATAAATCTCACTCAAAAAGTAGCTTCATCTGCCCATATTGAGTTTCACGCCAGGATCATACTTCAGAAGTACATACAGAGAAGTCTCATTAAAATCTCTAATGAGATTATTCAAGACGCTTATGAGGATTCTACTGATGTTTTTGATCTTTTAGACGCAGCAGAATCTAAGCTGTATGACGTGACCCAAGGCAACTTAAAACGTTCTGCAGAAACAGCTCAAAACTTGGTAATCCAAGCTAAGAAAAGGATAGAGGAAATTGCTAATAAAGAAGGGCTTAGTGGTATTCCATCTGGATTTGACAAACTAGATAAATTAACCTCTGGTTGGCAACCCAGTGATTTAATTATTGTGGCGGCTAGACCAGGTATGGGTAAAACTGCACTTACGCTTTCTATGGCTAGGAATATTGCAGTAAACAATAACCTTGGAGTGGCTTTTTTCTCCTTAGAAATGTCTTCTGTTCAGTTAATTACTAGACTTATTTCCTCTGAAACAGGTCTTTCTTCTGAAAAATTGAGGACAGGTAAATTAGAAAAGCATGAGTGGGAACAATTAAATGTAAAGGTAAAAGCTTTAGAAAAAGCCCCCCTTTTTATAGATGATACTCCTTCTTTATCTATTTTTGATTTAAGAGCAAAGGCAAGGAGATTGGTTTCCCAGCACGGAATTAAACTTATTATTATTGACTACTTGCAATTAATGACTGCGGGAAACAGCCAAAAAGGGGGAGGAAATAGAGAACAAGAAATTTCAACTATTTCAAGAAACCTAAAAGCCTTGGCAAAGGAACTTAATATTCCAGTGATCGCACTCTCTCAATTATCTAGAGCTGTAGAAACAAGAGGAGGTTCTAAACGTCCTATTCTCTCAGATTTAAGAGAGTCTGGAGCCATAGAACAAGATGCAGATATTGTGTCTTTTATCTACCGCCCAGAATATTATAAAATAGAAGAATGGGATGATGAGGAAAGATCTCCAACAGATGGTCAGGCAGAATTTATTGTAGCCAAACACCGTAATGGAGGTTTAGATAATATCAGATTAAAGTTTATCGGAAATCTAGGTAAATTTGACAACTTAGACACTTTTGACACCCCTTTTGAGTTTCAGTCTAAGATAAATAATAGTCAAGAATCTAATCCTTTTATCACTAAGGACCTCCCTACTCCTAATGATGCATTTGGGTTGCCAGATTCTGATGACGTACCTTTTTAAAAAAGATATTCTAATGATACCTTATGGCTTATAAAAAGCAGTCATATCAATTCTTTATAATAGCCTTAATAATTCTTTAAGAACTTTTTCTACGCCTCCATCTCCATTAGACGCTGTTTTATAATTGGCAGCTTTTAGAACATTAGGATGTGCATTTTCCATAGCAAAACTAAAGTGGGCTTCTGCCATCATTTCTAAATCATTGTTGTAATCTCCAAAGACCATGGTTTGCTGTGGTCTTATACCCAGGCTTTTCTGAAGTTTATTAAGTGCGTATCCTTTATTTGCATTTAGGTGAGATAGATCTACCCAATTTGGCCCAGAGACCTTAATTTGAATGTTCGCTTCTAAAGGAAGGACTGCTGGGTATATATACTTTTCTGAACTGTCAAAGTGGTAAATGGCAATTTTGAGCACCTCTTCTTTGAACCCTTCTAGCTTATCAATTACATTAAAGCGGGAATAGTACTCTCTTAAAATGGGTTCAAATTTTTCCTGTCTCCTAGCAATAAATGCGGCCCCATTGGTACAAAGTACTGGGTACATATTTATTTGTTTGCTCAATAGCTCTAAGGTTTCCTCTAAATGTGAAGAAGGGAATGGTGTGCATACCGTTTTACCCCTATGTGTGGTCATGGCTCCATTTTCTGCGATTACAGTCAGATTAGCAGCTATAGGCGCTAATTTTTCTACTATACTGTTGTGCTGTCTACCGCTAGCAGCCACCAATGTAATTCCTTTTTCTTTTAAAGCCCAAAATTGGTCAAAGAACTGCTGGCTTACCTCGTGATCATTATTAAGTAGCGTGCCGTCCATGTCTGTGACCACTAGTTTAACATCTTTTAATAAGGGTATGCTCATAAGGGAAAGGTAAAAAAAAATCCCACGCAGAGCGTGGGATTTTTATAAGTGAGAAAGATTTGTACTATTTTAATTTGTCTACTACAGCTTTAAAAGCCTCTGGGTGGTTCATAGCTAAATCTGCTAATACCTTTCGGTTTAATTCTATCTGATTGGCTTTTACCTTCCCCATGAATTCTGAGTAGGACATTCCGTGTAGCCTTGCAGCTGCATTGATACGTGTAATCCATAAGGCACGGAAGTTTCTTTTCTTATTTCTACGGTCTCTGTATGCGTAAAGCATTGCTTTTTCTACCGCATTCTTGGCAACAGTCCAAACATTCTTTCTTCTTCCGAAGAAACCTTTGGCTTGTTTCATTATTTTTTTTCTTCTAGCTCTAGAGGCTACTGAATTTACTGATCTTGGCATTTTTTAATTGTTTTTTTTGTAGAAGGCGGCAAATTGCGCTTTAAAGCCTAACTCCAAGGTTAATAATGATACCTAATTCTATTACTTTAAACGCAATTGAATTTTGATGTTGTTCTCATCTGCTTTGTGTACTAAGCCAGCGTGAGTTAATTTAAGCTTGCGCTTTTTAGACTTTTTAGTCAAAATATGACTTTTAAAAGCATGCTTTCTTTTAATTTTGCCAGAGCCTGTAAGCTTAAAACGCTTCTTAGCACTGGATTTAGTTTTCATTTTAGGCATTGTCTTCCTATTTATAGTTATCTCACTTATTGTTTTCAGGGCCAATAAATACCCTTGACTACTTCTTAGTTTTTGGAGCTATGAACATAGTCATTCTCTTTCCTTCCAATCTAGGCATTTGTTCTACTTTTCCTAATTCCTCTAATTCAGAGGCTAGTTTTAAAAGTAGAATTTCACCTTGATCTTTATATACAATAGAACGTCCTTTAAAGAAAACATAAGCCTTTAGCTTGGCGCCGTCTTTTAAAAATTTCTCTGCGTGTTTCTTTTTAAATTCATAATCATGGTCATCTGTCTGAGGACCAAAACGAATTTCTTTCACTACTACCTTAGTTGCCTTTGCTTTTAAAACTTTTTCTCGTTTCTTTTGCTCGTAAAGGAATTTCTTATAGTCCGTGATCTTACAAACCGGAGGATCTGCCTTAGGAGAAATTTCAACTAAATCTAGTTCTAATTCCTCTGCTTTGACAAGTGCGTCCTTAATATCATAGACACCAACTTCCACGTTGTCTCCCACCAAACGTACGCTTGGTGCTAGAATGCTCCTGTTAATGTTATGAGGATTCTTATTTTCCCTTCTCGGCTGCGGCCTAAACCTTTTACGTATTGCTATGGCTTCTAATTTTAGTTAAACAATTTATTTTTTAAAACGGTTTTAAAGTCGTTTCAATCTCTTTATTTACAATTTCCGAAAACTTTTCTAGTGAAATAGTACCTATTTCTTCTCCTCCATGCTTTCTTACAGAAATGGTTCCATCTGCTACCTCTTGCTCTCCAACGATCAACATGAATGGGATTTTACTCATTTCTGCCTCTCTAATTTTCTTTCCAATAGTTTCATTTCTATTGTCAACGAGGGCGCGAATTTCGTCATTTTCTAGTGAATTTAAAACTTTTTCTGCATATTTTTCATGCTTCTCGCTCACAGGAAGTATTACAGCCTGTTGTGGTGTGAGCCATAAAGGGAAATTTCCTCCTGTATGTTCTAATAATAAAGCAATAAAACGCTCCATACTTCCAAAAGGCGCTCTGTGAATCATCACCGGCCTGTGAGATTGATTGTCACTGCCTTTATAGGTTAAATCAAAGCGCTCTGGAAGGTTGTAATCTACTTGAATGGTTCCCAATTGCCATTGTCTGCCCAACGCATCTTTTACCATGAAATCTAATTTTGGACCATAAAAAGCAGCTTCACCCGCTTCTATAACAAAATTAAGTCCCTTTTCTTTGGCAGCATTTATAATAGCATTTTCTGCTTTTTCCCAATTTTCTACAGAGCCAATATATTTTTCTGGCTTTTCCAAATCCCTTACTGACACTTGTGCAGTGTAATTATCAAAGCCCAAAGACCTAAGAACATATAAAGAGAGGTCAATCACATTTTTAAATTCCTGATCCAGTTGGTCTGGAGTGCAAAAGATATGGGCATCATCTTGCGTAAACCCTCTCACTCTAGTAAGACCGTGAAGTTCTCCACTTTGCTCATACCTATACACAGTACCAAACTCCGCAAAACGCTTAGGGAGCTCCTTATAGCTAAAGGGCTTGCTATTATAAATTTCACAGTGATGTGGGCAGTTCATAGGTTTTAATAAAAATTCCTCATCCATTTTAGGAGTCTTTATAGGTTGGAAGCTATCTTCTCCGTATTTGGCATAGTGACCAGAAGTCACGTAAAGTTCTTTTTGACCAATGTGAGGGGTCACTACCATTTCATAGCCCGCTTTTTTCTGAGCCTTCTTTAAAAAGTTTTCCAACCGCTCTCTTAATGCAGCTCCTTTAGGGAGCCAAAGCGGCAATCCCTGACCCACTTTTTGAGAGAAAGTAAAAAGTTCCATTTCTTTACCTAGCTTTCTATGGTCTCTTTTCTTGGCTTCTTCTAAAAGCTCCAAGTATTCTGTAAGCTCCTTTTGTTTTGGAAAAGAAATGCCGTAGACTCTAGTGAGCTGAGGTTTATTTTCATCACCCCTCCAATAAGCACCTGCTACGCTTAATATTTTAATAGCTTTCACAATTCCCGTATTTGGAATGTGCCCACCCCTACAAAGGTCTGTAAAGCTATCATGGTCACAAAAAGTAATACTACCATCCTCTAAGTTTTCTATAAGCTCTATTTTGTATGGATTGTTCTCTTTTTTGTATTTCTCTAAAGCCTTTTTTTTGCTCACGGGGTGCATATGAAATTCATGCTTACCACGTGCAATTTCCAAAGCCATTTTTTCAATGTCTCCAAAGTCTTTTTCAGAGATCACCTGACCATTTGCAAGAGCCACGTCGTAATAAAAGCCGTTGCTTATAGCAGGGCCTATTGTTAAATTCACGCCAGGATATAGTGTTTCTAGCGCTTGGGCTACTATGTGAGAGGTAGAGTGCCAGAAAGCCTTTTTGCCAAATTCATCATTCCAGGTAAATAACACCAAACTACCATCTTCTTCTAAAGGAGTTTTTGTTTCTACAACCGTGTTGTTATAACTGGCAGATATTACATTGCGTGCCAATCCCTCACTAATACTTAAAGCCACGTCCATAGGAGTGGCACCTTTATTAAATTCCTTTACAGATCCGTCTGGTAAGCTTACTTTTATCATTTCTAGTTATATAGGATATAGTGGCGCAAATATAGCACCATCTATCCACGCGAACAATATTCCATCTTCATTTTCCACTATTCAAAGTGTATTTTATTTCAAGCATACAAATAATACTGTGTTGTTTTTAGGGCTCACGCCCGATGCCATGCTCCCTTACAAACTTTTTATTTACTGTAACTAACTGTAAAATAGGGGTGTGGGGA
>CAWWAC010000031.1:0-15948 GCA_963934855.1 uncultured Flavobacteriaceae bacterium
GGATGACAGGATTTGAACCTGCGACCCCACGCCCCCCAGGCGTGTACGCTACCGGGCTGCGCTACATCCCGTTCCCAATTATTGAGTGCAAAAATACTAAAAACAAAGACACTTAAAGCATATTCTATAAAATACTACCTTTAGTCTTTTAAGAAAGCTATGAAAACCATACAAGACATCTTTAGCTCACAAAAAGACCACCAATACGAACTGGGTAATTCAAACGCTGCCACGAGAATAAGAAAATTAAATGCATTACAAAAGGCAGTAGAAATTACTTTTAGAAAGGCTATTCAAGAGGCTTTATTTAAAGATTTTAATAAGCCAGCCATAGAGACAGATCTCACAGAAATTCACGCTGTCATTACAGAGATTAAACTTATTAAAAAGCAACTCAGTAGGTGGATGAAACCACAAAGAGTGCATTCTCCACTAGTTTTTTTGGGTTCTAGTGCCCATATCCAGTATGAGCCAAAGGGTGTATGCCTTATCATTTCGCCATGGAATTTTCCAGTAAATTTAACCTTTGTCCCTCTGGTCTCTGCAGTAGCCGCAGGCAACACCGTCATTATAAAACCATCAGAAATGACCCCACATACGGCTGCAGTGATGCAAGAAATTGTGGCAGCGGTATTTAAAGAAGAGGAAGTAGCCCTTTTTCAGGGCGATGCCTCTGTAGCACAAAGCTTGCTTGCGCTCCCATTTAACCATATTTTTTTTACGGGATCTCCATCTGTTGGAAAAATTGTGATGGCCGCCGCTGCTAAAAATCTCTGTTCAGTTACCTTAGAATTAGGAGGTAAATCTCCCACTATTGTAGATGAAACCGCTCATATTGACGCCGCAGCTAAGAAAATTGCCTGGGGGAAATTTCTAAATAACGGACAAATATGTGTAGCTCCAGACTATTTAATGGTGCATGAAAAAGTTAAAAATACCTTTATTGCGGCTTTTATAAAACATACAAAAGCCTTTTACGGTGAAAATGCAGCTCATTCTAAGGACTATGCAAGAATTGTTAATGAGAAACATTTTAATAGATTATTGTCATATTTAGAAGATGCTAAAAAACAGGGCGGCACCATAGAAACGGGAGGAGAAGTAAATGTATTTGAAAATTTTATAGCCCCTACTCTAATCTCTGGACTGACTAAAGAATCTCTATTGCTACAAGAAGAAATTTTTGGCCCCATTTTACCTCTTAAAACCTTTACCAATTTAGATCAGGTGATTGCCTATATAAACGCTGGAGAAAAGCCATTGGCTTTATATTTATACAGTAAAAAAGCGGCAAATATAAAAAAAGTACTTAAAAATACTAGGGCTGGAAGTAGTTGTATAAACCACAATGTAGTGCAATACTCCAACCACCACTTACCTTTTGGAGGCTCAAATAACAGCGGTATAGGGAAAGCACATGGTATTTACGGTTTTCAAGAATTCTCTAATATGAGAAGTGTACTAAAGCAGTTTAGCTTTGGTGCGGTAGAGCTCCTCATGCCCCCTTATACACCCTTTAAAAAATGGTTGAGCAAAGTCACTATCAAGTGGTTTTAATGTAGGTTTTTTTTTAAACATGTTAAAACCAAAAAATCCAACCACTTTCGTAGTTGGATTTTTTTGGTCGGGGTGGCAGGATTCGAACCTGCGACCTCCGCGTCCCAAACGCGGCGCGATAACCGGGCTACGCTACACCCCGAGTGTAGCTGTGTTTACAGCGGTGCAAATATAATACAAAGCGTAGAAAATAACCTTATAATTTTTTTAAAAAATAAAATCAATATTTATGATCTCTATTTCTTTAGTATATTTGGTGCTATTCAAAATTAGTACTATGAAAATTAATATCATTATTGGTGTCTTGGCCATATTAATTACAACATCGGCCTGCGGCCAAAATATACCTAATGAAGTGAACCTTCCCAAGAAAGAGAGCTTTACTGTAGAAATGGTAGCGGAAGGAATTATGAACCCATGGGGCATGGTGTTTTTGCCAGACGGAAGCATGCTAGTCTCAGACAAAGAAGGGGCACTTATTCAAATTAAAAAAGGAATTAAAACTCAAATTTTAAATGTACCTAAAGTTTATTTGAGAGGACAAGGGGGGCTTTTAGACCTTGAATTACACCCAAAATACAAAGAAAATGGCTGGTTGTATATCTCTTATGCCTCTGAAGAAGGAGAAGAAAAAGGAGGCCATACCGCTATTATGAGAGCCAAATTAAAAGGAAATACTTTAGTTGAAAACCAACTGCTTTACAAGGCGGGACCCAATACCACTAAAGGACAACATTTTGGTTCAAGACTAGAATTTGACAACAAAGGATACTTGTATTTCACTATTGGAGAAAGAGGAGAAAGAGATATAAATCCTCAGGATATTAAAAGAGATGGTGGAAAAATTTACCGCATTTTTGACGACGGCCGCATTCCTTCAGATAACCCATTTGTAGGAGTTTCTGGTGCTAAAGCTGCTATTTATACCTACGGAAACAGAAACCCACAGGGGCTTGTTTTTCACCCTATAAGAAAAGAGATGTGGGAGCATGAGCATGGTCCTAAAGGGGGTGATGAACTCAATATTGTTAAAAAAGGGGCTAACTACGGTTGGCCAATGATTACCTATGGGATAAACTACAGTGGTACCCCAATTACTGACAAAACAGATTTGCCTAATATGGAGCAACCCATTCATTATTGGGTACCCTCTATAGCGCCTAGCGGTATGGCCTTTGTAAACAGCAATAAATACCCAGAGTGGAATGGAAACCTACTGGTGGGATCTCTATCCTTCCAATACTTAGAGCGCTTAGTTTTAAAAGGAACTAAAGTGGTGTACAGAGAGAAATTATTAGCAGATTTAGGTAGGGTAAGAAATGTTAGACAGGCCCCAGACGGCTATATCTATGTGGCTATTGAAGGTAAAGGAATTGTGAAATTGGTTCCTAAAAAATAAAATTTAAAGCTTTGAAGAAGCAATAGCCGCATGCACAGAGCCGTGCTTTTTTAAAAGGCTATGGGCTGTTTCTAATGAAACGCTTAAAGCCTGTGAAATATAGCCTGCGCCCCTTTTTACCAATTTAGCATTGCTAAGCTGCATATGAACCATTTTATTCCCTTGCACCCGCCCTACTCTAATCATATAAGCGGTAGAGATCATATTGAGTACTAATTTTTGGGCGGTCCCACTTTTCATCCGGGTACTTCCAGTAACGTATTCAGGTCCAACACTTATTTCTATAGGGAAATCTACTGCTTGGCCCAAAGGGGAGCCTGGATTATTAGTAATACAAGCGGTAACAATTCCGGCCTCTTTGGCTGCTTTCACACCACCCATCACATAAGGAGTGGTTCCAGAAGCCGCTATTCCAACCAAGACATCTAAAGCGTTTATTTTAAAGCCCTTTAGGTCTTCCCAAGCTTGTTGGAGGTGGTCTTCTGCATTTTCTACTGCCTTTCTAATAGCGGTGTCTCCTCCAGCTATGAGTCCAATAACCCTGTCATGCGGCATACCGTAAGTGGGTGGAATTTCAGAAGCATCTAATATTCCAAGGCGGCCAGAGGTTCCAGCCCCAATATAAAAAAGGCGGCCTCCTTTTTTAAAATTAGCTTCCAGAACAGCTACTAGCGGACTGATCTGTGGAATAAGCTGCGCTACTGCGAGTGCCACCTTTTGGTCTTCCGTGTTTATCTCTATTAAAAGCTGCTCAATACTTTTAGTTTCTAAATGATTGTATAGGGAATCTGACTCTGTAACTCTATTAAACATCTGTTAGGTATTAAAATATAAATGATAGGAATGTGGTTTTATTAGGGCAATATACTACAGTAATTTAATGTCATAATTCCTAAAAGAATCGAGCTTGGGGTCTCCTGGATCTAACTCTGTCACCATGGTATTTATAGCGTTAATATCTGCCGTTTTATAGCGGTGTTGTGAGTTTAGCTTCTCTGAAATAGAAAGTAAAATAGTTTTTTTAGAAGCGTCTATCACTGCTTTTTTAAGTTGAACAATCTCCCAATCAAACTCTGTAAGCCCATAGACAGGGTCTACATAACCCGTTCCAATAAAGCTATAATCTACTCTAATATCTGAGAGATTGTTCACGGCATTGGCACCAATAGAAAGCTGGGCATCTTTAGAGAGCTTTCCACCTATAAAAATAACCTCAACATTAGGCTTTGTAAGCATTTCTAAAGCAACAGGAAGACTTAACGTAAAACAGGTTAAATGAAGTTTATGAGGAATAAGCCTTGCCAATTCCAAACAAGTAGTCCCTCCGTCTATGAGTATGACACTCCCGTTCTTTAGCAGCTTAATCACTTTCTCAGCTATAACTGTTTTTTCTGCTAAGGCATAAATATTGGTGTTTTTTGGACTAAAACTCACAAAACCAAGAGCAATAGCCCCACCATGTACTTTTTTAAGTTTATTTAGGGCGTCTAATTCTTTGACATCTCTCCTAACAGTGTCAATAGACACATGAAGACTCTCCGCAATATCTGTAAGCAGCACCCTGTTGTGAAGGGCAACCTCGTTTAGAATTTTTAAATGGCGTTCTTCTTTTAACATGGCTAATTAGGTGGTCTTAAAAGAGGCATAATTTAATACAAATATAGGAATTAATGCTGCAGTTTATTTCTACATTTAATTCAAAAATGAATTAAAATGCATTAAACGGCGAAAATTAAAGCATAAAACTGCAAAATATGCATTTTTTTTTTATATTTGGACTTCAAAACCTGTCTATAATGACTCAAAAAAAATCATACTTCTCTGCGGTAGACGAAGAATCTGTAAAATTTGAAAGAATTAATACTCTTATTCACAAAAGTTCTCAGGACGCCTCTAGTTTTGTAGCCAAAGAGATTATTGACTTAGTTTTGCATAGACAAAAAGAAGGGAAAAAAGTAGTTTTAGGACTGGCTACGGGCTCTACTCCCATAAAAGTTTACGATTATCTAGTAAAGGCACACAAAGAAAAAGGAGTGAGTTTCTCCAATGTTATTACTTTTAATTTGGATGAGTATTTCCCTATGGACGGGTCTTCTATTCACTCTTATAAGCGCTTTATGAAAGAACACTTATTTGAACATATAGACATTCCTGAACAGCAAATACACCTTCCCAACGGACAAATAAATAAAGAAGATATAAAAAAATACTCACAAAATTACGAACAAAAAATTAAAGAAGCTGGTGGAATTGATATTCAAATTTTAGGAATTGGAAGAACTGGGCATATTGGTTTTAATGAACCGGGCTCTTCTTTAAACAGCAAGACTAGAATGGTACGTTTAGACAGAATGACCATGTTAGATGCTGCTAGTGATTTTTTTGGAAAGGAAAATGTACCTACTAAAGCAATTACTATGGGAGTAGGCACAATTATGAGTGCCAAAAGAATTATTCTTATGGCTTGGGGTGAAGGAAAATCTAACATTATAAAACAAGCGGTAGAGGGACCCATTCAAGAGTCTGTGCCTGCTACTTTTCTACAAAGTCATCCAAATTGTAATTTTATTATTGACAAGGCAGCCGCTACAAGTCTCACTAGAGTTGCCACTCCCTGGTTAGTAGGTGATTGTGATTGGGAGCCAATTTTAATTAAAAAAGCCGCTATTTGGCTGTCTGAAAAACTAAATAAAGCCCTTTTAAAATTGACAAATGAAGATTACAGTGAATATGGAATGGGTAGCCTTATTGCAGAAATTGGCACGGCAGAACATATTAATGTAATGATATTTAATCAGTTACAACAAACTATTACTGGCTGGCCAGGCGGCAAACCTATGGCCGATGACATTAATAGGCCAGAACGTGCTCATCCATTTCCTAAAAGATCAGTAATTTTTAGTCCACACCCAGATGATGATGTTATTTCTATGGGTGGCACTCTACTTAGACTTGTAGACCAAGGACATGAGGTACATGTAGCCTACCAAACTTCTGGTAACATAGCCGTTTTTGATGACGAAGTCATTAGGTTTTTAGATTTTGCAACAGATGTTCAAGAGAACAATACGCTTCTTGAAAAACAATTTAAAGAAGTTAAAGAATTTCTAAGTAATAAAGCTCCCGGAGAAATAGACAGTCCAGTGATTCAAAAACTTAAGGGGCTTATTAGAAAGGGGGAGGCCTTGGCCGCATGTCGATATTGTGGGGTTCAAGAAAATAGAGCTCATTTCCAAAACCTACCCTTTTATGAAACAGGCACAGTAAAGAAAAATCCATTTTCAGAGGTAGACATTGATCTTACCTATCAATTATTAAACAATATAAAACCTCAGCAAATTTTTGCTGCTGGTGATCTTTCAGATCCCCACGGAACCCACAGAGTTTGCTTAGATATTATTTTTAAAACCTTAGAGAGATTAGTAGCAGATAAAGTAACATGGGTAAAAGATTGTTACGTGTGGCTATATAGAGGAGCTTGGCAAGAATGGGACATTGCAGATATGGAAATGGCTGTTCCAATAGGTCCAAAAGACATGATGAGAAAAAGAAATGCCATTTTTAAACATCAATCTCAAAAAGACGCAGCCATGTTTCCCGGAAGTGATGAAAGAGAGTTTTGGCAAAGAGCAGAAGACCGCAACAAGGACACTGCTAGAAAGTACAATGCGCTTGGCCTTGCAGAGTATGAGGCCATGGAGGGCTTTGTTAGATATAAATTTCAATAAATCCAACCATAACCACCGTAAAAGGTCTATTTTAGTTATAAAATAGGCCTTTTACATTTTTATATGAATTTAAGTTATTACCTCTCCAAAAAGCAGCTAGCTCTTTCTATAAAAACTCTTAACTATTCGCTTTTTTTTATATTAATAATCTTCCTAAGCAGCTGTAAAACACAACGATCTTTTGGCGCAAAAGCTGCAGAGCACAAAAGCTCTTTGACTAGCAATCAAAAAACTATAGCGGTACCGTTGCAAATAAAAAAAGAAGTTCTAAAAAATAAACAAACTGATGCGCTCTCTGAGTCTGTTGTCTTTTCTGATCCTCAACGTTCTTTTAGAGGGGTTTGGGTTGCCACAGTAGCTAATATAGATTGGCCTAAAAATCCAAATGATTCATTTGAAAAAAAACAGCAAGATTATATAAACCTGTTAAAATTCTATAAAGACCTTCATTTTAACGCAGTTATAGTTCAAATTAGAACTGCAGGAGACGCATTCTATCCTACAGAATTAGCACCTTGGTCTAAGTATTTGACAGGCCAAGAAGGAGCTGCTCCAAATATCCCTATAGACCCTTTGGAATGGCTAATAAAAACTACTCATGACTACGGAATGGATTTTCACGCTTGGATAAATCCCTACAGGGCTACTATGAGTCTAATTACGGATGAATTAAGTCAAAAACATGATTTTTACAAACATCAGGATTGGATACTGCCCTATGGCAAAAAATATTATTACAATCCTGGTATTCCAGAGGTAAGTGACCATATTGTGTCTGTAGTTCAAGAAATTGTAAAGCGGTATGAAGTAGATGGAATTCACTTAGATGATTATTTCTATCCCTACAAAATAGCAGGACAAACTTTTAATGATCAAAAAACCTATGAAAAATACGGATCAGGCCAGGAAAAAAATGTCTGGAGAAGGAGCAATATAAACCGGCTGATTAAAGATCTTTCTATCTCCATTAAACAGACTAAGCCATGGGTTTCGTTTGGGGTAAGTCCATTTGGCGTATGGAAAAATAATACCACAGATCCTAAAGGCTCTGCTACTAGAGCAGGCCAAACTACTTATGACGACCTTTATGCGGACCCTTTACTTTGGATGGAAAAAGGCTGGATAGACTATCTAGCTCCACAGTTGTACTGGAGCATGAACTATGACTTAGCTGCGCATAAAACACTAATAGATTGGTGGGTAGCTCAAAAGTCTAACAGTAGAATTTATATTGGAAACGGGCCTTATAAAATTTATGATAATGCTGATAAAGCCTGGGGAAATCCGATAGAAATAGCAAATCAATTAGATTACGCTAAAGAGAAAAAAGAGATTGATGGTCATATTTTCTTTAGTGCCAAATCATTAATGAATGCTCGTGTTTCCTCTGTAGTTCAAGGCCTAAAGACAGCGCAATTCTCTTCTGTCGTACTCCCTCCTTTAGTTAATTTTACAGCTAAAGACACCCCTTTTAAATGGAATGCTTTGTGGAGCACGAATTCAGAGGGAGCACTGCTAATAAAAACAGAAAGTGCCGAAGTAAAACAAGTGCTTATTTATCAGTACAACCTAGCTACAGAAAAAAATATATGTACTGAAATTTTGCCGTTTATTAATAACCAGGCAAAAAGCACGCTTCAAAAAATTAGTTATATAAAAGGGATAAACAGATTTGGGGAATTGAGCCTACCAATTAAAATAAATTGACCATAATGGAACACACTCCAAAATATATCTTAGGTATTATGTCTGGAACCTCATTAGATGGATTGGACCTAGCGCTTTGTGAATTTGTGCCTGCAAAAATAATAGCAGGAGAAAAAGCAACATCAAAGGCATCTAAACCCTATTCATTTAAAATTATACAGGCTACTACCCTATCCTACAAACATAAAATGGAGCAAATGCTTTTTGGCTCTATCTCAGACCCTGCCGATATTTTATTAGCTAATCATCAAAAATACGGGCAATGGATAGGAAAAAAAGTAAAAGAATTCTTAAATAAAAATAATCTTAGCTGTGACTTAATAGCCAGTCATGGACATACCGTGCACCACAGACCAGATTTGGGTTTTACATTCCAAATGGGTGCAGGACAAGCCATTGCCAATCACAGTGGCATTCCTGTTGTTTCTGATTTTAGGTCTATAGATATTTCTCTGGGTGGTCAAGGGGCTCCTTTAGTCCCTATAGGAGACTTACTGCTTTTTCCAGAGTACAAATACTGTTTAAATATAGGAGGCATTAGTAATATTTCTATTAAAACACCTTCATTAATGAAGGCATATGACGTGGGCCTAGCTAATATATTATTAAACTATTTGGCTGGATTAAAGGGCCATTCCTATGACCACGGCGGAGCTATGGCCGCAAGTGGTCAGCTTTACCAACCATTATTTGATGTTTTAAACCAATTGAAATATCACCAGCGTGCTGCGCCAAAATCTTTAGGGATAGAGTTTTTTAACAGCCAAGTAAAGCCTCTTTTTGAAAAGGCAAATTTAACAGTAGAGGACGCTTTGCACACCGCAGTTCACTATATCAGTTTTCAGATTCAGCAAAGTCTAAAAAAACAGCTGCTTACAAAAGAAAAAATATTAATTACTGGGGGGGGTGCTAAAAATATTTTTTTAATGAAGTGCCTAGAAGAATACTGTAGTAAAAATATTACCCTTATTGTTCCAGAACCAGAAATCATTGATTTTAAAGAAGCCCTTATTTTTGCTTTTATGGGGTTTTTGTTCTCCAAAGGAGAAAACAATTGTTTAAAAAGTGTGACTGGTGCTAAATCAGACAGTATAGGAGGCTACTTATACCATCCGTTATAAGGGGCGTTTTTTAAAGCTTGCGCAAATGCTCAAAAAATTAGTAACTGACCATTTCTCATAGATTCTAGAGCTGTAGAGTCTTTGCACGTTTATATATAAAAATTAGATTGTTATTGCTATTTTTGAGAAAAATACAATTATGCTCATCATTGGAATTACAGGCGGTACGGGATGTGGAAAAACCACAGTGGTAAACCAAATTATAAATGAACTTCCTGCAAATGAAGTTGGCGTAATTTCTCAAGACTCATATTATAATGACCTATCGCATTTAAGCATAGAAGAACGGGTAAAAGTAAATTTTGACCACCCTCACTCTATAGACTTTGAGTTACTGGCTAGCCACCTAAATGACCTTAAGGAAGGAAAGGCCATTCAACAACCTGTGTATTCTTTTGTGGCTCACAATAGAACGGATGAGTTTATAGAAACGGCTCCTAGAAAAGTAATCATTGTAGAGGGAATTTTAATTATGACACACCCAGAATTGAGAGACCTTTTTGATATTAAGATTTTTGTACATGCAGATTCTGACGAGCGGCTTATGAGGCGTTTAAAAAGAGATATTAAAGAAAGAGGCAGAGATTTAGATGAAGTAATAATGCGTTACCAAACCACCCTCAAACCCATGCATGACCAATTTATAGAACCCACAAAAGAATTTGCAGACATTATTATTCCTAATAATCATTACAATACTGTAGCTGTAGATATAGTAAGAACTATTATTAATGACAAATTAAGCTAATGTTTAGAGGGCTAAAGAAGTTTAGGGAAAGAAAATGGGTGGCGTTTGTCACTAATTTATACGTAGTTATTTTAAGTGCCTTTCTCATTTGGATGTTCTTTTTTGACACCAATTCATTTTTAATACAAAGCGAACTTCAAGGACAAATAGACGCGCTAGAAGCAGAAAAAGAGTATCTTAAAGAAGAGATAAAAAAAGATAGGAGTATTCTAAAAAAAATGTCTTCAAATGAGGCTATTGAAAAATTAGCTAGAGAGAAATACCTGCTAAAGAAAAAAAATGAAGACATTTTTGTTATTGAATTTAAAGACAGCATAACGCCCGCAGAAAATGAGTGAAAACAAAAATCATAAACTACCTGTATTTACTGCCGTTTCTGCTAAAGCATGGAAACAGCAAATTCAATACGAGCTCATGGGAGCAGATTACAATGAAAAAATGGTGCGTAAAACACCAGGCGGTATAAAAGTAAAACCTTTTTACACTTCAGCGGACCTTTCACAGCCACCCCTCTTCACAAACAAAACAGCAGACGCCTTTCATATTACTTTTGAAATTTATGCCAATCAAGCCCAAATGTCAAATAAAAAAGCACTTTGGTGTATAGAAAAAGGATGTAGTGAAATTATTTTTTTAGTACAAGAAAGCGTCTTAGAGCCAGTAGAATTGTTGCAGGGAATTCCTGAAGATACAAGTGTTTTAATCATTTTAAAGCAGCCTACTGAAATTCAAATAAATTTATTTACCATCTATTTAAACAATAAAAAATGTCTTAAATGGAATTGTGTCATAGACCCTTTGAGCCATTTTTTTGAATCTGGGAACTGGTGGCAGAATGAGAAAACAGATTTAAAATGGTTAGTGCTATTATTTAAAAACCTAGAGAACCCTATTTTATATATAGACGCTAGGCGCTTTCAAGCAGCTGGAGCTACTAATGAGCACCAACTTGCTTATGCCTTATCTCATCTAACTGAATACCTATTACTCCTCTCAGATGCCACTTTACTTTACAAAATAAAAAAAGTATTTATAAGCCTTCATGTAGGACAGCAATATCTCTTAGAAATAAGCAAACTAAGGGCTTTTGACAAACTGTGGAAAAGTATAAATAAAACATTTAATTTAGACTTGGAGTATGGCTTGATAAGCCAACCTGGCCTTATAGACAAGACCCTCTTTAGCAGCAACACAAACTTAATTAGAAACAGCAGCGCTCTTATGGCTAGTGTATTAGGAGGAGCGTCTAGTTTAGTCTGCACTCCCTATGACACTATCTTTAAAAAATCTCATGCCTACAGTGACCGCTTATCTATTAATCAAGCATTAATTATAAAACATGAATGTGGGCTAGATAAGCTAATAGATCCAATATCTGGCAGCTATGCTGTAGAAAAATTATCTATAGATATAGCAGAGAAAGGTTTGGCCTACTTTAAAAATATAGAAGCGCAAGGTGGCCTAATTTTGACTCTAAAAAACAACAGCATTCAAAAAAATATATCACTCCAATTTGAAAGTCAATTAGCACAGTATAAAAGCAATGAAAAAGAACTAATTGGGGCTAATATTCTTCCAGACATAGAAACACTTTCACTTGAGAAATTTCCTTTCATAAGGATAGAAAAGAGAAAAACAACCATAGCTCCATTAATCTCTAAGAGATTTTCTATGGATTGGGAAATAGAGGCACAAAAAAGTGTGTATGAAAATAAGTAGAGCACATATTAAGGATTTGTCATTAGACACAGATATCCAAGAAAACAGTCCACAATTAAAGATTGTTTCTGGATTGGAGCTTGCTTCTGGCTTTCCTCCTTATACAAGGGGACTTTACACTAGAATGTACCTTGAAAGACCATGGACTATAAGGCAATATGCTGGTTTTTCTACCGCTCAAGAGAGTAACAGCTTTTATAAACGAAATTTGAAAAGGGGCCAAAAGGGACTTTCAGTAGCCTTTGACCTCCCCACTCATAGAGGCTATGACTCTGACCATATTTTGGCCAAGGCCGATGTTGGAAAAGCGGGCGTAGCCATAGACTCAGTAGAAGACATGAAACGTTTGTTTAAAGACATTCCACTAGATAAAATGTCAGTTTCTATGACTATGAATGGGGCGGTACTTCCTATTATGGCCTTCTTCATTGTAGCCGCAGAAGAACAAGGCACTCATACGAGAGACTTAAATGGCACCATACAAAATGACATACTAAAGGAATTCTTGGTGCGCAACACATACATATACCCTCCAAAGCCATCATTGAACATTATTGCACATATATTTCAGTATACCTCTGAGAAAATGCCAAAATTCAATAGCATTAGTATATCTGGATATCACATGCAAGAGGCGGGTGCTACATCTGCTCAAGAGCTGGCTTATACACTAGCTAACGGGCTGGAGTATGTAAAACTAGGTCTATCCGCTGGATTGGACATTGACACTTTTGCTCCTAGGCTTTCCTTCTTTTGGGGTGTTGGTATGGATTATTTTACAGAAATAGCAAAGCTTAGGGCAGCAAGAACACTTTGGGCACAATTAATGGAAGAATTTCACCCAAAAAATAAAAAATCAATCATGCTAAGAGCTCACTGCCAAACAAGTGGTTGGAGTTTAGCTGCTCAAGATCCTTTTAATAATATTACCAGAACAACTATAGAGGCCATGGCTGCAGTATTAGGAGGTACCCAAAGCCTTCATACCAATGCATTAGATGAGGCCATTGCGCTGCCTACAGATTTTTCAGCACAAATTGCAAGAAACACCCAAATTCATTTACAAAAAGAAACCGATCTTTTACATATTATTGACCCTTTTGCTGGGAGTCATGTGGTAGAGGAAAAAACATCCTTTTTAATTCACGAAGCTCAAAAAATTTTAGCAGACCTTAAGAAAGAAGGTGGCATGCAATCACTCATAGAAAACGGTTTTGTCAAAACAAAAATTGAAGAAGCTGCTACTGTTAAACAAGCTAAAATAGATAGTGGTCAAGACATTATTATTTCCGTAAATGCCTTCCAAGACAATTCTGAACCACCCTTAGACATTTTAGAAATAGACAATATGGAGGTGCTAAAAGAGCAGATAATATCTCTAAAAAAAATTAAAGCAAATAGAGAAGAGGCATCGGTTCTAAGTGCTTTAAATAAAATTAAAGTAGCAGCAGAGCGGTCAATTTTATCTAGTTCTAATTCTGATTATTTGAAAAACAAACAATTTAATCCAGATTACAACCTACTTTCACTGGCTGTAGAAGCGGCTAGAAAAAGAGCTACCTTAGGAGAAATAAGTTTGGCTTTAGAGAGTATATATGGACGCTATGAAGCAAAGCAAAATCTATTTTCAGGGGTGTATTCTAAAGCCATACAAAAAGATAAAAAATTTCTAGAAGCACAGCAAAAGGCTTCTGAATTCTTAGATAAAAAAGGTAGAAGGCCACGTATTCTTCTTGCAAAAATTGGCCAAGATGGCCATGACAGGGGAATTAAAATTGTAGCTACATCATTATCAGATATGGGATTTGATGTAGATCTTGGGCCCCTATTTCAAACCCCAGAGAGTGCTGTAAAACAAGCCATTGAAAACGATGTGCACCTGCTTGGAATTTCTAGCCTGGCTGGTGGCCATAAAACTATTGTCAAAGACATAAGTGACGCCTTAATCAAAGCAAAAGCTAGCAGTATAAAAATTGTCTTAGGTGGTATAATTCCTAAGAGAGATGAAGAATTACTTAAATCATTAGGAGCTAGTGCATTTTTTGGGCCAGGAACTCCCATGACAGAAAGTGCTGTAAAACTTATAGACCTCATAAATTAAAATTCACTCTCTGTTAACAAAATTCACTTTTGTAACCGCCTAAATAGTTGTATTTTTATTCCCTAATTATTTATATAAATGGGCAAAATAATTGCTATTGCAAACCAAAAAGGTGGGGTAGGAAAAACTACTACTACTGTAAACTTGGCGGCATCATTAGGAGTGCTAGAAAAAAAAGTGCTCCTTGTAGACGCAGACCCTCAAGCAAATGCAACTTCTGGCCTTGGAATTGATACACAGACGCAGACCTTTGGTACCTATCAATTATTAGAACATTCAGCAAGCGCACTAGAAACAATTATAAAAACAAATTCCCCAAATGTAGACCTCATACCCTCTCATATAGATCTGGTGGCTATTGAAATTGAATTAGTAGACGTTGAAAATAGAGAATATATGCTTAAACAAGCATTGGCCCCCATTGTAGATCTTTATGATTATATTCTAATTGATTGCGCTCCTTCACTGGGTCTTTTAACTCTAAATGCACTTACCGCGGCCCACTCTGTGCTTATTCCAATTCAATGTGAGTATTTTGCTTTAGAAGGGCTTGGAAAATTATTAAATACAATTAAAAGTATTCAGAAAATTCACAATGCAAATTTAGATATTGAAGGGCTATTATTAACCATGTTCGATTCTAGATTAAGGCTTTCAAACCAGGTGGTAGAAGAGGTGAGAAAACACTTTAGTGAAATGGTTTTTGAGACCATCATTCAAAGAAATGTGAGATTAAGTGAGGCGCCTAGTTTTGGTGAAAGTATAATTAAATACGACGCTAGTAGCAAGGGAGCTATTAACTATTTAAATCTTGCAGAAGAATTATTAAAGAAAAATAAGGACAAAATATAATGGCTAAGGCAATAAAAAAACAAGCTTTGGGAAGAGGCCTATCTGCCCTTCTAAAAGATCCTGACAACGATATAAAGTCTGTTGAAGACAAAAATGCTTCTCAATTAGTAGGAAATATTATAGCTTTAGAAATAGGAAGTATTGAGGTAAACCCATTTCAACCACGTTCAAATTTTAATGAGGAGTCTTTAGAAGAACTAGCTAGTTCTATTAGAGAATTAGGAGTTATTCAGCCTATAACAGTAAGAAAAATAGATTTTAACCAGTTCCAATTGGTTTCTGGTGAACGCAGGTATAGGGCTTCAAAATTAATAGGACTAAAAACCATTCCTGCTTATATTAGAATTGCCAATGACATGGAGTCTTTAGAAATGGCTTTGGTTGAAAACATTCAAAGACAAGATCTAGATCCTATAGAAATTGCGCTTTCTTATCAAAGATTGTTAGATGAAATTAACCTCACTCAGGAAAAAATGAGTGAGCGAGTTGGAAAAAAACGCTCTACAGTGACCAATTATTTAAGGCTTTTAAAATTAGATCCAATAGTGCAAAGTGGTATCCGAGACGGCTTCTTAAGTATGGGCCACGGAAGGGCTCTAGTCAATATAACAAATACTAAAGACCAGATTAAGCTTTATGAGTTAATCGTGAAAAATAATCTTTCTGTCAGGAACACAGAAAGTGCTGTTAAAAAATTTCAAACAGCAGAAACTATGCCTTCTTCTGTAAACAACAAACAATCTCAATCTATCTATAAAACAGATATGAATGATTTTAATAGTAAGTTTGGTGTGAAAGTATCTGTGGCAGCATTGCCTAAAGGTACCGGAAAAATTACCCTTCATTTTAATAACGATCAAGAATATCAAAAGCTCAAAAAAACACTTTTAGGTGATTAAATATCTCTCATTTCTCTTTTTTTTATTTTTAACTATCACTTTATTTGGGCAAGAAGTGACGGTTCAGAATCCTATAGTAGTCACTAGCAGTACTGCTACTGATACCTTAAAAAAAAG
>CAWWAC010000032.1:0-15648 GCA_963934855.1 uncultured Flavobacteriaceae bacterium
TCAACAACTCTTTGATGTAAGACGGTACAGGAACTATTCTATTTCTTCCTGATTTGTTTCTACTTCCTGATAGTTTTATATAAGATAAATCTGTTGTAAAATCTCCCCAAGTAAGTTCTCTGACCTCTCTATGGGGTCTTAAAAGACAACCATAAGTCATTAAACAGCATAAGTGAAGGTTATCGTTAAACATAGAGATTTCGTCTAGCACACTAGATATATCATCTATTGGTTTATGCAGCTTACTAATTGGTTTATGAAGTTTAACTTCGTTAGTGAGTTGAGGTCTAGATAAAAGTGGACTTATGGTTGACTTTACTGTCCTTTGAGTTTTGGGACACCAATTAGGTCTTATAAGAAACTTGGATAAGTGCTTAGAGTTTAATTGACAAAATAATAGACCTTTAAAACTATATTCCTCTTCAAATTCAATCCATAGCTTAATTACTCTTTTAATATCTTTTAAGTACCTCTCAGAGCATCCCTCAGATGTTTTATTTTTAAGAGCTGTTTTTAAAACATTTACTACAGATAATTTCTCTTTTTTAATTTTAATGATTTTCTTTTCAGGTACCCAACCAGTCATCAATTTAAGCTCAAAACCTGATTTTAATAACTCTGCATTTTGCTTTACTGATAAATTAATACCAATTGATTTGCCATTCCAATATCGAAACCTTTTGCCTTTGTAGTATAGATTAATAAATTTTCCCTTTTCTTCTCTTCCAATAGTTAATTTCCAAGCATTCATTACTGTCAGTTTTTACTGTCAGTCTTTTATTTACATGATTTCTAAATGAAAATATTTTTGTTAAGATTTTTGGAAGTGCCATTAATTAAACTTTATATTTGCAGCCTGTAAAAATGGCGAGGTAGCTCAGTTGGTTAGAGCGTCGGATTCATAACCCGGAGGTCGGGGGATCGTGCCCCCCTCTCGCTACTACTTAAAAAAGGCTTTCAGTTATCTGAGGGCCTTTTTTATTTCTATCTAGCAATTAAGTCTTAAATTCTGTAACTTTCTGCCAATTTTACCACAGTAGTTCTAAATGAAAAATACCATAAGCTATAGAGTTGCAGACTTTTTAAAAAACTTCCCCCCTTTTAATATGCTCCCTTTAAGTATTTTAGAGGAAATAGCAGTTGAGGTTCATATAAAATACCTTGAAAAAGACTGTGTTATTTTTAAAGAAGGAGACGCCCCACATTCCTATTTTTATGTGGTTCACAAAGGAGCTGTTTCACTAAGCAAGGCTCCTATGAATGAAATGGTAGATCTTTGTGATGAAGGTGATATTTTTGGATTACGACCACTTATGGCTCAAGAAAATTACAAAATGGCAGCCAATAGCTATGAGGAATGTATTTTATATGCCATACCTATTGATATTTTTAAGCCTTACGCTCTGAAAAATAAATTAATAGGTAATTTTCTATTAGAGAGTTTTGCCTCAAACACCAGAAACCCTTATGCTAAAAAGCACAGAGGAAAATTATATGGAGAGGCTTCCGAAGAGGTAAAAGACAAACTGTTGCCACTTTTAGATTTACAACAAGTTAGATTTTCAAAAAAAATTATTAGCTGCCTTAAAGACACTACCGTAAAGGAATTAGCTGTTATTATGATGGAGAACAAGGTAGGAGCTGTTCTGGTTTTAGAACAAAAACTACCAGTGGGAATTATTACAGACAAAGATCTTATATACAAAATGAGTTCTGCTGAATTTTCCCTAGATATTACTGCTGCAGAAATCATGAGCAGTCCAGTAGTCACATACTCAGAAGTCTTGACCGTTACCCAAGCTCAAATGGGCATGATGGGTTCAGGAGTGAGTTACCTGTGTATTACTAAAGATGGAACTCCACACACAAAAGCCATTGGAGTGGTTTCAAAGCACGATATAATGCTGTCTATTGGTAATAATCCTTCAGTATTAATCAAAGCCATACAAAGGGCCAAGAAAACAAAAGAGATTAAAAAGATTAGACTCAGTATCATGAAATTATTAAGGGGGTATCTCCAACAAGGAATTCCAATGACTCTAACCTCTAAAATTATTTCTGAATTAAATGACGCTTGCACTAGGCAAATTATCAGTCTCAACCTTGCTAAAATGGATAGTCCTCCACCCTGTAGCTTTGTTTGGTTGGCCATTGGAAGCCAAGGCAGAAATGAACAACTCTTACAGACAGACCAAGATAATGCTATCATTTTTAAAGAAGAAATAGGCCCTTCTGGAGAAAACAATAAAGAATACTTTTTATTATTAGCTAAAAATATAAATAAGGGATTGCTTCAAATAGGTTATGAATACTGCCCAGCAGAAATGATGGCTTCCAACCCAAAATGGTGTTTGAGTATTCAACAATGGAAAGATCATGTGACCTATTGGATTAGCAATCCAGGGAAAAATGAAGTTTTATTATCCTCCATTTTCTTTGATTTTAATCCGGTATTTGGTGATAACGCACTTTCAGATGAGTTGCTAAACACTATTTTTGAAGCCCTAAAAAAGCATCCTGTTTTTACTACTCACTTAGCTGCTGGCGCCTTACAAAGTCCTCCTCCATCTGGCTTTTTTAGGAAATTTTTAGTAGAACAAGACGGTGCTAATAAGGATAATTTTGATCTAAAAAGAAGGACCCTAATGCCGCTTACAGACGCAGCAAGGGTTTTAATTTTGTCACATTACACAAAAGGAATTAATAATACAGCGGCTAGATTTGAAAAGCTAGCCGCAATGGAGTCCAATAATAAAGAACTCTATTTAGCCTGCTCGTATGCCACTAAAGCACTATTGAAATTTAGAACAAAACAGGGTCTAGTTCACAATGATTCTGGCCGTTATATTGACTTAAATAGCCTTAACAAAGAAGAAAAGATGAAGTTAAAGAGAACCTTTAAGACCATTAAAGAAATACAAGCGCTTATAAATATTAGATTTAAAGTCTCACAATTATTGTAATGTTTTCATTTTTAAATAAAAAACCAAATAAAAATATGATTTTCCCAGAATTCTGGGAAAACTATGCCGCCCTTTTCAATATTCCCCTTGCCGTAGATGAAAATAGCAGGTTTATAGTTTTAGACACTGAGACCACTGGCTTTGATTATGAGCAGGACAGAATACTGTGCATAGGGGCTATTAGTTTATCTAAGGGCCAAATTGAAGTGAAGGATAGTTTTGAATCATTTATTACTCAAGCACACTACAACAAAGAAAGTGCCACCATACACGGTATATTGAAAAATGAAAAAATAAAAAAAAATACTGAAATAGAAAGCCTACAATCCTTTCTAATGTTCATTGGAAATGCTATTTTAATTGCTCATCACGCAGTTTTTGACATTACTATGATTAATAAAGCCCTTCAAAGAAACGGGCTTCCTAAGCTTAAAAATAAATATCTAGACACAGTTGTTCTCTATAAAAAAAGCCTTATTAGAAGTCCGTTAATAGAACGTAAAGACCATTATAACTTAGATGAATTAGCTGATAAGTTTAATATTTCAAAAAAAGACAGGCATACGGCATTAGGAGACGCCTATATCACAGCTCTACTCTTTCTTAAGATTTCAAAAAAAATAAAAGAAAAAACAGGAAGCTTGGCTTTTAAAAAATTGTTTTAAAAAAATAATTATAAAGCGCCATCTATGATTTCCTGAACAATCTCTGGATTTAACAAGGTAGATGTGTCTCCTATATTAGATATGTCTTTAGACGCAATTTTTCTCAATATTCTCCGCATAATCTTACCACTTCTAGTTTTAGGTAGGCCTTCTACAAATTGAATTTTATCTAATTTAGCAATGGGTCCAATATGATCAGTTATCACCTGATTAATTTCTTTTCTCAGGTTGTTCCTATCTCTTTCTGCTCCTGTCTCTTTAAGAATCACATAACCGTAAAGGGCGTTTCCTTTAATATCATGTGGGAAACCAACAACTGCAGACTCAGCTACCGCTTGGTGTTCATTAATACTGTCCTCTATTGGAGCTGTGCCTAAATTGTGCCCAGAAACAATAATAATATCGTCTACCCTACCTGTAATTCTATAATAACCCACCTCATCTCTAAGGGCACCGTCTCCTGTAAAATACATGCCTTTAAAACTAGAAAAATAAGTTTCTTGGTACCTTTTGTGATCTCTCCAAATAGTTCTTGCAATAGAGGGCCAGGGAAACTTAATACACAGCCTACCCTCTACTTGGTTTCCTTTTATTTCTAGGCCAGACTCATCCATGAGTGCTGGCTGAATTCCAGGTAGTGGAAGCGTGGCATAGGTAGGTATGGTAGGAGTCACAAACGGAATAGGTGATATGAGAATCCCTCCTGTTTCTGTCTGCCACCAAGTGTCTACTATGGGACATTTTTTCTTTCCTATATGGTCATTATACCAATGCCATGCTTCTTCATTAATAGGTTCACCCACGGTTCCTAAGATTCTAAGAGAAGATAAATCATGAGAAGTCACAAAGTCTAAACTTTCTTTTGCTAGCGCTCTAATAGCAGTTGGAGCCGTGTAAAGATGTGTTACTTTATGCTTGTCTATGAGGTCCCAAAATCTAGAGTAATTTGGATATGAGGGCACTCCTTCAAACATCACTGTAGTGGCACCGTTAGCTAAAGGACCGTATACTATATAGGAGTGGCCAGTAATCCACCCTATATCTGCCGTACACCAAAAAATATCATTTTCCTGTTGTTGGAAAACATTTTTAAAGGTATAAGCAGTATAAACCATATATCCTGCTGTAGTGTGCACCATCCCTTTTGGCTTTCCAGTAGAACCAGAGGTGTATAAAATAAATAAAGGATCTTCAGAATCCATAATTTCAGCAACACAGTCTCCATAAGCCTCGTCTAATAAAGGTTGTAACCAAATATCTCTACCTGCTTTCATATGAATTTTAGCTGCTGTTCTTTTAGCAACTAATACAGTAGTTACTCCCGGGCAATCTACTAGTGCTTCATCTACAATTCCTTTTAAATCTATAGACTTAGCCCCTCTATAAGAACCGTCAGAAGTAATGACCAAACTAGCATCACAATCATTAATTCTAGAAGACAAAGCATTGGCAGAGAAACCAGCAAACACCACAGAATGAATAGCTCCTATTCTAGCACATGCCAACAGAGAAACTGCTAATTCTGGAATCATAGGAAGATACACACAAACCCTATCCCCTTTTTTTAATCCTTGGTTTTTTAAAACATTAGCCATTTTACACACCCTTTCATGTAGCTCCCTATAAGAGATATGGGTAGCAGCCTCGCTAGGGTTATTAGGTTCAAATAAAATAGCAGTTTTATCACCCTTAGTATACAAATGACGGTCAATACAATTTTCAGTAATATTTAATTGAGCTCCTTTATACCAGGATATTTCTGCTTTTTCAAAATCCCATTCTAATACTTGGTCCCATTTTTTTCTCCACATAAAATGCTCCTCTGCCACTTCACTCCAAAATAGTTCGGGATCTCTGACAGATTTTCTGTAAACATTAAAATACTCTTCTAAATGTTTAATGTGGTAATTGCTCATGAGCGTTGTTATTTATGTTTGGTATTCTAATATTCTCTACTAATTCCTGTATGTGTTTTGGAGGGACAGGTGTAAATATAGATACAACAATTGCTACCATAAAATTTAGTAGCATGGCTACACTTCCAAACCCTTCAGGAGAAATTCCAAACCACCACTGGTCTGGTGGTGGAATTTCACCCAACCAACCCAATTTGTATTTAGCCATATAATACAACATAAAAGATATCCCTACTAGCATGCCTGAAATGGCACCCTCTTTATTCATTCTCTTATAAAAAATCCCTAATACAATGGCAGGAAAGAAAGAAGCGGCTGCCAAACCAAAGGCCAAGGCCACCACAGCAGCAACAAAACCTGGAGGGTGTATACCAAAATATCCAGCTATACATACCGCAGCTACCGCAGCGAGTCTTGCGGCTATAAGCTCTCCTTTTTCTGTAATATTGGGGTTAAAAGTTTTTTTTATTAAGTCATGTGAAACAGAGGCAGAAATCACCAATAATAAACCAGCGGCAGTAGATAGAGCTGCCGCTAGGCTACCTGCTGCTACCAAGGCAATTACCCAAGCAGGCAAATTGGCAATTTCTGGATTGGCCAACACCATAATATCTGGATCTACTATAAGTTCATTTATTTGGGTATCTGCTACATACTGAATGTTTCCATCCCCATTTTTGTCTTCAAAAGATAAAAGTCCAGTATCTTCCCAGTTTTTAAACCAAGCCGGCATTTCCATATATGGCTTTTCACTCACTGTTTCTATTAAATTTATTCTAGCAAAAACTGCTACCGCAGGAGCTGTAGTATATAAAATAGCTATAAGCAACAAGGCTAAGCCTGCAGATTTGCGAGCATCCTTCACTCTTTTTACCGTGAAAAATCTAACAATTACATGTGGTAATCCAGCAGTTCCTACCATCAGTGCCAATGTGATAGCAAATATGTCTAGCATACTCTTGTTGCCATCTGTGTAGGCTGTAAAGCCTAAGTCTGTTGAAAGCCCGTTTAATTTTTCAATTAAATATAAACCAGAACCATCATTTACAGTACCACCCATTCCCATTTGAGGAATTGGATTCCCCGTCATTTGAATAGAAATAAATATGGCTGGAACCATAAAAGCAAAAATAAGCACACAATACTGAGCTACCTGTGTGTAAGTAATTCCTTTCATACCTCCTAAGACTGCATAAAATAATACAATAATCATTCCAATAATGACTCCAGTATTAATGTCTACCTCTAAAAATCTAGAAAAAACAACTCCCACTCCTCTCATCTGGCCAGCCACATAAGTAAAAGATACAATAAGAGCACAGAAGACTGCTACTATTCTAGCGGTCTTAGAGTAATATCGGTCTCCTATAAAGTCTGGAACTGTAAATTTTCCAAATTTCCTTAAATATGGCGCTAATAATAATGCTAAAAGGACATAGCCACCGGTCCAACCCATTAAATATACTGAACCGTCATAGCCAGTAAAAGAAATAATTCCAGCCATGGAGATAAAAGAAGCCGCAGACATCCAATCTGCTGCAGTTGCCATTCCGTTAGCTAGCGGAGACACCCCACCACCAGCCACATAAAACTCCTTTGTAGTACCTGCCCTAGACCAAATTGCAATTCCAATATAAAGGGCAAAAGTAATTCCAACAATAATATAAGTCCAAGATTGAACATTCATAACTAGTCCGTTTTTGATTTATGATTCCTGATCAAAACCATAGGCCTTGTCTAGTCTATTCATTAAGTATACATAAACAAAAATGAGTATTACAAATACATAAATGGCTCCTTGTTGCGCAAACCAAAAGCCCAATGGAAACCCCCAAATTTGTATTTCATTTAAGCTATCTACCAATAGTATTCCAAATACATAAGAAGTTAAAAACCAAACGCTAAGAAGTATAGTCAAATACTTTAGATTGGTTTTCCAATATTTTTTGTGGGAAGTTTTTTGGATCATTTTAAATGGTTTGTTGGTTGTGGTAATAAGTAAATTTAATGCATTCAATAAAAAATCCCCTAAAAAGGGGATTTATATTTTAAAAAAAAGTTTATTCACTTTTACAAATCCATAAAATCTAATACATGACGCTCTATCCTGTTTTGAATATCGTCCAAAGGAGCTTTTACAAATGTTTCACCAGTAATATTTTCATAGAGTTCAATATATCTCTCAGAAACCTCAGAGATATATTCATCTGACATTTCAGGCAATTGCTGCCCTTCTAAGCCTTGGAAACCATGGCTAATAAGCCACTGCCTTACAAATTCTTTAGAGAGTTGTTTTTGTGCTTCTCCCCTATTTTGCCTTTGCTGGTAGCCATCAGAATAAAAATACCTTGAAGAATCTGGGGTGTGAATTTCATCAATTAGTACAATTTCTCCATTAATAGTTTTACCAAACTCATATTTGGTATCTACCAATATTAAACCTCTAGAAGCTGCTAATTCAGAACCTCTTTTAAAGAGTGCGTAAGTGTATTTTTCTAAAACCTCATAATCCTCTGCAGACACTATGCCTTTAGCTAATAGATCTTCTTTAGAAATATCAACATCGTGGTCTCCCATTTCTGCCTTAGTAGCAGGGGTAATAATGGGGCATGGAAAAGCATCATTTTCTTTCATTCCCCTTGGCATAGTTACGCCACACAAAATTCTCTTTCCAGCATGGTATTCTCTGGCCGCATGTCCAGACATATACCCTCTAATAACCATCTCTACCTTAAAGGGCTCACATGCATGACCTATCGCCACATTAGGGTCTGGAGTAGCAATAAGCCAATTGGGAACAATATCCTTGGTATCTGCCATCATTTTAGTGGCAATTTGGTTTAATATTTGTCCTTTATAAGGGATTCCTTTTGGCATGACCACGTCAAAAGCAGAAAGCCTGTCTGTGGCAATCATCACTAATAAATTGTCTTCTAAGGTATACACTTCTCTCACCTTTCCTTTGTAGACACTTTTTTGTCCCGGAAAATTAAAATGGGTTTGGGTAATTGTATTTGACATGGGACTAGTTTTGGTGTTCAATTGTTTTATAAGCTTCAATTACTTTTTTAACTAATTTGTGTCTAATAATGTCTTTATCGTCTAAAAACACAATAGAAACCCCTTCAATATTTTGTAAAATAAGTAAGGCCTCTTTTAAACCAGAAGTAACTCTCATAGGTAAGTCTATTTGTCCAGGATCACCAGTAATCATGAATTTAGCACTCTTTCCCATACGGGTTAAAAACATCTTCATTTGGGCATGAGTGGTGTTTTGTGCTTCGTCTAAAATTACAAAAGCATGATCTAATGTTCTCCCACGCATAAAAGCCAAAGGTGCTATCTGAATGGTACCGTTTTCTAAATACGAAGCCAGTTTTTCTGGACTAATCATATCTCTAAGAGCGTCATAAAGAGGCTGCATATAAGGATCTAATTTTTCTTTTAAGTCTCCAGGCAAAAACCCTAGATTCTCTCCTGCCTCTACTGCAGGCCTAGTGAGTATAATTTTCTTAACCTGTTTTTCTTTTAGTGCCTTTACAGCCATAGCAACTCCTGTATAGGTTTTCCCAGTACCAGCAGGCCCAATGGCAAAAACCATATCATTTTTAGCCATGGCATGAACCACTTTTTTCTGATTTGGCGTTTGGGCCTTAATTAAACGGCCAGAGACTCCATGCAGAATGACATCGCCCATATGGGCCATAGCCCCTAGGTCCGCTCCTTCTATTTCTGAATCTGACAACAAAGAAGCTACATCAGTAGAATTTATCTTATTATACTTGGCAAAATGTGCTGTAATTTTGTCAAATTTTTGTTCAAAATCAGTTAGCAATTCTTCGTTTCCATAGGCTTTGATCTTATTACCTCTTGCAACAATTTTAAGCTTTGGAAAATATTGTTTTAAAAGGCTAACGGTTTCATTGTCTGATCCAAAAAAATCTCTTGGGTTAACGTCTGTAATTTCAATAGTGAGTTCGTTCAAATGAAGAATTTTAATAAGGTAAATTAATCTCTATTTTTGTGCCCGTATTTTTATGTAATTTTGCATCACAAACTTACGCAAAAAATAAGTTTGTAAACTTATAAACATATTAACAGCATGTATGGCTATCATTACCTTAACTACAGATTTTGGCACAAAAGATCACTTTGTAGCGGCCGTTAAGGGGGCTATATACAGTGAGTTAGAACAGGCAAATATTGTTGATATTTCCCATGAAGTGAGTCCTTTTAACATTCAAGAATGCGCCTATATATTAAAAAATTCTTATACACATTTTCCTAAAGGAAGTATTCATATTGTAGGGGTAGATGGTGAAAAAACACCAGACAATCCCCATATAGTTGTCTTAGTAGACGGCCATTATTTTATATCTGCCAATACTGGCGTAGTCCACCTAATATGCACCAGTATTACTCCAGATAAAGTGGTGTCTATTTCATTACCTAATGAGCAAGCCTCCTCCTTTCCTACCTTAGACACTTTTGTAAAAGTAGCTTGTCACATTGCTAGGGGTGGTAGTTTAGATGTCATTGGAAAACCTTTTAGCGCTCTTAAAGAGCTCATAGATTTTAAGCCCCAAATATCTGAGGGAGAAAAAATCATTAGTGGGAGTGTTATTTATATTGACAATTACGGAAATGTAGTAACCAATATTAGTCAAACACTTTTTAATACATACCAAAAAGGAAGGACTTTTAAAATTAGGGCTAGACATACCAATATCACCCAAATTCACAAAAAATATTCTGACTTTATCAAGTTTGATATAGACAAAGACAAACGCAGTGGAGATGGAGAATTATTAGCTATTTTTAATCAAGCTGGCTATATAGAAATTGCTATTTACAAAAGCAATCTACAAACCAGCGGAGGCGCCTCTACTTTATTAGGCTTAGATTATTTAGACAGCATTACGCTAGAATTTGACTAAGTCATTCTCACTTAAAATCACTTATAAACAATTTTTAATGGTTTAATTCTAAAATTCATTCTTTTTAGAAGATAAAAATTTATTAAAAAACAACCTTATTTAAAGGTCTCAGAGGTTCTTTTAAAAAAACACAGCTAAAAAATAACAAGCAAACTAAGCTCCTTTATAAGGCTTTGGCTGTTAATAAGTTTGTTTCTGAAAAAAGCACAATTAAAATATCTTTGTAAGTAGTGTTACTTATTGGATTTAACCAATAAATACGAATAAATACTAAACACATTCAAATGAAGTTTATAGTTTCTAGTGCTTACTTATTAAAGCAACTCCAAGTTTTAGGAGGAGTCATTAACAACAGTAACACCTTACCCATTTTAGATAATTTTCTTTTCAGTTTAGACGGTAATTCTTTAAAAGTCTCTGCCTCTGACCTTGAAACAACCATGCATGCCATTTTAGAGGTAGAATCTTCAGACAGTGGCAGTATTGCCATACCAGCTAGATTACTTTTAGACACCCTTAAAACCTTTCCAGAGCAGCCACTTACCTTTGTAGTAGAGGAAAATAGTACAGTAGAAATTAGCGCTAATAATGGTAAATACGCTTTGGCTTACGCCGATGGTGCTGAGTTTCCTAATCCAGTAACCCTTTCTAATCCCAGCAAAACAACTATACTTGGAGACATCCTAGCTACGGCCATTTCTAAAACTATTTTTGCTGCTGGAAACGATGACCTAAGACCTGTAATGAGTGGGGTGTTTTTCCAATTTAGTACAGAAAGTTTAACCTTTGTAGCAACAGATGCTCATAAATTGGTGAAATACCAAAGAACAGATGTACAAGCCTCACAGACAGCAGAATTTATAATGCCTAAAAAACCTTTAAACCTTTTAAAAGGAATTTTGGCGGGTTCAGAATCTGAGGTAACTATTGAATACAATGATAGCAATGCTAAGTTCAGCTTTGACCAAACAGAATTGGTATGTAGGCTTATAGATGGAAAATACCCAAACTATGAAGCCGTCATTCCAAAAGAAAATCCAAATGTGCTTACTATTAACAGAAACTTATTTTTAAGTTCTGTGAGAAGAATTGCCATATTCTCTAACAAAACTACCCACCAATTAAAATTAAAAGTAGCAGGAGCAGAATTAAATATTTCAGCAGAAGATCTAGACTACAGCAACAAAGCAGAAGAGAGGTTAAGCTGTAGTTACCAAGGAGATGACTTACAAATTGGCTTTAATTCTCGTTTCCTTACAGAGATGCTGAATAACTTAAATTCAGATGACATTAGCCTAGCCATGAGCCTACCAAATAGGGCGGGTATTTTAACCCCTACAGACGGCTTAGACCCAGGAGAAAATGTGACCATGCTAGTCATGCCTGTCATGTTAAATAATTAAGCCTAAAAGAGTTTTCTTTGTTTGATAAAAATGGCTGGTGTATTACACTGGCCTTTTTTTATACAAAACTATTTAATAAACTTAAAAAATGGATAAGATATTTCTTGATTGTTAGACACCCTTATAGCATTCAAAATAGGATATACAAGGCCAACAACTCCAACAATTATAAGACCTAATATACCTAAGCCCAGTAAAAAAATAGCAGGAACACAAATAAGGGCCAATAAGAAAAGTGAGATTTGAAAATTAATAATAGCCTTGCCATGGGCATCCATTTCTTGCACTACCTCTTTTTGGGTAAGCCAAAGCACAAGGGGCACAATAAGCCCTCCCATTCCGGTAACTAAGTCTAGTAATTGACTTAAGTGAGTCACCACTAGCAGGTTTTTATCTTCTCTAAGCATGATAAAACGTATTGGTTATAAAATAAATGTACAAAAATGAAATTTAATAAAGAGGTTTCACAAATAACCCAACTCCCATTTTTTTAGTTAATTTTACCCCATGCCACAAGAACACAACATCATAGCCATAGCCAGCCCAGCAGGAGCAGGAGCCATTTCAGTGCTCAGAATTTCAGGGCCAGAGGCTTGGACACTTGTTGCATCACAGTTTGTGTCTATTCATAAGAAAGACCTCTTAAAACAAAAAAGTCATACCATTCACTTAGGTCATTTGGTAGATGGAGAAAAAACCTTAGACCAAGTACTCATCTCTTTGTTTAAAGGACCACATTCATACACAGGAGAAAATGTAGTAGAAATTTCATGCCACGGCTCTTCTTATATACAACAAGAAATCATTCAACTATTCTTAAGAAATGGCTGCCAAATGGCACAGGGAGGAGAATTTACTTTAAGGGCTTTTTTGAACGGCAAACTAGATCTAAGCCAGGCAGAGGCAGTAGCAGATCTTATAGCCTCAGACAATGCAGCCGCACACCAAATAGCCATGCAACAAATGAGGGGTGGGTTTAGTAATGAAATAAAAATACTCAGACAAGAACTATTAGACTTTGCATCGCTTATAGAACTAGAGTTAGACTTTGCAGAAGAGGATGTAGCCTTTGCAGACCGAAATGCGTTTGGAGTACTTCTAAAAAAAATATCACGTGTACTCAGGCAATTAATAGATTCTTTTGCATTGGGGAACGTCATTAAAAACGGTATACCCGTAGCCATTGTAGGCGCACCAAACGCAGGTAAATCTACTCTACTTAACGCCCTATTAAATGAAGATCGTGCTATAGTTTCAGATATTGCAGGTACCACAAGAGACACTATAGAAGACGAGATTTCTATAGGGGGCATTGGCTTTAGGTTTATAGATACTGCAGGAATTAGGGACACCCAAGACCAGATAGAAAAACTTGGAATTGCCAAAACTTTTGAAAAAATTGAACAAGCACAATTGGTGGTCTATATGGTAGATCTTAAACAGTGCTCAGAAGATATGGTTGTGACCACGGCCGATGCTACTGCACTTGCCAAACTAAAAGAAACCTACCCCAAAAAACCAATCCTTATAATAGGAAACAAAGCAGATCTAATACCGCTAAAAACCCTAGCAAGCATTCAAGAACAAATACCAGGCCTCACGCCCCTATCTGCAAAAGAAAAAGAAGGAGTAGAAAAGCTCAAAGAATCCTTTTTAAATGTAGTAAACACAGGAGCCTTGCGTAACAATGACTCCATAGTTACCAACTCCAGGCACTATGACGCCCTATTAAGAGCCCAAGAAGAAATAGGTAAAGTCCAAGACGGATTGGCCATAGGCCTATCCTCAGACCTAATGGCCATAGACATCCGCCAGGCCCTTTATCACTTTGGAGAAATCACAGGAGAAATAAGCTCAGATGAACTTCTTGGAAATATATTTGCTAACTTCTGTATTGGTAAGTAAAGTGTGTTTCCATTGATTTACTATTACTAACAATATCCTTATTTTTAGAGTATTATAGAATAGTTGTATTCTTTTAATTGTATATTTATTTCATAATAATGATACATATTTGATACAATCAATGTATTAATGTATCAATTTTGATACAATTACATGAAGGCAACTATAACTAAAACCAAGATAGGCTCAACTAATGGGGAGCACTATTACAGAGTGAGAATCTATTATGGAAAAGGTGTTAAATCTAAATATATTTCTCTAAATGATTTAAAATTCTGGAACACCCCAAAAACCATTGAGCAAAAAAAAACTAACAAGTTAAATAAAGAAATACTACTTGATAGAATAGAAGCCTTAAAAAGACAGGTAAATTCCAAAAACTACAACCATCTAGACAAAAAGGAAAACTTCATGGACCATGTAGATTTTGTTGCAAGAAACAGAGGGGGATCTTCAATAAAAAATCTCCAACTATACGCAACTACTAAGAAACATTTATTGCAATATTGCTCAAACAACTACAAAGAGCAACTACAAGTAAGCGATATAGACTACGACTTCTGTATTGGGTTTAGAACATATTTAAAAAACACATACTCTTTAAGGTCTAGCTACAACAAGTTATCAGAATCTAGTCAGAACTCTTATTTTGTCAGATTTTGTGTTATAATGAATGACGCTGTATCTAGGGGATTAATCGACTCCTCTCCTACCTCAAAAGTAAAAGCGCCTGCTATACCAGACAAGGAAATTACTTACTTAACGCTAGAGGAAATAGAAAAGCTCCACGCAACTAGCTGTGACAATAAAATGCTTAAAAAAGCTTTTCTCTTTGCATTTTACACTGGACTTAGAAAAGGAGATATAGAAAGCTTGAAATGGAAGCATTTACCGGTTATTAATTCTCAAACTGAGTTAGACCTAATTACAAGTAAAAAAGGCGTTAGATTAACGTTTAAAGTGCCTAAACAGGCTGTTGAAGCACTTCCTACTAGAGGTGAAGACGAAGCAAAAGTTTTTTTAGGTTTTAAATATGATGGATATCAGAATGAAAAATTAAGGAGATGGATTCTTGAAGCTGGTATAAAGAAAAAAAATGTTGGAAGCCATACCGCCAGACATTCATTTGCCGTATACCATTTATCAAAGGGAACACCTATTTATACGCTCTCAAAATTGATGGCACACAACTCCGTTAAAACTACTGAAAGGTCTTATGCGCAGTACGCTAAAGAAGACCTTAATTACGCACTTGAAAAAGCATTTAGTCATGAGTAAAGAATACTATACAAAAGCTGAGGTTAACAAACTTTTAGCCGATCAAAAGGAAGAAATTTTAGCAATTCTAAGTAAACCATCGAAAAAAGAATTGAATTCTTTTGAACTAAAAATTTACGGTGGCAGAATAACGAGACTTCAAGTAATAGATATTATATTTCATGAACTTTCAAATAATAAACTGATTGATGGAGTGTCTGAAAAAGTATTTAGGGACGCCTTTTTAGGATATGATATAAAAAAAGAAACAAAAAAGTCATTAATTAATTGGAAAGGACCAAGAAATCTATGTGTATACTTACTAGATTCTTTAGCTGATTTCGACTTGATAGTTAAAGATGAACTTAATCTAAAATGTGAACATATTTTTGGTGTGAAAAATGCAGCTCAAATTAAAGTTAAGTATAGAAAAAATAAAAACCAACTACCTGGAAACTTTGAAGTTATTGATGAAATAAGAAACAAAATTACCTCTCTTTACAATAAAATTGATCGTGATGAAGAATATTTTAGAAATGAAATATTACCAGAAATTTTAGATGATTTTTAGAATATGACATCTTCTCTTTTGAGACTCAAAA
>CAWWAC010000033.1:0-15269 GCA_963934855.1 uncultured Flavobacteriaceae bacterium
TATTTATTTCGAAAAAAACGTGTATTCACATTTTATTTTTCGAAATAAAGACAGGACTAAATTGTCAAATAATGAAATTTTTACTCCACAGTGACGCTTTTCGCTAAGTTTCTAGGCTGGTCTACGTTACAACCTCTTAAAACTGCCATGTGATACGAAAGTAATTGCAAAGGTAATGTAGTAACCAGCGGGCTTAACCAATCTAGGGTTTCTGGCACTTCTATGACATGGTCTGCCAAGCCTCTTACCGTTACATCTCCTTTGGTAACAATGGCTATGATTTTCCCACTTCTAGATTTAATCTCCTGAATATTGCTCACTACTTTTTCATAATGACCTCTTTTTGTAGCAATTACTACCACTGGCATTTGTTCGTCTATAAGGGCTATAGGGCCGTGCTTCATTTCTGCAGCTGGGTAACCTTCTGCATGTATATAACTAATCTCTTTTAACTTAAGCGCTCCCTCTAAGGCTACTGGAAAATTAAAGCCACGCCCTAAATACAAGCAGTTAGTGGCGTCTTTATATACCTTGGCTATTTCTTTTATAGCGGCATCGGCCTCTAGGGCCAAAGCCACCTGAGCGGGAATTTGTGCTAAGGCATTTAAATAGGTGTGGAAATCTGGACTAGACATCACCCCTTTTTCCTTGGCTAATTTAAGAGCCATAAGGCTTAAGACTGTGATCTGAGTGGTAAAGGCTTTGGTAGAGGCTACTCCAATTTCTGGCCCTGCATGCGTGTAAGCTCCTGCGTCTGTAGCACGGGCTATAGAGGAACCCGCTACATTACACACGCCAAAAACAAAGGCTCCTTTTTCCTTGGCCAGCTTAATGGCGGCTAAGGTATCTGCAGTTTCTCCTGATTGTGAAATGGCAATTACTATATCTTCTGGTCCAATAATAGGGTTTCTATATCTAAATTCAGAGGCGTATTCAACCTCTACAGGAATTCTAGCCAGTTCTTCAAAAATATACTCTGCCACTAATCCTGCATGCCATGAGGTACCACAGGCTACTACTACTATGCGTTTGGCTTTTAAAAAACGCTCTAAATGCTGGTCTATACCAGCCATTTTAATTAAACCCTCTTCTGGCCTAAGCCTTCCCCTATAGGTGTCTTGAATGGCCTTGGGCTGCTCGTAAATCTCTTTGAGCATAAAATGGTCATAGCCTCCTTTTTCTATTTGGTCTAAAGAGAGTTGGAGGGCTAAAATATTAGGAGTCGCTGGGGTGTCATCCTTAATCTTTCTTAATTTTATTTTTTTACCCGCTTTTAGAATAGCCATTTCATGGTCTTCTAAGTAGAGAGCGTCTGTAGTGTATTCTATAAAAGGGGAGGCGTCTGAGGCTATAAAAAACTCATCTTCTCCTATTCCAATAGCTAAGGGGCTTCCTAATTTTGCTACTACAATTTCATCTGGCTTTTCCAAGTCAAAGACCGCTATGGCATAAGCACCTACCACTTCATTGAGGGCTAATTGCACTGCTTTACCAAGTTTTACCCCTTCTTTTTTCTTTACTTCTTCTATGAGGTTTATGAGTACCTCAGTATCTGTGTCTGAATGGAATACATAGCCTCTTTTTATAAGTTCTGTTTTTATGGCGTCATAATTCTCAATAATTCCGTTGTGAATAATCGCCAACTGACCTGAGTTAGAAAGGTGGGGATGTGAGTTTATGTCATTGGGAACTCCATGAGTAGCCCAGCGGGTATGCCCTATTCCTATTCCTGAAAGACTCTTAGATAGCTCTTGGGCTTTTAGCTCTAAATCTGAGACCTTTCCCTTAGTCTTACTAATGAGAATTTGGTCCTCTTGAAAGAGGGCAATTCCTGCAGAATCGTAGCCTCTGTATTCAAGCCTAGACAAACCTTTTAATATAATAGGGTAAGCAGGTCTGTGACCTATATAGCCAACAATTCCACACATAATTTTAAGCGCTTAGTTAGATTTGGTATAAAAGATCTCTAATTGTAACTTTTTGTCCGCATTCTCAGCCGCTACATTGTTTCCAAACAACACGGTACCTAGTGGGGTGGTAGTGGCCATAATAGGAAGCTTTCCACTTTCTCCATTTGGCAACTTGGCAGTTGATGTTAGATTTACTCTAATGTCTGAGGTCACCCCTAAAGCTAATTTGGCATTAGGTGCGTCTCTCAATAGTATATTATTTATATGGTCTGTAATGCGCACCATATACTTTGTGCCTTTTCCATTTACAGTTTGCAATATACCGTCGTAGTTTTTAAAAACTCCTAGCGGTGAGTCATCTTGATAGACCTCAGTGTTAAAACGCATTAAAGGCTCTAAAGTTTCTGCGTTGTAAAGGTATAGCCTAGGTGGCTCTGGCAGTGAAACCCCACTTAGTGAAGCTGTGTCTACATAAAAGACAAGGCGGGCTTCATTAACCACCCACCTATTGGCTTTTATTTGCTCAATGAGGGCTAGTTCGTTTGGTCCAGAAAATAGGGTGAGCTCACTGTACAAGCCTACACCTCCTTTTAAGTAAATTCTAGACGCATTTTCTGAATTATTTAGGGCTTTTAAAACTGCTGGGGAGTAGCTTGAATTTGTAATAGTGTTTACAGCATTTCCAATAATTGGGAAGCCGGAGCCCCCAGTGAGCAGGCTTAAAATGTACTGCTTTTGAGCTTCTGTTTTTACCCCATCTGTGCTGTACACATCATAGCTGTACTCCATAGTAATATTAGCTCTTGTAAAGTCTAATAACAGCAGTATATTGTCCTGCTCTGCCACAGAGAAGTGCAAACCTCTTAAGTAAGTAGTGAAATTAGACTGGCTAATTAAGTTGTCTGAACCTTCCTGATCTAGAAGAAATCTTTGAAAGAAATCTATATTTAAAGGTATTCTAATACCAGGGTTTAATCTGGAAGCTAAAGTTAAAGATTCATCTATATCTGGCGTTTCTGCATTGTCAGTATTGTAAAACAAAAACTCCTTGTCAGAAACGTTAACAGATCCTTTGAAAAGAACGTGGCTAGTGAAAGCAGGATCAAAAGTCTGATCTGAAAAGTATTCCTGAGTTTCAATAAAATTGGTGCTTGGATCTAAATCCCTCAAAAAATAGTCCAATTTTTTAACCGTGAGTGTAAATGGCTTATCTCTATCTCCGTAAATACTATCTAAATCAAAAGGCTTGGCAAACAAATTAAAAGCAGTTTCTAAATCTGCTGCGTCATTAATCCCATCACCATCTGTGTCTGGATTTAAAGGATTGGATCCTAAGTTATTCTCTATAATATCTGTTAAACCGTCTCCGTCAGAATCACTGTTAGGGTCTGTTGGGTCTGAATCATAGGCATCTATAAGACCGTCTAAATCTGTATCTGAGTTAGATTTAATCTGAAAGGGTATGTATAAATAAACAGCAGTAGCCCTTTCATTTTCCTGAGTTGTTGCTGAACGCTCGTCATTCTGAGCCCTAACACCAAATACAGGATTGCCTTGGCTATTTTGTAGACGCAGTTGTGTGGCTACAGAGGCAGTTGTTTTTCCAAAAACAGAGTGGTTAAAATTTCCTAACTGGTATAAAGGCAGCTTATTGGTTTGTACGGCTATCACATTTTTATTGGTGGCAAAAACGTCAAAAGTAGCTTTGCTAGTTTCAAAAATTTCTCCACTAATAATTCCCTCGCCTTCTAAAATAATTTGGTCTTGACAAGAAGAAGCTCCCAGGACCACTAACCCAAAAATTAATACATTTTTTAATGTCATTTCAATCACGTTCATTGACTCTACTTTAATACTTCAGTGTTGTAAAAATGTGCATATGCTTCTTCAAATTCTTGTAAAGAAACATAAGGTAATACAGGTTTTTGGAGGCTGGCTATGTGGTTTTTAAGTGCTTCTGGAATTTCTTCTGCCGCTAAAATAATGGCATCTGAGTGATCCACAGCTACCTTTAACAAATTATTATAATCGGGTGTTTTTAAAGGGCTTATATCTGTTTCTGCAATACCGTCAAAGGCAATTTTTTTGAACATGTTCTGGTCTAAAGCGCCTTCAAATCCTTTTTTGTACACAGAGGTCACAATTTTACTCTCAGAAAAAAGCGGCTCATCTGCATAGAATTTTCTAAGGTATAGAGGCAATAAAGACGCCAACCAACCATGAACGTGAATAATGTCTGGAGTCCAATTTAATTTCTTAACTGTTTCTACAACGCCTTTAGCAAAGAAAATAGCGCGTTCGTCATTGTCTGGGAACAAAGCACCGGCTGCATCTTTAAAAGTAGCCTTTCTTTTAAAGTATTCTTCATTGTCAATAAAATAAACTTGAATGCGCTCTTTTGGTATAGATGCTACTTTAATAATAAGCGGCATGTCCACGTCATTGATTACTAAGTTCATTCCAGAGAGCCTAATGACTTCGTGAAGTTGGTGCCTGCGCTCATTGATATTACCGTACTTAGGCATAAAAATTCTAATTTGCCCACCATTTCCGTTCACCATCCTTGGCGCCTCATATGACATTTGAGACACTTCGTTCTCTGGCAAATAGGGCACTAATTCAGAAGATACAAATAATATCTTTTTACCATTCATACAGTATATATTTTAATAAAATCCCTAGGGAAGTGGCAAAATTACGAAAATTATAGAGATTAGCCGTAATTATAGTAAGTTTGCTGCCCATTTAACTCATATTATGGATGTTATTTTTAATAAAAAATCTTTAGTATCTCTACTAAATCCTATTAAAAGCAGGCAGGGAAGCATAGGCTTTGTTCCTACTATGGGGGCTTTACACCTTGGTCATTTAAGTTTAGTTTCTAGAGCGGCCCATGAAAATGAGGTGGTAGTGGTCAGTATTTTTGTAAACCCAACACAATTTAATAACCAAGCAGACATAGAAAAATACCCCTCTAGTTTAGAGGCGGATAAAAATTTATTAAGCACCCTAAGAGTAGCGGTTATCCTTTTTGCCCCCTCTGTTTTAGAAATGTACCCAGAAGGGCTGTTTTCAAAAAAATATGATTTTAAGGGCATAGACCAATTTTGGGAAGGAGCAGACAGGCCTGGGCATTTTAACGGCGTGGGCACTGTTGTAGAAAAATTGTTTGAATGTGTCCAGCCAAACAGGGCTTATTTTGGAGAAAAAGATTTTCAACAATTAGTTATCATTAAACAATTAGTGGCAAAAAAAAAGCAGCCTATCCGTATTTTAGGTTGCCCCATTATAAGAGAAGCAAACGGATTGGCTATGAGCTCTAGAAATGAAAGGCTCAGTGAAAAAGGACGTGCACAAGCAGGGATTATTTTTAAGACACTGCAATGGACTGCTTCTCAAAAGGGCACTACCCCTTTACATACACTTAGAAAAAAAGCCATAGCAAAATTAGAACAAACTCCTGGGCTACATGTTTTTTACTTTGAATTTGTCTCTGGAAAAACCTTACAGCCGCTCATATCTAGTCAAAATTCTGAGGAAGGAAGAATTGTGACAGCTGTTTTATTAGAAGGTGTGCGCTTATTAGATAATATAGAAATAGAAACCACTAAAAATATCTAAATTTCATATCTTTGATCCATGCAAATACACCTTGTAAAATCTAAGATTCACCGCGTAAAAGTCACTGGGGCAGACCTTGACTATATTGGAAGCATTACCATAGATGAAGACCTTATGGATGCTGCTAACATTATACAGGGTGAAAAAGTTCAGATTGTAAACAACACCAACGGAGAACGCCTAGAAACCTATGCAATCCCTGGTCCAAGAAATAGTGGAGAAATTACTTTAAATGGTGCTGCCGCCCACAAGGTAAATATTGGAGACGTACTAATTATAATGACCTATGCCATTATGGATTTAGAAGAAGCTAAAACTTTTTCACCTGCATTGGTTTTTCCAAATGAAACCAATAATCTACTGACATAATTTGAAAAAAAACCTTCTCAAAGCTCTAAAAACATTAGGCCCTATAGCCTTTGGGTTGTTTTTAGTATGGCATACCTATACCAATACAAGCCCAGAAGACCGCCATTTAATATATTCTTATATAATCACCGCAGACCCCATTTGGGTATGCCTTTCACTAATTATTGGCGTCCTCAGTCACCTCTCTAGAGCTATAAGGTGGAACTACCTCCTAATACCAATGGGTTACCAGCCCACTTTAAAAAGTAATATTTTAATTATATTAATGGGTTATTTTGCAAATCTTGGAATTCCTAGATCTGGAGAAATTTTAAGAGCTACTGCCCTGAGGACCTATGAAAAAGTGCCTTTTCAAAAAGGCTTTGGCACCATTATTACTGAGAGAATTATAGATTTAATCATGCTTTTTCTTGTCATTGGGTTTACTCTGGTCTTACAGACCGATGTCCTTCTGAATTTCTTTGATGAAAAAGGTGTTTCTTGGATTAAAATAAGTATCATTATTATTCTGCTAATGCTTTTAGGCAGTGTTACTTTATGGCTTGTTTTTAACTCCAAACATTTGTTTTTTGTGAAAATTAAAGATACTATTGGAGATCTTTTTACCGGAGTTTTTAGTGTTTTTAAAATGGAACAAAAGTGGGCCTTTATAGGACATACCCTTTTTATTTGGGCGGCTTATATTGGAATGTTTTGGGTTGTAAAGTATACGGTTCCAGAAACAATTACTTTAGACTTTTCGGAGCTATTAGTGGCTTTTGTAGCGGGAACTTTTGCCATGTCTGCCACCAATGGAGGAATTGGTCTCTACCCCATTGCCATTCAAAAATCAGTGGCTATTTTTGGAATTAGTGCGGTTGCAGGCAACGCCCTAGGATGGATTATGTGGATCTCTCAAACACTTCTCATTGTAGTTCTTGGTGGGATTTCTTTTTTAATTATTCCTTTTGTAAGTCCTAAAAATAATTTAAAAAATAAGCCCCATGACTAAACTTAAAACTTCTTTTTTCTGTCAAAATTGTGGAAATAATTACGCTAAATGGGTAGGCCAATGTGGCGCGTGTAAGCAATGGAACACCGTGGTTGAAGAAGTGTTGGTTACCCCTGAAAAAAAGGCATGGAAAAGCACAGCAACTGGAATAAAATCAATTAATAAACCCTTAAAAGTAGGAGATATTAGTACAGAAAATGAGCTGCGCCTAGACACCCTAAACCAAGAGTTTAACAGGGTATTAGGAGGGGGTCTTGTACCTGGGTCCTTGGTATTATTAGGCGGAGAACCTGGTATTGGAAAAAGTACCCTTTTGCTACAAATTGCCTTAAAACTTCCTTATAAAACCCTCTATATTTCTGGAGAAGAAAGTCAAAAGCAAATAAAAATGAGGGCGGATAGGATTATGCCCTCTAGTGAAAATTGTTTTATTCTCACAGAGACAAAGACTCAAAATATTTTTAAACAAATTGCAGAGATAGATCCAGACATATTGGTGATAGATTCTATCCAAACACTACAGACAGACCATATAGAGTCTGCCGCAGGCAGTGTGTCACAAATTAAAGAATGTACTGCAGAGCTCATTAGTTTTGCAAAAGAAACCAATACCCCCGTGATACTCATAGGTCACATTACCAAAGACGGCAGTCTGGCTGGGCCTAAAATTTTAGAGCATATGGTAGACACTGTATTACAATTTGAGGGAGACAGAAACTATGTATATAGAATTTTAAGATCCTTAAAAAACCGTTTTGGTGCTACAGCAGAACTGGGTATTTATGAAATGCATGGGGGAGGACTTAGAGAGGTAAACAATCCCTCAGAAATTCTGATATCTAAACAAGATGACGGTTTAAGTGGCACTGCTATTGCTGCTTCCTTAGACGGTATGAGACCTTTAATGGTAGAAATACAAGCGCTGGTAAGTACGGCTGTTTACGGTACGCCACAGCGCTCTACAACTGGATACAATGCAAAAAGACTCAATATGCTTTTAGCCGTCTTAGAAAAAAGAGCTGGTTTTCTCTTAGGTGCAAAAGATGTATTTCTAAATATTACAGGAGGAATTTCTATAGAAGATCCAGCCTTAGATTTAGCAGTAATAGGAGCTATTCTCTCTAGCAATCAAGACCACGCCATAGACAGAAGTATTTGCTTTGCGGCAGAAGTTGGACTGGCAGGAGAAATAAGACCCGTACAAAGAGTAGACCAGCGTATTTCAGAAGCCGCAAAACTTGGTTTTGAGCAAATTATAGTGTCAAAGCACAACAAAATAACGGCCAAAAACACCCCTATTAAAGTAATAAGTCTTGGCAGAATTGAAGAGCTAGTAGCTCATTTGTTTTAAGCGCTTTTTTATGGTCCAGGGTTTGGATAGGTGTTGTGCACTTCCTCTATGGCCATTAATACTTCCTCAGACAAAAGCGTGTGAATACTGCCTATATTTTCTTCTAACTGCGCTATAGAAGTAGCCCCAATAATATTAGAGGTGACAAAAGGCCTGGTATTCACATAGGCCAAAGCCATTTGCGTAAGTGAAAGACCGTGCTGATTAGCAATAGCGGCATAGGCTTCTGTGGCAGGTATATTTTGCCCCACACTGTAGCGGTTGTAATTAGGAAATAAAGTCACCCTAGCGTTTTCCGGCTTTTGACCTTCTAAATATTTTCCTGAAAGCACACCAAACCCAAGAGGAGAATAAGCCAAAAGACCTATGTTTTCTCTCATAGATACTTCTGCCATTCCAGTTTCATAAAGTCTATTTAAAAGGCTATACGGATTTTGACAAGTGATCATTCTAGGAAAAGTAGGGTCTTGTTTATGGATCTCTAAATAACGCATAGCCCCCCAAGGATTCTCATTTGAAATCCCTATTTGTCTAATTTTACCTGCTTTCACAAAGCTTTTTAAAGTCTCTAAAATAGCTTGAAAGTTATCTTCCCATTGCTCATTTTCATCGTGAACATAGCCTCTTTTCCCAAAAAAGTTAGTATTCCTTTCTGGCCAGTGTAACTGATATAAATCTAGATAATCTGTCTTTAATCTTTTTAAACTGCCTTCTAAAGCTGTATTTAAAGCCTCTTTACTAAAGCCTGTTTTTCTAATAAACTCAGTAAAAGCTGCTTTTCCTGCAATTTTTGAAGCCAAGACAATCTCTTCCCTCTTCTTATTTTTCTCCAACCAATTACCAATAATAATCTCTGTATGAGCGTACCTCTCAGCTGCAGCAGGAACTGGATATAATTCAGCAGTGTCAAAAAACTGCACCCCTTTATCTAAAGCGTAATTCATTTGCTCAAAAGCATCTGCTTGAGAATTTTGCTTGCCCCAAGTCATGGTGCCAAGGCATATTTTACTTACTTTAATTTGAGAATGGGGCAGTTGGGTATATTTCATTTATAAAGAAATTTCTACAGTGATTGGGCAGTGGTCAGAATGAACCGCTGCACTTAAAATTTGTGCTTTTGTGATTTTTGCCTCTAAAGACTTACTCACAAGTGCATAATCTAAACGCCAACCTTTGTTATTTGCCCTTGCGTTGGCTCTGTAGCTCCACCAGCTGTATTGGTCTGGAGCTTTGTTTAAATGCCTAAAACTATCTGTAAAACCGCTTTCTAAGAAATGAGACAGCCAAGCCCTTTCTTCTGGTAAAAACCCAGAAACCGTTTTATTGCGCACTGGGTCATGTATGTCTATAGCCTGGTGGCAAATATTGTAGTCTCCACAAATCACTAAATTTGGGTCTGTCTTTCTAAGTGTTTTTGAGTATTCCAAAAAATCATCCATATACTTAAACTTAAAGTCCAAGCGGTCTAAATTAGTTCCAGAGGGTAGGTACATGCTCATAATAGAAATATCTTTATAACGTACCAGAAGGTTTCTTCCCTCTGCGTCCATATAATCTATTCCTGTGCCATAAACTACGGCATCTGGTTTTTCTTTGCACAGAATAGCCACGCTACTATAGCCTTTTTTCTGGGCAGAAAACCAATAGTGATAAGGATAACCAGCCGCTTCAAACACGCTTAAGTCTAGTTGTTCTTTATGGGCTTTGGTCTCTTGAATACATAAAACGTCTGGAGCGGTAGCTACCAACCAATCTATAAATTCTTTTTTAAGAGCAGCTCTAATACCATTTACATTATAAGAAACGATTTTCATGAATTAATTCATTTTTTTTAACCAATGCTTTGCGTTCACCGCCAAATCTATAATAGCAGAAAGGTCCTTAACAGCTACTCTTTCCTGCTCCATAGAGTCTCTATGTCTAATAGTCACGCTCTGGTCTTCTTTAGTCTGATGGTCTACTGTAATACAAAAAGGCGTTCCTAAGGCGTCTTGCCTTCTATACCTTCTGCCCACTGCGTCTTTTTCATCAAAAGCCACTGCAAAATCCCACTGCAGCTCATGAAAAATTTCAAGTGCTAGTTCTGAAAGACCATCTTTTTTAACCAAAGGTAAGATAGCCGCTTTAGTAGGGGCTAGAACAGCAGGTAATTTAAGCACCGTTCTAGTAGTTCCATTTTCTAAGGGCTCTTCTTCAAGGGCTTTAGAAAATACTGCCAAAAACATCCTGTCTACTCCAATAGACGTTTCTACTACATAAGGAACATAAGACTCGTTTAATTCAGGGTCAAAGTATTGTAATTTTTTTCCAGAATGCTTTTCGTGACTACTCAAGTCAAAGTCTGTTCTAGAGTGAATACCCTCTAACTCCTTAAAGCCAAAAGGAAATTTAAATTCTATGTCTGCAGCAGCGTCAGCGTAATGTGCTAATTTATCGTGGTCATGAAAACGAAAGTTTTCTTGAGAAAATCCTAAGGAATAGTGCCATTTTATTCTTGTTTCTTTCCATTTTTCATACCAGTCTTTTTGAGTTCCTGGACGTACAAAAAATTGCATTTCCATTTGTTCAAACTCTCTTTGACGGAAAATAAATTGTCTGGCCACAATTTCATTTCTAAAAGCCTTCCCTATTTGAGCAATTCCAAAAGGAATTTTCATACGGCCTGTTTTCTGAACATTTAAAAAGTTTACAAAAATTCCTTGTGCGGTTTCTGGCCTCAGATATAAATCTATAGCAGAGTCTGCGCTAGCACCAATTTTAGTGCCAAACATGAGGTTAAACTGCTTTACATCTGTCCAATTGGCAGATCCTGAAACAGGGCAAACAATTCCTAGTTCTTCTATGAGGGCTTTTACATCGGGAAGGTTTTCTTCTGTGAGGGCCAGTCCCATACGGACTAATATTTCTTTTGATTGAGCTATATAACCGGACACTCTCTCATTAGTGTCCATGTATTGTTGCCTGTCAAAAGAAACGCCAAAACGCTTTGCAGCCTTATCCATTTCTTTGTCAATTTTAGCCTCTATTTTGGCCACATGGTCTTCTATTAAGACATCTGCTCGGTAGCGTTTTTTGGAATCTTTATTGTCTATAAGAGGATCGTTAAATGCATCTACATGCCCAGAAGCTTTCCAGACAGTAGGATGCATAAAAATAGCAGTATCTATACCCACTATATTTTCATTCATCTGCACCATAGAACGCCACCAATACTCTTTAATATTGTTTTTTAATGCTACCCCTTGTTGGGCGTAGTCATATACAGCGCTCAAGCCGTCATAAATCTCAGAAGATTGAAAAACAAATCCGTATTCTTTTGCGTGAGAAATTACCTTTTTAAAATTATCTTCTTGTAGTGCCATAACGCAAAAATAACATTTTAGCGCTAAACCTTCTTCCTATTTTTCTATAAATCAGAGGGAATTTAATTGCTCTGAAAAATAGAGTAGCTGTTAGCTAGCTTATGAACAGCTTTAATAAATTTATTGTAATTTAAAGGATTGTTTTTATCCCCAGCTTCCCTTAACACCTTCTTAGTCAAAAAACTAAAAAATGCACTTTAGAAGAATTAAAAATGTCCTGCAAACCTTGTTAAATCCTATTTTTCCAAAATCTTGTTTTGGCTGTGAAGCCTTGTTAGTGAAAGGAGAAAAAATTCTATGTGCATTTTGTAGACATGAATTGCCCCTATCTGGCTATCATTTTGGAGTGGAAAACAATATGGACAAGGCGCTCTATGGGCGCTTTGAATTTAAAAAGGCGGCAGCCCTTTTCTTTTACAACAAAGAAGGAATTTTAAAACATTGCCTGCAGTACTTAAAGTATCGCAAACAAGACCAGATTAGTTATTTTTTGGGTCTGTGGCATGCTCAAATATTAAAAAAAGATCCCTTTTTTCCTGTTTTAGACTTTATTATTCCAGTCCCCCTTCACCCTAAAAAGAAAAGAAAAAGAGGCTACAACCAACTAAATGGCTATGGAGAGGCGCTGAGTCAAGTCCTAGGAGTGCCCTTTTTGGAGAATGCAGTGATTAAAACGGCTAATACAAAAACCCAAACCCGAAAAAATAGAGGGCTGAGATTTCTTTCAGATAGCACTTTATTTAAACTGAGAGATTCTCATATTTTCAATGACAAAAAAATTTTACTTATAGATGACGTGATGACTACAGGAGCTACCCTAGAACAATTTTCTAGTGCCTTTAAAGGCTGTGAATCTAGCTCTTTTTATATTGTCACCCTAGCCTTTGTTCCATAAATAAATGCAAATTAGTTGTTAGCTATTCTTGATGATTGTCCTAAAAAAAGTACTTACTTTGTAATCTACTATTTTAGAACTAATGCGCAAACTCACTTCTCTTCTTTTTATATGCCTATCTCTAATAGCCTTGGTTCAATGTGCTAAAAGAGGCTCTCCAACTGGTGGAGAAAAAGATGAAGAAGGGCCAGAACTGATCAAAGCCTATCCAGCTCATTTGTCTGTAAAATTTAAAGGACAAAAATTCAAGTTGTTATTTAATGAATACGTACAACTAAAAGATGTAGAAAGCCAATTAGTAGTGTCTCCTCCTTTAAAATATGCCCCAGAAATAAAACCTACTAACCGGGCTAGTAAAATACTTGAAATCACCCTTAAAGACAGTCTGCAGACCAATACCACTTATTCTTTTAACTTTGGGCAATCTATTGTAGATTTTAACGAGGGAAATCCCAATGATTTTTTAAGTTATGTGATGTCTACCGGTTCTTTTATAGATTCTCTTCAAATGTCAGGGATTTTAGATGACGCCATAAACGCCAACGTAGACCGCTATGTAAGTGTCATGCTTTACAGAGTGGACAGCACTTTTACGGACTCTATTATTTATAAAAAACCACCCAACTACATTACCAATACTTTAGACAGTTTAATTGTTTTTAAACTCAAAAACCTAAGTGCAGGAACTTATGCCATTTTAGCACTAAAGGATGAAAATAACAATACTTTATTTGACCAGAGCCAAGAAAAAATAGGCTTTTTAGACCGCTATATTGAAATTCCAAAAGACAGCTTTATCAGTATAAAAATGTTTAAAGAAATTCCCAATTACAGGGTTGTGAAACCCAAATTAGAAGCTGCTAATAAAATTACTTTTGGCTATAACGGCTTGGCTCAGGATCTAGACATTAGGCCACTTTTGGCATTGCCAGACTCTGTAAAGACCAGAGTGCTTAAAGAGAGAGGAAAAGACAGTTTAAATTTTTGGTTTACCCCCACTGAAACAGATTCCCTGCAGTTTATAGTGACACATAAAATTCTCCAAAAAATAGATACTTTCACTGTAAAGACTAGGAAGATGAAAGCAGACTCTATAATAATATCACCTGAGAAAAGAGGAAATGCCCCCTTTTCTAGACCGTACTTTCTAGAAGTAAATACGCCCATTAAAGCAATAAATTCTCAAAAAATTATCATTACAAACAAAGACACGCTTTTAGTGCCCTTTAAAAGTTATCTAGACACTGTTGAAAACAAAATTGGATTGACCTTTGCCATTAAAACGGAAGAGCGTTTTAGAATCCAAATGTTCCCGGGTGCCATAGAAGACCTATTTAAAAATGTCAATGACACCATTTCTTATGAATTATCTACAAAGAGCAAAGAGTCCTATGGCAGCTTGAGTTTAAAATTAAAAACTAGCAGCAGCAGCCAAATGATTGTTCAGCTTACCAATGAAAAAGAAGAGGTTCAAAGAGAGCAAAGAGGTCCCTCTAACCAAGTGTTTTTCTTTGAATATCTAGATCCCCAGAAATATAAATTAAGAGTAATTTATGACTACAATAGCAATGGTTTTTGGGATACTGGCGATTATTTAAAAAAGCTGCAGCCAGAAGTGGTTGCTTACTACCCTGAACTATTAGAGGTGAGGGCCAATTGGGAGTTTGAAGAAACTTTTATCCTCCCTAATTAGTCTTTACCTATTAAAATAGTAAATTCATCCATATCTTCTAAAAACGGAAAGTCTAGCCTAGCCTTTTTTAAACGCTCCAAGTCTAAACTAATGGGTATGGTCTCTTCTTTGTCACTAAAGCACAAAGGATCACCAAATGGGTTATAAACAGCACTGTGGCCGGGGTATAGGTGTCCATTTGGGTCTGTTCCCACTCTATTCACACCTATACAATAAGACATATTCTCAATAGCTCTGGCTTTTAGCAAACTGTCCCAAGCGTGAATTCTAGGCGCTGGCCAATTGGCTACGTACAATAATACATCATAAGCATTGGTGTTTCTAGCCCATATAGGAAACCTAAGGTCATAACATATAAGCGGACAAATTCTAAAGCCTTTATAATGCACTATTAGGTGTTTATCCCCTTTCTTATAAACCTCACTTTCTCCAGCCATCCCAAAAGTATGACGCTTGTCATAGCATTCATAATGGCCCTCTGGGTACACAAAAAATAACCTATTAAAGCTGTGTGCCCCTTCTTTAAAAATAGTGCTCCCAACTACAGCCATTTGTGTTTCTTTGGCTATCTGAATCATAAAACTTAAAGAAAGCTGACCCATTAGTGCAGCAGTATCTTTTAGTTTCATACTAAAACCGGTAGACCACATTTCAGGCAGTATGATTATATCTGGTTTGGTTTTTGAAAGTGAGAGCGCCCTTATCTGAGTTTCAAAAAATAAAATATTTTGTTCTGGAGATTCCCAAACAAGAGGGAATTGTAATAAAGAAAGGTGTAACTGCTTGTTATCCATAGGAAATGTTCACAATAATGATGAGTAAAAGTAATTATTTTACAGTAAACATATTTTCAAGTAACTAATTTCTTTAATTAAATTGTACATCTTCCAAATGCCTAATTTCAATTTCAAACTGATTTCTCTTTCTACTTAAAACGCCTGAAATCCTCACCAATCCAACTGGCATAGGGGTGTCCCAAAAATCAGAATACCCACTGTTTTGTAGAATTATTTTATTCCCTAGCGTGTCATAAAAAATTCTAGGAGTGTCTTCTTGGTAATTGGCAAAAGAAAGGCC
>CAWWAC010000034.1:0-12813 GCA_963934855.1 uncultured Flavobacteriaceae bacterium
TCCCGAATACAGAAATGTGTTCGGGATTTTTTTTTGTCCTAAACTCTAGGTAGATCTCCTGCTCCTTTGAGCGGTAAGTTTGAGTTTCCCATAAGGTAAGTGTCTATATGATGAGCTGCCTGTCTTCCTTCCGCAATGGCCCACACAATAAGTGACTGTCCCCTGCGCTGATCTCCTGCAGCATATACCCCATCAATATTAGTCTTATAACTGTATTCAGTGGCTTCTATATTGGTCCTAATGTCTAAATGAACTCCTAATTGGTCTGCTACGCTGCGTTCAGAACCTGTAAAGCCCATAGCTAGCAAAACCAGATCTGCTTTCCAGGTTTTCTCTGTGCCTGCCATTTCTACTAATTTTGGTCTTTCTCCAGGGCTGTGCTCCCAATGAACCTCTATAGTCTTAAGACCTATTAGCTTTCCTTGGGTGTCACCTACAAATTCTTTGGTATTAATACTAAAAAAACGCGTTGCACCCTCTTCATGTGAACTAGTAGTTTTAAGCCTCATTGGATAGAATGGCCAAGGCTGACTATCAGTTCTTTCTGTAGTTCCTTTTGGCATGATTTCAAAATTGGTAACATGAGTAGCGCCTTGTCTTATAGAAGTTCCTATACAGTCAGAGCCTGTGTCTCCCCCACCAATTACTATGACCTCTTTACCCTTAGCTAATAAGTCTACATTGGTATAGGTTTCGTGAGCAATCCTTTTATTGCTTTGTTTTAAAAAATCCATAGCTTGAACTACCCCTTCTAATGAAGCTCCAGGAATATCCAAACCTCTTTTTATCGAGGCACCACCACTGAGTAATAGGGCATCATAGTTTTGTTTTAATTCCGTTGCTGCTATGTCTTTTCCTACTTCTATACCTGTTTTAAAGAGAATCCCCTCTTCTTCAAGTATGGCCAAACGTCTATCTATGACCTGCTTTTCCATTTTGAAATCTGGAATGCCATAGCGCAGTAGACCTCCTACTTTTGAGTCTCTTTCATAGACGGTTACCAAATGTCCAGCCCTATTGAGCTGTTGTGCTGCCGCTAGTCCAGCTGGTCCTGAGCCAATCACCGCAATTGTTTTTCCAGTTCTGTTTTGTGGTGGTTTTGCTAATACCCACCCTTTAGCAAAGGCAGTTTCGGCCACGTTTTTCTCAATATTTTCTATGGTGACTGGATCCTCATTTATACCAAGTACACAAGCTTCTTCACAGGGGGCTGGGCAGAGTCTTCCAGTAAACTCAGGAAAGTTATTGGTGGCGTGAAGTAAGTGCGCTGCTTTTTCCCATTTTCCTTTGTACACTGCGTCATTAAAATCTGGAATTAGATTGCCAAGTGGGCAGCCGCTGTGACAAAATGGAATACCACAACTCATGCAGCGAGCTCCTTGGTCTTTAAGATCTTTTTCCTCTAGGGGAACCGTAAATTCTTTATAATTTTTTATTCTTTCTTCTGGCTTTTCATAGGCTTCTACCTTTCTGTCAAACTCTAAAAATCCTGTAGTTTTCCCCATAATATTATAAATTTTCAGTAGTTTCTTGTGCAATTCTCTCTAAAGCTAATTTGTATTCTTCTGGGAATACCTTAACAAAGTGTTCTAACTTGTGGTCCCATTGTTCCAATATTTCTTGTGCCCTAGGACTTTGAGTGGCATTGTAGTGGTTCTCAATGAGTGTTTTAAGTGTTTTTATGTCTTCTTGCTCATTGACTGGAAGTAAAAGAAGGCCGTCTGATTTACAGATAGATTCAAAGGTTTTATTTGGATTGTAGACGTAGGCAATTCCCCCACTCATTCCTGCACCAAAATTACGACCTACTTGACCTAGAATTACCGCAACTCCTCCAGTCATATACTCACAACCATGATCTCCAATTCCTTCTACAACTGCAGTAGCACCTGAGTTTCTGACACAGAAACGTTCTCCTGCTTTTCCGTTTATATAAGCCTCTCCAGAGGTGGCGCCGTATAGGGTGACATTTCCTGTAATGACATTGTCATGAGGAATTATGGTAGCCTCTAAAGGTACTTTTATAACTAATTTAGCTCCTGAAAGTCCCTTTCCTAGATAGTCATTGGTATTGCCATAGACGGTCATGGTAAGCCCTTTGGTTGCAAAGGCTCCAAAACTCTGGCCAGCTGCACCTGTAAAATTTAGTTTTAGGGTATTGTCTGGCATTCCTGCAGCTCCGTATTTTTTAGAAATTTCATTGGAGATAATAGCACCTATAGCCCTATCTGTATTTCTAATAGGAAAGTCTAAGCTCATTTTATCTTTTCTGTATAAAGCAGGATGTGCTTTTTCTATGATGTCAAATTCTATAGAGTCTTCAATGTGGTGCTCTTGTTTTGTAGTATTATAAAGTTTTGTTCCTGGAATTACTGCTACTTGGTGTAAAATTGGGCTCAGGTCTATTCCAGCAGATTTATAATGAGCACCTACTTTTTTGCGATCTAATTTTTGTACTTGCCCTACCATTTCGTCTACAGTTTTAAACCCTAGTTGCGCCATAATTTCACGTAGCTCCTGTGCTATGAAATACATAAAGTTTACTACGTGTTCTGGCTCTCCTTTGAATTTTTTTCTGAGTTCTGGGTTTTGAGTGGCTATTCCTACTGGACAGGTATTGAGGTGACAAGCACGCATCATAATGCAACCAGAGGCCACCAATGGAGCTGTGGCAAAACCAAATTCCTCTGCGCCTAATAAGCAAGCTATGGCTACATCTCTTCCTGTTTTTAACTGGCCATCACATTCCAAACGCACCCTATTTCTTAGGTCATTCATCACAAGGGTTTGCTGTGCTTCTGCTATTCCAAGCTCCCAGGGTAATCCTGTGTGTTTTAATGAAGTGAGCGGTGAGGCTCCAGTTCCCCCGTCAAAACCAGAAATCAGAATGACATCGGCCTTGGCCTTAGAAACTCCTGCAGCAACTGTTCCTACTCCCACTTCAGAAACTAATTTTACATTAATTCTAGCTTCTCTATTGGCAGATTTTAGGTCAAATATTAATTGAGATAAATCTTCTATAGAATAAATGTCGTGGTGTGGAGGTGGAGAAATCAACCCTACATAAGGAGTAGAGTTTCTAGTTTTTGCAATGTCTGGATTTACCTTAGGACCAGGTAGTTGACCACCTTCTCCGGGTTTTGCTCCTTGGGCCATTTTTATTTGTATTTCTGTGGCGTTGGTCAGGTAATTTGAACTCACTCCAAAACGACCAGAAGCTACTTGTTTAATAGCAGAATTTTTCCAGTCTCCTGTTTGGTTTTTATAAAAACGTTCTGCGTCTTCTCCACCTTCTCCTGAGTTGCTTTTTCCTCCAATTCTATTCATGGCAATCGCCAAGTTTTCGTGAGCTTCTTTACTGATAGAGCCGTAAGACATGGCACCAGTTTTAAACCTTTTTACAATCTCAGTCCAAGGCTCTACATCTTCTAGAGGAATGGGGTCAAAGTTGGAGAATTCCAATAAGCCCCTTATTGTCATAAGGTCTTTTGATTGTTCATTTACCAAATTAGCGTATTCCTTGTATGTGTCTGACTCATTGTTGCGCACGGCTTTTTGAAGCTTTGCTATGGTTAGGGGGTTAAAAAGGTGTTTTTCCCCATCCCTTCTCCAACGATAGTCGCCACCAATTTCTAGTTCTAGACCTCCGTCAGGTTTAAATTCTGAAAAAGCATTTTTATGTCGTTTGCTAAGTTCCTTTTCTATTTCATACAGGTCTATTCCTTGTATTCTTGAAGTAGTTCTTGGAAAGTATTTGTCTATTACTTTGCTATGAATTCCCAAGCACTCAAATAACTGAGAACCCCTATAAGAATTTAGCGTAGAAACCCCCATTTTATTCATCACTTTTAAGATTCCTTTTCCAACCGCTTGGTTATAATTTTTAATGGCCTCTTCAAAAGTATAGCTGCTGGTCTCATTTTCTTTTATTTGCTCTGCAATAATTTCATTCACTAAATATGGATTTATGGCGCTAGCACCATAGCCAAAAAGTAAACAAAAGTGGTGTACTTCTCTTGGTTCTGCAGACTCTATAATAATACTAGCATTAGACCTTTTGCCAAGGGCTTGTAGGCCATTGTTTACATAGGAGCAAGCCAAGAGCGCAGGAATGGCTGCCTTCTCTTTTGAAATATACCTGTCAGATAAAATGAGAATATTACTGCCGTTATCTATCGCTTTTGAAGCTTCTTCTAGCAAGAGCTCCAATCCATCTTCTAGTCCGTTATGTCCTTTGTCTACCGCGTAGAGCATTTGTATGGAAGTTACTTTATAGTTTGGGTTTACGTCATAGTTTTTAATTTTGTCTAGATCTTCTTTTGAAATGACAGGATTTTGAATTTTTAACTTTCTACAGTGCTTTTCTGTGGTGTCAAATATATTGTGATCACTTCCTAAAGTGAGGCTAATGTCTGTGATCATTTCTTCTCTTATCCCATCTAAAGGTGGGTTGGTAACTTGCGCAAAGAGTTGTTGGAAATAGTTGTAGAGCAATTGAGGTTTTTGAGACAATACTGCAATAGGGGTATCTGTGCCCATTGAACCCATAGGTTCTTTGGCGGTTTCCGCCATAGGCATTACAATGCTGTCTATGTCTTCTAGGGTATAACCATAGGCTGCTTTTCTTTGGTCTAGCTTGGCTTCACCAATAAAAAGCGGGCAATCATTATAGGGAATATCTTTAAGGTGTACTAAATTGTCTTGAACCCACTTTTTGTAAGGGTGTTTAAGGGCTATTTGTTCTTTAATTTCTTCATCGTTAATAATACGTCCTGCAGACATATCTACCAAAAACATCTTTCCTGGCTCTAAGCGTCCGTGTAAAGCCAAGTTTTTAGGGGCTATATCTACCACTCCGGTTTCTGAAGACATAATGACAAATCCGTCTTTAGTGACAGAGTACCTAGAAGGCCTTAAACCATTTCTATCTAGAACTGCACCAATAAAATTTCCATCTGTAAAAGGAATGGAGGCTGGTCCATCCCAAGGCTCCATCATACAAGAGTTATACTCGTAAAAAGCTCTTTTTTCTAAAGACATATTGTCATTTTTCTCCCAGGCTTCTGGCACTAAAATCATCATGACCTCTGGCAGTGACCTGCCTGTCATAAGGAGTAATTCTACCACCATGTCTAGGGTGGCAGAATCTGATTTATGAGGCAGTATAATGGGGAGTATCTCTTTTATATCTGCTCCAAAAAGATCACTTTTTAAAAGCTCTTCTCTAGACCTCATTCTAGCTACATTACCTCTAAGGGTGTTAATTTCACCATTGTGACACATATACCTAAAAGGTTGGGCTAGATCCCAAGTGGGGAAGGTATTGGTAGAAAATCTTTGGTGTACTAGGGCCAGTCTAGTAATTACCCTAGGATCTTGTAAGTCTGTAAAGTAAAGGCTTATGTCTTCTGGCATGAGCAGGCCTTTAAAAATGATAATTTTATTAGAAAGGCTGGGCAAGTAGAAGAAACCCTGTTCTGACAATTTAGAGTTGTAAATGCAGTGTTCTGCTTTTTTTCTAGCTATAAAGAGCTTTCTATTAAAAGTAGCTTCGTCTTGAATATCACGCTCTTTTCCAATAAATATCTGAGCAATAAAGGGAGCCGTTTCCATGGCAATTCTTCCTGGAACAGATTTATTAACAGGTACGGTCCTCCAACCTAATAAAACAAGCCCTTGTGCTTTTATCTCAGATTCAAGCGCGCCTATACAAAAGTTTCTTTGGTTTTCTCTCTGAGGAAGGAATACGTTAGACACTGCATAATCTCCTGCTTTTGGAAGTTCAAACGCACACACATTTACAAAAAAGTCATGGGGAATATCTATGAGAATACCAGCGCCATCTCCTGTTTTACCGTCAGAACTTACGGCACCTCTGTGTTCTAGTTTTTTAAGAATTTCTAATGCTTTATGTATAATATCATTAGATTTATTTCCATCCAAACTGCATATAAAGCCTGCGCCACAATTGTCATGTTCAAATTCTGGGGAATAAAGTCCTTGTTTTTTGAGTCTCATAGCATTAGATATTTTACACAAAAATATCTAATATGTTGAATTTACCGCAATGATATGCTGATTTATATCAAAAAAGTTAAGGTTTTTTAAAAAAACATTGAAATAAATGTAATCTCATAATTTAAGCCCTACAGAAATGAGATTTCAATAATGGACTTTTTTTCAAAACAGTTTTTTAAGGACTTTTTTGTCTTTAATTTATTTTTCCCACAAATTTTTACAGAACAAATAAGGCTATCTTCTAGATAAGACTCTCTAAATGTCCCTTTCTTTGGTGCTACTGAATCTAATCTTTTAAAATAGCTCTAGAAATAACCAATTGTTGAATTTCAGAAGTTCCTTCATAAATCTGAGTAATCTTGGCGTCTCTCATCATGCGTTCTACGTGGTATTCTTTAACAAAACCATTACCGCCAAATACTTGAACTGCTTCTACACTTACGTCCATGGCTACTTCTGAGGCATATAATTTAGCCATAGCGCCAGATAGTTCATAATTAATTCCTTGGTCTTTTTCCCACGCAGCTTTATACACCAGTTGTCTGGCTGCCTCTATTTTTGTATGCATCTGGGCCAGTTTAAAGGCTATGGCTTGATGCTGGCTTATGGGTTTGCCAAAAGCCTCTCTTTGTTTTGCATAACTCAAGGCCAATTCATAGGCTCCAGCTGCTATGCCAAGTGCTTGAGCCGCAATACCAATACGCCCTCCAGCTAGTGTTTTCATGGCAAAGGTAAAACCAAACCCATCTGCTCCAATTCTATTTTCTTTGGGCACCTTCATTTCGTTAAATTGAAGGGTGTGGGTGTCACTACTTCTAATGCCTAGTTTATTCTCTTTGGGTCCCACAGTAAAGCCGGGAGTCCCACCCTCTACTATAAATGCGTTAATTCCTTGATGCCCTTTTTCAATATCTGTTTGGGCAATTACTAAATAGACACTAGCACTACCACCGTTGGTGATCCAGTTCTTAGTTCCGTTAATAATATAGTGATCTCCATGATCTATGGCAGTGGTTTTTTGTGAGGTAGCGTCTGATCCTGCTTCTGGTTCTGAGAGACAGAAGGCACCAATTTTCTCTCCATTAGTTAAAGAGGGTAGGTATTTCTCTTTCTGCTCCTGATTTCCGTATTTTTCAATACCCCAGCATACTAAAGAGTTATTGACAGACATAATAACTGAGGCAGAAGCGTCTACTTTAGAGAGCTCTTCCATGGCTAATACATAAGATAAGGTGTCTAGGCCACTACCTCCAAATTCAGGCGCTACCATCATGCCCATAAACCCAAGTTCTGCTAGGGCTTTAATTTCCTCTTTAGGAAATTTCTGATGTTCATCTCTTTCTAATACGGAGGGTAAAAGCACTTGCTTAGCAAAATTTCTAGCAGCTTCTTTTATTAGGATTTGTTCAGAACTTAAATGGTATTCCATGAATAATTTTTTTAAACTTTTCAAATATAATCAATTTATTATGCGTGCATAGCATTACTTTTTACTCTATTTCTTAAAAAAAAACACATTTATTTATAGCCGTATTTTATGCAGGCTGTGTTAAGTTTATAAATATTTTAATCCTTATGAAGATTTAATGATTTTTACTTCTCCATTTTTTTATATTTGCTAGCAGTTAGGTAAAAATTCATTCTTTTACTCCTATCTTCTAAACTCTTAAAACCCATTGTATTTATGGAAACTATTATTTTAATTGTATTTGTTGTTGGTTATTTGGCAATTACCCTCGAACACAATCTCAAAATAGACAAGCTTATTCCTGCTTTGGCCATGATGGCCTTATTATGGGCCATTATTGCTTTAACACATATGGATGTGTTTGAAGTAGATACAGCTCTTAGAGAATTAGTTCCTACTCACATAGATGAAATTTTATTACACCACTTAGGTAAAACAGCAGAAATATTAGTCTTTTTATTAGGGGCTATGACCATTGTAGAGATTATAGATTACTTTGACGGGTTTGCCACTATAAAAGGATTTATTAAATACAAGAAAAAAACAAAACTACTCTGGTTGTTCTCTGTGCTTGCTTTTGTGCTCTCTGCAATTATTGACAACTTAACGGCTACTATTGTACTTATTACTATTCTACAGAAAGTTATTAAAGAAAGAGAAACACGTATGTGGTTTGCTGGTATGGTTATTATTGCAGCCAATGCAGGAGGTGCTTGGTCTCCAATTGGAGACGTAACAACTACCATGCTTTGGATTGCCAATAAAGTATCTGCTTTGCAACTGGTAGAACACGTATTTTTACCTTCTTTAATTTGCATGGTGGTCCCTACATTAATAGCCACTAAGTTTAAAGCTTTTCAGGGGAATATAGAATCTAATACTGCCTCTGACAAGGTGGTTCCTAAATCTAGATTTGGATCTACCATGCTCTATTTAGGTTTAGGAGCTATTATTTTTGTACCCTTCTTTAAAACGATTACACACTTACCACCTTATGTGGGAATGATGTTGTCTTTAGCGGTAGTAGCTACCTTTGCAGAAATATACTCTAGTGCTAAATTCTCTTTGTCAGATATAGACGGTGTTAGTGAAGCTTCAGGTCATCACAGTCCTGTTCACCACTCTCTTTCTAAAATTGAATTGCCAAGTATTTTATTTTTTTTAGGAATTTTACTAGCAGTAGCAGCATTAGAATCACTAGGAATGTTATTCCATTTTGCAGAAGGTTTAAACAGTGCTATTCCAAATTCAGATATTGTAGTATTGTTATTAGGAGCTGGTTCTGCAGTGATAGATAACGTACCTTTAGTAGCAGCTAGTATTGGAATGTTCTCAGAAAGCTTAGACAACCCGCTTTGGCATTTTATTGCCTATTCTGCAGGAACAGGAGGGAGTATGCTTATTATTGGCTCTGCAGCTGGTGTTGTGGCCATGGGAATGGAAAAGATAGATTTCTTTTGGTACTTTAAGAACATAGCTTGGTTGGCCCTAATTGGATTTTTAAGCGGTGGCCTTACTTTTGTATTGCTCAGAGATTTTGTATTAAACGCAGCATAATTTTTTTAAAATTTTAGCGTTCTTTTATAAATAGCCACAAAGGCAAGTAGCACAGTAATTTTATAGCAAACTAAATTAAGTACTTTATATGCAAGAATATATGCCTGATAATGGCCTAGAAACGCTAAGTGCAGACCAGAAAACACTCTCTGTAATAGATCTTATTCTTAATGGAGGCACTGCAAGTGTGGTCATTATGTCTATTCTTTTTTTACTGCTAGGGGTGGCATTATATATTTATTTTGAAAGACTCTTTGCCATTAAAGCGGCTGCCAAGATAGATGCTAATTTTATGAATCAAATTAGAGATTACATAAGTAGTGGTAAAATAGAGGCTGCTAAAATGTTATGTGCCCAAACAAATTCCCCGGTGGCCAGACTCACAGAAAAAGGTGTTTCTAGAATTGGAAAGCCATTAGATGACATTAATACGGCTATAGAAAACGCTGGCACCTTGGAGGTGTATAAATTAGAAAAGAATGTGAGTGTATTAGCTACCGTAGCAGGTGCGGCTCCTATGATTGGGTTTTTAGGAACCGTCATAGGAATGATTATTGCTTTTCACGAAATGGCTACCTCAGGAGGTCAGGCAGAAATGGGGGCATTAGCCTCAGGAATATACACCGCTATGACTACCACAGTAGGAGGTCTTGTGGTTGGTATTATTGCATATATTGGCTACAATCACTTGGTTACTATGACTAATAAGGTTGTACATAGCATGGAGGCTAATGCGGTAGATTTTTTAGATTTATTAAACGAACCCCTTTAACCCTTTTCCATGAAGCTAAAAGGAAGAAATAAAGTGAGTTCAGAGTTTAGCATGTCCTCTATGACAGACATTGTATTTCTGCTGTTAATTTTCTTTCTACTCACCTCCAACTCACCCAATGCATTAGATTTACTGCTGCCAAAAGCAAGAGGAAAATCTACCAATACCCAACAACTGGCTGTGAGTATAGACGCGTCTCTTATGTATTATATCAGTGATTTACAGGTGGCTAAAGCCGATGTTGAAGCGGCGCTTATATCTGCGCTTTCAAATCAACAAAATCCTACTATTATTCTTAGAGCTGCAGAGTCTATAGCTATTAAAGAGGCTGTCTATATTATGGATATAGCCAACAGAAATCAATTTAAGGTGATCCTTGCGGTACGCCCAAATTAATGACAATTTTAAAGACTATACACGAAAAAAAATCACTGGCACTCACTACTTTATTATTGATAGGAGTGTTGGGGCTACTTTTCTTTTTTGGTTTGCGTTATTTTGACCCTCCTATAGAAAACGGTATACTCATTGCTTTTGGTTCTGAAGAGCCAGGTAATGTTTCGCTTTCTCCAGCCCCTCCAAGTCAAGCAATTCCTTTTATTACAGAGGACATCCCCGTAGAAAAAGTAGATGATTTATTGGTTTCTGAAGCTTCAGAGGTAGTGATTCCAAAAGAAACAGAAAAAAAAGAAGTAGAAAATAAAATAGTTACAGAGAAAGAAGAAACCCTTGAAAAAAAAACCGAGCCACAGAAACAAGAAGTCCCAAAAGTGGCATCGGACGCCACAAAGGCGGCCTTAGCTAACATATTAGGAGCTAAGGAAGCCAAAGGCTCTGGAACTGGTACCCAAGAGGCTCCTGGAAACAGAGGCTTGTCTGACGGTTCTTTATACGCCAATTCTTTGTTTGGAAGTGCTCAGGGTAGTCCTAATGGAATTGGCTTTGGACTGTCCGGTAGGTCCTTAGTTGGCAAAGGGTCTGTGACACCAGATTGCAATGAAGAGGGAAGGGTGGTTGTAGCCATTACTGTAGACAGATCTGGTCAGGTAATTGGAGCAGATGCTGGTGTGCGAGGAACTACAAACAATGCACCTTGCTTATTAACGCCCGCCAAAGCTACTGCTCTTATGTATCGTTGGGCCCCAGATTCTAAGGCGCCTGAAAGGCAAATAGGCTATGTAGTCATTTACTTTAAATTGGGACAATCATTATGAATAATTATAAAGAAGCAATAGCATGGCTCTTTAAGCAATTACCATCCTATCAACAAAAAGGAGTAGTGGCTTTAAATGCTAAGTTAGATGCCATTACTTCCTTTTGTGATTATTTAGGGTTTCCAGAAAAAAAAATTAAGTGTATTCATGTGGGTGGTACTAATGGAAAAGGATCTTCCTCTCATATGTTGGCTTCTATTTTTCATGAGGCTGGTTATAAAGTGGGGCTCTATACCTCCCCACATTTAAAGGATTTTAGGGAGCGTATTAAGATAAATGGCATAGATATTTCTGAAGAAGCGGTACTTCAGTTTGTGATAGATCACCAAGATTATATGACTACTCACACTTTGTCTTTTTTTGAAATGACCGTAGGTATGGCTTTCGATTATTTTTCTAAAGCACAGGTAGACATTGCCATTATTGAGGTGGGACTTGGTGGCCGTTTAGACGCTACCAATATAGTGACACCAGAGGTCTCTCTCATCACTAATATTGGTTTTGATCACATGGATTTGCTGGGTAATACCCTGGCGCAGATTGCTATTGAAAAAGCGGGAATTATTAAAGATTCAGTACCGGTAGTGATTAGTGAATGGCATAAAGATACAGAGGCTGTTTTTAAGGCCAAAGCCTCTACCGTTGGGGCTTCTATTCATTTTGCCTCAGATGAAATAGAAAAGGAGTATGCAACAGATTTAAAAGGAATTTATCAGCAAAGAAATATTAAAGGGGTAGTGGGCGTTTTAAGATACTTAAATGGTTTTAATATTACATCTAGTCATATTAAAAAGGGATTGGCTAGTGTAGTAGCTAACACGCGCTTACTAGGCAGGTGGCAAACCATTTCACTTGAGCCTACCATTATTGCAGACACTGCGCACAATGAAGCTGGAATAGCTTTAACGGTAAAACAGCTTTTTCAAACCCCACACAAACGCCTTCACATGGTCCTTGGCTTTGTAAAAGACAAGGATTTAAGCATTATTTTACCTCTTTTACCTGTAGAGGCTCTTTATTACATTTCAAGACCTGCAATAGAAAGAGGTATGGACCCTGCTATAGTGATAGAAGCTGCAAAGAAGTACAATCTCTTTTGTAATCAGTACACCTCTGTTAATGAAGCACTTAAGGCAGCCAAAAAACAAGCAAATAAGGAAGATTTAATCTATGTAGGGGGGAGTACTTTTGTAGTAGCAGAAGTATTGTGAAAAAACCATTCTTTTTTTATTCTTTTCTTTTGCCAACTAAAAAACAATCTTATATTTGCACTCGCTTCTACTAAGAAGTATGTAAGGGCCCTTAGCTCAGCTGGTTCAGAGCACCTGCCTTACAAGCAGGGGGTCACTGGTTCGAACCCAGTAGGGCCCACAAAAAGCCCCTCATTTATGAGGGGCTTTTTTATGCCCAAAAGCCACTTAATCCAGTATTTAGTGCAGTTGGTCCGAATTTTGTGCCTTGGAGAGCTTACAATAATTTTCACACCTTAATTTACCATTTTTTAGTTTAAAATGCAATTAATGGCAGTTGTGAGGCAGTTAATTTCTAATTAACGTAAAATGCCTATAGCCTTCTTTAAGGGTGTTCTAATGACTCTTATTGTTCTTTACATCTTAGTTAAGCTGTAACATTTGTAACCTTCTTAAATATAAGATTTTTAAAGTTTTTGAATTTGTAATAGTTATATGAAGGTCTCTGGGCACACAACTTTAATCTCAATTGGTGTTAAAATAGGTGCTCCAAATTTTGTATCTGCAGGAGCTGCATTAGCTGGAATATTTACA
>CAWWAC010000035.1:0-11878 GCA_963934855.1 uncultured Flavobacteriaceae bacterium
TAGTGATAGCAGCAGAACGCGTGCCTATAACGGTTAAAAAGGATACCCTAGAATTTAATGCTAGTTCTTTTAAAACTAGGCCAGACGCAACGGTAGAAGAGGTGCTTAGAAAACTACCAGGAGTGGCTATAGATGCCAACGGAACCATTACTGTAAATGGACAGCAGGTAGATCAGGTACTGGTGAATGGTCAGGTGTTTTTTAGCAAAGATCCAAAGGTAGCTACTAAAAGTTTGCCTAAAGATATTATTGATAAAATTCAAATTACCAATACCAAAACCAAAACAGAGGAACGAACTGGAGACGACGCTCAGAGTGAAAATAAGACAATAAACCTCACTATTAGGGAAGATAAGAATAAGGGTTATTTGGCCCGAATATCTGGGGGCTATGGAACAGATGAACGTTACCAAGCCAATGGATTAATTAATTATTTTAACAACAATAAAAGGGTGAGCGTGCTTGCTAGCAGCAATAATATTAACAATGCAGGCTTTTCCTATGATGAGGTTTTTGATATGCTTGGCGGCGGAGGTTCTACCAGACGCGGTTTTGGAGGGGGTGGTTTTGACGTAGGTGGTATAAACTTTGGTTTTGGACAAGGAATTTCTACTTCTTCTACACTAGGAGCTAGCTTTGCAGATGCTGAAAAAGGAAAATATGAAGTAGAAGGAAATCATTTTTTCTCCTATTCAGATTCTTATAATGATGAGGCCTCTTTTAGGGAGAATATTCTGCCAGATAGAAGGTTCTTTACAGAGAGAACCTCTAGATTTAAAGGAACAAACCAAAACAACAAAGGGAGTGCAGATTTAGAATTTAACCTTAATAAAAATTTAATTATTAGTTTTGAGCCAAACATTAATGTGGGGAATACTACCACAAATAATGACCAAAACACTTTGTCTAAAGACGCATTAGGCGCTCTTATTAACTCTAATAGGGTAAAGACAGCCAACAGATCTAACCTAAGGAGTTTCTCTAACCAATTTAGTCTCTTTCAAAAACTAGATACCATTGGGGGATACGTTTCTTTAGATTTCGATGTGTCACAGAACAAAAATGAAAGCCTTACTAGTTTAAATTCTTTAAGAAAAATCTACGCTAACAATGAAGTAGAAGAAACTGTTTTAGACCAAGAAAAGATCTCGGACAATCTGACCAATGCCTATAACCTTGATTTTGAATACAGAAAAGCACTTTCAAAGGATATATTTATTCAGGCCGGCATGGAGTACGACGTAAGTACAAGAGAGAATAAATTATCAGTATATGATTACGATTTAGCAAGTGCAGCCTATGCTAATTTTAATAATGTGCAGAGTTCAGACTTCACTTTTAAAACCATCCAAAGAACCCCATCTATAGGACTGAGGAATAACAGTGAAAAATGGCGTTTAAGACTCAGTGCAAGCTATACAGATGTTACTTTAAACAATGAAGATTTTTTACAAAATTTAGACTTCTCAAAATCTTACAGCAAGCTCCTTTTAAATTTATACAGCCGCTATAGCCTTGGAAAAAACAAGAGTCTAAGCCTGCGATATTCCAACAACTTAGATCTGCCTAATATTACTCAGTTACAGCCGGTTCCTAACTTAAATAACCCCCTAAATATTGTCATAGGAAATCCAGATTTGGATCCTGCTTTAAATCACTCAGTAGGATTTAATTACAATAATTACAATTGGAGAGAACGCTCTGGTATTTTTGTGTATGCAGGGGCCACTTTTACAGACAACAGGGTGAGTGCAGTGACCACTACAGACGAGAGCTTCTTAAGAAACACCACTTTTACTAACGTAAACGGTAATTACAACGGATATTTTGGAGTGGGGTATTCAAAACAAATTAAGAAGGACAGTCTGTACATGATGAACCTCAATATTAGACCTAATGCCAATTTTTCTAAGAACGTAGGCTTTTCTAACGGTGAACTGTTAAAGACCACCTCTTATAGTCTCTCTCCTTCTGTGTCTACCTCTATTAATTTTAACGAGAAGTTTCAGATAGAGCCAGGCTACAGCCTTGGCTACTCTAAGAGCACATATAATTTAAAAAACATTCCAGAAGTATCTATTTTAAACCACAATGCCACGCTTAAGACCACCACTTTTTGGCCAGAAAATCTGGTTTGGGGAAATGATGTTACCTACAGTTACAACCCAAATGTAGGGCCAGGATTTGATAAGAATGCTTTTTTCTGGAATATGAGTATAGGGGTTCAAATGTTTAAAGATACTGCTACATTAAAACTTCTAGCTTATGATATTTTAAACCAAAACATCAATACCAGAAGAACTACAGCAGAAGACTATATAGAAGATTTTCAAGGAACGGTACTCCAGCAGTATTTTATGCTTAGTTTTAGTTTAAAGGTAGATAAGTTTGGAGGTCAAAAACCAGGAGATAATTCTGTGAGAATGTATAGATAGTATTTTGTTGATATTAAGAATGCACTTAGTTATATAAAATTAAGCCCACACGCAACAGCTAACTATTCTCTAAAAATAAAGAGGTGCTTTTTAAAGCTGCCCCTTTATTTTTAAAAGCTCCTCTTTTACATTTTCTAGTCTTTTTATCAGATCAAGATTGTCTAAAGTTTTGTTTTTAGAAACTTTTAAATGGGCTTTAGCACCCACTAAGGTGTATCCTTTTTCTTTTACTAAATGGTAAATGACCCCCATATTTTTAACATCTTCTGGGGTAAATTTTCTATTACCCTTAGCGTTTTTTTTTGGTGTAAGGATATCAAAAGTATTTTCCCAAAAACGAATGAGAGAGGTGTTTACCTCAAAAGCCTTTGCCACTTCACCAATGCTGTAATATCTTTTATCTGGTAGGGGTAACATTAGTCTAATGATTGATTTTCTTGATTGGCAAAACGCAGTAGGTTTTCAAATTCTTTAGGACTTAGCGTTCCAGTATAGAAATTTATAGGATTAATTCGCTGTTTGTCTTTCCATACTTCATAATGTAAGTGTGGCCCTTCTGAGCGTCCTGTGCTCCCTACATATCCTATAATGTCTCCTCTTTTAACTCTTTGTCCTCTTCTTGCATTGTATTGGCTTAGGTGGGCGTAAATAGTAATATACCCAAAGCCGTGTTCTATTCTAATGTGCTTTCCAAAGCCAGTAGCGTTATTGTCTGCTCTAGAAATACGTCCATTTCCTGTAGCGTAAATAGGGGTGCCTCTTGGGGCTGTAAAATCCATACCCCAGTGTTTTTTTCGCACCTTATTAAAAGGGTCAGAACGCCACCCAAAGCCAGAAGCCATTCTAGTTAAATCTTGTGTAGAGATAGGTTGAATAGATGGGATAGCAGACAATAATGCTTCTTTTTCAGAAGCTAAAGTGCTAATCTCATCTAATGACTTAGACTGAACTACTAGTTGTTTTTGTAGGATATCTAGTTTTTTTGCTGTGGCAGTAATCAGTTCAGAGTACTCATACCCCTCTAGAGGCTTATATCTGTTTAAACCACCAAAACCAGCTTTTCTTTGTGCCTCTGGAATAGGGTTTGCCTCAAAATATACCCTGTAAATGGTATTGTCTCTACTTTCAATATTGTCTAAAACCAAAGCTGCTTGGTTCATTTTTTTATTGAGCTGCTCAAATTGGAATTCCAAATTTAAAAGCTCTCTAGACAGGCTTAATTCTCTTGGGGTATTGACTAGTGAGGTATTTAATAAGAACAGCAAGCCTATCATACCAAAGAGGAAAGAAGCCAAAATAAATAGCATCAATTTTTTTAGACGCGTAGTTTTCTTATCCGCAATTTTGCGGTAAGAGAGCGTCTCTGAGTCGTAATAGTATTTTACATTAGACATCTGTAGAAATTATGCTATTTTTGTGCTGTTATTAGTAGCTTCAAAACAAATATAAACATTGTTTTTCTATCCCCTAATTTTTTAGAAAAACCTTAAGATTTGTTTATTTTGCATTTGAGTATTAAACAGTGAGCTACAAGGGAATGAAATGATAATAAGTGCCTATGAAATCTCAAGATATTAGAGCTGAGTTTTTAAATTTTTTTAAAGAAAAAAATCACAGAATAGTCCCTTCATCTCCTATGGTGATTAAGGATGATCCCACCCTGATGTTTACCAACGCAGGGATGAACCCTTTTAAGCCTTATTTCTTAGGAAATACCCATCCCAATGACCAGCGAGTAGCAGATACTCAAAAATGTCTTAGGGTTAGTGGAAAGCACAATGATTTGGAAGAAGTAGGAAAAGATACTTACCACCACACCATGTTTGAAATGTTAGGGAATTGGAGTTTTGGAATTCCTAAGAATGACACTGAAGGATATTTTAAAAAAGAGGCTATTAGTTGGGCATGGGAATTGCTTACAGGCGTTTTTAAAATTGATCCCTCCTGGCTTTATGTGACTGTTTTTGAGGGGTCTAAAGATTCAGACCAATTAGAAATGGATGCTGAAGCCCTATCTTTATGGAAAAAAATTGTACCTGAATCTCAGATTTTATTTGGAAATAAAAAAGATAATTTTTGGGAAATGGGAGACCAAGGACCTTGCGGGCCTTGTTCTGAAATTCATATTGATATTCGCTCTGTAGCAGAAAAAGAAAAAATTTCTGGGGCTAGCTTAGTGAATATGGATCACCCGCATGTAGTGGAGATTTGGAACTTGGTATTTATGCAGTTTAATAGAAAAGCCAATGGAATTCTTGAGCCGTTACCAGCCAAGCATGTAGACACAGGAATGGGCTTTGAGCGCCTTTGTATGGTGTTACAAGGCGTCCAGTCCAATTATGACACAGATGTTTTTACTCCTATAATAAAGGAAATTGAAATTATTAGTGGCGCTACTTACGGCTATACAGAAACAACAGATATTGCCTTTAGGGTGATAGCAGATCATATAAGAGCCGTTGCTTTCTCAATTGCAGACGGACAATTGCCTAATAATAATGGTGCTGGTTATGTCATTAGAAGAATTCTCAGAAGGGCTATCCGTTATGGTTTTACCTTTTTAGACAGCAAGCAGCCCTTTATGTTTAAGCTGGTTAATGTACTCTCCAGAACCATGGGAGATTCTTTTCCAGAGCTGGTATTGCAAAAGCAACTCATTGAAAATGTGATTAAAGAAGAGGAGCAATCTTTTTTAAGAACGCTAGATCAGGGCTTGCTTTTATTAGACAGCCTCATTCTCACAGCTCATAATAAGGTATTGTCTGGAGAGAAAGCCTTTGAGTTATATGACACCTATGGTTTTCCTATAGATCTAACAGCACTCATTTTATCTGAACGTGGGTACACATTAGATCAAACTGGTTTTGAAAGGTCTATGCAGGCGCAAAAACAGCGTTCTAGAGCTGCCTCTGAGGTGGCTAAAGAAGATTGGGTAGTTTTATTAGAAGACGACACCCAGGAGTTTATTGGTTATGATTTATTAGAAACCCAAGTAAAGATTGCTAAGTATAGAAAAGTGGTTTCAAAAAAAGAGGGAGAAATGTACCAATTGGTATTTAATCTAACTCCTTTTTATCCAGAAGGAGGAGGCCAAGTAGGAGATAAAGGGTACCTGTCTGCCCCAAACGGAGACATTACATATATTATAGACACCAAGAGAGAGAACAATGAAATTATTCATTTCTCCTGTACCTTACCAAAAGATTCAAGCCTTTCTTTTAAGGCCTCTGTAGATCAGAGACAAAGGGACAGGACTTCAAAAAACCATACAGCTACCCATTTACTGCACCAGGCATTAAGGGCTATTTTAGGAATACATGTAGAGCAAAAAGGATCCGCAGTACACTCTAAATACCTGAGATTTGACTTCTCTCATTTTTCTAAAGTGACAGAGCAGCAGCTTTCAGAGATTACACACTATGTGAATGCTAGAATTGAGGCTCATATGCCTTTAGAAGAGAACAGAAACGTCCCTATTGCTGAGGCAAAAGCCAGTGGTGCTATGGCACTTTTTGGAGAGAAATATGGAGATACGGTAAGAAGTATTCGTTTTGGTGAATCTATTGAGCTCTGCGGGGGCACTCATGTTAAAAACACAGCAGACATTTGGCAATTTAAGATTAAATCTGAAACGGCAGTAGCCTCTGGAATTAGAAGAATAGAAGCCATTACAGCAGACGCTGTAAAGGACTATTACCAGCATACAGACCAGACGCTTCAACAAATTTTAGCGCAATTACAAATTCATACTGACCCCCTTGCTGCCATTACTAAATTGCAGGAAGAGCACCAACAGTTAAAAGTAGCATTTGCCGTATTGCAGAGAGAAAAGGCAGGGGATATTGGCAAAGAATTAAAGGCAGCCTTTTTAGAGGTAAATGGGGTGCGATTTCTAGCTGCAGAGGTAGCTTTAGACGCTGCAGCCATGAAAGATTTAAGTTTTGAGTTAGGAGCTAACAGTGAAAACACGTTTTTATTACTAGGATCTACTCATGAAGATAAGGCCCTACTGAGCTGTTATATATCAAAGGAGTTAGTGGCTCTTAAATCACTCAATGCATCTTTGATCGTACGTGAACTAGGAAAGTATATTCAAGGGGGGGGTGGTGGCCAAGATTTCTTTGCCACTGCTGGAGGTAAAAACACAGCAGGAATTTTAGAGGCCATAGCACACGCCAAGGATTATGTAAGTGCATAATTAAATAAAGGCAGATGAAGCATAATAAAAGCTTAGATCATATCTACTAAAATAAACTGCCTATTTGGTTTAGAGATAGCAATTGGAGAATGTTTTAAATCTATGTGATTATTAGATTAATACAAAGTAATATATGGAATTTCAAACAAAAATGAGCATTCCCCCTTCCCAGACTCCAATAGATTACCACAGTAAAATATTGTTGATGGGATCTTGCTTTAGTGACCATATGGCTACAAAATTTGAGCAGGCTCAGTTTCAGTGCTTGGCCAATCCTTTTGGTGTGGTTTTTCACCCCATGGCTTTGGCTTCACTTTTTAAGAGGGCAGCTGCTCAGGAGTTTTTTGTGGTGTCAGATCTTTTCTTTAGCCAAGATGCTTGGCATTCTTTTTATTTTCACTCTTCTCTGAGTCATCCTTCCAAAGAGGAAGTGCTTAAAAAGGCCAACCAAGCCTTAGGCTTACTATATGAGTTTTTAACGAGCGCCACTCATATATACGTTACTTTGGGTACTGCTTGGGGGTATATATTAAAAAAAAATCCAGATTTTTGGGTGGCAAATTGTCACAAGCAATCCGCTTCTATTTTTGACAAAAAACTGGCAAGTCCTTTAGAAATAGCAGCTGCTTTAGATCAAATTCAAGAGAGTATTAACTTTCTAAATCCTAACGCCCAGCTGTTTTTTACGGTCTCTCCAGTTCGTCATTTAAAAGATGGTTTTGTAGAGAATAATAGAAGCAAAGCCCAACTAATTCAGGGAGTACACACACATATTGAAAATGAAAATACTGCTTTGTCAGTTCACTCTTTAGAATCTATGGCTGCAGCTAAGAACGACACTAAAAGCAAAAAAAAGAGGACAATGGGCCAAACCCTTTATTTCCCTGCTTATGAAATTCAGATGGACGAGCTAAGAGACTACCGCTTTTACGCTGCAGATATGTTACACCCCAGCCCTTTAGCAGTTCAATATATTTGGGAGCGCTTTAAAAATTATGCGCTGGCAAGGCATGCCCTTCATACCTTGGAGCAGGTAGAAAAAATACAAAGGGGTTTAAACCACATACCTTTTAAGCCTGAGGCCACTGCTCATTTAGCTTTTATAGTAAGCTTACAATCTCAAATAAGTAGTTTACAAAAAGAGTACCCTTGGATGTTTAGGGAATAGAATTTTACATTTCATAAAGAGCTTATAGAAGGATTACCTATTTGTCATTAAGATCACTGTCTATTGTTTTTTTGGAGGGTATTGTGATAGAATTTCGTTGACAAATTTCTGAATAATTTCTTGTTTTTTTATAGGGTCACTGCTGGGCTCTAATAAACCCACTCCGCTTCCTTGCCAAATGAGTCTCTTGTTTTTAGTTTCAATAAGGTCTATAAATAAGCGCCCTTCTGCTCTAGTAGAAATTTGAGTAGTTTGCATACCCATTCCAGGCCAAAACCATGGATTCCACCCCCATCCCCATCCCATGCCATTGTTGTTATAGATGTCTATTTTAGATTCTTCTTTAGTGAAAATATTCACTAAAATATCTGGCTGTTCAGAGGGTCTAAAGCCTTTGGATTGTAAGCTGGTTTCAATAGCTTTTAAAATTCTTTTTTTGTCTAAATCAGAAATTTGAACCTGGTCTACACCTTTTTTATAAAAGGCATAGGAACTGTAATTCTCAAAATTTACGAGTGGGTCATAATCTGCAATCACTTTAATGCTGCTACAGCTATTTAAAACATTTAAGATTAAAAGGGACATGCTTAAAAGAATTATTTTTTTCATGATAGTTGCATTTAAGTGATTTTTTTCCAGTTTAATATTTTCATTAAAAATAGGCTATTTCACAGATTTATAACAAATAATATATCTTCTAAAATACAATAATTATGCCAAGTTGTAGGGCTATTTATTTGACACGCTAAGGCATTATATTTTATTGTCTGTTAGTCTTTGAATCATAGCCATAAGGGCAATGTCTACAATTACTTTCACAGCAATAACCTCTTTTTAAATGATATTGAGTGGTAAAAACTCGATAACCACTAGGGTCGTAATAAAAATCTCCTTCCTCAATAGGAATGTATTTTTTCATGGAATAAAATTACAATTTTTAAGCATATTTCTGTAACTATCTGTTGAGTTCTCTGTCATTTTTTCTTTGAATTAAGTGTAAGTGGCTATCTTTGTACAGGCCTAGATTACAACTGCATATTTTGAATGAAACTGCCATATATACAACTATAGACCTTCCTATTTTAAAAGAAAAGGGAGTGCAACTCACTGTAAAGAGAGAAGATTTGTTGTTTCCTGAGATTTCTGGTAATAAATACAGAAAGCTCAAATACAATTTGCTGGCAGCTAAAGCTGCAAAGCAGCGCACGCTGCTCACCTTTGGTGGTGGTTTTTCAAACCATATTGCCGCCACCGCGTTTGCAGGAAAACACTATGGTTTTCAAACCATTGGTGTGATTAGAGGGGAAGAGTTAGCACATGGCCCTTTAAACCCCACCCTAGCTTTGGCATTGAATAACGGCATGCATTTGCATTTTATCTCCAGAGAAGATTACCGCAAAAAAGAGCATCTAGATTTTATAAAAAACTTAGAAGCGGTATTTGGGACTTTTTATTTGCTTCCAGAAGGAGGAACCAATGCATTGGCAGTGAAAGGCTGTAGTGAAATGATCCACGCTTTAGACCAGCGTTTTTCTCATATAGCTTTGTCAGTAGGGACAGGAGGCACCCTTGCAGGGATTAGTAAGGCTGCTTTTCCCCACCAAGAAGTTCTTGGATTTTCAGCTTTAAAAGGTGATTTTTTGCAAAAAGATATTCGTAATTTTACATCAGAGAAAAATTGGCGTTTGCTGCTTGATTTCCATTTTGGAGGTTACGCTAAAATTCAACCAGATTTGGTAGCCTTTATAAATAATTTTAAAGCAGCAACACAGCTTTCATTAGATCCTATTTATACAGGAAAAATGGCCTTTGGTCTTTTAGATATGATCAAAAATGACCACTTTAAGCCAGGCAGTGACATTTTAATGGTACATAGCGGGGGCCTACAAGCCATAAAAGGAATAAATAATATTTTAGAAAAAAAGGGAGAGGCCTTGTTGCTATGAAAGGACCATCATTTTTTATACTTTGTTTTATGAGCTTGCTACTTATGGGTTGTTTTGCTAAAAAGAAACGCTCTTATGCAAAAGGAGCGGCTAGAAACTCAGAGCGCTCTACCAGAGAAAAGAATGGACAGGACTCAGCGACTCCATTTACCTTTAATTCTGCAGAGGATTATATTGCTACATTTGCACCTATAGCCATTGAAGAAATGGAACAATACGGTATTCCTGCAAGCATTACTTTGGCCCAAGGCTTATTGGAAAGTGGGGCAGGCAGCAGCCACTTAGTTAAAAAGTCTAACAATCACTTTGGAATTAAATGCCATACTACCTGGAAAGGGCTTTCTACCACCCATGACGATGACCAGAAAGGGGAGTGTTTTAGAAAGTATATTCACCCAAGAGAATCTTATAGAGACCATAGTTTATTTCTGATAAATGGCCGTAGGTATGCTTTTTTGTTTGACTATAAAATAACAGATTATAAATCTTGGGCAGAGGGTTTAAGAACAGCTGGTTACGCCACAGACCCAAAATATCCTGCCAAGTTAATAAAGCAGATAGAAAACTATAGGTTAGATCAATATGACCAACCTAAAGCTTTAAAAAAATTAAGCCGCAGGCAGGTCAGCACCGCTCAGACCAAACAGCCAATTTATAGAGGACAAAGCGTTAATTCTCAATCTTTTTACAAGGTTCAGAATGGAGACACTTTATTTAGTATTTCAAAGAAATACGGTCTTAGTGTGAGGGATTTACAAGTCTTAAATGATTTAGAAGGTACTACTATTAGGGAGGGAGATCAATTAAAAATTAGCTTAAAATAAGCATATGAATTACCAAAGAAGCAGCGCTCTTTTTGCAGCAGCGCAACAATATATTCCAGGCGGTGTTAATTCACCAGTAAGGGCTTTTAAGGCCGTAGGAGGAACTCCTATTTTTGTATCGCATGCCAAAGGAGCTTATTTATATGACGTAGACGGCAATAGGTATGTAGATTTTATTTCTTCTTGGGGGCCTTTAATTTTGGGGCATGCCTATGAGCCTGTTATTAATGCAGTCATTGAAAAAGCCAAATTAGGCACCTCTTTTGGAATGCCCACCGCCATTGAAACAGAATTGGCAGCCTTGGCTGTGAAAATGGTTCCGGGCATTGAAAAAATTAGATTTGTCAATTCTGGAACAGAGGCATGCATGAGTGCTATACGTTTGGCCAGAGGATTTACGGGGAAAGATAAAATCATAAAATTTAAGGGCTGTTATCACGGTCACTCAGACGCTTTTCTTATTCAGGCAGGATCTGGTGCTGTTACTTTTGGAGCACCTAGTAGCCCTGGGGTCACCAAAGGAACAGCAAAAGACACCCTTTTAGCAGATTATAATGATTTAGAAGGAATTTACCAATTGGTAGAAGAACACAAAGGAAGTATTGCTGCAATCATTATTGAACCTGTTGCGGGAAATATGGGTTGTATATCTCCCTCTCAGGCTTTTATTCAGGGGCTCAGATCTATCTGTACTAATGAGGATATTTTATTGGTCTTTGATGAGGTGATGACTGGTTTTAGACTGGCTGCTGGGGGTGCCCAAGAGCTATTAGATGTGAGGGCAGACATTCTGTGTTTTGGAAAAGTAATTGGGGGTGGTTTGCCCGTGGGAGCTTTTGCTGCCAAGACAGAAATTATGAGTCACTTAGCGCCAGAAGGAGCTATTTATCAAGCGGGAACCCTCAGTGGCAATCCTCTAGCTATGAGTGCAGGTTTGGCTATGCTGCAGGCTTTGGATTTAGAGCCTCAAATATTTAAAAGTTTGGCAGAAAAAACAGCCTACCTTCACAAAGGGATGGAGGCTGTTTTAGTGCGCCATAAAATTCCCCATACTATTAACAGGGTAGGGTCTATGATGTCTGTTCACTTTACAACTGAAGCAGTAATAGACTTTTCAACTGCTGCACTAGCAGACAACGAAACTTTTAAAAAGTATTTTCACGGCATGTTGTCATGTGGGGTTTATTTACCACCCTCTGCCTATGAAAGTTACTTTTTAAATGACGCTATTTCCTATGCAGATTTGGATTTTACCATTGCGGCCTTAGAATCTATAGCAGACCGTTTAAAATAATTCAGTAGCTACC
>CAWWAC010000036.1:0-5389 GCA_963934855.1 uncultured Flavobacteriaceae bacterium
TTCCACCAATTTTGAAGGCATGGTAAAAGAAGGTGAAGCTTTAGCAGCTTTACATCCTCAAATTGTGGTTAAACTGCCAATTATTGCCGATGGTATTAAAGCCTGTAAGTACTTTTCTGATAAGGGAATTAGAACTAACGTAACTTTGGTTTTTTCTGCCGGACAAGCATTATTGGCAGCTAAAGCTGGCGCAACATACGTGTCTCCATTTTTAGGAAGATTGGATGATATTTCAACAGATGGATTAAACTTAATCACTGAAATCCGTCAAATTTATGATAACTACGGTTTTGAAACTCAAATTTTATCAGCTTCCATCCGTGGTACCATGCATGTTATTAATTGTGCTAAAATAGGTAGTGATGTGATGACTGGACCATTATCTTCAATAAAAGGGTTGCTCAAACATCCTTTAACGGATAGTGGTTTAGCTAAATTTTTAGAAGATTATAAAAATACTAACCAATTATTATAATAAAAATATTTCTTATAATAATTCAGCATTACTAGTAACGAATGTTTTGTTACTTCCCTTTTAGTAGCAATGCTAATTCAAAAAATACTAAAATAAGAACCTTAGAGTGATGAAAATAATATTAAATGTTTTAAAAATCATTTTGTTATTCGTTTTTTCACCATTTGAAATTTCAAAAGGTGCTAAAAGACGGCTCTTTATCAAAATTAAAAAAATAATGACTGATACTAATTTATTTAAAAAAGGTAAATAAGATTGAGTTTTTGTATTCTAATCAAGTGAATAAACTAAAACAATGATAATACAGGATACCAATTATGTTTAAAAGAGAAACATTAGTAGAACAAATACAAGAAAACTCTGAATGGGATGTCATCGTTATTGGCGGTGGTGCTACAGGTTTAGGTGTTGCATTAGACGCCACCACAAGAGGCTATAAAACACTCTTATTGGAGCAAGTTGATTTTGCAAAAGGAACCTCAAGCAAAAGTACAAAACTGCTTCACGGTGGTGTTCGATATTTAGCTCAAGGAAATATAGATCTAGTGAAAGAAGCTTTGTATGAAAGAGGGTTGTTATTAAAAAATGCTTCACATTTAGTGAGCAATCAATCATTTATTATTCCCAATTACCGCTGGTGGGACAACTTTTTTTATGCATTCGGACTTAAAGTGTATGATTTATTAGCCGGAAAATTAAGTTTTGGTAAATCGATTCGCATCAATAAAAAAGACACTATTTCAAGATTAAAAACCATTAAAAAACAACATCTTAAGGGCGGAGTAGTATATCATGATGGACAATTTGACGACGCAAGATTAGCTATAAATATTGCCCAAACCTGTATTGAATATGGCGCCGTTATTTTAAATCATTTTAAAGTAAAACAATTGTTAAAAAATAATAACGGCATTGTAAATGGAGTTGTTGCAAATGACAGTGAAACCAACATGTCCTATAATTTAAAGGCTAAAGTTATTATTAATGCTACGGGTATTTTTACTGACAAAATTATGCAAATGGACAATGTTGAAGCAAAAAATACAGTTAGACCTAGCCAAGGGATTCATTTGGTTTTAGACAAATCCTTTTTACCTGGAAATGATGCTATTATGATTCCTAAAACTGATGATGGAAGAGTTTTGTTTTTAGTACCTTGGCATAATAGAGTAATTGTTGGTACTACCGATACATTGCTAAATAGTTATAGTTTAGAACCTACTGCATTAGATGAGGAAGTGAATTTTATCATTTCAACAGCAAACAAATATCTTAACAAAAAGGTATGTAAAGAAGATGTTTTAAGCATATATGCTGGGTTAAGACCTTTGGCAGCGTCAAAAGAAAATTCAAAAAAGACAAAGGAAATTTCTAGAAGCCATAAAATTATTGTTTCAAATTCTAAATTAATTACTATTACTGGAGGGAAATGGACTACATATAGACGTATGGCAGAGGATACTATAAATAAAGCTATTTTAATAGGGAAGTTACCTAATGTTTCTTGTAAAACTGCATTGCTTCAAATACATGGTTCTAAAGAAGCACCTCATAATACGCATCATTTAAATATATATGGAAGTGATCAAGATAGTATTCAAAAATTAATAATAGAAACACCAGAATTAGGAGAAAAATTACATTTCCGATTGCCATATACAAAAGCTGAAATTGTTTGGGCTATTAGAAATGAAATGGCAAGAACAATTGATGATATTCTAGCAAGGCGTGTTCGAGCTTTGTTTTTAGATGCTAAAGCAGCTATTGAAGTGGCACCACTTGTAGCATCAATGTTGGCAAAAGAATTAGGTAAAGATAAATTATGGCAACAACAACAAATTAAAGAATTTACCACAATAGCAAATCATTATGTATTGTAAATTTAATTACTCAAAATCCATCATATAATATGGAAAAATATATTCTTGCTCTAGATCAAGGAACAACGAGTTCTCGGGCTATTATTTTTGACAAAAAAGGGAACATTGTATCTGTTGCTCAAAAAGAGTTTACACAGTATTTTCCAAAACCAGGTTGGGTTGAACATGACCCTAATGAAATTTGGTCTACTCAAAACGGAGTAGCAGCCGAATCCATTGCGATAAAAGGGTTAAATGCGGAAAATATTGCAGCTATTGGTATTACAAATCAGCGTGAAACGGTAGTTGTTTGGGACAGAAAAACAGGACAACCAGTTTATAATGCCATTGTTTGGCAAGATAAAAGAACTGCTGATTATTGTGATGTGCTTAAAAAACAAGGAAAAAGCGCATTGATAAGAGAAAAAACAGGATTGGTTATAGATTCTTATTTTTCGGGAACTAAAGTAAAATGGATTTTAGATCATGTTGAAGGTGTAAGAAAAAGAGCTGAAGCAGGTGAACTCATTATGGGAACCATTGATACTTGGTTGATTTGGAATTTTACTAAAGGCGAACAACATGTAACAGATGTTTCTAACGCTTCAAGAACATTGTTGTTTAATCTAAACACAATGGATTGGGATGATGAATTGCTTGAGCTTTTTACAATACCAAAAAGTATGTTGCCACAAGTAAAAGAATCAAGTGAAGTATATGGATATACCAAATCAACATTTTATGATGCGAAGATTCCCATTGCTGGAATTGCTGGCGATCAACAGGCTGCATTATTCGGACAAATGTGCACCAAACCAGGTATGGTGAAAAACACCTATGGAACTGGTTGTTTTATGTTAATGAATATTGGCGAAAAACCTATTGTTTCAAAAAATAATTTACTAACAACGGTTGCATGGAAAATAAATGGAAAAACTAATTATGCTTTAGAAGGGAGTATTTTTATCGCTGGAGCTGTTGTACAATGGTTGCGAGACAGTCTTAAAATTATAAGAACTTCAGCGGAGGTTGAAAAACTAGCAAGTTCAGTAGAAAGTTCTGAGGGTGTTTATTTTGTACCTGCCTTTGCAGGATTAGGAGCGCCGTATTGGAATCAACATGCACAAGGTACTATATTTGGATTAACCAGAGGAAGTACAGATGCTCATATTGCTAGGGCGGCTTTAGAATCTATCGCTTATCAAACAATGGATGTTTTAAAGGCAATGGAAGCAGATTCCGGTATTTCTATCAAAGAATTACGTGTAGATGGTGGAGCTACTGTAAATAATATATTGATGCAATTTCAGGCAGATGTGTTAAATACAGTAACAGTTCGTCCAAAAGTTGTGGAAACTACAGCTATGGGAGCAGCATTTTTAGCAGGATTAGCTGTTGGCTATTGGAAAAATCCCGAAGAAATTCAGAACATCTGGCAAATCGATCAGTATTTTAATCCTACTTCTGAAAGAGAAAATATTAATAAAGATATTAAGGGATGGTATAAAGCAATTAACGCTTTAGAATATTGGACAAAAGATAAATAACTTTAAAAAAAATAATTAAAAAAAACCAACTAATAGAAGTAAAGGCCGATAGATACGCTAATGAGCCTTCAAGTAAATTAACTTATAACAAAATAACCATGGAAGCAAAAAAGAATTACACATCGAGCCTTATCATTTTAACCACTTTATTTTTTATGTGGGGTTTTTTAACCTGTATGAATGATATTTTGATACCCTATTTAAAAGAAATTTTTGTCTTGAAGTACTGGCAGGCTATGCTTATTCAGTTTTGTTTTTTTGGTGCATATTTCATTGGTTCTTCAATCTATTATTTGATGTCCTTAAAAATTGGAGATCCCATAAATAGAATTGGATATAAAAATGGAATTATTATTGGACTAGTTGTCTCTGGTATAGGGTGCTTATTGTTTTATCCCGCAGCTCAGTTTAAAATGTATGGTCTTTTCTTAGGAGCGCTTTTTGTATTAGGACTTGGGTTTACCATGTTGCAAATTGCGGCTAATCCGTATGTGTCTATATTAGGAAGTCCAGAAACTGCATCTTCACGTTTAAATATGTCTCAAGCGTTTAACTCTTTAGGAACTACTATTGCCCCTATTTTGGGAGGTTATTTAATATATGAATATTTCTTTTCTCATGGTTCATCTGGAGGTGAAGCTGTGAAAATTCCTTATATTATTTTCGGACTGATTTTCTTTGTTGGTGCTGTTGTTTTTAAGTTTGTAAAACTTCCAAAGTTTGTAAATGAAGATGAAGTGGTAAAAGGGACAGGTGCTTTAAAATTTAAAAATCTTTCCTATGGAACCATTGCTATTTTTATGTATGTTGGTGGTGAAGTTGCTATTGGAAGTTTTCTAATAAACTTTATAGGACTTGACAATATTATGGGGTTAGAAGAAGCGATTGCAAAAAACTTTCTGGCCTACTATTGGGGTGGGACTATGATTGGTAGATTTTCAGGGGCACTATCATTAAGTGCTATGGAAAAAACAAAAAAGTATGCTTTAATGATAGTTTTATCGGTGCTTTCCTTTACTTTGATTTTCTTTATTACGGGTATGGAATTTCAAGCCGTGCTTCCTTATATTGCTATAATAGGACTTAATTTTGTGGCATTTGTTATCGGGAAAGGGATTGCAGGCAGAACATTAGGTTTATTTGCTAGTATAAGTATGTTTTTAATTGCATTAGCTATATCTTCATCTGGCAGTCTTGCTATGTGGGCTTTGATAGCTGTTGGGGTTTTTAACTCCATCATGTGGTCAAATATTTTCACCATTGCTATTGATGGGTTAGGAAAATATACAAGTCAGGGGTCATCTCTATTAATCATGGCTATTTTGGGAGCAGCATTAGTACCGCTAATTCAGGGTATTTTAGCTGATATTATAGGTTTACAAGCATCATTTATAGTTCCATTGCTTTGCTATATCTATATTATGTTTTATGGGTTTTATAGTTCAAAATGGAAATCTAAAAATAAGGAAATTCAACCATTAAAATAGTGCTGCAACTTCTCATAATAA
>CAWWAC010000037.1:0-4539 GCA_963934855.1 uncultured Flavobacteriaceae bacterium
TCTATGAACTTCCTTTTTTATTGTCGCTCTGTCTCCCAAAGCGGCTGCAAATATATAACGAGTTTTTTAATTTAAAAGGCAAAATTAAAGTTTTTTTAAAAAAAATATAACTCTAATTGAAACCTCCTAAAAACCAGCTATTTGAACCTTTAAAAATAAAGGGATATAAATCTAATACAAAGGATTCATTACACCAAACATTATGGGGTATTTTTTGGAGACTTCCACTTATTGTACAACTTAGCAAAGTCATAATTGAGAGCAGCTGCCTGGTACTCTAATTTATCTTCTGCAAAGGCACGTTGCAATATATCCTCAATCATATAGTCTTCTTGGATTCGCTGTGGATGAAACTCTTCTTTGAGTGAAATTTTAAACATTCTTGCCGTGGTGCTATACCAAAAAGCACGCCAGCCACTTCTTAGTTCTTTTACTAAATCATATGAAGACACGCCTGTTTGTCTGTGAATTAATTTAACTAAAATTTGTCCTTCTGAACGGGTCAGTTTTTTTAATTCATCTGAAAACTCGCCCTCCATAAACTTTTGCATTTTCTTAGTATAGTGTCTTCTCTTCCTATTGGACTTTATTTTAGAAAGACTGTCGTTGAGCACTGTTAATTTGTCAGCAGCCATTTTTGCATAGGGGTACACCTTAACTGTCCTTCTTTTTAAAAGTAAGTACCTGTATATTTCTTGAGTAGATTGAAATTTCATCTCTGCAAAAACCACCACTTCTCTCAAAGGGATTGAAGGCATTAAATAAGGATCTCCCTGAAATTTAACAGAGTCATTTTCAATGGTATCTTTAGAGATAACATCTTGTCCTAGTAAATAGGTGGAAAAAAGAATACTAAAAAATAAACTAAAAACTATCTTCATAGAGGTAAGCAAAAGTATTCATATTATTTGTTCACAAAATTAATAATAAACAAAAGACCAGACTATTAAATAAAAGTGAATATTATTACTTTAGCATTAAATTAAAAAAAATGAAAAATACAGCTATTCTTACAGACGCTTCTCTAGTGTTTTTTGAAAAATACCTAAACAATGCAGCGCCAACAGGCTATGAGTGGGAAGGACAGAAAATATGGATGGAATACCTAAAACCCTTTGTAGACACTTTTATTACAGACACCTATGGCACAGCTGTAGGTGTGATCAATCCAGACGCTCCATTTAAGGTAGTTATAGAGGGGCATGCAGATGAAATCTCTTGGTATGTGAATTACATTACAGATGATGGCTTAATCTATGTGATTAGAAATGGAGGCTCAGACCACCAAATAGCACCATCTAAATGGGTGAACATTCACACAGATAAAGGAATAGTCAAAGGATTGTTTGGATGGCCAGCCATTCACACCAGAAAGAATGACAAAGAGGAAACTCCCAAAATAGATAATATATTTATCGATATAGGTGCCAAAAATAAAGAAGAAGTAATTAAAATGGGGGTTCATGTAGGATGTGTAATTACCTACCCAGATACTTTTCAAATATTAAATGGCAACAAATTTGTATGTAGGGCTATAGATAACAGGGCTGGAGGCTTTATGATTGCAGAAGTAGCTAGATTACTTCATGAAAATAAGGTAAAACTTCCTTTTGGACTTTATATCACTAACTCTGTTCAAGAAGAGATTGGGCTCAGGGGTGCAGAGATGATTACTCAAACCATTAAACCAAATATCGCCATTGTTACAGATGTGTGTCATGACACCACCACACCAATGATTGAGAAAAAAGTGCAAGGACACACAGAGATGGGTGCTGGTCCAGTCATTTCTTACGCACCTGCTATACAAAATAAATTGAGAACTAGAATTATTGAAACTGCAGAAAAAAACAATATTCCTTTTCAAAGGTTGGCTTCCTCAAGATATACAGGAACAGATACAGATGCTTTTGCTTATAGCAATGGCGGTGTAGCATCGGCATTAATTTCTTTGCCCTTAAGGTATATGCACACCACAGTAGAAATGGTTCAAAAAGAAGATGTAGAAAATGTGATTAGATTGATCTATGAAACACTTTTAACCATTAAGTCTGGTGAAACATTTAGTTATTTTGAATAAATAATAGTGCGCAATAAATAAATAAAAGCCTCCAATTGGAGGCTTTTTTTATTGAACCATTGCTAGTAATTCATCAGTAACGGCTAAGGGATACGTTTTCTGATCTCCTGTCTCCATGTTTTTAATGACTACTTGCTTATTTAATAATTCTGTCTCTCCAACTAATGCCACAAAAGCAGCGTCTTTACTATGGGCATACTTCATTTGCTTTTGTATTTTAGCGGCAAACGGATAGAGTTCGCAGGACACTCCTTTTTGCCTAAGCTCGTAAACCATTTTCATAGCAGATAGTGACTCTTGCTCTCCAAAGTTGACAAAGAATAGCCTTGGGCCTGATGAAATAGTTTTAGGAAATAAATTCAATGCCTCTAAAACTAGGTATATTCTATCCAATCCAAAAGATATTCCTACTCCTCCAATATCCTTTAAGCCAAAAATACTAGTAAGATCATTATAACGGCCACCTCCACCAATAGAACCCATATCTACCTCTTTTGGAGCAGATACTTCCATAATGGTTCCTGTGTAATAATTTAAACCTCTAGCTAAAGTAACAGATATTCCTACTTCTGAGGATTTTAAAGGAGTACTTTTTAAAGCCTTTAGTATAAATTCTAATTCAGAAACTCCCTCAAGTCCTATTTCTGAATTAGACAGTAAAAGGCGAAGTGATTTTAAAACGTCAGCGCTGGAGCCAGAGAGATCAAATAAAGGAATCGCTCTATTAATAGAGGCCTGAGAAATTCCTTTTTCCAGCATTTCTTGAGCTACCTTTTCAGGACCTATTTTATCTAATTTATCTAGTGCTACCGTAAAATCTATAAGCTGATCTGCAGCGCCAATAATATTAGCAATCCCACTTAATATTTTCCTGTTGTTCAAATGTATACGCACTCCTTTGAGCCCTAAGTCAGTAAAAACAGCATCATAGAGCTGGACGAGCTCTATCTCTTGCAACAATGAATTAGAACCTACTACGTCTGCATCACATTGATAAAATTCTCTAAAACGACCTTTCTGAGGCCTATCTGCTCTCCAAACTGGCTGCATTTGATACCGCTTAAAAGGGAAGTCTATTTCATTTTGATGCATAGCCACATAACGGGCAAAAGGTACAGTTAGATCATACCTAAGTGCTTTCTCTGAAATAGCTGACGTAAAAGATTTGTTGTCTTTTTCATTTAAAATGTGAGGCGCTACCTTTGATAAAAAATCTCCCGAATTTAATATTTTAAAGATAAGCCTATCCCCTTCTTCTCCGTATTTACCCATGAGAGTATCATAGTTTTCAAATGAGGGGGTCTCTATAGGATTAAAACCACTGAGAACAAAATGACGCTTAATACAGTCCATAATGTACTGACGCTTATTAACTTCTGTGGGTGAAAAATCTCTAGTCCCTTTTGGTATGCCTGGTTTTTGAGCCATAAATATAGTATTGGCGTTGTAATGATTAAAAAAGATAAATATCGGCTTATTCTATAAGATTATCAAACCAATTGTACAGATCTCCTTTTGTAATAGAAGCACCCTGTTCTATAAGACCAAACAATTCTATATTTCTAGGTTCTTTATAAGCCTTGGCAGCTGTTAAATATTCTACAAAATCTCCTTGAAAATTTTTTTTAAACCATGCAAATCCAACTTCAGTAGTTAAATCTATCTCTGGATTCATCACTTTTACTGAAATTAATTTAATCTCTTTCTCCGATGCTGCAAATAAATGCATGTGCTGAGCACTAATATTTTCTAAATGAGTGACTTTAGATAGAACTCCTTCCCAAATAAGATCACTGAAGATATCTAGCTCCTCCTCTGCCACAGAAGGTTTATTTGCTTTTATGTCTGACCATTCTCCTGCAGTGATAGACTGAGTAGCTAAAAAATTGATGAATTCTGGCTGTAATTCCTCTAATTGTTCTTTGATTAAGCGGGTATATTTCATACGACTAAAATAAAAAAAGGCCGTGTTTTACACGGCCTTTTTTATAAATTATAAATAAAATTAATTACTTAGCTTCACCAACTACCTCGAAAGATAGTTCTACTACTACTTCCCTGTGCAAACGAACCTGAGCAGTGTAAACTCCAGTGCGTTTGATAGTGCCACCAGGAATGGTGATGAATTTTCTATCAATAGCTTGTCCCTGTTTTTCAATAGCCTCAGACAAATCAATATTAGAAATAGATCCAAATAATTTATCACCACCAGCTGTTTTTGCTGATAATTTAATCTCTAATTGTTTTAGAGCATCAGCTAATTTATTAGCCTCACCAACAATTTTCTTTTCTTTATGTGCTCTTTGCTTTAAATTTTCTGCCAATACTTTTCTAGCAGAAGAAGTAGCCATAGAAGCCAATCCTTGAGGAATTAAATAGTTTCTACCATAACCGTTTTTCACGCTTACAATATCATCTTTAAAACCTAAGTTCTGTACGTCTTCTCTTAATATAAGTTC
>CAWWAC010000038.1:0-3251 GCA_963934855.1 uncultured Flavobacteriaceae bacterium
ATCTGCTGTTGGTGTTGGATTGACATCTGCTACAGGACTTAATTCTGGCCCTTTGGCTTCGCCCGATAAAAGGGCACTAATATCTTCTCCTGGGTCACCAATAATGGCCAATAAAGAATCCACAGGAGCTGCGCCTCCTTCTTCTATACCAATATGTAGCAATGTCCCTTCGTTAAAAGATTCAAACTCCATAGTGGCTTTATCTGTTTCAATTTCTGCAAGGATATCACCTTCAGAAATAGCGTCTCCTACCTTCTTTAACCATTTTGCCACAGTACCCTCTTCCATGGTATCACTAAGTCTGGGCATATTTACTACTATCGCCATCTAATTTTTATTTATGAGGTAAAAATGGATAATCCTTTTGCTCGTACACCATGTCATATAACTGCTCTTTTGGTGGGTATTCAGATGCGTCTGCAAAATCTTCACATTCTTTTACAAGCGCTTTAACACCTTTATCTATCTCCTTAATTTGAGCATCTGTAGCGTACTTTTTCTTTTTAATAATGTCTAATATCTGAGTAATAGGATCTATTTTCTTGTACTCTTCTACCTCATCTTTAGTCCTGTACTGCTGTGCGTCAGACATAGAGTGACCTCTATAACGGTAGGTCTTCATTTCTAAGAAAGTAGGACCACCACCACTTCTGGCACGTTCTATGGCTTTACTTACCTCTTCTGCTACTTTTACAGGATCCATTCCATCTACAGGACCACAAGGCATTTCATAACCCAATCCTAATTTCCAAATATCTGTGCTATATGAAGTTCTGGCTACAGAAGTTCCCATGGCATAGCCATTGTTTTCACATATAAATACTACTGGTAACTGCCACAACATAGCTAAGTTAAAAGTCTCGTGTAAAGAACCCTGCCTTACAGCACCGTCTCCCATATAACACAAAGTAACACCATCTTGCTTAAAATACTTATCTGCAAATGCCAGGCCTGCCCCTAATGGAATCTGTCCTCCAACAATTCCATGACCACCGTAAAAACGATGTTCTTTAGAAAAAATATGCATAGAACCTCCCATGCCTTTGGAGGTGCCAGTTACTTTTCCAAATAATTCTGCCATGACCTTTTTAGGATCTACCCCCATACCAATAGGTTGCACGTGGTTTCTATAAGCGGTAATCATTTTATCACAACTGAGATCCATGGCGTGAAGGGATCCTGCCAATACTGCTTCTTGTCCATTGTACAAATGCAAGAAACCTCTCACTTTTTGTTGGATATAAACGGCAGCTAATTTGTCCTCGAATTTTCTCCAGAACAACATGTCTTCATACCATTTAAGGTAAACCTCTTTAGTTATCTTTTTCATATGCTGATATTAGTTGTACATCTATTAAATGGAAAACAAAAATACAGATAAAATAGCGACTGCAAAAAAGAATGCAATAAAAGATAATACAAAAGCATTAATAATATACCATTTGGTATATAAAAATATCCAAACACATGGTTCACAGATGCTTGTAAATAAAAAAGGTCTTATTACAAAAAAGTAGCTCCAAATGCAAAAGGCAGTAAATGCAATACGCTGTCACAGTGAATGACTTGCCCGCTTGCACCCATAAACATGACAGCTATAGGAGTGACTTGCTTTTGTTCGTATTCCGCCATGGCTTGCCTGCAATTACCGCAGGGAGCGGCCGGCTTTTCTAGGGGACTTAGAATAGCGTTAGCGCTAATAGCCACCGCCTTAATGACTACTCCAGGGTAATTAGCAGCCGCATAAAATATAGCCACTCTTTCTGCACATAATCCAGAGGGATAGGCTGCATTTTCCTGGTTATTTCCCAACACCGTCATGCCATTTTCTAATAATACTGCCGCACCTACATGAAAATTTGAGTAAGGTGCATATGCGTTTTCTCTAGCAATGATAGCTTGGTCCATTAAGCTCTTTTTTTCTGCAGACAAAGACATTTTAGAGTCTAGCAGGCTATATTGAAATTTAAAAGTTTCTAAAGACATAGTGGCAAAGTTAATCCATTAAAAAAGATAGTGAAAAACGCAGGGTGTTTTCTAGTGGGTTTCTCACCTTAGCAGTAGAAAACAAATAAGACATATCTATTTGAAGTGCTTTTAGGCGCACACCAGTTCCTAAGGTAAGAAATCTTCTAGAACCAATGTATTCAGATTCAAAAAAATAGCCCGTCCTTAGGGTAAACGTTTGTTTTAAAGTATACTCTAGCCCCAAGCCAATTCTCAATTCTTTTAGTTCTTCTGAAAAACCTCCATCTGTGTCTGAAAAGGAGTCTATAGTGCCCTTTAAAAAATCAATACTTTGATAAGTATTTAAGTCTTGCTGGTCTATAACTCCGTCTTGGTTATAGTCTACTGGAATGGGCACCAAGTATTTATTAATATCTATTTGAAGTGCCAGTACACTACTAGTACTATACACAAAGTCATACCCCAACCCCAATCCTAGGTTGGCAGGCAAAAAGTCTTCTTGACCACTGGCGTCATAAGCAATCTTAGGTCCTAGATTTGAAAGATTTGCCCCCCAACGCCACCTACCATTAAAACCAGGATAGGCTTTTAGTTCTCCCATATAAAAGGCAGACAGATCAACAGCTGATGTAGATGCCGCCTTAGAGTCTATACCACCCTCTTGTGGAATCTTAAGATTAGACCTTATATATCGCCCACTCACCGCCATGCTAAAATAAGGGGATAATTTAAGAGCGAAACTTCCGTCTAAGGCAAATTCATTGGGCTTTACAATTATGCCAGGATCTGTGGGGAGTTCTAAAAGCTTGACATCACCAGTGGTGAAATACCTAAGCCCTATGGCAAAGGCAGAGCGCTCAGTAGGCTTTTTAAAATAGGTACCACTCAAGAGTACAATATCCTGAATTATACGGTCTAAAAAAGGCGTATAGCCCAATCCAATTCCTTTTGAATACTCTGAAAATACATATTTTGCAGGGTTCCACTGCATGGAAAAAGCGTCTGGAGCAGAAGCAATTCCAACATCGCCCATACCAGAGGCACGTGCGTCTGAGGCAATAGTTAAGAAAGAATCTGCTGCGGTAATTACCTTATTTTGTACCTGAGATAAAAGGGTGTATGGCGTGAAATAAAATAATAAACAGAATAGAGACACTCTCATGTATAAAACTTTCATTTAATAACGCCAGACTTTAATTCTTATTGTCTTAAACTAAAGCGCTCAAGGCCTACAAATATACTTGATACTGAAATATATTTACACTTTATAAAATTAAATAGGT
>CAWWAC010000039.1:0-3186 GCA_963934855.1 uncultured Flavobacteriaceae bacterium
AATAAAAATTTTCCTTCTCTCTGTATAAATATCTAATGAGTTATTAGCTCCTAAGTTGGTTTTATGTTACAAAAATTAAATATTGTCACATGAGGTAAAAGCTGGATTTTGGATGAATATGATCTCAATTTTGATTTTAAGTATAGCCGTTTACTTTCTGGCACCCATTCTTTGGACTTTGAAAATATAAAATATTTACTACTCCTTTTTAAACCTAAAGCTAGGAATCTGATAGTCTTTTGGTAATTGGTCTGCGGGTATGGTGCTTTGGTTTCCATCTCTGGCGGCTCTGTAATGAGGAGACATAATTTCTATACCAGCCTTATTGCATAGGTCTTGAATGTTTTGGTGCAGCTCTGAATAGATCACCGCTTGTTTGTTAGATTCTCTGGTATATGCGTTTATTTGGTAAGAAACGTAAAAGTCATCTAAACTGGTTTGCAGTACAAAGGGTGCTGGGTCCTTTAAGATTAGAGGCGTTTGTAGTGCAGCTGCTACAAGAACTTGGTGCATGTCTCTCCAAGGCACGTCATAGCCTATGGTAACGGTAGAATGCATGATAAGCCCTTTTTCTGGAGCGTCACTACTATAATTTATGGTGTGGCTATTCATTACAGTAGAGTTGGGAATAGAAATTATTTCATTTTTAATGGTTCTCACTCTGGTGACTAACATGTTCTTTTCTATCACGTCTCCAGAGATACCCCCAATCATTACGCGGTCTCCTATTTTAAAAAGTCTCATATAAGTGAGCACCAATCCAGCTATTACATTGGAGAGTGAGCCAGCTGAACCAAAGGTGAATAGGAAACCTAAAAACACAGATACTCCTTGGAACACAGGGGAGTCTGATCCTGGTAAATAAGGAAAAATTACAATAATCATAAAGGCAAATACCAATACTTTTATTATCTGATAGGTTGGAGAGGCCCAATCTGAATAGAAACCAGGAAGTTTTAGATTTTCTTCTTGAATTTCAGACTTTAAAAAATACAATCCTTTTAGCACATACTTAAATACTATCACAATGACAATGATGGTAATGAGGTTTGGTAAAAAACCCCAAAGGCTTAAACCAATATCTTTTAAGGGATTTAGCACGAAGCCAAACAGGGTTTGAGCCATGTTTTTAGTCCAAGGGAAAATTCCAAAAAGGATAGGAAGGGCTATATAAACGATACTTAAGACAACCAGCCATTTTAGAATTTTGTTAAGAGTGATTAGAGCAGAAACTTCTCTAGAAGCGTCAAATAGAATGTAGTCTCTGATTTTAATTCCCTTTATATGGATGTTTTTTTGTGCATAAATTTTAACAGCAGTCCATCTAAATAGCTTTAAAATATATTTAATAATAAAAAAAGTGATAATTAACACCAACAATGCAAGTCCAAATTCTTTAAGGAGGGTCACAATATTAGTCTCATTTTGGTACTGAATTACTGCTTCAGCAATAATTTTTTGGTAGTTTGTGGCTATAGATTCTTTATTGATATTAGCCCAAAGTGCATCATCTTCAGAAATGCTCATCACAATAATATCTGCATACACCAAGTTTAAGTTATTATATTCTGCAGTTTGCTTAAGGCTGTCTGCAGCAAAATTTCTAATTTGGGCAATTTTTTTTAGCCTTACACTCACAGCAGAAGCCCTTTCCTTGGCAGAAAAGCTTCCTAAATTACTGTAAACGGTAAAAAGAGTGTCATTAAAAAAACCTATTACAGGGTATCCTATATTTTTTTCTCTAAGTTGTTCTATAGTACTTTTCCTAACGGCTAAATTTTCTGCTTCTTCATTTTTAATGTCTTTTAACTGAAGCAATAGTTCTTCTTTTTTAAGATTGTCAGTAGTTTTTAAACTATTGATTTCTGCTAAAAGTGATTCTTTTTTAATTGAGTCAGTTTCCCTAAGGCTTTCAATATCGTTAATTTTTTTGTTGTATTGAGCCAAAAGAATACTATCCTTATTCATGACAGCTCCCTTTGTAAGGTTTTCTTGAGCGCTACATAGCTTAGTTATAGTCAGTAATCCTAATAGTACAAGGTGTTTAGTAAAGATCTTCATAAGAGTAAATAATACTCAAATGTAAGAATTTTTAGATAAAAATTTAAGGGGTTCATTTTCTGAAATCAAATTGTGTTTTGAGTCAATTTATGCAGCAATATGATTGATTTTCAGAGTATATATAAACGATGAAAAGTGACATTCATCCCTTATAATTACCCTCACTAAACTTAATATAGTTTACTCTACTCTAAAAGTATATACCTGAGTAAAAGAACTGTTTTGCCCGTCAGATGATTTAACTCTCCAATAGTAAACTGTATTAGACGTTACTTGGTAGGTAGTTTCAGTTACTGTTAGATCTGTGATTGTTCCATTAGCATCTTGTAATCCATCTACTGTGTCTATATAAACAGTATAGGTTAGTTCGTCCTGATCTGGGTCTTCTCCTGTCCATTGTAAAGTTACTAGGCCATCTGTAGCTGTTGCCGTAGACCCTGAAGCAGGAGCTACTATAGTAGCAGGATATGGCGCAAAGTTCTCTTCTCCATCACCAGCTAGATAGAATTGCCATAAATCACTAGTAGCTGTCTCTGTGGTCTGATTAGACTTTGAAATAATCTGCCAAGAATATGACTTTGCTTTCTCGAGTGTAGCTTCCTTGTTAGTTTCTGTAATTCCTGAATAGGTTTCAGAGGTATTAGCTTCTATATCATTTATAATTAAATCATAGGCAGTTGTTTTTTCAGAAGCTGACCATTGAAAGTTCACTGAGCTTTCCGTATCACTTACACTTGTTCCCTCTTGGCACACTTTATCATTCTCTGGAAAAGAAAGAGAAGATGCTGTTGGTGGATCTACAACAACAGTGAAATTGGCAGTTAGGTTTGTGTTAGATGAAACAGTAATAGTTCTAGTAGCATTAGTATTACCATCTGACCAGCTTGAAAAGACATATCCATTAGAAGCTGTGGCTGTAACAGAGAATGTCTGTCCTTGATCATAAGAACCCCCAGCAGTACTCACCGCTCCTCCAGTAGCAGCTATTATTGAAACCGTGTATTTAGTCTTCTGAACTGGCGCAGGCGGTGTTACCGGATCTGACCCACCAGAATCTGAACTACAATCAGCTAGTAACAATCCTAATGAAAGGATCCCTAAAACCTTTATGTTTTTAATTAAATT
>CAWWAC010000040.1:0-3053 GCA_963934855.1 uncultured Flavobacteriaceae bacterium
GCACCAGTTAAATCTCCACCTTCGGTAAAGTTTATATCGTTAAAAGAAGCACTAAACCTAGCTTGTAATTTTAATTTATTTGTAAGGTCTTGATTTAAATTAATTCTGATATCACTGCTTTTAAGGCTTGAATTACTTACAATACCTTCTTGTTCATCAAAACCTAAAGAGATATAATAATTTCCGTTATCACTACCACCAGAAGCTGAAAAACCTACTTTTGTACTAAATCCTTGTCGGTATAATTCATCTTGCCAATTTAAAATTTGAGCGGGTCTATTTGATACATTTGGATTACCTGCTGTATCATAAGTAATTCCAAATATTTGAGAACCATCTATTTGGAATCGAGGATTAAGACCATTAAGTAACGAAGTTTCATTTTGATACTTAGCATAGCCAATACCGTCTAAAACATCATATTTTTTATCCATAGTTCTTATAGAAGTTGTTGTAAAGGAATTAATTTTCACTTTCCCTTTAACACCCTGTTTAGTCGTTATTAGTACGACTCCGTTAGCTCCTCTAGAACCATAAATAGCCGTTGCGGATGCATCTTTTAAAACTTGAATACTTTCAATATCTCGCGGATTTATACCATTTAACCCATTTTGAGCTTCTTGCCCTGAATTACCCACACCACCGGCAGCAATTACATCTTCTCCGGCTGATGATATAATAACACCATCAATGACATAGAGGGGCTCGTTATTTCCACGTAAGCTATTGGTTCCTCTAATTTTTACACTAATACCAGATCCAGGAGCACCTGCATTTTGAGTTACTTGAACACCAGCTGCTCTACCTTGTAATAGTTGATCTATGGTACCTGATTGATTTGCAACATTGTCTTTAACTTTGACAGATGTTAATGCTCCCGTAACATCTTTTTTAAGTACGGTTCCATAACCTATCACTACAACTTCATCTAATTGTGTTTGGTCTGAAATCATTATTAAATTAACATTTGTAGTGTTAGAAACGGTTACCTCTTGGGTTGCATATCCTAGATAAGAGAATACTAAAATTTTAGTTTGATTAGAAGGAATTGTAATATTAAAATTCCCATCAAAGTCTGTAGCAACTCCCAAGTTTTTAGTGTTTTTAACTAAAATGCTAACTCCAGGTATAGGTAATCCCACGTCATCAGTTACTGATCCAGTAATAGTTTTGGACTGTGAAAAGACCATTGTGGGTAAAAAAACGAGTAAGAAAAATATTTTGTTCATAATTTGTTAAATTTTTGTTTGTGTAGTATACTTAAACTATCCACTATGTGGTTGTATGCGCTTTCTAGTACTAAATTTCTGTTTTCGTCGGGATCTATTTTATGATCGTATAACATTTTAGCTATTGTTTTGCCCTTTTTATTCCACTCTGTATAAAAATAGCTATCAGCAACTAAAGTTTCTCCTTTATGATAACGAGCTAATGCAGTGTTTTTATAAATTTTTGAAGGATTCTTCAAAGCATTTACAAAAGATTCACCTTCTAAATGTGTTGGCTGAGATATGTTTGCCAATTCACAAATTGAAGGATATAAGTCAACTAATTCTGCTATTGAATTTGTTTTTTTATTTTTAGGAATATTAGAAGCACTTACTATTAGCGGAACCTGAAGCGCTACTTCAAAATTGCTATGCTTTACCCATAAACCGTGTTCCATTAGACTCCAACCATGATCACCAACTAAAACAATAACAGTATTGTCTCGTAACCCTAAATGATCAATAGCATTTATTACTTTACCTATTTGAGCATCTACATAACTTACGGAAGCATAATACCCATGAATTAATTTTTTAGCCATTGTTTCCGAAACTTGGCCTTGTTTAGGGACCTGGTTATAATAGCGTAATTCTCCCCATTTATGATTCGCTTTCCGTGGAGCTGATTTTGGGAACACTGAATTTTTCGGTAATTCTATTTTTTCAGCATCGTATAAATCCCAATATTTTTTTGGCGCATTAAATGGTAAATGTGGTTTTACAAAACCAACAGCCAAGAAAAATGGATTTCCTTCTTTCTTTAACTTTTTTAAGTCTTCAATTGACTTGTTGGCAGTTTTACCATCGTCATATGCATCATCTTTAACATCAATATTTTCATACGCATTCCCATGTTTTCCGTTTTCTTCTAGCGTAATATTTTCTTCAGAAATATAATTTCTCCATCCATTTTCAGAGGGATACCATTCTTCATCCCACTCATCAATATCATTTTTTAAATGTGTAATTTTGTTATTACTAATGGTCGTATACCCTTCATTTTTTAGGTGTTGTACCAAGTTTAATACATTTGGTGCTTCCTTTTTTATACTTGAAAAGTATGTTAAAAAACGATTTGAAGTAGGTCTTATTCCTGTTAATAAACTTGCTCTTGACGCTCCACATACTGGCACATTGCAATACGCTCTATTAAAAGTAACACCAGAATTAGCTAAGGCATCTATATTTGGGCTAATTATTTGACTTTGTCCATAAATATTTAATTCTGGACGTAAGTCATCGACCATTATAAAAAGCACATTCTTTTTATTAGTAGAGGTTATTGTATTATTTTTTGTTGTTGATTTACAACCTAAAATAATTAGAATACATCCTATAACTATTAATTTATATTTCCTCATTTATATTTCCTCATTTATAATTCGATTTTATTATTAACTGTTAACGTTGTTATTTTTAAATCTTTTTTAGCTGATGAACTTCCAGTCATAATAGTAAAGTTACCTGGTTCAACACAGTAATCCATATTAATATCATAAAATGCAAGACTTTCAGCATCTAGAGTAAATTCAACTTTCTTTGTTTCTCCTGCTTTTAAAACGACACGTTGATACCCTTTTAACTCTTTTACTGGTCTTGTAGCACTGCTCACGTTATCTCTAATATAAAGTTGAGCGATTTCTTCTCCGTCAAATTCACCAGTGTTAGAAACTTCCACAAAAACTGTTATTTTTTCCTTACCACTTAATGAGGCATTCGACAAAACTGGGTCCCCATAGGTATACTTTGTATAGCTTAACCCAAAACCAAAAGGATACAATGGTG
>CAWWAC010000041.1:0-2797 GCA_963934855.1 uncultured Flavobacteriaceae bacterium
TGGGAAAACCGCTGCCTTTAATACAGAAGCTTATTTGAGTAGCCCTAGTCTAACTTATGGAGGGCAAATAGATTCTCTACAAGGAAAAAGTAAAAAAGATAGCGTTTCTGTGTTTGCTAAAAGAAGTGATGGTATTTTACTTCCTTCTTACAGACTTCCAACTGAAACTGAATGGGAATACGCTGCACAAGCTCAGTCTGGTGACAGAGAATACAACAACTATAAGGGTAGAAAAAAATATCCTTGGGACGGCGAATACACTAGAAACAAAGACAAGAGAGGGGTTGGTGACCAAATGGCAAACTTTAAAGTATCTAAAGGAGATTACGGTGGTATAGCCGGTTGGTCTGACGATGGGGGTGCTATTACTGTAGATACAAAATTTCACAATCCTAATAGTTTTGGACTTTATGGAATGGGTGGTAACGTAGCAGAATGGGTGGCAGATGTATACAGGCCTATCATTGATGACGATATAAGTGACTTTAATTATTTTAGAGGTAATGTGTTTAACAAGCCTGCTACTGGAAATGACGGAAAAGCAATTATCAATGAGAATAAAGTGGTTTTTGACACCCTTCCAAATGGTAATTTAATTTCAAAATCACTCCCAGGCTCCTTAGTAATGGTGCCCGTAGATGCTAACGAAACTTATTTGAGAACCAATTTCTCTGAAAGTGATAACAGTTATTATAGAGATGGAGATTTAGCCTCTACTAGACAATATTCTCAGAGAAATGGAGAGGATGCAGAAAAAATAAAAATGTACAATGCTCCAAACAACAGTATTAAAACCAATGACCAAGGTGAAATGGTAAAAACTTATGACACTTCAGACAATAGAAACACTTTAATTAGTAATGATGTGAGGGTCTACAAAGGAGGGTCATGGAAAGACAGGGCCTTTTGGTTAGACCCAGCACAAAGAAGGTTCTTGCCTCAATATATGGCCACTGATTTTATTGGTTTTAGATGTGCCATGTCTAGAGTTGGAGGTAAATCCAATGCTCAAAATAAAACTACAAAAAACAAGCGCACTAAATAATTTATGGAGACCGTTCAACTCCATGAAATTTTTATTACCCAAAAAACAATATCTACAGACAGTAGAAAAAAAACAGCGGGTGCCATTTATTTTGCTTTGTCTGGATCAAAGTTTAATGGAAATGACTTTGCACAAGAAGCACTTAACAATGGTGCTTCTTATGCCGTAGTAGATAACATAAAGTTAAAAGGCAAGCCGAATCACCTCTACGTTAAAAACGCTTTGGACAGCCTACAAGCACTAGGAACTTACCATAGGAACTATTGTAAAGCAACCGTTATTTCATTAACAGGCAGCAATGGTAAAACAACAACTAAAGAACTTATTTATAGCGTCCTGGCTTCTAACTACAATACTGTAGCCACTCAAGGTAACCTAAATAATCATATTGGTGTTCCACTAAGCCTTCTTTCCATTAAAGAAGACACTGAATTTGCCGTTATAGAAATGGGAGCCAACCACCAAGGAGAAATTAAATTTCTAAGTGAATTATCACAACCAGACATAGGCTGTATCATTAATTATGGGAAAGCACATTTGGAGGGTTTTGGTGGTGTTGAAGGTGTTATTAAAGGAAAAAGTGAATTGTATGACTTTCTAAAAGCCCACGAAAAAACCATTTTATTTAACTACAATGATCCCATACAACTAGAAAAAAACAAGGGTTATAAAAATACGGTTTCTTTTGGCTATAATACACCAGCAGAATTTATTACTTCAGCTATAATAGACAGTGATTCTTTGTCCTTTAATTTCCAAGGTGTTGAAATTAAAACACAACTTTACGGAAACTACAATGCTACAAATTGTATGATTGCCGCTAGTATTGGCGCCTACTATAAGGTGCCATTACCACAAATTAAAAAAGCCATTGAAAGCTACCAACCTAACAACAATAGGTCTGAGTTAAAAAAAATAGGCCCACACCAATTAATTCTCGATGCTTACAATGCCAATCCTAGCAGTATGTCTGCCGCGATAGCTCATTTTTCAAGATTAAAGAAAGACCCTGCTTTAGAAAAAATAGTCATTTTAGGAGATATGTTTGAAATAGGAGACACCGCTGTTTTAGAACACCAAGCTATTGTCCAGCAATTAGAAGAATCTTTCATTGACCAGGTGGTCTTAGTTGGGGCGATATTCTCAAAAACCATTCATAATTTTTCTTGCTATAGCAGCTACGAATCGTTTGAAAAAGAATTTCAAACAGTAAAATTAAATCCTTCTTTAATTTTACTCAAAGGCTCAAGAGGCATGGCGTTAGAACGCATTTTGGCTTTTTTATAGTAATAAAATTAACGCGCTAGGAAGCAGTTCTAAAAGAATATACCTGCGTGAAAGCGCTGTTATTTCCGTCATAACTTTTTATTCTCCAGTAATAAACCGTATTTTTCTCTACTTTAACCTATCTGAGAGGGCTTGAGGTTAGTGAATTGTAGGAAAGTGATATGCCTATGGTGTGAAAAAGCATAGCTCTTCAGTATTTTTTTAATTACTTTATAAGGTACTTAAAAAACAGTTTAGTAAATTGCATTTAAGAATTATAAAAATTGAATACATCTATGAAAAATTTATTTTTTTTAAGTTTTTTGTCTTGTTTATTGGGATGTAATTCAGTGGTTAAAAAACCCCTTTCTGATTTAGAATCCATACAGATTAAAACTTCATTTGTAGACCTAAATGATAACAAAGTAGATTTGACAGCATTTAAAGGAAAGAGAATTGTTGTTAATTACTGGGCTACATGGTGTG
>CAWWAC010000042.1:0-2007 GCA_963934855.1 uncultured Flavobacteriaceae bacterium
GGAAATACAGTCCTTTATCATCTGCCAATCCTTTAATAACAGCATCTTTAAAAGACACTTCTTTGGCTTTTCTATTTAAACTGTAGTATTTCATTTTTTGTTATTCTTAATTATCCTAGACCGCTTATCTATTCTAGACTATATTCAAAGTACCCAAACCACTATGGTTTTGCATAATGAAAAGGTAAATAACATTCTATAGATAATTACGAGCAGTTTAAATACATGTCAAATATTGGCATATTAACATTCCTTTTTAGTATTTAATTTTACAATTTGGAAGCAATCGTTCTAGTTCTGCTATCGCTTGATCACTTAGTGTTGTTTTTTTTATTATTAAGGTTTTTAGGCTTGTACAATTTACTATTTCATTTGGAATGCTCTCTAGTGGATTCCTACTTAGTTTTATCGACTTTAGGTTTGTTAACAAGCCAATTTCAGGGGGCAGTGTCTTAAGGTTATTTCCTGATAAATCTAATTTCTTAAGTACTGTTAATTTTGCAATATCTGGAGTTATTGAACTTACGCTGTTATTAAGAATTACAATTTGAGTTAAATCTGTATACACACACATTTCTTTTGGCAATTCTTCTAATACAGGTATACCACTTAAAGTAGATGGCGCCATAAACAATATCATAGCTGGACCTCCTGCTGCTATTGGTGAATAAAACTGTTTGTAAGGATTCACTTCTCCGCTAGCAATAGCAGCTGCATTATCATCTTTAAAGTTTTCACCCACTTCATTAGCCACCATAGTAATGTACTGTTCATACTCTGTGGCCAAACGGTTGAAATCACTACTTGAAAGCTGTGTCGCTTGCACTTCTTTATTTTTAGAAGATGCCAGAGAGTGTAATTTCGCTACTTCATTGATTATAATGGTATTCTCTTGCGAAGCCATTGCTTGCTGTTGAGTCCTAAAAAACAGATCTTTAACAGCATCTGAACGATTGGTGCTTAAGTTTCCATAAAGTTCTAAAAATGAATTTATATGTGCTTTTGCATTTTTAAAATCAAAAATATACAAGGATGCTTTTATACAATTTTCATGCAATCCTTTCCCAATACTTTTTGAAATTCTTGCCTTTCTATTATCAAGGTCAATACCATTAAGCTCTTTCTCCCAGGTAACTATAGATTCTTTAAGTCGCGCAATGTCATCTGAGTTTAATCCATTTTTATTGATTGACTTATAGGCAGCCATTGCTTTATCAAAAGCCTCATCCAAACTAGTGTAATCGAACTCTTTTCCTTTTGCAGAATAAACTTTAAAATCCTCAGAAACATAAGACGGATAGACGTTTGCCTTCGCTTTTTCTACAGCGATTTGGTAAACACTTCTTTGAAACTCACTGTCCTTTTTTGCTTTGAAGGAGTCTCCGGCACTAATAAAACTTGTCTTTAATTTATTTGATAAAAAATTCTCACATAAGGGTTGTCCCATCTTAGTATCCCATCCAAATTTAAAACTAGCACCTTGTGCCTCAGGTATTTTATCTGCAAAGACAAATGTGCCATCTGTGTTTTTTGCTACTAGGTATGAATCTTGCTGTGTGTAAGGTATTTCGTAATAATAGTTTGTGACCGTTACTATTTCATTAGACGTAGCATCAGAACTAATACATAATGACTTAGCTTCTTTTGTTTTTTCAGTTCCAAACACCCCTTCTTTCATTGCAAACTCAATAGATACACTTGCAGGATCAATTTCAGAAATATTATAAGATGGTAAAGTAATATATTTTGATGTCACTTTCTTCGAGTACTCTTTCTGAGCCATTGCAGAAAAAGTAATTATAAATGCCGAAGTGATAGATAATAGTTTATTCATATTTTTATTCGTTAAAGAAACAAATGCTTCTTGGTTTGTTTTTTATTTGTATGTATAGCGGTTCATATTATATTTCAGCAACAAAATCTAAAAATACTTTTTTATGAAGTTCTAGATTCATCTGTGGAGATACTGAAACGCGCGCTATATAATCTTTATCTCCTTCTTTGGTA
>CAWWAC010000043.1:0-1865 GCA_963934855.1 uncultured Flavobacteriaceae bacterium
AAAAACAAAAAGGGCATCACTTTTTTTCCATTTTTAGTTCGGAAATAAAAACTCCTGAGAAACTACACCCCAGGAGTTTTTTCATAAATCAAACAGTATACCTTCACCTCAACACCTCATGAAATACCTCCCTCTCTAACACCTCAAAATAAGCCTCAAACGCATCTAATATCACCTCCTTAGAGAAGTTTGCAAGTACTATTAATCTCCTTTAAAACGGCTGTATGCATCCCAGATTTAAGCACTCCAACTCTATAGTAATCCTTAGCCTTATCACTTACTTTTAGCCCAACTAGAAGCAGTAGTTTTCTCTTCACCATCTTGTGGTGTGAGAGGCACACTGACTACAATCTGGTAGTCAGCCGTCTACTCGTTTGTATGCCGTTTTATTCCTATTATTTTGTTCGTTTTGTGAAAAAATGGGTTTTCCATTTAATGCTTGGACTAATGTTGTGACTGCAAGAACTGCGTAAAGCAATGAAATAATGATAGTTGATTTTGTATTTTTAAAGATATAAAAAGAGAGCAATGGCAGTAATTGCAAAGCGTGCATTCCTATAAAATGTGAAACACGCAGGTCGCCAACTGTTTTACTCCAACCTACAATAAACCAATTAGAATTATCATTGATTGCCCCTACGCTGTGGTTCATTCGCGAACCCATTAAAGCACCTTCAAATGAAAAAACAACAAAAATTAATATTCCTAAGCGAATTGCCCAAAGATAATATATAGGCAAACTGGGGAAAGACTGTGCGAAAAATAGTAAACCAATATAGGCTGTATATAGGGTAATGATTGTGGCAGCTAAACCCATTAATGAATATAGCATGGAATATGTTACTGTGCTTATATTGAAATGGGACAACTGTCCGTTAGATGCTTGAAAAATTATATATACAAGTTCTAATCCAAATAAGATAATGACCGTCCAATTAAATATGCTTGTATTGAAATGCAACAAATAATGACAATACCAAGCCATTGTCCATGCGAATAAACCTATTGATACGGCAAACTTGAAAGGCTTAAACCACGCGTTTACGCCTTGAATTTGTGTGGTCGTAAGTTTAGATAAAACGATGCAAACGATAGATAGCACCAAGCATAATGCACCAAAATAAAATAATTCTTTGTTGCGGATCTTCAATTCTTTTGAAAAGCCTAAGATAGCTTCAAGCATAGCTTTATTGTTTACTACCCAGCGTATACTTCGGTACAAAATAATTCAAAGAATAAAGCATTGCTCCATAAGTGAAAATGAGTGTAGGCATAATGGTGTTAAATCCTAAGTCAAATTCTGGAATACCGAATAACTCTCTAAAAGATTTTGTGGCAATTAATAGCATAAAAATGACTCCATAAGCGAAAACAGAAAGGATTGCAATTCTATTTTTTGTAGTTCTAAGAATTCCCTTTTTTGCTTCTTCTTTAAAGAAATACCATAAAGCACCCATACTAAATAAGGCTTCTATAAAAATAGCTAAATAAGGTTTTGATGCATACAGTCCAAGACCTGCTTCCATTGTATCTGCTCCAAAAACGTGGTGCATATGCCCTGAAAAGAAATCTAAAATAAAATGGATTGATACTAAGGCCACACTTAATAAGCCTATTTTAGTACTTTTAAATAGTAGTTTTCCAAGTAAGAAAACAATTGCTAACCAAAATAATTGCGGTAACAAATCATGGCTGTATAACATATCTACTACCATATTACTTAAAGTGGCATCAAAGGCATCACTTGGATTGGTTGGTTCAAGACCTAAATAGTGAAAGGTAAACCACAACAAATCTTGTAATTGAGATATAATTAAAAAATAAAGTAACGTTCCTTTTGGGAATTTTTGTTTTGCTATTAATGC
>CAWWAC010000044.1:0-1841 GCA_963934855.1 uncultured Flavobacteriaceae bacterium
CTTGAGTGTTTTTTTGTTTGTGCTATTTTCAAAGCGGAGCTTTGTAGGATCAGCGTAGCTAATCCTATGAGTTTATAAAGCTTACTTTCTAGTGAATAGCTTGCTTGAGTGTTTTTTTGTTTGTGCTATTTTCAAAGCGGAGCTTTGTAGGATCAGCGTAGCTAATCTTGAGAATCTCTATAGCTTGTTTTACTAACTAGACTACTCAATTTGTAATATTCTCAATTAATTTTAATTTCTATAATTCAGCTGCTGGAATTAAGACATTAATTTGCTTAATAGACAACCATTTTATTCCAGAAGTAATATTATTTTCATCAATAATCGTAATAAAGATTCTCTTTTTTCCAGAAGAATTTAAAATTATTGTATTCTTATTTAAGAATATTTTCTTGTCTTTAATTTTGTATTGTATAACCTCTAAAAGATTTTTTTTTGTTACCAATTTTTAGAAATCTAGTATACTCCATCATTTTCATTTTGGTGTCTAAATATCTTATATAATATTTTGAATCCATACCCATATCTAGGGCCGCAGTTAGTTTTCCTAGGGGAGATATGTTTGAAATTTCTCTAGCCTGTGAACTTGCTAAAAAAGGAATAAATAATAGTATAAATTTTAAGTTCTTCATATCCAAATTTACAAATATTTGAGGTTTAATATTTGAATTATCTTCATAATATATTTTAGTATAATGAAATACGTCACTTCTATATTGGTATTTAGAAATCTTCTATTAGTTGAGGGAATTTATGATTTTACCCACAAAAAAACACCTACCGATTAAGATAGATGCTTTTAAGTTTCATAACAATTTCTATAACTCAAAGATGAGAATATAAATGATACGTGTCAATCCCTATAAATGGTGAAATATTTAACCCCCTATTTATGGGGGTATGTTTTTAATCTATTACACATATAGAAGATATGTTTTACATCCAATCGGCTATTTTGTATAATATATTTGGTGGCTAAATGAGTTTAGGCTAAAAGATATTTTTTATAATTTTAATAGCAATCGTTGCTTGTAAAAAAGAAGTGAATAAAAGTACTGAAATTAAGAACCAAAAAGAATTTAATATTCCCGATGGTATGGTTTGGGTAAACGGTAATACCTTTTTACAAGGAGCCAAACAGTCAGATAATTTTGCAATGCCAAGGGAAAAACCTGCTCATGAAGTTAGGGTTGATGGTTTTTTTATAGACGCTACAGAAGTAACGAATAAACAATTTAAGCAGTTTGTAGATGCTACGAAGTATATTACAATTGCAGAAAGACCAATCGATTGGGAAGAGATGAAAAAGCAGCTTCCTAAAAACACACTAAAACCGCATGATTCTATTTTACAACCTGGAAGTTTAATTTTTAATAAAAATATAAATGCGGTTGTAAATATGAATAATTATTTTCAATGGTGGATATGGAAAATTGGCGCGAACTGGAAACATCCAGAAGGACCAGATTCTACAATTAAAGATAAAGATAATTTTCCTGTTGTTCATATTGCTTTAGAAGATGCTTTAGCATACTGTAAATGGGCTAATAGACGCTTGCCAACGGAAGCAGAATGGGAAGCTGCAGCGCAAGGAACAAATAATAGGGCCATTTTTACTTGGGGAGATAACCCCACCATTTTAAACTCAAATGCAAATACTTGGCAAGGTGTTTTTCCTACTAAAAACGTATCTATAGACGGTTTTAAGTTAATTGCTCCAGTAAAGTCATACCCAGCAAACAGCATAGGTATATATGATATGGCAGGAAATGTTTGGGAGCTTACTGCTGATTTATTTAATGTGAACCACTATAAAGAATTAGATATTTCTAAGGCAATTA
>CAWWAC010000045.1:0-1799 GCA_963934855.1 uncultured Flavobacteriaceae bacterium
CTGCGCCGTGCGCAGGATATACAATAACATCATCTGCTAAAGGCATTACTTTGGTGCGTAAACTATTGTATAAAAAACCCGCTAAATCTTCTTCTGTTAAGCTTCCCAGTTTTTGAGCCAAATCTGGGCGACCAACATCTCCCAGAAACAAAGTATCTCCGCTAAAAATAGCATGATCTTTTCCGTTTTCATCTTTTAAAAGATATACAGAGCTTTCCATTGTGTGGCCTGGTGTGTGCAATACGGTAATCGTAATATTTCCTACTTTAAAAATTTGATTATCTTCTGCTATAATAGCGTTAAAACTTGTAGTTGCATTTGGCCCAAATATAATATCAGCTCCAGTTTCTTTTGCTAAAGTTACATGACCACTCACAAAATCTGCATGAAAATGTGTTTCAAAAATATATTTAATTTTTGCATTGTCTAATTTTGCTCTTTTTAAATATGGTTTTACTTCACGTAAAGGATCTATTACAGCAACTTCGCCATTACTCTCTATATAATAAGCTCCTTGTGCTAAGCATCCTGTATATATTTGTTCTATTTTCATATTTGATATTTGAATAAAGTCAAATTTATAATTTGTTTGCAACTTTTACAGCAACATTAGTTATAAAATAATGTTGCTGTCTATGCTGGTATTTTTTGATATTGCTGTTCTATTATGAACAACAGTATAATAATCTTCTGCTGTATGCGATTTTAAAAATAAGTATTATCAAAAGGAATAAATAGATTAATCCATATAATTTTTGAAAGTGCAAATAGTAAAGGTGCTAAAATAAGCAATACAACCACCATTAAGATTAGCGTAGATAGATAAGCCAATTCCGGTAAAATTAGCATTTTAAGTACAAATATTGCAACAAATAGTGCTACGCCTAAACCATAAGAAACATAATAAGAGCCTTGAAAAAAACCGGGTTCCATATCATATTTCAGATTACAATTGTTGCATTCTTTTTTAACCTCTCCAATTTTTTTTAAATTGTAAGGGTGACTTTCATAAAAACGTCCTTTATTGCATTTAGGGCATTTCATTTTTAGAATACTAAAAAGTTTGGTTCCTTTTTTTAACATGTGATTTTATTTTACACAAAAGTAGTGCTCTTCTTACGCATATAATGCAACAATTGTTACAAAAGGAGAATCTTAAAAAAATAATTAGATTAGAATATAAAAAAACCTAATAAACTAAATATTAATTGATTTAGGTGTTTAAAGATGGAGCAGAAAGGAGTAAAATAGAACTGTTTTGGGGCGGATTGAATGAATATAAAAAATCTACACCATAAGATGTAGGTTTTTTATATTTATGTTGGTAATACTTTTTTAAATAAGCTATTTAAAGCATTGGAATTCCATTAGAAATTGTTGAAATTGGAGCAATACCATAAATTTCTTTTGTAAAATTCACTAGATTAGGATGGTTCTCAATTCCTTCCCAAAATTCAGAGTTCAAATAATTATCGACTGCCTCCTTACTTTTGAAATGGTATACTCCTCCAAATACTCCAGTGTCAGTATTTCCAATGAAGGATTTTCCGATAAAACCCTCAATTTTTTCAGATGTAAAATTTGGCGCCACATCAACTCCTAGTTGATAGTGTTGCTCAAGAGTCATATCCTTCAAGTTATACTTAACAACTAGCAAGTGCATGCCCATAGCATCATCAGGGTTGGATGATGTTTTTCTATTTGCCCATATACCGTTTGATTTGTTTGAAAATGGCGGAACAGCATAAATTTCTTTTGTAAAGTTCACTAAATTAGGATGCGCCTCAATTCCTAACCAA
>CAWWAC010000046.1:0-1540 GCA_963934855.1 uncultured Flavobacteriaceae bacterium
TACAATTCCATAATTAAATAAATAGGGTATTTATTAAATGTCAAAAAAAAACAACGATCAAGAGATAATTTCCAATCATATACTGAGAGGCTCAATTCTAAATAAATTTAAAATTAAATCCTTAAATTCCATGCAACTAGAAGCAGTTGCAACCATTCAAATGAAATCTGATGTGGTATTACTTTCCCCTACAGGAACTGGAAAAACCCTTGCTTTTTTGCTACCCTTAATAGAAACGCTAAGCGCAGACTGCGCAGAAATTCAAATACTCATACTGGTCCCGTCTAGAGAATTGGCTCAACAAATTGAACAGGTCATGAGAAAAATGGGATCTGGCTTTAAGGTAAATGCAGTCTATGGAGGCCGGTCTGGCACACTAGACAAAATAGACTTAAAACACAGACCTGCAGTTCTTATTGGCACTCCAGGACGTGTAGCAGACAGATTTAGAAGAGATGGCTTTTCTTTAGATCATATAAAAGCCTTAGTGTTAGATGAGTTTGATAAATCATTAGAAATAGGTTTTGAAAATGAAATGGTAGAGATAATAGAAGCGCTCCCCAATGTACAGCAGAGAATTTTAACCTCAGCAACCTCCTATGCCAAAGTACCTAAATTTGTTGGTCTAATTACACCTGTTTTTATAGACTATACTGAGAAAGGCAGCTCTAAACTCACTGTGAAAATAATTATCTCTCCAGAGAAGGACAAGCTAAAAACTTTAGAAAAAGCACTTACCGCTATGAGGGGCCAACCTGGAATTATTTTCTGCAATTTTAAAGATGCATTAGAAAGGGTTAGTGATTTTCTAACTAAAAATGATATTAATCATGAGTGTTTTCACGGAGGCATGGAACAAATAGACAGAGAAAGATCACTAATTAAATTTAGGAATGGAAGTAACCAACTCCTTTTAGCTACTGATTTAGCTGCTCGTGGTTTGGACATTCCAGAAATAAAATTTATTATCCATTACCACCTCCCGCTTCACAATAAAGAGTTTACTCACAGAAATGGAAGAACTGCTCGTATGAACCGCAATGGTATTGCGTATATTATTAAATGGGAAGAAGAGCCGCTTCCAGATTTTATTCTAGAAACTGAAGCAAAAATAGAAAATATAGAAACACTAGAAAAAATTACATTGGCTAATCCCGTTAAATGGCAAACCTTGTATATAAGCGGAGGTAGAATAGATAAAATATCTAAAGGAGATGTAGCTGGTTTATTCTTTAAGCAAGGTGGGATTAAAAAAGAACAGTTGGGTGTTATTGAGCTTAAGCAAAATTGTAGCTATGTGGGCGTACACGCTGATATTGCTGAAATGCTCATTAATAAAACAAACAACAGCAAACTCAAAAAAAAGAAAGTGAGAATAAGTATTATTTGATTGTAAAATCCCACAGACTTAAACCCAAATCATATTAAAGAAAAGAATTAAGGAAATAGAACTGAGTATAGAAAGCTAAATAGACACGAATAGCTCTTAGCAATAAAAAAGGAGCCCAAATGGGCTCCTTTTTATTAGTCGGGATGACAG
>CAWWAC010000047.1:0-1530 GCA_963934855.1 uncultured Flavobacteriaceae bacterium
TTATAAAACCTATAGAAAACAAAAAAGCCTCACATTTCTGTGAAGCTTTAAGTGAACCATATAGACCTAACTTCAAACCAAAATCTAGAGTTTTTTAAAAATTTAAACCGTGAAAATTCAGAAATAAAAAGGAACTCTCTATGTTTATCTAGATAACTCATTTGAAACATCGAACAACTATATATCTCACAGGGAGTTTATAAACACCTATAATTCAATAGAATTTATCATTACTCGCATTGTATTGGAATCCTAAAACACAGAAGTTAGGATTTTATCTATTATGTTCATTTGTAGGAGGAATTATTGTTGCAGAGTTCACAGCAGGAACACATGAAGGTATGCCGACTAAAACCTACATTGAGTCCGTTAGTAATAAAAGTATACACCCAATTCTAAAAATCCGTAAGAAATTTTAGAATTGGGTGCGCACTAGCAATTGCTTTTAGCTTTTGTTTAGTCTGCAAATTTATTATTCTAAAATCAACTTTTTAGTAAACTTGTGTGTTGAATTAAAAATAACAAGATTATAGATACCCGAAGAAGTATTTAGTTTTAAAATATTTTCGCCTCTAGTTAAAGTTGATTGACTAATCTTTTGTCCAAAAATATTATAAACAACTAATGTCGAATTTCCCCAATCTAAAGGAATATTAATATTTAAATTAGCACCTTTTGTTATAGGATTTGGATATATTATTGGCTTATTTTTATCTTCTATAGTATTTATAGACAGGGTATTTGATTCAGTATTTGAAAGAACAAACTGAGAAAATGAATTAATTGTTAAATCTGTTGAAAATGAAACTTGAGTAGTTACGCCATCCGATCCAGATATTGCATCTCCGGTGTCTAATGCTGATCCCCAATTATTTCCAAAATCATTACTATTCCTTTTATATAATTTATAAGAATTGGCAGTCGTTGTAAAATACTCAATATTATCAGTAAAAGTAATGCCTTCTATAGGTGTAAAATTTTGATTAACCCCATAATTATTTACAATGGTATAAGCATTAAAATCCTGTAAACCGTCTGGTAAAGTATCCGGGTTGATATTTCCTTTAGATACCCAAACATCTCCATTTGGATATGTGCCATTAGCAAAATCTATTGACAATCCCGTTAACCCAAAAGTTTTTACACCAGCTGAAGTCACATTTATTTTTTCACTTTTCCCTTCAAAAACAGGTGCATTTGATGCATTATGATTTGATCCACTAGTGCCACGATACTCCGCATTATTTGTGTTTATGGTTTTATTTACAGAAAGATTTCCATTAGTTTCATTAAACTGATAATATGCTACCAAACCTGTATATATTGGATCTATAGTCGTTGTTTTTGTTAAATGCCTCCATTTTCTAATTTCATCAATACTTAACGGTCTATTCCATAAGGAAACTTCATCCATTTCTAAATTTGTATATCTAGTAGCATACCCTCGCCCGTAGCGACCCAAATCTATTTTAGATATTATTTGAGAATTTAATGCTGTATTATTTACACGCTCAACTCCATTAACATAAA